>NZ_JAHZPC010000001.1 GCF_019929185.1 Streptococcus parasanguinis
CCTACTCAACTGTGCGGAGGTGGGACGACGAAATCGAATTCTAACGAATTACCGATTTCTGTCCCACTCTCTTTTTACTGATTTAATGATGTTGGAAAATGACGGATAGAAAGCGCTTTAGAGCGATATACAAACAAAATTAAACAAATTTAGACAAAAAATGATTGACACTCAATCAATATAGTGATATACTGAAGCTATAAAATAAATAGTTAGATAAGGAGGTGGCAACAATGGGATTAAATCAACTCTTTAACAAAGATCTTGTGTTTTGCCTACATGCCAAGGATCAAACAGATCTCTTTGAGCAGGTAGCAAGCTTATTGGAAGAGCGACAGATTGTGACACCAACCTATCGTTCCGCTTTGATTGAGCGTGAAAAGTCTTTCCCGACTGGATTAGATATGGATTTTCTTGGTAAGGACTTACCAAATGTGGCGATCCCGCACACAGACATTGTCCATAATCTCACTGAGAATGTGGTTGTGGTTCGTTTGGAACAACCCGTAACTTTTCATAATATGATTGCTCCAGATAAGGAAGTTCAAGTTTCACTCTTATTCTTTATTATCAATAATACGAGCTCAAGCCAAACCAATATTTTGGCCCAACTGATGGATTTCTTTACATCCAATGGAAATCTCGAAGCTCTATCAAAATTAGATAGTGAAGATAAGCTTTATCAATACATTACGGAAACTATTTCCTAAAACATTCGTAAATATTTATAATGGAGGACATCCAAATGATTAAAATTTTAGCTGCCTGTGGTGCAGGCGTTAACTCTAGCCACCAAATTAAGAATGCGTTGGAAGAAGAGTTGTCAAACCGTGGTTATGATGTGCGTTGTGACGCTGTCATGGTCAAAGACGTCAATGAAGATTTGATTTCTGGTTATGACATCTTTACTCCAATTGCTGCGACTGATTTGGGATTCGATCCTGGTATTCCTGTGGTAGAAGCAGGACCAATCTTGTTCCGTATTCCAGCGATGAGTGCGCCAGTCTTTGATAACATCGAAGCTGCCATTAAAGAACATGGATTAAGTTAATATTTTTTTAACATGATTGTAAGCGTTATCCAATTATAAAATTGGAAACACTTTCTGCTGTAAATTACAAAAAAATTCATAAATCGGGAGGATTTATTATGAATGGCATTATTGATTTTGCCAATAAGTTTTTCAAACCCATCCTAGACATGGGTGCTCCGATCATCATGTTGATCGTCCTAACTCTATTGGCACTTTTGTTTGGAGTGAAATTCTCCAAAGCGCTTGAAGGTGGTATTAAACTTGCCATCGCCCTTACTGGTATCGGTGCTATCATCGGTATGTTGAATGGAGCTTTCTCAGCATCTCTTGCAAAATTCGTTGAGAATACTGGTATTCAATTGAATATCACAGACGTTGGTTGGGCGCCTCTTGCGACCATTACTTGGGGGTCTGCCTGGACACTTTACTTCTTGTTGATTATGTTGATCGTCAACGTTATCATGCTTGCGATCAAGAAAACGGATACGCTTGACGTCGATATCTTCGATATCTGGCACTTGTCTATCACTGGTCTTTTGATCAAATGGTATGCTGACAATAACGGTGTCAGCCAAGGAGTTTCACTTTTCGTTGCAACTCTTGCCGTTGTCCTTGTAGGGGTTATGAAAATCATCAACTCAGACTTGATGAAACCAACATTTGATGATTTGTTGAATGCACCAAGTTCATCACCTATGACATCTACTCACATGAACTACATGATGAACCCAATCATCATGGTCTTGGATAAAATCTTTGACAAATTCTTCCCAGGTCTTGATAAATACGACTTCGACGCTGCTAAATTGAACAAGAAGATCGGTTTCTGGGGATCTAAATTCTTTATCGGTTTCCTTCTTGGAATCGTCATCGGTATCATGGGTACTCCACATCCAGTTGCTGGTGTACAAGATGCTGACAAATGGGAATTGGTTATTAAAGGTTGGTTGAGCCTTGGTTTGACTGCCGGTGTCTGCTTGGAATTGTTCTCATTGATCGGTTCTTGGTTCATCGCAGCAGTAGAACCATTGTCACAAGGTATTACAAACGTTGCTACTAAACGTCTTCAAGGACGTAAATTCAACATCGGTTTGGACTGGCCATTTATCGCTGGTCGTGCTGAAATCTGGGCTTGTGCTAACGTACTTGCACCAATCATGTTGATCGAAGCAGTGCTTCTTTCTAAAGTCGGAAATGGTATCTTGCCACTTGCAGGGATCATCGCTATGGGTGTAACTCCAGCCTTGTTGGTTGTAACACGCGGTAAATTGATCCGTATGATCATCTTCGGAAGCCTTCTCTTGCCACTCTTCCTTCTTTCAGGTACATTGATTGCACCATTTGCAACTCAATTGGCTAAGAGTGTTGATGCCTTCCCTAAAGGGGTAGCTTCTACTCAATTGATCACTCACTCAACTCTTGAAGGACCAGTTGAAAAATTGCTCGGTTGGACAATCGGTAACGCAACAACAGGTGATATCAAAGCGATCCTTGGTGTAGTTGTCTTCTTGGCATTCTATATCGGAATCTTCGCTTGGTACAGAAAACAAATGATCAAACGTAACGAAGAATATGCTGCAAATGCAAAATAATCGTTGCATGTAGTTTGAAAACTGACACCATATCTTTTCTAGATATGGTGTTTTTATTTTAAAAAAATGTTCGAAAATAAACAATTTAATGTTGACTTTCGTTCGAAATAGGTGTAATATAATATCAAAAGTAAGAAAATGTTTCTTTGTGAAAAATTAACAACAGGAATATTTGCTGAAATAAACAAAAGGAGGACAGGACATGTCTATTGTAATTGGTGCAGATGCTGCAGGATTAAGATTAAAAGATCTCGTGAAAGAGTTTCTTGTAAAAGAAAACTTCGATGTTGTAGATGTAACCGCTGAAGGTCAAGATTTTGTAGATGTGACACTTGCAGTTGCGAGCGAAGTGAACAAAAACGATCAAAATCTTGGAATCGTGATTGATGCTTATGGAGCTGGTCCATTTATGGTTGCGACTAAAATCAAAGGAATGGTGGCAGCAGAAGTTTCAGATGAACGTTCTGCTTATATGACACGTGGACACAACAATTCTCGAATGATTACCATGGGAGCTGAAATTGTTGGGGATGAATTGGCGAAAAACATTGCCAAAGGCTTCGTCAATGGTAAATACGACGGCGGCCGTCACCAAATCCGTGTTGATATGTTGAATAAGATGTGCTAATGAGAGGAGAATTCAAATGAGAATTGCAATTGGTTGTGATCACATTGTGACAAATGAAAAAATGGCTGTTTCTGATTTTTTGAAATCAAAAGGATACGAAGTGCTCGACTTTGGGACTTATGACCATACACGTACCCACTATCCAATCTTTGGTAAGAAAGTCGGTGAAGCCGTAGCAAGTGGCCAAGCAGATCTTGGTGTTTGTATCTGTGGTACTGGTGTTGGGATTAACAATGCTGTTAACAAAGTACCTGGTATCCGTTCTGCCTTGGTACGCGATATGACAACTGCTCTTTATGCAAAAGAAGAATTGAACGCGAATGTCATCGGGTTTGGGGGTAAAATTACGGGTGAATTGCTCATGTGCGATATCATTGAAGCATTCATCCACGCTGAATACAAACCAACTGAAGAAAATAAAAAATTGATCGCTAAGATCCAACATGTGGAAACCCATAATGCTCATCAAGCGGATGCTGATTTCTTTACAGAATTCCTTGAAAAATGGGACCGTGGTGAATACCACGACTAAGAGGTGACGTATGATATTAACGGTCACGATGAACCCTTCGATTGATATTTCTTATCCTTTGGATGTACTCCAGTTGGATACAGTCAATCGTGTAGCTGAGGTGAGTAAGACAGCTGGTGGAAAAGGTCTCAATGTTACCCGTGTACTTTCTGAGATAAAGGATCCAGTGGCAGCGACTGGCCTACTTGGTGGTCGGACGGGGCAATTCATTCTCGATCATTTAGGAGAAGGGATAGAGGAACGTTTCTTTGAAATTGCTGGAGATACACGTAATTGTATCGCCATCCTTCACGAAGGCAAGCAAACAGAAATCTTAGAAAAAGGTCCAACCATTTCTGAGAAAGAAGGGAAAGACTTTCTCGACCATTATCGTCACTTGGTTGACCAAGTAGAGGTTGTTGCCATCTCTGGAAGTCTCCCTGCTGGTTTACCAGTGGACTACTATGCTAGCCTTGTCAAGATTGCAAGGGAAGCTGGGAAACCAGTCGTACTCGATTGCTCGGGAGCTTCTTTAGAAGCTGCCATTCAAGCAACTGTCAAGCCTACGGTCATTAAACCAAACAATGAAGAATTATCTCAGTTGTTAGGAAAAGAAGTGAGTAAGAATGTGGAAGACTTAAAAGAAGTTCTTCAGGATTCTCTCTTTGATGGCATCGAATGGGTGATTGTCTCCCTTGGTGCAAATGGCGCTTTCGCTAAGCATGGGGATGTCTTCTATAAGGTAGATATTCCTATGATCGATGTCGTCAATCCAGTTGGATCGGGTGATTCGACTGTTGCAGGGATTGCATCTGGTCTCTATCATCATGAGAGTGACGCAGACTTGCTCAAGAAAGCAAATGTTCTTGGAATGTTAAATGCGCAAGAAGCACAAACAGGACATGTCAACATGGGGCACTATGATGCCTTGTATCAACAATTAATCGTAAAAGAGGTATAAAATGGTATTAACAGAACAAAAACGCAACTATTTGGAACGTCTTAGTACAAAAGACGGTGTTATTTCAGCTTTGGCATTCGACCAACGTGGGGCTTTGAAACGCTTGATGGCCAAATACCAAGACACTGAACCAACTGTAGCACAAATGGAAGAATTGAAAGTTCTTGTAGCAGATGAATTGACAAAATATGCTTCATCAATGTTGTTGGACCCAGAATATGGTTTGCCTGCTACGAAAGCCTTGGACAAAGATGCTGGTCTCTTGCTTGCATACGAAAAGACAGGCTACGATACATCTAGCACCAAACGCTTGCCTGACTGCTTGAACCTTTGGTCAGCAAAACGCATTAAAGAACAAGGTGCTGATGCTGTGAAATTCTTGCTCTACTACGATGTAGATAGTGCAGAAGAACTTAACCAAGAAAAACAAGCTTACATCGAACGCATTGGTTCAGAATGTGTGGCAGAGGACATTCCATTCTTCCTTGAAATCTTGGCTTATGACGAAGGAATTGCAGATGCAACCTCTGCTGAATATGCAAAAGTGAAACCTCGTAAAGTCATTGAAGCTATGAAAGTCTTCTCAGATCCTCGTTTCAATATCGATGTATTGAAAGTAGAAGTTCCTGTCAATGTCAACTACGTGGAAGGATTTGGAGAAGGTGAAGTTGTCTATAGTCGTGAAGAAGCGGCTGCCTTCTTTAAAGAACAAGAAGAAGCAACTAACCTTCCATACATCTACCTCAGTGCTGGTGTATCAGCAAAACTCTTCCAAGAAACTTTGGAATTTGCTCATGAATCAGGTGCTAACTTCAACGGTGTTCTTTGTGGACGTGCGACATGGGCAGGTTCAGTAGAAGCTTACATCAAAGATGGAGAAGCAGCTGCTCGTGAATGGCTTCGTACAGAAGGTCGTCAAAATATTGAAGAATTGAATGCGGTCTTGGCTAAAGTGGCAACACCTTGGACAGAACGCGTGTAAGAAACAAATCGTTATTGCCTCCTAAAGCAACAGTTAGAGAGTGGGACAGAAATCGGTCATTCGTTAGAATTCGATTTCGTCGTCCCACCTCCGCACAGTTGAGTAGGGCTGTAAAAGCTGATGAAATCAGCGTAATAGAGCCCACTCAACCACTGCGTCTTGCTCGACAATCCAAAGATGATTGAGAGGCTAGGACTTATATCCCAGCCTCTTCATTATTTTAAGGTCTTGTTTATTTTTTATAAAAAAATGTTTAAAAATTTTTGCTGTAAGGGTTTACAAAACAAAAAACTTATGATAGAATAAGTTTATAAGTTGAATAGCAGTGAGCGTTACTAAGTTAGATTAGGCGTGACCACAAGTAGACTGAACAATTAGTGTAGGCTAGTTTTTTCAGTTGCTTCGTGGTCATTTTTATTTGCTTTTAACAAATTTTACAAAGGAGAGCCTCATGTATCGTATTATCCATCCAATGAACAATAATGTTGCTTTGGTTCAAAATGAACTACAACAAGAGTTGATTGTTATTGGGAGTGGGATTGCTTTTGGGAAAAAGAAAAATGATCTAGTAGCTGATGATAAGGTCGAAAAAGTATTTCGTTTAAACACGGATGAGTCAAGAGAAAACTTTATGGCCCTTCTAAAGGATGTTCCTCTTGATTTCATTACAACCACTTATGAAGTGATTGATACCTTGTCTAAGAAATATGCCTATCCTGTTCAAGAATATATCTATGTGACATTAACAGATCACATCTTTTGTTCTTACCAGGCAGTTCAACAGGGAAGATACAAACACAGTGACCTTCCTGATGCGTCTGCTATGCACCCGATTCCCTATAAAATCGCAAAAGAAGCGATTGAGATCTTTCGAAAGCGGCTCTTGGATCAACTTCCTGACGATGAAGTGAATCGTATCGCTTATCATTTCATTAATGCACAAGGGGAAATGATTCATGAGCAAGATCCAGATGTCCAGGACCGACAAGTTATTTTGAAAGCTGTAGAAGAAAAACTAGCTCAAAATGGCTTGAAACGGAAAGAAGAAAACAGTCATTTCTATGATCGCTTTATGATCCATCTCAATTATTTCCTAGATTCGCTAGATAAGGGAAGAGAAGATCCAGAAGGTTTGAGCGAGATGGAACAACTGATTCAGCTAAGTTATCCAAAGGCTTATGAGATTAGTCATCAAATCTACCAAACCATCGCTGAACAGACAGGAGCCAAAATATCTCCTAATGAAAAAGTCTATTTAGCCCTTCATATTCAACGTCTATTATAAAAATTTTCAAAAGGTATCATAAGGAGGAACCAACATGAATAAAGAAGAAGTCCAATTACTTGGCTTTGAAATTGTCGCTTATGCCGGTGACGCTCGATCAAAATTAGTGGAAGCCTTAAAAGCTGCTGAAAATGGTGATTTTGCTAAAGCAGAATCCTTAGTAGAAGAAGCAGGGTCCTGTATCGCTGAGGCTCACAAATCTCAAACGACCATGCTAGCGCATGAAGCAGCAGGAGAAGAAATCCCCTATAGCATTACCATGATGCATGGTCAAGACCATCTCATGACAACGATCCTATTAAAAGACGTGATTCACCATCTGATTGAACTATATAAAAGAGGAGCGAAATAATGAATAAACTGATTGAACTGATTGAAAAAGGGAAACCTTTCTTTGAAAAGATTTCTCGAAACAAATATTTGCGAGCGATTCGTGATGGTTTCATTGCAGGGATGCCTGTAATCTTATTCTCATCTATCTTCATCCTAATTGCGTATGTACCAAACGCATGGGGATTCCATTGGTCTAAAGATATTGAAACTTTCTTGATGACTCCATATAGCTATTCTATGGGCATCTTGGCCTTCTTCGTTGCTGGGACAACGGCTAAGGGTTTGACAGATTCAATGAACCGTGACCTCCCAGCAACCAACCAAATCAACTACATTTCAACAATGTTGGCTTCTATGGTTGGCTTCTTGCTCATGGCTGCTGAACCTGCTAAAGAAGGTGGATTCTTAACAGCCTTCATGGGGACTAAAGGGTTGTTAACAGCCTTTATTGCTGCATTCATTACTGTTAATGTTTACAAAGTCTGTGTGAAAAACAATGTGACCATCCGCATGCCGGACGAGGTTCCACCAAATATTTCACAAGTATTTAAAGACTTGATTCCATTTACATTATCAGTTGTACTCTTGTATGCACTTGAATTAGTTGTTAAAGCAGGCCTTCATGTAACGGTTGCTGAATCAATCGGTACTCTTCTTGCTCCACTCTTCTCAGCTGCAGACGGATACCTTGGTATTACCTTCATCTTTGGTGCTTATGCCTTCTTCTGGTTTATAGGTATCCATGGTCCTTCAATCGTAGAACCAGCTATCGCAGCGATTACTTATGCAAATGCTGAAGTAAACTTGAAGTTGATTCAACAAGGAATGCACGCAGATAAGATCCTTACTTCAGGTACTCAAATGTTTATCGTTACTTTGGGTGGTACTGGTGCGACTCTTGTCGTTCCATTCATGTTCATGTGGTTAACGAAATCAAAACGTAACCGTGCCATTGGACGTGCTTCTGTTGTTCCTACATTCTTTGGTGTTAACGAACCAATCTTGTTCGGTGCTCCAATTGTATTGAACCCTATCTTCTTCATTCCATTTATCTTTGCTCCAATTGCAAACGTATGGATCTTCAAATTCTTTGTTGATACCTTGGGAATGAACTCATTTACTTCTAACCTACCATGGACAACTCCTGGACCTCTGGGTATTGTTCTTGGTACGAACTTCCAAGTACTTTCATTCATCCTTGCTGCATTACTTATCGTAGTGGACGTAGTTATTTACTACCCATTCCTTAAAGTTTACGATGAACAAATTCTTGAAGAAGAACGTTCAGGTAAATCAAACGATAGCTTGAAAGAAAAAGTTGCTGCAAACTTTAACACTGCAAAAGCAGATGCTATTCTTGAAAAAGCTGGTGTTGAAGGTGAACCAGTTCAAAACAATATCACAAAAGAAACAAACGTATTGGTTCTTTGTGCCGGTGGTGGAACTAGTGGACTTCTTGCCAACGCTTTGAATAAAGCTGCTGCAGAATACAATGTTCCTGTGAAGGCTGCTGCTGGTGGTTACGGTGCTCACCGTGAAATGTTGCCAGAATTTGACCTTGTTATTCTTGCTCCTCAAGTAGCTTCAAACTATGAAGATATGAAGGCTGAAACAGATAAACTTGGAATCAAATTGGCTAAGACTGAAGGAGCTCAATACATCAAGTTGACTCGTGATGGTAAAGGCGCTCTTGCATTCGTTCAAGAACAATTTCAATAATAAATACATTTACTGTTGATTAAAGTGAGATGGAGAAGGATTGCTCACTGACTCCTCTCCATCTTGCTTTGTTTTTATTTTATGATTGAGAAGGGGAAACTTATGTCAAAAACATTACCTAAAGATTTTATTTTCGGTGGCGCAACAGCGGCATATCAGGCTGAAGGTGCAACTCATACAGATGGTAAAGGACCAGTTGCATGGGACAAATACTTAGCAGACAACTATTGGTATACTGCTGAACCAGCGAGTGATTTCTACCATAAATATCCAGTAGACTTACAGTTGGCAGAAGAATATGGCGTAAACGGAATTCGTATTTCTATTGCTTGGTCACGTATTTTCCCAACTGGCTATGGTGAAGTCAATCCAAAAGGGGTAGAATTCTATCATAAGTTATTTGCAGAATGTCATAAACGTCATGTAGAACCATTCGTAACTCTTCACCACTTTGATACTCCTGAAGCTCTTCACTCAAATGGAGACTTCTTGAATCGTGAAAATATCGAACACTTTGTAGATTATGCTGCTTTCTGTTTTGAAGAATTCCCAGAAGTAAACTACTGGACAACCTTCAATGAAATTGGCCCAATCGGTGATGGTCAATACTTGGTTGGTAAATTCCCACCAGGTATTCAATATGACCTTGCCAAAGTCTTCCAATCTCACCACAATATGATGGTTTCTCATGCACGTGCTGTGAAATTGTACAAAGACAAAGGCTACAAAGGTGAAATCGGGGTTGTTCACGCCCTTCCAACTAAGTATCCATTGGATCCTAAAAATCCTGCAGACGTTCGGGCTGCTGAGTTGGAAGATATCATACACAACAAATTTATCTTGGATGCGACTTACCTTGGACACTATTCAGATGCAACCATGGAAGGTGTAAACCACATCTTATCCGTCAATGGTGGTAGCTTGGATCTTCGTGACGAAGACTTTGCAGCACTTGAAGCAGCTAAAGATTTGAACGACTTCCTTGGAATTAACTACTACATGAGTGACTGGATGGAAGCCTTTGATGGCGAAACTGAAATCATCCACAATGGTAAAGGGGAAAAAGGAAGCTCTAAATACCAAATCAAAGGTGTTGGACGTCGTGTAGCTCCTGACTATGTTCCTCGGACGGATTGGGACTGGATCATCTACCCTCAAGGTTTGTATGATCAAATCATGCGTGTCAAGAAAGATTATCCAAACTACAAGAAGATCTACATCACTGAAAACGGACTTGGATACAAAGATGAATTTGTGGACAACACGGTTTACGATGATGGCCGGATCGATTATGTGAAACAACACTTGGAAGTCTTGTCGGATGCGATTTCTGATGGTGCAAACGTCAAGGGCTACTTCATTTGGTCCCTGATGGATGTCTTCTCATGGTCAAATGGTTATGAAAAACGCTATGGTCTCTTCTATGTAGACTTTGAAACCCAAGAGCGCTATCCGAAGAAATCGGCTCATTGGTACAAGAAAGTAGCTGAAACTCAAGTGATTGAATAAGTATCAACTGGAACTGTTTTAGTTCCAGTTTTTTTATTTTCACTTGATGAAGGTCTCTTAAACGCATTTCTTCTTTCAGCCCCTAATTTATGGTATAATAGATCGATACTGTAATAAGGAAAATAGAATGAATATACAACAATTACGATATGTAGTGGCGATTGCCAATAGTGGTACTTTTCGTGAGGCTGCTGAAAAAATGTATGTGAGTCAGCCGAGCTTGTCCATATCCGTCAGAGATCTGGAAAAAGAATTGGGCTTTAAGATTTTTCGTCGGACCAGTTCGGGGACTTTTTTGACCCGTCGGGGAATGGAATTTTATGAAAAAGCGCAGGATGTGGTCAAAGGGTTTGATATTTTTCAAAATCAATATGCCAGTCCTGAAGAAGAGAAGAAAGAATTCTCTATTTCTAGTCAACACTATGACTTTTTGCCGCCTTTGATGACGGAATTCTCGATTCGTTATCCGGAAAATAAAAACTTCCGCATCTTTGAGTCAACGACGGTCCAAATTTTGGATGAAGTGGCTCAAGGGCATAGTGAGTTGGGGATTATTTATCTCAACCGTCAAAATACCAAGGGGATTATGCAACGGGTTGATAAATTAGGACTTGAAGTGGTGGATTTGATTCCTTTTCAGACTCATATTTACCTTCGCAAGGGACACCCTCTGGCTAAGAAGAAAAAACTGGTCATGGAAGATCTAGCTCAGTTGCCAACTGTTCGCTTTACCCAAGAAAAAGATGAGTACCTCTATTATTCAGAGAACTTTGTCGATACCAGTTCGAGCTCCCAAATGTTCAATGTAACCGACCGGGCCACTTTGAATGGGATCTTGGAGCGGACAGATGCTTATGCGACGGGATCAGGCTTTTTAGATAGCCAGTCCGTGAATGGGATCACCGTGATTCCTTTGGAAGATAACTTGGACAATAAAATGGTCTATGTCAAACGCGAAGAGATGGATCTTTCTCCTGTAGCAGAGAAGTTTGTCGAGGTCATGGTAGAATATTTTGATCAAAAGAGGTAAGAAATGAAGAGAAAAACAATGGTCCCAGTAGCGATCGTCCTATTGGTCCTACTGGATCAGCTGGTCAAATGGTATGTGGTGAAGAACATTCCAATGGGGGTCGTCAAATCTTTTATTCCCCATGTGGTTAGTCTGACTTATCTTCAAAACACAGGTGCAGCTTTTTCGCTTCTTGAAAATCAGCAATGGTTCTTTACCCTCATCACTCTAGTCGTGATGGTAGGTGCCTTTTACTATCTCTATAAGCATCTCAAGGGGTCGCTTTGGATGGTGACAGGCTTGACCTTGGTTATTGCAGGTGGATTGGGGAATTTTATTGATCGCCTGCGTCAGGGCTTTGTGGTCGATATGTTCCACCTGGATTTTATGAATTTTGCTATTTTTAATGTAGCAGATAGCTATTTGACAGTTGGAGTTTTCTTGCTCCTGATCCTGATGTTGAAAGAGGAAACGCATGGAAATTAAAATCGAAGTAGCCGGTGCGCGACTGGATAAGGCTTTGGCGGATTTGACTCCCTTGTCACGAGCTGTGGCCAATGAGCAGATCAAAGAAGGAAAAGTTCTGGTCAATGGGACTGTGAAAAAAGCCAAGTACACGGTCAAAGAAGGGGACATCATCCAGTATGAAGTTCCAGAAGTAGAAGAGGTCAGCTATGAAGCAGAAGATCTGCCCTTAGACATCGTTTATGAGGACCAAGATGTTGTGGTGGTTAATAAACCTCAAGGCATGGTTGTTCACCCAAGTGCGGGTCATACCAGTGGGACCTTGGTCAATGCGCTCTTATACCATGTCAAGGACCTTTCAGGGATCAATGGAGAATTGCGTCCAGGGATCGTTCATCGGATCGACAAAGACACGTCAGGTCTCTTGATGGTCGCAAAAAATGACCAAGCTCACGTCGCCTTAGCAGAAGAACTAAAAGACAAAAAGTCACTACGGAAGTATTGGGCCATTGTCCATGGCAACCTTCCCAATGATCGGGGCATGATTGAAGCACCCATTGGTCGTAGTGAAAAGGACCGGAAAAAACAAGCGGTGACGGCTAAAGGAAAACCTGCAGTGACCCGTTTTCAAGTTTTGGAACGCTTTGGGAATTACACCTTGGTAGAGTTACAACTAGAGACTGGTCGGACCCACCAAATTCGGGTGCACATGGCCTATATTGGCCATCCTGTGGCTGGAGATCCTGCTTATGGTCCTAAGAAGACCCTTAAAGGACAAGGACAGTTTCTTCATGCGCGAACACTCGGTTTTACCCACCCTCGCACAGGCGAGACCTTGGAATTTACAGCAGAAGTGCCAGCGATCTTTGAAAAAACGCTGGAAGACCTTCGAAAAGGATAATGAAGATGGCTGAATGGAGATTCAGTCACTTTCATTTAGATACGAAATAAATAGTATTAGAAAGAATCATAGCGATGAAAGCAAAACGAATCGTCTTTAAAGTAGGGACCTCGTCGTTGACCAATCCTGATGGAAGTCTCTCCAGACAGAAGGTCAAGGTCATTACGCAGCAGTTGGCTCTCTTACATGAATCAGATCATGAGTTGATCTTGGTCTCATCAGGGGCAGTTGCTGCTGGATTTGGTGCCCTTGGTTTTAAGAAACGGCCGACCAAGGTGGCAGACAAGCAAGCTTCTGCGGCAGTTGGTCAAGGCTTACTGATGGAAGAATACACAGCCAACCTGCTCTTGCGCAACATTGTTTCTGCGCAGATTTTGTTGACCCAGGATGATTTTGCGGACCAGCGTCGCTATAAGAATGCCCACCAGGCTCTTTCTGTCCTACTCAATCGTGGGGCCATCCCGATTATCAATGAAAACGATACGGTCTCGATTGCCGAGTTAAAAGTAGGAGACAATGATATCTTGAGTGCGCAGGTTGCAGCCATGGTTCAAGCGGATCTTTTGGTCCTTTTAACAGATGTAGATGGCCTCTATACAGCCAATCCTTCTCAGGATCCAAGTGCTAAGCGCTTGGATCGAATCGAACACATTTCTCGTGAGATGATCGAGATGGCTGGTGGTGCTGGCAGTAGCAACGGAACTGGTGGAATGCTGACTAAACTCAAGGCAGCGACCCTTGCGACCGAGTCAGGGGTTCCCGTCTATATTTGCTCGTCTCTCAAGCCGGATGCCTTGATCGAAGCAGCAGAAGAGCAAGCAAATGGCAGTTACTTCCTTGCAGAGGATAAGGGTTTAAAAACCCAGAAGCAATGGCTAGCCTTTTATGCAGAAAGCAAAGGTGCCGTTTGGGTGGATGCTGGAGCAGCGCAAGCTCTGTTGGATCATGGAAAGAGTCTATTGATTTCTGGTGTGACCAAGGCAGAAGGGGATTTCTCTTATCACGACATCGTCAGCGTCTATCATCAAGAGACTGGTCAATTACTAGGAAAAGGCAAGGTCCGTCTCGGCCAATCAGCTGTGCGCGATCTACTCCAATCTAAAAAAGCTAAGGGAATCCTTATCCACCGGGATGATTGGATCTCGGTAACTCCTGAGATTGACCTACTCTTTACAGAATTCTAGAGGAAAACGTATGGGAACAACACAAGAACAATTAGCCATAGCGAGATCAGCTAAGAAAAGCATCAATACAGCCAGTACAGCTCTTAAAAATCAGGCTTTGGAGGCCATGGCTAGCCAGCTTTTGAAAGCGACTGAAGCCATTTTAGTAGCCAATCAAATCGATATGGAAGCAGCACGCGGCAAGATTTCTGAAGTCATGCTGGATCGCCTCTTTCTTGATCAAGAGCGGATTGCCGGTATGGCACAAGGAATTCGTGCTTTAATAGACTTGTCAGATCCAATTGGGGAAGTGCTGGATACGGAATTCTTGGAAAATGGTCTTGAAATCCAGAAAGTTCGCGTTGCCATGGGTGTTATTGGCATCATTTATGAAAGCCGGCCAAATGTGACATCGGATGCTGCAGCGCTTGCCATCAAGAGTGGAAATGCAGTGGTTCTTCGTACTGGAAAGGATGCCTTTCATTCTGCCCAAGCGATCGTGACAGCCCTCAAGGCTGGATTGGAAGAAGCCGGACTGAATCCAGATCTTCTTCAACTGATCCAAGATACGAGTCGAGCTTCTAGCCTTGCTATGATGAAGGCTAAGGGCTATCTGGACTTGCTCATTCCACGTGGTGGTGCTGGATTGATCCAAGCGGTGGTTGAAAATGCCATTGTCCCCGTTATCGAGACAGGAACTGGGATCGTCCATGTCTATGTGGATAAGGAGGCTGACTTCCAGAAAGCCCTCGCCATTATTGAAAATGCCAAGACAAGCCGCCCATCCGTCTGCAATGCCCTGGAGGTCTTGTTGGTGGATCGAGCGATCGCGTCTGACTTCTTGCCTTTGGTCAAATCGCGTTTAGTGGATGAGCGGGAAAGATCGGTTGAGTTGCGTCTAGATGAGGACGCACAGGCTATTATTTCGGGAACAGCAGCACAGGAGCAGGATTTTGATACCGAATTTTTAGATTATATATTAGCAGTCAAGGTCGTTGATGGAGTTGAGGAAGCGGTGGACCACATAGAAGCCCACAGCACCCATCATTCGGATGCCATTGTGACTGAAAATCCTGAGACAGCCGCTTATTTTACAAAGCAAGTAGATTCAGCAGCCGTTTATGTCAATGCGTCTACACGCTTTACAGATGGGGGTCAATTTGGCCTAGGTTGTGAAATGGGGATCTCGACGCAGAAACTCCATGCGCGTGGACCAATGGGACTGCGGGAGATGACTAGTTACAAGTATATCGTCAGTGGAAATGGTCAAGTGAGGTAAGTCATGAAAGTAGCATTTATCGGTCTTGGAAATATGGGAGCTAGTCTGGCCAAAGCGGTCGCAAAAGAAGTGGCTAGCACAGACCTGCTCTTGGTCAATCGTTCCCCACAAAAGGTGGAAGAGTTTATCAGCCAGTATGGGGGAACGGCGTCTGATCTTGAACAAGTCTTTCAAGAGGCGGAGGTCATCTTTTTAGGTGTCAAACCCTACCAAATCTGCCCTTTACTTGAAGAGTACCAGGATATTTTGGGCCAACGTTCCAATCTCCTGTTGGTTTCTATGGCAGCAGGTCTGGAACTGGAGCAAATGGCAAGTGTAGTTAAAAATGAGCGGGTGGGTCTCATCCGCATCATGCCTAATACGCCCGTAGCTATTGGTCAGGGTGTCATCAGTTTAGCCCGCTCCCAAGTAGTGACAGACCAACAGCTAGCCCAAGTCAACCGGCTTCTAGCAGGAGCAGGAGTTCTCTATGAAATCGAAGAAAAATTGATGGATCCTGCAACGGCTGTTGCAGGCTGTGGTCCAGCCTTTGTCTATCAGATGATCGAGGCCATGGCGGATGCAGGAGTAGCCTTGGGATTACCACGTAGTCAGTCTCTTCAGATGGCGGCTCAGACCTTCAAAGGGGCTGCCAGTATGGTCTTAGAGACGGGGCAACATCCTGGAAGCTTGAAGGATGCAGTTTGTAGCCCAGGTGGCTCAACCATAGCAGGAGTCAATCGCTTAGAACAAGTCGGCCTTCGGGGCGATATTATTGCAGGTGTGGAAGCAGCCTACAAACGCACCCAAGAAATGGGACAAGAGGCAGGACAAAATTAGATAAAATAATTGGTCAAAACCAAGTTTGGAGAACGTTGACGAACTGTTCTTTTATACAAATCTAACAAATTCAGAGTTATCCAATCCTCTATTGAAACTTTTCGCCGTGAGAAAAGTGCCTGAAACTTAATGGTTTCAAGCACTCGGGAGTTTTGAGAGTAAAACAGTTCGGGGAACTGTTTTAGCCTGAGCCTAAAAATTGAAAAGCGAAGGGGTTCAAAACGAATTGAACACGGGCTGCGGATTGTGTCAAAAAGATAAGTTCTCCTAGAATCTAAAGATTCTGCGTCAAACTTCCTATTTTGACTTTATCCGCAGACGCCCTCTGTATCTTGATTTAGTCATGGAACTTCTATGAAGTTCGCTGACGTCCGTTCTCACCTAAGGAAAGTTTCTAAGAGGACTTTATTTTCAATGTAAAAGATTGGTTTTGGCCAATCTTTTTTACGTTAGAGCGACTCTATTTCTACCAAACCATTTTCAGTCAGACGATAGATTTTTTGGCAGACTTCCTTGAGGAAGGTCCGATCGTGGGATACTGTAACCAGTCCGCCTGGGTAGTCTGCGAATAGGCGACGAATTTCTGGTTGGGAAGTGGGGGAAAAATTGCGAGTAGGCTCGTCCAAGAGCAGAAACTGGGGACTTGTGAGTACTAATTGAAGGAGAAAGAGTTTGCCTTGCTGGCCACCAGAAAGTTCAGAGATAGGATGGTGCATTTCAGAATAAGTAAAGTTGAGGGAGGCTAAATGCAATTGAATGGTGTTGATTTCTTCGCGATCGCCTGAATGCTGTAGAAATTGAACCGGTGTCTGAGTCAAAGGAAGGCGTTCAGTGTAATCTTGAGGCATATAGGCAGTGCGAATACTTTCATTCTTCTGTAGACTTTTCCATATCATTTTTAGGAAAGTGGATTTCCCCACACCGTTGGAACCGATAATCCCTATTTTATCCTGTCCTAGAAGAGTAAGGGAGAGGTTCTTGACCAGGACCCGGTCACCAATGGCGAGTTCTTCCTGATCTAATAGAAGGAATCGTTTTTGAGGAGACAAGGGAGTGAGGGAAGGGAAATGCAGATTGATGATTTCCTCATCATAGGGTTGGGAAGTCATGGATTGGAATTCTCGCTCGTAGCGCTTTTCTTGTGAGAGGAGGGACTTCATTTTCTTTGCCAGGAGACGTCCAGCAGTGCTATCTTTGGTATTTCGTAAGGAAGTTTGGACTTGCTGACGGATACGACGGTGCTTCTCCATTGTTTTTCGGTAGGTTCGTTGATCGTTGGCCGCTTGCTGAGTCTGTTGCTTGAATTGTTGCTCCCTCTGGCTACTGTAGTCTTGATAGCCTAGGTGCTCTACGATGGTTTCAGCTTCCTTGCGGTGTTTGATCTGTCTGAGGTGTATGATGGTATCCGCCGTCTGAGTCAAAAAATCCTCATGATGGGAAATAAATATTATGGTTTGGGGACTCGTTTGGATCATCTGCTGGAGCCAATCCAAGGTCTCCAAATCCAGATCGTTTGAAGGTTCATCTAAAAATAGCAATTCATGAGGACAACAAAGTTCGTGAAGCAGTTGAACTTTGAGGGCTTCTCCTCCAGATAGACTTCCGATAGCTTGATCGCTTGCAAATCGGTCGCTATTAAAATGCAATTGATCAGCCAGTCTGTAGAGGCTGGCATAGTCTAGCTCGTCCTTTCCAAAAAAATATTCTTCCAAGGTTTTCCTCTTCAATGTTTCCGGCAACGCCTGGGGAATATAGGCATAGGAGTGAAAGGAAGTGGTGATTTCTCCTTCCGTTATCAGATAATCTGGTAGGGATTTTGGGGACATAAGGACCTGAAGCAAGGAAGATTTTCCATTCCCTTCTTCGCCAATAATAGCAACTTTTTCTCCTTCATGAATGGTTAAGGACAGATCACGAACCAGATCGCGTAAATCTTTTGTATGGCGGATGGTAAGGTGGGATAGTTTTAGCATAAGATTCCTTTCTACTGGGGCAAAAAAACAGCTCTACCTATTTAGTAGAGCTGTATTCAAGTGGAACCCAGGCAGAAAAAGACCTTATTTAGCCAAAAAAAGTTGGAAAATAGGCAAGAGGGTACACAAAAAGAGATAGAACAAGCAGTCCACTAAATAAAGTATTTTATTTAACGAAACTTAGTTGTTCATATCTCCTTACCTCCGAATATGATTAGGTTTATTCTATTCCTTTTATTCGTTATTGTCAAGGAATTCCTTGCTTCTTATTCCCTTTTCTTTTCGGACTCGGGGGGATTTTATGGTATAATTAAAGGTATGCATACAAAACCAACGTCCGCTTATGTCCACATCCCATTTTGTACCCAGATTTGTTTTTATTGTGATTTTTCGAAAGTCTTTATTAAGAACCAACCAGTCGATGCCTATTTGGATCATTTGATCCAAGAATTTCGTCGGGAAGAAATCTCACACTTACGGACTCTCTATATTGGGGGTGGGACACCGACAGCCTTATCTGCAGATCAGCTAGCCTATCTGCTCAAGGAGCTGACCAAGTTGCTTGATCTGTCTCAGATGGAAGAGCTGACGATCGAGGCCAATCCTGGTGATTTGGATCCGGATAAGATTGCGGTCTTAAAGGATTCGCCGGTTAATCGGGTTTCATTGGGAGTGCAGACCTTTGATAATCGTTTGCTCAAGAAGATTGGTCGAAGCCACCAAGAGCAGGACATTTATGACAATATCGACCGTCTGAAACTGGCTGGTTTTGACAATATTTCGATTGACCTCATCTATGCGCTTCCGACGCAAACCATGGAGCAGGTCAAGGAAAATGTCGCTAAGGCTCTTGCCCTTGACATTCCCCACATGAGTCTTTATAGCTTGATTCTGGAGAATCACACAGTCTTTATGAACCGCATGAGACGGGGCAAGCTTCCACTACCTAAAGAGGAGCTGGAAGCGGAGATGTTTGAATACATCATTCAGGAGTTGGAGCGTGCAGGCTTTGAGCATTACGAAATTTCTAATTTCTCCAAGCCTGGTTTTGAAAGTCGCCACAACCTCATGTATTGGGATAATGCCGAGTATTATGGCTTAGGAGCTGGTGCATCCGGCTATGTCAACGGTGTTCGCTACAAGAATCATGGGCCTATCCGTCACTATATGCAGGCTGTTGACGAGGGAAATGCGCGTGTCCAAGAAGAGCACTTGACTCAGACAGAAATGATGGAAGAAGAGATGTTTCTAGGACTACGTAAGAAAACAGGCGTTTCCAAGAAGCGTTTTGAAGAAAAGTTTGGTGTGAATTTTGACCAACAATATGGACTAGTGGTTGAGGAATTGACCCAGCAGGGACTTTTGGTACCTGACAAGGACATTGTTCGAATGACCAAGAAAGGTCTCTTTTTAGGAGACACTGTAGCAGAGAAGTTTATTTTGGAGTAGAAGATGGCAAAAACATTTGAATACAGCATGAAAATTCCGTTTGATATGAGTGATGTCAATGGTTATATTAAGATTCCCCAATTGATCTTGCTGTCTTTACAGGTATCGGGCATGCAATCGATTGAGCTGGGTATGAGTGATATGTACATTTTAGAGAACTACAACCTGGTCTGGATTATCACGGATTACAATATGAAGATCGAGCGTCTCCCTGTTTTTGATGAGAAAATCACTATCGAAACCTATGCCAAGAGTCACAATCGCCTTTTCTGCTACCGGGCTTTTAATATCAAGGACGGAGCAGGAAATACCATCATTGAGATGGTCGCGACCTTTGTCTTGATGGATCGGGATACGCGCAAGGTTCATCCTGTTATGAGTGAAATCACGGATCCCTTTGACTCTGAATTTTCAAAAACCATGCTCCGCGGTCCCCGTTTCAAAGAATTAGAAGGCGGCGTCGAACAAGAATACCGGGTTCGGTTTTACGACTTGGATATGAACGGACATGTCAACAATAGCAAGTACTTGGACTGGGTTTTTGAGGTGATGGGAGCAGACTTCTTGACCCATCATATCCCTAAAAAAGTTCATCTAAAATATGTCAAAGAAGTGCTAGCAGGAGGTCTCATCACCTCTCAATATGAACAAGAGGGCTTGAAAACTCAGCACCAAATTACTTCAGATAGTCAGATCAATGCCCAAGCTGAAATTGAGTGGGAAGAAGTAGAAGAAAAGGGTTGGAATTATGGAAAGTAGAAGATTAAAAAATAAAAAACAGGAACTTGAAAGCTATCAAAAACGGGTTGTGGCCTATGCCAAGCGTCAAAAGAACCCTTTGTACATGTTGGGAGATTGGCTCTTGACTCTTTGTGCTTTGGGCATCATCCTGGTAGAGGAAATTTATAAATTTTTCCGCTATCGCTTGAATTTAGAGAGTTTTAATCGCTTTTTAAGAGAAGATATACGCTGGTATCGGGTCTGGATCCATTTCACCTTGGCCTTTCTTTTACCGGTCATGATCTTCTCGATTGGGATTACTAGCCAATCAGGATCCTTCTGGTCCAATTTCTATCACCGCTTGTCTCAAGGCGTGCTCTTTAGCACGACAGTCAGCCTCGCTGCGACCTTGGTGACGGATTTTGTGGAGAATTTGCAACCAGAAACTAAGTCTGACGGGAAAAATCGGAGCACTAAACGCACGGTTTATCAAATCAGTGTGGATCAGGCAACCGTGATAGGCTTGTTATTGACCATTGTGATCCTCATGGTAGCATCCTTCTTGTTCACCCAATCGGGAAGTCAAGGGATTAATTTTACAGGTTTGGTGTTACAATTTGTCCTCTATGCTGGAGCATTGCTCTTATATGGTTCTGGTGGACGAGTCGATGCAGAGAAGTTTCATGAAGAAGCTGACACAGAAAGGGAAGAATAAATGCACTATAAGGGCTATTTGATTGATTTGGATGGCACTATTTACAAAGGAAAATCACGAATTCCTGCAGGAGAAGCTTTTGTTCATGAACTGCAGGCGCGTGAGATTCCCTATCTCTTTGTGACCAACAATACAACCCGCACACCAGAGACTGTTCGGGATATGCTGGCCACTCATTTCAATATTGAAACCCCAGTTTCGACTATCTATACAGCTACCCTTGCGACCATTGACTACATGAATGACCAAAATTTGGGCAAAAAGGTCTATGTGATCGGAGAAGCGGGGCTCAAAGATGCTATTGAAGAAGCTGGCTATATCATGGATGAAGAAGCACCTGATTATGTGGTGATTGGACTGGATTGGCAAGTGGATTATGAGAAGTTTGCTCTTGCGACCTTGGCGATTCAAAAAGGAGCGCACTTTATTGGGACCAATCCGGACCTGAACATTCCAACAGAGCGTGGCTTGATGCCAGGAGCAGGATCCCTGATTGCCCTTGTCGAAGCAGCGACACGGGTCGAGCCAGTGATCATTGGGAAACCAAAGGCCATCATCATGGATAAGGCTATTGAACATCTGGGGTTTGAAAGAGAAGAAGTCGTTATGGTAGGGGATAATTATCTAACAGATATTCGTGCTGGTATTGACAATGGGATTCCAACCCTTTTGGTGACGACAGGTTTTACCAAACCAGAAGAAGTGCCGACCTTACCAATTGCACCGACACATGTTGTTTCCAGTTTAGCGGAGTGGGATTTTGATGCTTAGAAGTTTGAAATCAATCAACCAATTTTTCTTTATCTTGTCAGCTACGATTCTTCTCACCATTGCTCTCGCTTGGGCCCTCTATCCCGTGGAGATTCATTGGTTGGGGATTCAAAGTCGAACTGGTTTTTCGGCTTCAGTCATCATGAAGAATTTTAATGTCTTGATGAACTATTTGACCAATCCTTTTCAATGGGTGTTGAAGATGCCTCAATTCCCCTCTTCAAAAAATGGTTTGCACCATTTTGAGGCTGTCAAGTACCTGTTTCATTTGCTGACGGTCGTTTTCTTGGTCACTCTACCTGGTTTTATCCATTTTATGCGGACAGTCGTCAAAAAAGGCTACCTGGCCTTGTACCGAAGTCTCTTCTTTTGGATGATGGTTTTACCAGTAGTGCTTGCAGTGATGACTGTTATAATTGGTTTTGATCAATTCTTTACGCTTTTTCATCAGGTCTTATTTGCTGGGGACAATACTTGGCTCTTTGATCCGCGCGTGGATTCGATTATTCTTGCATTACCAGAAGACTACTTTATGCATGCCTTTTTGATTTTCTTTGTCTTATACGAAGGAATGTGTGCGAGTTTTTATCTATTTTCTAGGAGGAAGAAATGAACCAATACAACCGATTATTAGACCCTAAAAAAGATATAGGAAGGTATTCCGGGACCCTTGCCATTTATCTCTTGGTAATGACCTTGGTAACCGTCCTGTGGGAAGTCCTCCTTGGATTGACCATAGCAGGCTCTCTCAGAAAAGATCCAAGTCAAGTAACGGAAAAACTCAATGCCCTGAATGTTTGGGCTGGTATTCCCTACCTTATCTCTATTTCCATTGGACTCTTTCTCTTTAATGCCTATCGCAAGAAGGCCCTTTATAAATATGATCTTAAGCACAAGGGACGTAAGATGACTCTTTCAGTCTTCTTTATTCTTCTCGCCTTTCTTGGCTTTTCTCAAGTCTTTTCATCTGTGATGACACAAGTGATTGAGCGCATGTTTGAGACCATTGGCCTTCATTCTCCAACACCCGATCTAGGTGATACGATTGAGCGATCATGGACCATGCTCTTGTATGCTGGATTTTTTGGTCCTATCACAGAGGAATTCTTCTTCCGTGGGGCCGGCTTGCGAGGCTTGGAACGGTATGGCAAAATCTTTGCCATTGTCATGACGGCTATTTTATTCGGCCTCTTCCATGCTAATTTTGACCAGCTCTTTTTCGCAGGTATCATTGGTCTAGGATTCGGCTACATTGCCTTTGAATACAATATCTGGTGGGCAATTTTCTATCACATTTTCAATAACTTTGTCATTTCCCAAGGCTTGCATTATGTAGCTTATCATGTGGACGAGGGACTAGCGAATTGGCTCCAAATTGGTGTTTTAGCCATTGGTTCCATTGTCATGATAGTGGTTCTTGCGACCAAATGGCCAGCTATCAAGGCTTATATTCAGGCCAATAAACCACAGCCAGGAGTTTTCCAGCGTGCCCTCGCTTCCTTCTGGTTCTGGTTCTTCGTGCTATTCACTATCCTGATGTCTATTGTTCCTTATGTGATTCCGCTCTTCCAGATGGCTAATCTCAAAGGATAAAGATTATCGATTGCTAGTAAAGGGGGATCCTTTTAGATCTCTCTTTTTTGCTATGAAAAAGGGCAAGTGAAGATAAAGGATTGAGGATGAGGGTCTGATATATAATTTAAAAATTATTTTTAACTTGGTGAAGGTGGATAATAATACAAACATATTAGAGAGAGGCCAAGACCTCTCTTTTTTGCTATAATAGAGAGTATGAATAACTTGATTAAATCCAAGCTCGAGCTCTTGCCGACGAGTCCGGGCTGTTACATTCACAAAGATAAGAACGGTACCATCATCTATGTGGGGAAGGCCAAGAATCTTCGCAATCGGGTGCGGTCCTATTTCAGAGGGAGCCACGATACCAAGACGGAAGCGCTGGTATCTGAGATTGTGGATTTTGAGTTTATCGTCACCGAGTCCAATATTGAGGCCTTGCTTCTTGAGATCAACCTCATCAAGGAGAATAAGCCCAAGTACAATATCATGCTCAAGGACGACAAGTCCTATCCCTTCATCAAGATTACCAATGAGCGCTATCCGCGTCTGATTATCACGCGCCAGGTCAAAAAGGATGGCGGGCTCTATTTCGGTCCCTATCCGGATGTAGGGGCGGCCAATGAGATCAAGCGACTTTTAGACCGAATTTTCCCATTCCGCAAGTGTACCAATCCGCCTTCCAAGGTCTGCTTTTACTACCATCTAGGGCAGTGTATGGCCCACACGGTCTGCCATAAGGATGAGGCCTATTTCAAGGGCATGGCTCAGGAGGTTTCTGATTTCCTCAAGGGGCAGGATGACAAGATTATCGATGAGCTCAAGCTCAAGATGACTACGGCTGCGCAAAACATGGAATTCGAGCGGGCAGCCGAGTATAGGGATCTGATCCAGGCCATCGGGACCCTGCGGACCAAACAGCGGGTCATGGCCAAGGATTTGCAGAACCGGGATGTCTTTGGCTATTACGTAGACAAGGGCTGGATGTGTGTGCAGGTCTTCTTTGTCCGTCAGGGCAAGCTGATCGAGCGGGATGTCAACCTCTTCCCTTACTACAATGATCCGGACGAGGATTTCTTGACCTATGTAGGGCAGTTTTACCAGGAGAAATCTCACCTGATCCCCAATGAAATCCTGATCCCTCAAGATATCGATGAGGAAGCGGTCAAGGCCCTAGTGAATACCAAGGTCCTCAAGCCCCAACGTGGGGAGAAGAAGCAGTTGGTCAATCTAGCCATCAAGAATGCGCGTGTCAGTCTGGAGCAGAAGTTCAATCTCCTTGAAAAATCCATGGAAAAGACCCAATGTGCCATTGAAAATCTTGGAAAACTCCTGCAAATTCCAACTCCTGTGCGCATTGAATCCTTTGACAACTCCAACATCATGGGGACCAGTCCGGTTTCAGCCATGGTGGTCTTTGTCAATGGGAAGCCAAGTAAAAAGGACTACCGCAAGTACAAGATCAAGACCGTTGTCGGACCAGATGACTATGCCAGCATGCGGGAGGTCATTCGCAGACGCTACAGTCGGGTCATGCGGGATGGCTTGACGCCACCAGATCTAATCGTCATCGATGGGGGTCAGGGCCAGGTTAATGTCGCTAAGCAAGTCATCCAAGAAGAGTTTGGGCTGGACATTCCCATCGCAGGCCTGCAAAAGAATGACAAGCACCAAACCCATGAATTGCTCTTCGGTGATCCTCTCCAAGTCATCGAACTTTCTCGAACCTCGCAGGAATTTTTCCTCCTGCAACGGATCCAGGATGAGGTCCACCGTTTCGCCATCACCTTCCACCGCCAGCTTCGGTCTAAGAATTCCTTCTCCTCCCAGCTGGATGGGATCGAAGGCTTGGGACCAAAACGCAAGCAGTTGCTGATGAAACACTTCAAGTCACTGACCAAGATCAAAGAGGCCACTGTAGATGAAATTGTCACAGTCGGTGTTCCGCGAGCAGTCGCGGAGGCAGTGCAAGCCAAGCTCCATCAAGGAAAACAAGAAGAAGAAAGTCCATTGATGGAAGTGGCGGAGCCCTCCCAAGGATTTAAGTAATTTCACCATCCATTTTCATGGATGGTTTTTACGTTTTACTCTTAATTTTGTTATACTAGATTCAAATCTAATTAAATTTCAAATGAGGTGTAATAATGAACCATCGAATCGCTATTATTTCTGATATCCACGGAGATACGACTGCCCTCAAGGCAGTGATTGCGGATGCGCGTGCTCTAGGCGCGACGGAATACTGGCTTTTAGGAGACGTTTTGCTACCGGGGCCTGGAAGAGAGGACCTTTTTGAGTTGCTGGATGCAATTCCCATTACAGCAGCTGTTCGAGGAAATTGGGACGATTGTGTCCTAGAGGCCTTGGATGGCGAGTACGGGTTAGAGGATCCGCAGGAGATCCAACTTCTTCGCCTCACTCAGTACCTCATGGAAGGATTGGATCCTAAGCGGATCGATTGGCTTCGTTCCCTTCCATTGGTAGAGAAGAAGGAGGTCAATGGCATTCGTTTTTCACTGACCCACAACTTGCCAGAAAAGAATTATGGTGGAGATTTGCGTCCAGCTAATGCGACGGAGAACTTTGACCAACTGCTGGATGATCAGACGGATCTGGCGATCTACGGTCATGTCCACAAGCAGTTGCTTCGCTATGGCAGTCAGGGCCAGCAGATCCTCAATCCGGGGACTATTGGCATGCCTTATTTTGACTGGGAACCAATTCAAAACCACAGAGCTCAATATGCTCTGATCGATGTCGAAGAAGATGGGGTGACCAACCTGCAATTTCGTAAGGTGGCCTATGACTATGAAGCAGAGCTCCAAGATGCTAAGGACAAAGATCTTCCTTTTATTGAGATGTACGAAGAATTGAGACGCGAGGATAACTATCGGGGCCATAACATCGAGCTCCTAACTAGCTTAATTGAGAAATACGGTTATGCCAAAGAAGTAGCTGACTATTTCAATCTTTCCAATGAATCATAGGTGGATCTCTTGTGTATTCAACCTATAAAAAAGAAGCGGAACTTCAAAATGTCCGCTTCTTTTTTCACAATCTTAGGCTGTAAAACCCTGCAAGCTCTTTCATTTTGTGTTAAAATAGGAGTAACAGAAATAGAAAAGGAAGAAGCTTATGAAATTTCTAGAGCTCAATAAAAAACGCCATGCGATCAAGCATTTCACTGACCAACCGGTCGATCCAAAGGATGTACGGACTGCTATTGAGATCGCAACCTTGGCCCCTAGTGCCCACAATAGCCAGCCTTGGAAATTTGTGGTCGTTCGTCAAAAAAATGCGGAATTGGCAAAATTAGCCTATGGTGCAAACTACGATCAAGTCATGGAAGCACCTGTGACCATCGCCCTCTTTACAGATACCGATTTGCAAAAACGGGCTCGCAAGATTGCGCGTGTCGGTGGGGTGAAAAACTTCACAGACGAGCAGTTGCAATACTTTATGCAAAATCTTCCTGCTGAATTTGCGCGCTATGATGCCCAACAAACAAGTGATTACTTGGCTTTGAATGCCGGTCTTGTGGCTATGAACTTGGTACTTGCTTTGACGGACCAAGGCATTGGAACCAATATTATCTTGGGATTTGATAAATCAAAAATCAATGAAGTATTGGACATCGAAGAGCGTTTCCGTCCGGAAGTCTTGATTACGGTTGGCTATGCCGCTGAAAAAGTAGAGCCAAGCTATCGCTTACCAGTGGACGAAATCATTGACAAACGCTAAGCCATTTAGCAAATAGAAGATCGAGGAGGAATTCATGACAACAGTTGACTTTAAAGCAGAAGTAGAAAAACGTCGCGATGAGATGATGGCTGACCTATACAGCCTCTTGGAAATCAATTCTGAACGCGATGACAGCAAGGCAGATGCGGAGCATCCTTTTGGACCTGGTCCTGTAAAAGCTCTTGAAAAATTCTTGGAAATTGCCAAGCGTGATGGCTATGAAACTAAGAATGTCGACAATTATGCCGGTCACTTTACCTTTGGTGAAGGAGAAGAAGAGCTTGGAATCTTTGCCCATATGGACGTCGTGCCTGCTGGTAGTGGCTGGAAGACGGATCCCTACAAACCAGAAATTATCGATGGCAAGCTCTATGCGCGTGGTTCGTCTGATGATAAAGGGCCTACAATGGCCTGCTACTATGGTTTGAAGATCATTAAAGACCTAGGACTCCCTGTTTCTAAGCGCGTGCGCTTTGTTGTCGGTACGGATGAAGAATCAGGATGGGGCGACATGGATTACTATTTCAAACATGTCGGACTTCCTGAGCCAGATTTTGGCTTCTCACCAGATGCGGAATTCCCAATCATCAATGGGGAAAAAGGAAACATCACTGAGTACCTTCATTTTGGAAATGACAACACAGGAAGTGCCCATCTTCATAGCTTTACAGGTGGCCTTCGTGAAAACATGGTGCCAGAGTCAGCGACTGCAGTCGTTTCTGGACAACTTCCAGATCTTGCTGGCCTCTTAGATGCCTTTGCCAAGGAACACCAGCTTCAGTATGAAATCTCAACCGTGGATGAAGAAACCTATACCGTTACGATTATTGGGAAATCGGCTCACGGATCAACTCCTGAAGATGGGATCAATGGTGCAACCTACTTAGCGCTCTTGTTGAACCAATTTGATTTTGGTGGCGCTGCTAAGGCTTACCTTCATGTGACAGCTTCGCTTCTTCACGAAGATTTTGCCGGTGAAAAATTAGGTATTGCCCATACAGATGCCAAAATGGGACCATTGAGCATGAATGCAGGTGTCTTCCATTTTGATGAAAGCCAAGCAGACAACACTATTGCCCTCAATATCCGTTACCCTCAAGGTACAGATCCTGAAACCATCAAATCCACCCTTGAAAAGATCGAAGGAGTGGCTACAGTAAGCTTGTCAGCCCACGGTCACACACCTCACTATGTTCCGATGGATGATGAATTGGTATCCACCCTCTTGCGTGTTTACGAAAAACAAACGGGTCTCAAAGGACATGAACAAGTGATCGGTGGTGGTACCTTTGGTCGTCTCTTGAAACGTGGGGTTGCCTTTGGTGCTATGTTCCCAGACTATGTCAATACTATGCACCAAGCTAATGAGTTCGCAGATGTTGAAGATCTCTATCGAGCAGCAGCTATTTACGCAGAAGCCATCTATGAACTAATCAAATAATCTACTACTCGGCCAGTTTTTCTGGCTGAGTTTTTCCATAGAAGGAGGACTTATGTCAACGATTGAAAGCATTAAACAAGCCATTATGGCAGATCCTCAAAATAAAGAATATACAGAGAAAGGGATCGAGCCACTCTTTGCAGCCCCAAAGACAGCTCGTATCAATATTATCGGACAAGCTCCAGGGATGAAGACAGAAGAAGCTGGTATTTACTGGAAGGATAAGAGTGGTGACCGCCTGCGCGAATGGTTAGGAGTTGACGAAGACACCTTTTATAATTCTGGTTTGTTTGCGGTCATCCCCATGGACTTTTATTTCCCAGGGCATGGAAAATCTGGTGACCTTCCACCTCGCAAAGGCTTTGCGGAAAAGTGGCACCCTCAACTTCTCAAGGAGTGTCCGGATATTGAATTGACCCTCTTAATTGGACAATATGCCCAAGCATACTACCTTCATGAAAAGGTTAGTGGCAAGGTAACCGAACGGGTTCACCATTTTAAAGATTATTTGCCAACCTATTTTCCACTTGTTCACCCTTCCCCTCGCAATCAAATCTGGATGGCTAAAAATCCTTGGTTTGAGGCAGAAGTGGTCCCAGAATTGCAAACCTTAGTACAAGAGATCATTCAAAAATAAAGGAGAGCGAAGATGGATCCTTATCAACAAGTTAAAGAAAAATTAGATGAGTTGGGAATTTCATTTGATGTGGTGGAACACCCACCTGCATTTACGACGGAGCAGGCGGATTCTTATATTGAAGGCTTAGAAGGTATCCGGACTAAGACCATGTTTTTGACCAACAAGAAGAAAACCCAATACTATCTGCTCATCATGGATGACCAGAAGCCATTGGATATGGATGATTTCAAAGAGCAAGTGGAAGCCAACCGGATCCGCATGGCTTCAGCAGATTCTTTAGCTGAAAAAATGCAATTACCGCCAGGAACAGTTTCTCCATTTGGTTTATTGAACAATGAAGAAAAAGATATTCGAGTCTATTTCGATAAAGACATTGTGTCAGAGGAGATCATGACCTTTCATCCCAATACCAACGAAAAAACGATCTTTATTAAAACCCAAGACTTGTTCCGATTTTTAGAGTCAATTGACTTTAGCTATCAAATTCTAACCCTTCCATAACAAAGGAGAAATCATGAAAGAAATTCCATTTTCAAGCTTTTACCAAGCTTATCAAAAAGGAGATTTACACGTTCTTGATGTACGCGAGCAGGAAGAGTATGATGCCCTTCACTTAGATGGGGTTCGTCTTCTTCCCTTATCTGAGTTAGCAGATCGCTTCCAGGAATTAGAGAAGGATCAGCCCTATTATGTCATCTGCAAGTCTGGTCGACGCTCAGCACGTGCTTGCCAATTTTTGGAAGAGCAAGGCTACGATGTGACCAACGTCCAAGGTGGCATGGATGCATTTGAATCCTAATAAAAAGAGAGTGGGACAGAAATCGGTAATTCGTTAGAATTCGATTTCGTCGTCCCACCTCCGCACAGTTGAGTAGGGCTGTAAAAGCTGATGCAATCAGCGTAGTAGAGCCCACTCAACCACTGCGTCTTGCACTTATTCCTATCAAACATCAAAGGCTGGACAGTTTTTGCCCAGCCTCTTTTTCTTTACTAATTTCTAAAAATGAGTAGAATTTGTATGTTTTTCAAAAGATATTACAGGGATTTTCCAGTCTTTCATTGAAAATGGTTCAGAAATTTTGTATAATACCCTAGTATAAACAATAGTTAAGGAGATTCATTATGTCAAAACAAGATTGGCTGGATTATTTCGAAGCTGTAAATGGTCGTTCTGCTAGTGCAGAAGAAATTGCTCAAGCACTGGCTGCAGGAGAATTTCAAGAAGAAGTAGTGGTTCCAGAAACCCCACAAGCCCCAGAATTTGTCGCAGCACCAACTGCACCTGTGGAAGAACCAGTTGCTGCTCCACAAGCCCCAGAGTTTGTTGCAGCGCCAGAAGCCCCACAAGCTCCAGACTTTGTCGCAGCGCCAACTGCCCCTACTGAAGAACCAGTCGCAGCTCCTCAAGCTCCAGAGTTTGTTGCAGCACCAGCAGCACCAGCAGCTCCTGCAGCTCCTGCAGCACCAGCAGCTTCTGCAGCTCCAACTGCTCCTACAGAAGAACCAGTCGCAGCTCCAGTTCAAGAGCCTGCCCCTCAAGCTCCACAGCAAGCCTACCAACAACCTACTCAAGCAGCTTATCAACAAGCTCCTTACCAAGGTCAACCAGGACAACCTTATCCTGCCCAACCAAGTCAATTTGGTGTAGCCGTTGGTGGTTACTGGAATTGGTTCCTTTCAGCTTTGAAACGTCCAACGGCTGTAGAAAATCCAAAAGCACTTAACGGAATTTTACAGTATGTCTTGACTGCCTTTGTCTTGACCTTGGGGACATTCTTCACAGCTAGTGGATTTACAGGTGGTTATGGAATGGATTTCCGTGCCTTTATGTTGACATTGATTTCCCTATTCTTTAGCCTTTACGCCTTCCAAGTAGCTGGATTCTTTGTTCGTCGTGTGGTTCTTCAAGATAAGGAATACAGTTACGGTCGTTCATTTGAAGAGTTTGGACGTTTGTCTGTTTACACATTGCCACTTGCCCTCCTTGCTTTCTTAGTAGGTCTTGTAAAAGTTTATGAATTTTATGGCTTTGTAAACTTCCTTATTTTCTTCTTGTTCTTTGTTGGAACATGCTATGTCGTTCATCAAGGGTTGAACAAGACAAGCTTTAAAGCAGATAAATTCTTGCTTCTAGTAGCATCATCTGTTGTCTTGCTTCTCATTGCCATCTTTGTCATTTATGTGAATGCTCGTATTTTAGAACAAGTAGCCGTAGGATTTATTCCAAGTGCTCCAAATTTCTCTAACTTTGGATTCTAACAATATCACAAAACGGAAGGTGGGGGAACCCACTTTCCCTATTTTATAATGAGGGAGAAGAGATCCATGCAAAAGAAATGGGTTGAATTATTTGAAAAAGTGATTGGTCGCAAACCGTCACCAGAAGAGTTTATGGCTGGGAAAGCTTGTGGATTTGATTTGAAACAAATTCAGTATATCGCTGGGAATGCCCCAGCAGAGGAAGTAGCTCCTGTCGAGGAACCAGTGGTTGAACCAGTTGAAGAAGTGAAGAATGTCGATCCACTTCTAGCACCTCGACAGGCTTGGTTGCAACATTTTGAAGAAACCTATGGCCGCAAGCCAAGTGCAGAAGAATTTACCGCGGCTAAAAGTCAAAACTTCGAGTTTTTTGTAGGACCTGTGCCTGAAGCAGAATTTGCGACCCCAGATTCAACAGAAGAAACACAGGAATATGTCCCTCAACAGCAAACTAAAGAGTATACAGCTCCACTTGCCGCTGAGCAAACGCAGGTCTTTGCTGGTCCAAATGTTACAGAAGCAGGCCCAGCTCAGAAAAAACAAAAGGCCCCTAAAACGAAGGGTGAAAAGAAACTTTCCAAGAAGAAAATTGGGATTATTTCTGCTATTGCAGTCCTTGTGATAGCTTTGGTAGCAGCCTTCTTTTACTTCCAGTCAACAACGCGTGTCGAAGTGACTGCAGATAAATTTATTAAGGCAGTGGACACCAAGGATTATCGCGAAGCAGCAGATCTGCTTTCAACCGATAACGATAAATGGACAAAGGATGAAGCCGAAAGCTTTATTACCAGCATGGAAGATCAAGGGGTCGATATCGGCACAGAGTTGAACAAGATCATTGATAATGGTGGAGAAGGCAGCTATACGGATAAATCTGGAAACAAGATCTTTGGTTTGGAAAAAGCGGACAAGAAATTTGGAATCTTCCAAGAATACCGTGTGGCCAGCTATCCAGTGCAAGTGAAGGTCAAGACCAATTTGGATCAAGCCAAACTCAAAGTGGCTGCCAATAAAACAGTGACCTTGAAGAAAGATGCAGTGACAGACCTTGGTTATTTCCATTACAATACAAAAGAAATGGAATTGACTGCTAAAACAGAGGTCGGAAATGTTACTTCTAAGATCCATCTCAATCCTAAAAAAGCAACAAAGAATAATTTAGAATTGCAGTTGAATTCTGAAAAACGCAATTTAGAAGTTGAGTTCCCAGATGAAGTTGAAAACCCAACGGATGTGAAGGTTGTGGTCAACGGCAAAGAAGTCGGAACCAGCACGACCTTTGAAGTAGACAGCATTCCTTATCAAGAAATTGAAGTACATGCCGTCTTCAACATGAATGGGGAAACCTATACAACTGAAAAGGCTAAGGTGACGATTGAAGAGGGTGAGAACGATCCGATCGAACTTAAACTAGCCAAAGATACCCTAAAACGCATCAAGAGTGCACAAGATGCTAAGAAAGCGCAAGCTGCCAAAGAAGAACAAAATCGGACCTTGGCGGAAGAATTCTTGAAAGAGTACCGCGACGCTGTCTTTAGCTCCGTTTCAAATCGAAATAACACCTACTCTAAATACTATGACACACAAAGTCAAGCCTACAAAGACATGGTTGAGTTCACAACTGGTGATGGTGTTCGAAAGGCTAAGATTGACTACTATACTCCAGGAGCTTTGGACATTCAAAGTGTCACGGAAGAAAATGGTGTGGTAACGATCAAGACTTATGAAGACTTTACCGTGCATTATACAGATAGCCATCCAGATTCACAAAACCGCAAGTACAAGACCTACACCTTGAAAAAAGTAGGTGCAAGTTATGTGATTACAGATATTGTCGTAACAAAAGAATCATAGGAGATTCCCATGAAAGCAAGATTTTCCAAATTAACTTTGGTGACAGTTGCCTTGTTAACCCTGACAGCTTGCTCCCAATCTCATTCCACTAGTTCTAAATCTTCTGCAAAAGAAGAAAGCAAACAAACGCAAACCAAGTCTTCCAAAGAAACGTCTTCTGCAAAGGATACGTCAAAAGAGACTGGCAAAGAAGAGTCTTCAAAAGCTGGTAAGTCAGATGTCAAAGTGGACTCTGGTGTCAGCTATAATGGTTCTTACTATAGTGTCAAAGGGAAATATGGTGAGGTTATGATCGCCAACAAACATTATCCCTTGTCGCCTGACTTTAACCCAGGTGAAGATCCTGAAGCTGTTTCAGCCCTTCATGAATTGATCGCAGCCATGCAGGCAGAAGGATATCCGATCAGTGACCAATATAGTGGTTTTCGTAGCTACGATACCCAAGTTGGCCTCTACCAAAACTATGTCAATCAAGATGGTCAGGAAGCCGCCGATCGTTATTCTGCAAGACCGGGTTATAGTGAACACCAAACTGGTTTGACCTTTGATTTAATCGATACCAGTGGTAATTTGGTAACCGAACCTGGACCAAGTAAGTGGTTGCTCAAGAATGCTGCTAAATATGGCTTTGTGGTTCGTTACCAAGAAGGAAAAGAAAAAGTGACAGGCTACATGCCAGAAAGCTGGCATCTCCGCTATATCGGAAAAGAAGCGCAAGATATCGCGGACTCAGGTTTGAGTCTGGAAGAATACTATGGCTTCACCGGTGGCGATTACGTTGATAAATAAGAAAAGGTTGGGATTGATATCCCAACCTTTTTATTATATGTTTTTTAGAAACGCATCCAGTTCTTTTTGGTTTTTAAGAGAGATAAATTTGTCTGGATAGGTTTGGTTGACAGTCTGATAGCGTGTGACCTGTCTAGCTTGGCGACCGTCCCAAAGGATCCAACGGATGAATTCCCAGTCAAAGCGTTCGGGGCAACCTGCCGCCATACTCTCACGGACTCGGCCTTTATAACGGCGGTATCGTTTCCAGCCTCTAAAGAGGCAGTTCCAACGAGAGAAGTTGAGAAAGATAATCTGGTCCGCTTGCTCCATTCTTTCCTCATAGCAGCACCAAGAGTAATTGCCATCAATGACCCAGTCTTTATGATCGCCGAGAAACTGTCTCATCTCTTTCTCCATCCAATCCCGGTCACTGTCTATCCAGCCCGGTTGAAATTGAAGGGTATCCATGTGGAGCTTTGGAATGGAGTAGTGGCGGGCTAAGTTTTCAGCCAAGGTGGATTTACCTGAGCCAGAATAGCCGATAATAACGATTTTCATAAGCACCTTTTAAAAAATTAGGCACAAAAAAAGCTCCGGAGAGCTTGATTTTTATGCTGTTCTTGATTAACCAAGTTTCGCTGCAAGACGTGCTTTATCACGGCTAGCTTTGTTCTTGTGGATCAAACCTTTAGTTTCTGCTTTATCGATAGCTGAGCTAGCAGCGCGGTAAAGTTCTTCAGATGGGTTTGCTTCAAAAGCTTTGATTGCAGTACGCATAGCTGATTTTTGAGCTGAGTTTTTTTCGTTTTGTTTAACGTTCAATTCAGCGCGTTTGATAGCTGATTTAATGTTTGCCAAGTTATTCACCTCCATTGATAATCTAACTATCTCATTATATATGAAAAGTTAAGATTTGACAAGCCTAAAATAGCTTTTCCTTAAAAAAGTACCGTTAAAAGGCCATTTTCTCTAGCGTTTGAGATAAATTTCGTCGATTTCATGGTTGGTTGCCTTATGGAGAATCAGATCAGCTCGGTTTCTGGTTGGTTGGATGTAATGCTGCAAGTTGACTAAATTAATGGATTCCCAGACCTGATGGGCCATGCTTAAAACTTCTTCTAGGGGTTGCTCTGTAAATCGATAGTAGTAGTTATTAGGATCATTCTGAGCTAATGCAAGGAGTTTTTGGAAGCGATCGATATACCAAGATTCGATATCGTCGACCGCGGCATCCACATAGATCGAAAAATCAAAGAAATCGGTCATATAGAGACTGTCATTTTGTGGATTTTGAAAGACATTGATCCCTTCGACAATGACAAAATCAGCCGGTAAAATGGTTTGCTTCTCATCTGGGACAATATCGTATATTTCGTGGGAATAGACAGGGATTTCTACTCTCTTGTTGTTTTTAATTTGATTGAGAAAATCAAGGAGCAATTCCATATCATAGCTTTCCGGAAATCCTTTTCGATTGAGGATCTCTTGTTCTTTTAAGATAGCATTTGGATAGAGAAAACCATCCGTTGTTACCAACTCTACAGTCGAGCCTTCGAAGGTTCGTGACAGCAGGATTTGAAGTAAACGGCTAGTGGTAGATTTTCCAACCGCTACGCTTCCTGAAACACCAATGATAAAGGGTTGGCGCTCACTCGTTTTTTGAAGAAAAATACCTTTTGAGAAGGCCAAATCTTCTTTGGAACGCTTGTAGATTCCAATCAGGTTTGTCAAAGGCAGGTAGACGTCACGTACATCTTGGAGGTTGATGCGGTCGTTAAAACTTTTAATAGAATTGAGCTCTGTTTGAGAGAGTGGTGGGGTGGTTTTGCGGTGCAAATTTTGCCAGGTTTCCCGATTAATTTTTTCAAAATGTAGAAATTCTTTGTCCATATGTCACTCCTATTGTAGTCTTTAGTATACCAATTTTTAGAGGTCATGTAAACGATTTAAAAAAGGAGTGAATTATGATAAAATAACCTTATGAGTAAAATGTATTTCGATGTAAACCCAGATGCAGCCCATGATATTCATGATCTGGCTGTTGTTTTATTGGGACAAAAGATGAATTTTTATACGGACGCCGGCGTCTTTAGTAAAAAAATGATTGACTATGGAAGCCAGGTGCTCTTATCAACCCTGGATTTTCAAGAAGGGGAAAGTGTCCTCGATGTTGGCTGTGGCTATGGTCCAATTGGCCTCTCTCTAGCTAAAGCCCAGGGAGTCGCAGTGACCATGGTCGATGTCAATGAGAGGGCACTAGACTTGGCTAAGAAAAATGCTAGCCGAAACGGCGTGGAAGTTCAGATCTTTTCTTCGGATGTCTATGAAGCAGTCGAAGGGGTCTTTGACCATGTAATCAGTAATCCGCCGATCCGAGCTGGTAAGAAAGTGGTCCACCAAGTGATCACCGGTAGTTTTGAACATTTGAAACCAGGTGGAGACTTGACCATTGTCATTCAGAAAAAACAAGGGGCTCCGAGCGCTAAGGCCAAGATGGAAGAGACGTTTGGCAATTGTGAAATCGTAAAAAAAGACAAAGGCTATTATATTTTAAGAAGTGAGAAAGAATCATGAGAGCAGTAGATATCATTCAGAAAAAAAGAGATGGTCTTGCCTTAAACAAGGAAGAAATTGAATGGCTGATTGAGGGCTATGTTGCTGGAACGGTTCCAGATTACCAAATGTCCGCTTTTGCTATGGCTGTTTATTTTAAAGGGATGACGACGGAAGAAATCTCTCATATGACCATGAAGATGGTCCAAACGGGGCAACAGTTTGATCTGTCAGCTATTCCAGGAATCAAGGTGGACAAACACTCGACTGGTGGTGTAGGAGACAAGGTAACCTTGGTCTTGGTGCCTTTGGTTGCAAGTTTCGGAGTGCCGGTTGCAAAAATGAGTGGTCGTGGCTTAGGCCACACAGGTGGGACCATCGATAAGTTGGAATCCATTAAAGGTTTCCAGATTGAACGGAACCAAGAGGAATTTATCCAGCAGGTGCAGGAGATCGGCTTATCGGTCATTGGTCAATCCGACCAACTCGTAAAAGCAGACAAACTCTTGTATGCTCTGCGTGATGTGACAGCGACAGTGGACACCATTCCTTTGATTGCTAGCTCCGTCATGAGTAAGAAAATTGCAGCTGGTGCTGATGCCATTCTTCTCGATGTCACCGTTGGAGAAGGGGCCTTTATGAAGACCATTGAAGAGGCGCGTGAACTAGCTCGTACCATGGTGGATCTTGGAAATGCAGTGGGTCGGAAAACCATCGCTGTCATTACAGATATGAGCCAACCTTTGGGAACCAGCATTGGTAATCGTTTAGAGATTTTGGAAGCCCTGGATATTCTAAAAGGACAGGGGCGTGCTGATGTCACAGAGTTTATTTGTGAATTAGCACAAATCATGTTGAAATTGGCCAATGTAGATCAATCAATTGAAGCCATTCATGAACACTTGAGCAATGGACGAGCCTTAGCCAAGTTTGAAGAAATGGTCGTGGCACAAGGTGGAAACTTAGAGGATTTGCATCGTCCCGTCAAAGTAGATCAGGTCCTTGAAGTAACAGCAGATCAAGATGGCGTTATTGCAGCTTTACCTGCCATGGAATTTGGCCTGTTAGCCATGCGACTTGGTGCTGGCCGTGCTGTCAAATCGGATCCGCTTGATTATGAAACAGGGATTGTATTTGACAAAAAAGTGGGAGAGCACGTTAAAAAAGGGGAACGCATTGCTCGTATTTTCGTGAATGAAAAAAATTCACAAGAAAGCGTTACAGAATTCAAAAAAAATGTTAAAATACTAGAAGGGGCTGAAAGCGTTAAAGAAATTATTGAAATAATATCTTAAGTAGCTCAGGAGATTGTATGAAGTTAAATAAATATATTGATCACACTCTTTTAAAACCAGATGCGCAACAAGAACAGATCGAAAAATTGATCGAAGAAGCTAAGGCATATGATTTTGCCAGTGTCTGTGTGAACCCAACATGGGTGAATTTTGCGGCTGAGGGCTTGCGCGATTCAGATGTAAAAGTTTGTACCGTCATTGGTTTTCCTTTGGGAGCAAATACCCCTTTTGTCAAAGCGTGTGAAACAAAAAATGCTATTCAAAATGGTGCCGATGAAATTGACATGGTCATTAATATCGGTGCTTTGAAGTCTAAGAATTTAGCACTAGTTGAAGAAGATATCCAAGCTGTTGTCGAAGCAAGCGGTGATAAGCTGGTCAAAGTCATCATTGAGACGTGTCTCTTAACAGACGATGAAAAGATCGTCGCTTGTCAGATTGCAAAGTCAGCTGGAGCTGACTTTGTGAAGACTTCAACTGGTTTCTCAACTGGAGGAGCGACGGTAGAAGATGTAGCCTTAATGCGTCAAACAGTTGGACCAGACATGGGTGTTAAAGCTTCTGGTGGAGCTCGCTCTTATGAAGATGCTCTTGCATTTATCGAAGCTGGTGCGACCCGTATCGGAACTTCCTCTGGTGTAGCAATCATGGAAGGAAAAGTGGCTCATGGCGACTACTGAATTGATCAACTTAGCAGTTGAAGTGAGTCAACAAGCCTATGTGCCCTACTCTCATTTCCCAATTGGAGCTGTACTGCTAACGAAGGATGGAGAAATCTATACAGGGGTCAATATCGAAAATGCCAGTTTTGGTTTAACCAACTGTGGGGAACGGACAGCTATTTTTAAAGCAGTTTCTGAAGGAGCTCGTGAGTTCAAAGAGCTGATTGTCTACGGGCAAACAGAAAAGCCCATCTCTCCATGTGGTGCTTGTCGCCAGGTCATGGCTGAATTTTTTGAGCCAGACCTTCCTGTAACCTTAGTATCTAAAGATAAATCGACGGTCGTGATGACGGTCAAGGAATTACTTCCATATTCCTTTACAGACCTGACTTAATAGGTCTGTGAGGCGGTCTTTTGACCCTTTCAATACTTCGCAACAATGTTGCACAATAATTTAGGAGGTTCAGTAATGAACAAGAAACAATGGCTAGGCCTTGGTCTAGTAACTGTCGCTGCTATCGGACTTGCAGCATGTGGAAATCGTGCGTCTAAAAAAGATAGCGCAAACTCAGAATCTAAAACAGATTTGAAAGCTGCTATCATTACCGATACTGGTGGTGTGGATGACAAATCATTCAACCAATCTGCTTGGGAAGGTTTGCAAGCTTGGGGTAAAGAAAACGGTCTTTCTAAAGGGAACGGATTTGACTACTTCCAATCAACAGATGAATCTCAATATGCGACAAACCTTGATGAAGCTGTTTCTAACGACTACAAATTGATCTTTGGTGTTGGTTTTGCCTTGAGCGACTCTGTTAAAAAAGCTGCAAAAGACAACCAAGATGTGAACTATGTCATCATCGATGACCGTATTGAAGGACAAAAGAACGTAGCATCTGCTGTTTATGCCGATAACGAAGCTGGTTACCTTGCTGGTATCGCTGCTGCGAAAACTACAAAAACTAAACAAGTTGGTTTTGTAGGTGGTATGGAAAGTGAAGTTATCACTCGTTTCCGCGCTGGATTTGAAGCTGGTGTTAAATCTGTTGACCCATCTATCAAAGTTCAAGTAGACTACGCTGGTTCATTCGGTGACTCTGCTAAAGGTAAAACAATTGCTGCTGCACAATATGCTGCAGGTGCAGACGTTATCTACCAAGTAGCTGGTGGTACTGGTGCAGGTGTCTTCTCTGAAGCTAAAGACTTGAACGAGAAGAAAAATGAAGACGAAAAAGTTTGGGTTCTTGGTGTTGACCGTGACCAAAAAGCTGAAGGTGAATACACTTCTAAAGATGGTAAAAAATCTAACTTTGTATTGGCTTCAAGCTTGAAGAAAGTCGGAGAATCTGTAAAAGACTTGGCTAAGAAAACTGCTGATGGTAAATTCCCTGGCGGTAAAGTGATTACTTATAGCTTGAAAGATGGTGGAGTTGACTTGACAACTGACAATCTTTCTGCAGAAGCTAAAAAAGCTGTCGAAGACGCTAAAGCTAAGATCCTTGACGGGTCACTTAAAGTTCCTGAAAAATAATCATTGATTGGATCGGCCCGACCTTCAAGGGCCGTTCCTTTTAATAAATTGAGACATTTTTGTCTCAGTAAAATCTATTAGCTGTCTTAATAGGTTTTATTGAAATAAAAATTGATTTGAAAGGAAACACCCCACATGACACACGAATATGTCATCGAAATGCGTGAGATTACCAAAAAATTTGGTGACTTTGTAGCAAATGACAAGATTAATCTTCAGTTGCGCAAAGGTGAAATCCATGCACTTCTTGGAGAAAATGGTGCAGGGAAATCTACCCTGATGAATATGTTGGCTGGTTTGTTGGAACCAACTAGCGGAGACATCGTGGTAAATGGAAAAACTGTTAACCTAGACTCACCTTCAAAAGCAGCTTCTTTAGGAATTGGAATGGTGCACCAACACTTTATGTTGGTTGAAGCCTTCACTGTTGCTGAAAATATCATCCTTGGGTCTGAAACCACTAAACATGGTATTTTGGATCTTAAGAAAGCCAGTCAAGATATCCTTGATTTGTCTAAAAAATATGGCTTAGCAGTGGATCCAAATGCTAAAGTTGAGGATATTTCCGTCGGTGCGCAGCAACGTGTGGAAATTTTAAAGACGCTTTATCGTGGAGCCGACATCCTAATCTTCGATGAACCAACTGCGGTGTTGACACCAGCTGAAATCGAAGAATTGATGACAATCATGAAGAACTTGGCAAATGAAGGAAAATCCATTATCTTGATTACGCACAAGTTGGATGAAATTCGTGCTGTTTCAGACCGGGTAACGGTTATCCGTCGTGGGAAATCAATTGAGACAGTCGAGATTGGTGGAGCTACCAACCAAGACTTGGCCGAAATGATGGTCGGTCGTTCTGTTTCCTTTAAAACGGAGAAAGGTCCTTCTCAACCGAAAGAAGTCGTCTTGTCGATCGAAAACTTGGTTGTAAACGAAAACCGGGGTGTCCCAGCTGTTAAGAATCTTTCACTGGAACTTCGTGCTGGTGAAGTCGTGGGGATCGCAGGGATTGACGGAAATGGTCAGTCTGAGTTGATCCAAGCGTTTACAGGTCTACGGAAGGTAAAATCTGGTTCAATCAAGATTAAAGGCAAGGATGTTGTAGGACTTCGTCCACGTCAAATCACAGAAATGAAGGTAGGGCACGTCCCTGAAGACCGTCATCGGGATGGATTAGTCCTTGACATGATGATCTCTGAAAACATTGCCCTTCAAACCTACTATAAAGAACCTCTTAGCAAGAATGGTATTTTGAATTATCCAAATATTACCTCTTATGCCAAGAAGTTGATGGAAGAGTTTGACGTTCGTGCAGCCAGTGAAGTGGTACCTGCTAAGGCTCTCTCTGGAGGGAACCAGCAAAAAGCCATTATCGCTCGGGAAATCGATCGCGATCCAGATCTCTTGATCGTTAGCCAGCCGACTCGTGGATTGGATGTTGGAGCGATTGAATATATCCACAAACGTTTGATTCAAGAACGGGATAATGGAAAAGCCGTTCTGGTTGTCAGCTTTGAATTAGATGAAATTTTGAATGTTTCTGACCGTATTGCGGTTATTCATGATGGGAAGATCCAAGGGATCGTAACCCCTGAAACAACGAATAAGCAAGAACTTGGAATCCTCATGGCAGGTGGACAAGTAAAGGAGGGAGCATCAAATGAATAAGAATTTAAAACAAATTGCCGTTCCGTTGGTGTCTGTCCTTTTAGGATTGGTCTTGGGTGCCATTATTATGTGGGCCTTCAGCTATGATGCCCTTTGGGGATACGAATTGCTGTTTAAGAAAGCCTTTGGTTCGATTAAGAGTTGGGGAAATATTTCCCGTGCCATGGGGCCACTGATTTTGGTTGCTCTTGGGTTTTCAGTAGCCAGCCGGGCCGGCTTCTTTAACGTTGGACTTCCTGGTCAGGCTTTTGCTGGATGGATCATGGCGACTTGGTTTGCCCTTTCCTTCCCAAATATGCCTCGCTTACTGATGATTCCGATGACCGTTTTGATTGCGGCTGTCGCAGGTGGATTTATTGGAGCGATTCCTGGTTTCCTTCGTGCCTATCTCGGAACCAGTGAGGTCATCATCACCATTATGATGAACTACATTGTTCTCTATGGTGGGAATGCCTTGATTCATAGCTTCCCAGCTTCCTTGATGAAAAATAAGGACTCAACCATTGATGTGGGAGCCAATGCTGTCTACCAGACGGAGTGGTTGCGTAATTTGACGGACAAATCACAAATGAACATCGGGATCTTCTTTGCCATCATCGCAGTGGTGGTCATCTGGTTCTTGATGAAGAAAACAACACTTGGTTTTGAAATCCGTGCCGTTGGTCTCAATGCGAATGCGGCGGAATACGCAGGGATGTCTGCAAAACGGACCATTATCCTTTCTATGATCATTTCTGGTGCTCTTGCTGGTATTGGTGGGGTAGCAGAAGGTCTGGGTATTTACTCAAATGTCTACGTTCAAACCAGCTCGATGAGTGTTGGATTTAACGGAATGGCCGTAGCCCTTCTTGCGATGAATTCACCAATTGGTATTCCATTTGCTGCCTTCTTGTTTGGTGCACTTCAAATTGGGGGAGTTGGTATGAAGCCAGCTGCCATCCCTGAAGAAGTCGTTCAAATTGTGACAGCATCTATTATCTTCTTCGTATGTGCCCACTACATTATTGAAAAGATGATCTCGATGCGTTCAGCTAAAAAAGGAGGAGCAAACTAATGAGTATTGTAACAATTTTAAGTATTCTTGTTTCCTCTATGATTGTGTATGCAGCGCCGCTGATCTTCACAAGTATCGGAGGAGCATACTCAGAACACGCTGGGGTTGTTAACGTTGGTCTGGAAGGAATCATGGTTATGGGAGCCTTCTCAGGTATTATCTTTAACTTGACTTTTGAGCCTGAGTTAGGAAGTTTGACACCATGGTTGTCCTTGATCGTTGCTGCAGGGATTGGAGTACTCTTCTCCTTGATCCACGCGGTGGCAACCATTCATTTCCGTGCTGACCATATCGTCTCAGGTACAGTATTGAACTTGATGGCACCTCCACTTGCGGTCTTCCTTGTTAAAGCGATGTACAACAAGGGGCAAACTGATAATATCAAAGTTGCCTTTGGGAAAACATCCATTCCGGTCTTATCTAAAATTCCGGTCATTGGGGATATTTTCTTCAACAATGCCAGCATCATCGGCTGGGTTGCGATTCTATTTTCATTCTTTGCTTGGTTTATCATGTTCAAGACGAAATTTGGATTGCGTCTTCGTTCAGTAGGTGAACACCCACAAGCAGCAGATACTTTGGGAATCAATGTTTATAGAATGCGCTACTTAGGAGTGATGATCTCAGGTGCCTTAGCAGGTATCGGAGGAGCTATTTACGCTCAGTCAGTTTCTGTTAACTTTGCAGTAACTACAATTGTAGGTCCTGGATTTATCGCCCTTGCGGCTATGATTTTCGGGAAATGGAACCCAATCGGGGCCATGCTTGCTAGTCTCTTCTTTGGAGCTTCACAAAGTTTGGCTGTTATCGGGAATCAATTGCCTTTGCTTAAAGGTATCCCATCCATCTACTTGCAAATTGCGCCTTATGTCTTGACCATGGTTGTCTTGGCAGCCTTCTTCGGACAAGCAGTTGCGCCAAAAGCAGATGGTGTTAACTATATTAAATCGAAATAATGCACAGAGAGATGCGAGGTTTCCTCGGTCTCTTTTGCTTTCTAAAGGCTCCTCTTAGTCGCAATTTCTTTAGATTTAGGGTACAATAAGAATACAACTTTTCACGTATTGGAGGAGCAGATGTTTAAGTGGATGAGACGCCTAATTGGCATGGTGATCGTTTTATTTATGTTATTAGTGATCTTGTTGGTTCCTGGATCTATCCCTGAAGGGGAGCAACTGAGAAATGTGCAGGCAGGGAGTTCTTTGATTGAGTTGGCTCAAAATGCTGTTTCAAACGCCTCTGTGAGCACGGAAGGACTCTCAACTGAGCTAAGTCTCAATTCTGTACAATTAAGTCAGGTCGTAAAATCAAGTGCTGGTTCTGCCCTTGACAATTCTGACTATCAAAAGATGGCACTAGGAATGGATGGCAATGACCTTCACGTCAAAGTTCCTGTTTCCTTAGGGCCAGTTGATAGCTATCTAGATTTAACCATGACCGGTCAAGTTGAAAACAATGTCATGAATTTGACTGTGACCGGTGCTAAATTAGGGAAAATGCCCATTCCAAAATTCTTGGTTCTCAACTATTTGAAGGATCAATCCAATCAAAATGGAGGCGGCTTTACAGTGAATGGTGATCAAATCACCCTTGAGATCCCTCAAGCAGGCTATAGTATCTCAAAAGCGAGAGTGGAAAATGGCAATGCTAAGGTAACTGTTAGTATATCCTTGTTTTAAGTCTTTGTAATTGGAGTTGTCATGCTTGTCTTTGAATTTTGTGCAGAGAATTTAAATTATATTGATAAGGCGATTGCTGCTGGGGCAGGTCGCATTGAACTGTGCGACAACCTGGCAGTAGGCGGGACCACACCGAGTATAGGTGTGATCAATGAAGCAATCAAACTGACAAGAGAGAAGTCTGTGGATCTATGTGTCATTATCCGACCCCGTGGTGGCGATTTTGTCTACACTGATCTGGAAGTCGAAGCTATGCTGACGGATATTCGTGCTGCGAAAGAAATAGGGGTTACTTGTTTTGTGCTGGGAGCGCTGACGAGCGATCGAAAGTTGGACCAGAGGATCATGCAGCTTTTACTAGCAGCCTGTGGAGAGGCAGAGGTTGTCTTTCATATGGCCTTTGATGAGTTAGCTCATACAGATCAGCTAGAAGCGATTGAGTGGCTTTCTGAACAAGGTGTGGCCCGCATTTTAACACGAGCTGGAAGTCCAGGTGACCCACTAGAGCAACGTTTTGCCCACTATCATCGTTTATTAGATGCGGCTAAGGGAAAAATTCAGATCCTGCCAGGTGGAGGTGTGACCCTTGACAATCGTCAGCTCTTTTTGGAGCAATTGGGCGTTTGTCAACTGCATGGCACGCGCATCGTGTTTTAAAGAAGAAACGATCACTGCTTGAAGTAGTTTTGAAGATCCGTTATCAAGGTTGGGGACGTTGTTTCCAGCCTCTTCTAGTGCAAAAATGAATAAGGGAGAGAAAATGTTTTTAGAGCATTATTTTGACCGGTACACCTTTCAGCCAGAAAAGGGATTGGCTTACGGATTTGAGAAGAGAGGGGCAGGCTATGCATACCAGTGTCCCGTCTTATCTGACACTTTTCTCTTAAAGGTCCGTGTCTGCGACCAGAAGATTTCTTTTCAGGTCTATGATCAGGATACAGGGGACGAGTATATCCAGATCCATCTGGAACAGCTACAAGGAAATTTCGTCGGCCAAGTCAGGGAAGCCTGTCAGGAAAGTCTTGCAAGGATTCGGCAAGCTTGTTTTGAGGTAGAAGAATTTCTCTATCCTCAAGCCAAGCGTCTCATGTCCTATATTTCCCTGAACTATCAGGGAACGATTGAGTATTTGTGGGAGAGATCTCCGGAATCGGGTGCCATTCGCCACCGAGACACCCTCAAGTGGTATGGTGTCTTTATGACCATTGATTGGAAAAAACTGGATGCTGGCAAGTCTGGGAAAATAGAAGTTTTGAATGTTAAGTCTGATCAAGTAGCCCATTTCATCCAGCAGAAAGGGATTTATCCAGCTTTTCATATGAATAAAAAATATTGGGTGAGTATTCCTCTAGATGAAACAATTACTGATGAGGACTTATTTGCTCTGGTGGATAGTAGCTGGCAACTCACCAAAAAGGGGAAATAAGATGCATCTGTTAAGAAAATTATCTTGGTTTTTTAAATTGGAGAAGAAGCGATACTTGATCGGGATAGGGTCTTTGATCTTGGTTAGTTTTTTAAATCTCATTCCTCCAAGAATCATGGGACTTGTGATCGATTTGATCGATAAAAGAAGGCTGACGCTGGGGCAGTTAGTTGTAGATATCGCTCTTTTGGTCCTCGCAGCTCTTGCTATGTATGGCCTTCGTTTTGTCTGGAGACGCTATATTTTTGGAACTGCCAATAAGTTGGCTCGGATCTTGCGTTACCGTTTGTTTAAGCAATTTACGCTCATGTCTCCGTCTTTTTATCAGCGTTATCGGACAGGGGATCTCATGGCCCATGCTACTAATGATATCAATGCGGTAACCATGTTTGCTGGTGGTGGGGTTATGTCTGCTGTAGATGCTTCTGTGACAGCCTTGGTGACCCTAGTCAGCATGTTTTTCATGATTGATTGGCGCTTAACCCTCTTGGCTATTTTGCCCCTACCGGTTATGGTGGTAGTGACTTCAGCCATTGGACGCAAAAATCACAAAGCCTTCAAAGAGGCCCAAGAAGGCTTCTCAGAGTTGAACAACTTTGTTCAGGAATCAGTATCAGGAGTCAAGGTGACCAAATCCTTTGGCTTTCAGGCAGATGAGATTCAGGCTTTTGAAAAGACCAATCAAATGGTCTTTTCAAAGAATATGACTTCCGCCGGTTACAATGCTTTGTTTGATCCGACCACTCTTCTTTTTGTCGGTCTCTCCTATGTCTTGACGCTCTACTTCGGGGGGCTATTTGTTCAGGAAGGGAGCCTGACAGTTGGACAAATCGTAACCTTTATTACCTATCTAAATATGCTCGTCTGGCCCCTTCAAGCTATGGGCTTCTTGTTTAATATTAGTCAGCGTGCTAGCGTTTCCTATGATCGGATTGAGACACTTTTAGCAGAAACACCTGATATCCAAGATCCAAGTCAACCAGTCAAAAACATTCAAAATGGCGATCTGGAATATGACATTGAAGAATTCGCCTATGAGAAAGAGCCTGTCCTTGAAAAGGTTGTCTTTCATTTAGAAAAAGGGCAAACCCTTGGAATTGTGGGTCCAACTGGATCTGGAAAGACCACCTTGTTGCGTCTCTTGCTTAGAGAGCACGACTTGGAGCAGGGAGATATCTTGCTCAATGGAATCTCCATCAAACATTATCGCTTAGAAGATCTTCGAAGCTTGATCGGCTACGTCCCTCAAGATCAGATTCTCTTTGCCATGACCATTCGCGAGAATGTCGCTTTTTCAGATCCACAGATCAAGGAGGAAGAGGTGATGAAGGCTCTGAGAACTTGTGGAGTCTATGAAGATATTCTGGCCATGCCAGACCAGATGGAGACAGTGCTGGGAGAGAGAGGGGTCTCTCTTTCTGGCGGACAAAAGCAACGGATTGCCATGAGTCGTGCTTTGGTCATGAATCCTGAGATCTTAATCTTGGATGATTCACTGTCTGCAGTAGATGCTAAAACGGAGCACCAAATCATTGAAAATATGAAGCAGGAACGCAAGGGGAAAACAACGATCATCACAGCCCATCGCCTATCAGCGATCGTTCATGCGGATTTGATTCTGGTAATGGAGAATGGACAGATCAAGGAGCGAGGAAATCACGAGGAATTAATGGCTCAAAAAGGTTGGTACTATGAAACCTACCAAGCCCAACAATTATCAGAAGAAATGGAGGGAAAGCTGAATGAAAACATCTGAAGCTCATGTGATGAAGCGGCTCTTGACTTACATGTGGCGTTATAAGTGGTTAACAGCCCTAGCCTTAGCCTTTACCTTCCTGACTAGTCTTTTATTGACGGCGATCCCTCTTGCAGCTCGCTGGTATATTGACCACCTAGTGGATCCAACAGAAGCAGGCTCTCCAGTACTGACAGCTTTTCAGTTTTTGATTCTCTACTATGGGTTATTCATTGGGCGCGTGCTAGCAACTTACCTGAGCCAGTTAACCTTTGCGCGTGTATCCAATTCTATCGTAAGAGATATCCGCCTAGATATTTTCCAAAATCTTCAAAGGCTGGGTATGTCCTTTTATGACCAGACAGCAGCAGGTTCGATTGTTTCGCGGGTGACCAATGATACCCAGGCAGTTGCAGATATGTTTTCTACTGTCTTTTCAAGCCTGGTTTCATCCTTTTTACTCTTTTTAGTCACTCTAGTAACTATGTTTAGCTTGGACTGGCATTTGACCATTTGGATCCTGCCTTTTCTTCCCATCATTTGGTTTTCCATCCGTCTCTATCGCAAGTTATCCAATCGCTTGGTTAAGATGACCAGACAGAAACTATCAGATATCAATGTGAAATTATCAGAATCTATTGAGGGAATGCGGATTGTGCAGGCCTTTCGTCAAGAAAAGCGCTTGACTGATGAATTTGAACGGATTAATGGGGAGCATTTGGACTATGCTAATCGTTCTGTAGATGTCAATTCCCTCTTTTTGAGACCAGCAATGACCCTTTTACAGGTCCTGGCCTATGCGGTCATTTTGACCTTTTTCGGGCTAAATTGGCGTAACTCAGCCTTTACAGCGGGTCTCATCTATGCTTTTATTCAGTATGTAAGCCAGCTTTTTCAACCCTTGATTGATGTCACTCAAAATTTTGCAACCTTGCAAACCTCAACCATTTCTGCAGGTCGTGTCTTTGAGATGATGGATCGAGACGACTATGAGCCTAAGCAAGCTAGTAGCCTGAAAAAAATCGATCGGGGAAATATTCGTTTTGACCATGTATCTTTTTCTTATGATGGTAAACGGGATGTCCTAAAAGATATCTCCTTTGAGGTAAAAAATGGACAAACCATCGCCTTTGTCGGTCATACTGGTTCTGGTAAATCTTCCATTATCAATCTCTTTATGCGATTTTATGAATTTGATCGCGGACGGATCTTGATTGATGGAAAGGATATCAAGGACTACAGCCAGGAAGCCTTGCGAAAGTCTATCGGTCTAGTGCTGCAGGAACCTTTTCTCTATCATGGAACCATTGCTTCTAATATCCGGATGTACCATGAAGAACTGACAGATGAGGAAATCCGACAAGCAGCTGCATTTGTGGATGTGGCAGACTTTATTGAGGGTTTACCTGGTGGCTATGATCATGCAGTAACAGAGCGGGGGTCTACCTTATCGACCGGTCAGCGTCAGCTTCTGGCTTTTGCTCGGACCATTGCTGCCCAGCCTAAGATCCTCATTTTGGATGAGGCCACGGCTAATATTGACCAAGAGACGGAAGAAATGATCCAAAACTCTCTGAAGAAGATGCGCCAAGGGCGGACAACCATTGCTATTGCCCATCGTCTTTCTACTATCCAAGATGCCGATTGCATCTATGTTCTCGATAAGGGAAAAATCATCGAATCAGGCAACCACGATCAGCTCATTGCTCTAGGAGGAACGTATAAGAAAATGTATGACCTCCAGGCCGGTATGATGAAATAAGGACAAACAAGGTCTAAATGCAAATTTAACCTTGTTTTTCTTCTTTGAAAGCTGTAAAATATAGAAAAGAATAGAAAAGGGAGCATACACCATGTCAAACGATCTGATCATGATGGGAGTTGTGATTGTCTTATTTGGACTCTACTTCACCCTTCAAGTTGAGCTCAATAAAGTCAGAAATCAATTCACTCATTATCTTCTAAAACCAGGTAGTATTTCCAAGGAACAAAGAGAGAAGTACCTCAAAGAACAGGAGATGGAAGCGATTCGCCTGATTCGTCTCGATTATCGGATCGGCCTTCAAAATGCCAAACTTCTTTATGAGCAATTAAAGAAATAGATAAAAAGCTCGTCTAGTATTTAACTAAACGAGCTTTCAGATTGGAAAAATATTTTCTAAGAAACTTTCCTTAGGTGAATACGGACGTCAGCGAACTTCTACGAAGTTCCATGACTAATTATTGAGCCTAAGGTCTCAATAATTCCGAGTGCCTGAAACCATTAAGTTTCAGGCACTTTTTCACGGCGGAATGTTTCAGATAATATTGAATTATTCTAATTAATAAGAATGAAAGAAAAGCAATTTGATTTATTTATATGAACAATTCTCGACATTCAAGTCAAAAAAAGTTGTCAGCTTTGGTAGAACATTGGCCACATCTGCTGATTTGATCTTGGCGAGTTGATAAGGACAAGAAGTGATGTAGGCTGCTTCAAAGAAATCAAGCGGGAGTCCACTGTGTTTTACGGCAGCAAGAGATTGAACTTGGCTGAGTTCTAAAAGGATCCCGTCGTGGTTCAGGGTCAGATGGGGAAGAAGAGTAGACTGGGCCATCAAGGTCTTTAGACTGGCTTCTTCCTCTTTTTTTCTGGCTAGGAGTCGCTTTTTATTGGTCAGATACATACCGTTATCAATGTAGAGACTTAAGGCCTTTTGCATGATCAGATTGCTATCATAGTCCAGAATCGTCTTATAGGTCAAGACCGGCTTAAGAAGGGCTTGGGGAAGGATCATGGAAGTGATGCGAAGAGCAGAAAAGAGATTGGTCGAAAAAGATTTGATATAGATGACCCGGTCCTTTTGATCCAAATAATGAAAAGATGGAGCATTACTGCTATCAAGATCTCCCAAATAGTCGTCCTCAACAAGGTAGACATCATATTGGTCAGCTAGTTGCAAGATCGCTTCTTTCTGCTTGGTCGAATAGCTATGGCCAAGCGGATAGTGAAAACGAGGGATCGTGTAGAAGAATTTGATATAGCCACTTTTGAAAATCTCTTCAAGTTCCTCGAGATCAATCCCTGTTAAATTACGTTGAATGGTACGATAGGCAAGTTGCTGCGAATCTAAGAGTTGGTTCATCCGATGATAAGTCGGTTGCTCGATCAAAATCTGCGATTTTTTATTGGGAAAGTCAATCTGGCTGAGGATATTAAGCGCCTGCTGGGTACCAGCAGTCAAAACAATCTGATCTGCAGTCGTATAAATACCTTCTTCCTTTAATAAGCCTTGAATGGATTGGCGTACTTCAACTAACCCTGCTTGGTCCGAAAAGTTATTAAAGAGATAATTCTCCCGTCCAATCAAGGTTTCGTTGATACAGGTCCGGAAGTCCTCGAAAGCTTGGTTGCGGTCTTTCTCTAATTTTAGTGGAAGATCCTCATGTCGATCAGGTTCTTGCTCCAAAACATAGTAGCCACTTTGAGGCTTAGCATAGAGGAAGTGCTGGTAAGTCAAGTCCAGCAAGGCTCGTTGCACTGTGTCCTTGCTACAAGAAAATTGACCGGCTAACTGGCGAACAGAAGGAATTTTCTCTCCAGTCTCCAGTTCGCCATCTTGAATGGCTTTTTTTAGAACATGAATAATTTGTTGGTATTTGCTCGTCTTCATCTTGACTGTCCCCATACAGTTTTTTACTATTGTACAGAAAAAATCACAAAAAAACCACTCATAAGAGTGGTGAGCGTATTACATAAAGTAAACGATGGCTAAATACTGAAGAGCAGAAGCTGCCAGGATGAAGAGGTGCCAAATCATGTGGAAATATGGTTTTTTCTTAGCATAAAAGCCAGCTCCAACCGTGTAGCACAGACCGCCCATGAGCATGAGACCCCAGAAGATCGGATTGGTTTGGCTAACGATTTGGGGAATAATAAAGATGACCAACCAGCCCATGATCAAGTAAAGAGCGAGACTGAACTTTTCATTGACTTTTTTGGCAAAGATTTTGTAGAGAATACCAAAGATGGTGGTCCCCCATTGGATCAAGATAATGCTGTAGCCCATCCAGTTGTTCATCAAGGTGAGGACAACCGGTGTGTAACTACCTGCGATCGCAATGTAGATCATGGAATGGTCGATAATGCGAAGTACATACTTTTGAGGTGAATCGTAAGACATAGCATGGTAGACGGTCGAAGACAGAAACATCAAAAAGAGACTGATCACAAAGATAGAAGTTCCAAAAGCACTGAGCAGACCGTGTTGTTCAAAGCTATAGACTGCAGAGATCGGAAGCAAGATCAGCATGAGGAGGGCGCCAACAGCATGGGTTACGCTATTGGCGATCTCTTCTCCAAAGGATAATTTTTTACTTAGTTTCATGGTGTAATTCATCAGTTTCTTCCTCCGTTTTTACTGGTTGAATATAAGATAGGGTTTCTAGATAAAGTTGAACGGTCTGACAGGCAGAGCGAATGATAGGAGCGATCGGCTCTTTTTGCTCATTGAGATAAGCGACAAAGCTATTATAGAGAAGATCTGAACTCGCCTGGTCCTGCAAGAAATTTAAGGTAGAAGCGATCTCCTGAATAGAAAAGACCGTTTTTAAGGTTGTAATAGCGATTAAGCGAGCCACCTGTCTACGCTGGTATTTCTTCTTATCTGGTTTTTCGACATAGCCATGTTTTACGTAATTGTTGATCATGGCAGCCGTCAAGCCCTTGTCAGAAGAAGAGAGAACAGGTGCACAGGTTTTATTGACATAAAGAAGGACCTGATCGAGATAGAGATCTAGCTCAGGCAGTTGCTCCCACGTTGGATAGGAAAAAGTGGACACGAAATCTTCACCTTTCTTTAATCTAGTTTTCATAACTAGATAATAACATTTATAAAAACTCTTGTCAAGAAAATTTGAAAAATATGGTACAATAGACCTATGAAACTATTAATTCCATCCGCCAAAGAACTGAACGAACAGGCTCGTATCGTCGAGCCCCAACCCTTGTCAGAGAACACAAAAACCATCCTTCAAGCTTTGAAGGCATTCTCCCTAGAAGAATTAGCGACCTTTTACGGCATCTCAGAAGAAAGAGCCCTAGTAGAAAAAGAAAGAATTGAGGCTCTGTTAGCTGGGAGTGCTAAAACCTATCCTGCTTTGGAACTGTTTGATGGCCTCATGTACCGTAGTATCGAGCGTCAAGACTTATCCCAAAAAGAGCAGGTTTATCTGCAGGAACATTTGTTGATCACGACTGCTTTATACGGTGTACTACCTGCCTATGAAGGAATTGCTCCCCATCGCTTAGATTTTATGATGAAGCTAAAACCAGCTGGAAAGTCTCTAAAGGCATTCTGGAAAGAGGACTATGATCAGGCAGTAGAAGGTGAGAAACAGATCTTATCCCTTTTGTCTTCTGAGTTTGAACAGGTCTTCTCAAAAGCTATTCGTGAGCGAATGACTCGGATCAAATTCATGGAGAATCGTGGTGGGACACTGAAGATTCACTCGACGATTTCAAAAAAAGCACGTGGGGCCATGGTGACAGCTATGATGAAGAAAGAAATCACCCAGCTAGAAGATCTGAAATCACTAGAAGTGGCAGGTTTCTCTTATCGTAAGGATTTATCGCAAGAGAAGGAATGGGTCTTTGTGAAAGAATAAATAAAAATATTCCTGAGAAGCGTCAGGAATATTTTTTTGATCTGTTAGATAAAGAGAATGCACGATGAAAACTCCAAAATAGAGGATTTTGGAGTCAGAATCGTCTTGAGCAGTAGGCTTAGGCGATATGTTTGAATTTCTTCAAGAGTTCTGTCAACTCAGCTTGCTCGCCACTATTAAAGACTTGCATCAAGCGTTGAATATTTTTGATATGATCTGGAAGAGCTTCTTCGATCTTTTTACGACCGGCATCTGTAATAGATACTAGATAAGCACGGCGGTCTTCTGGATCGGTTTCGCGTGTAATCCAACCATCGCGGACCATATTGCGAATAACCACAGTCATATTTCCAGAGGTCGCAAGAATGCTATCAATCAGATCTTGAATGCGGAGATCGCCTTTGCTGTACAAGGTCTCAAGTACAGAGAATTGAGTTGGTGTCAACTGGTGCTTTTTAAAGATATGAGCCTCAGACGCACGGATCAATCGTTCTGCCTTGTGGAAGACGATCATGGTTTTTAAATCTACGTTTGCTTCTTTGAATAATCTCTTTAAATTTTCCATATCTATATTTTATCAATAAATAGTGTTTCTGTCGTTTAATTTTATTTTCAAATTAGTTACAAAATTGTGACAAATTTATTGAACTATGAACATAAAATATACAAGGTGTTAATTTTAGTTTGTTTATCAAACAATTTTATACTAAAACATTGTAACAGGTATGAAATATTAGTAACAATTCTTTCTTGAAAATCTATAGAATTCTAGGTGGCTTTGGTGTATAATGGGGGAGTGAAACAGAAAAATAATCTTTTTATCATATGGCAACATATAATAGGAATCTGTATCTTAGTGTTGACGGTCCTTTTTTCTTGGCTATTTCTTGCTGAAAAAACTTCTGATCGCTTGCAGGATCAAATGGCACAAGCAAGAAAAATAGCTCTGTCTCACTCTTCGATTGCGACCATTGAGACGGAGAGTTTCTTTCATGGCAGAGAAGCCTATCTTTCCTTTATTGGCAAGGACCAAGAGGGGCAAGATCTAGCGGTTTTGGTGGGGCAGGCGGATGAAGCAGTCTATACCTACCCTTTGAAAGAAGGAGTTAGCTCCAAAGAGGCAGCTTCCGTCGTCAAAGAGAAGAGTCAGGACGCGATTGATCGTGTCACTTTTGGACGCTTTAAAGGCAAACCGATCTGGGAAGTCAAGGCTGGGAGCTCCTATTATGTGGTGGATTTCAAGACTGGGAAAGTCACCGGTGTTTTTTAAGATTTGAGGAGGAAATATGAAATTATCAAATCGTGTATTGGAAATGGAAGAAAGTGTGACCTTGGCTGCAAATGCGCGTGCCAAAGCTTTGGCGGCAGAAGGTCGTGATATCTTAAGTTTGACCCTGGGTCAACCTGACTTTGCGACTCCAAAAAATATTCAAGAAGCAGCAGTCGCATCCATTGAGGATGGTCGCGCTAGCTTTTATACGGTCGCATCTGGACTTCCAGAATTGAAGGATGCCATTAGCGATTATATGAAAGAGTTTTATGGCTATGCTGTGAACCGTAATGAAGTAGTGGTCGGTACTGGTGCCAAGTTTATCCTCTATGCCTTCTTTACTTCTGTCATTAATCCAGGAGATGAAGTCATCATTCCAACCCCTTGCTGGGTTTCTTATGTAGACCAGGTCAAGATGGTAGAAGGCACACCTGTTACTTTCCAAACAACAGAAGAAAATCACTTCAAGGCTACGGTAGAGCAACTGGAAGCAGCACGGACAGACAAGACCAAGGTGGTCTTGCTGAACTCGCCATCCAATCCAACAGGAATGATCTACAGTAAAGAAGAACTCGAGGCAATCGGAAATTGGGCTGTCGAACATGACATCTTGATTTTGGCAGACGATATCTATGGGCGATTGGTCTATAATGGCAATACCTTTACGCCCATTTCTAGCTTGTCAGAAGCGATTCGCAAGCAAACCATCGTGATTAACGGAGTTTCTAAAACCTATGCTATGACTGGTTGGCGGGTTGGTTTTGCAGTGGGTGATCCTGAGATTATTGGAGCCATGGCCAAGGTGATCAGCCAAACAACTTCCAACTTAACAACCGTTTCCCAATATGCTGCAATCGAAGCCCTCACAGGAGATCAATCTTCTATTGAGATCATGCGTCAAGCTTTTGAAGAGCGCTTGAATACTATTTATCCTTTGTTGAATGAAGTACCTGGTTTTGAAGCCATCAAACCTCAAGGAGCCTTCTATCTCTTCCCAAATGTCAAGAAGGCCATGGAGATGAAGGGCTATACGGATGTGACGGAATTTACCACAGCAATTTTAGAAGAAGCAGAGGTTGCTTTAGTAACGGGAGCTGGCTTTGGTGCCCCTGAAAATGTTCGCTTGTCTTATGCAACAGATTTGGATACCCTCAAAGAAGCTGTTCGCCGACTCAAGGCCTTTATGGAAAAATAAAATTACAAGATCCTTAGTAATGAGCTGAGGATCTTTTTCTTTAAAAAAAATCTGGTTTTCACAGGTAGAACCTAGCACTGAAAGCCTTTTTATGATACAATTAAGAAGATAATGTCTTCGGACAAGTTTAACGAGAAAAGGAAGATGAATGATGACAAAACGGATTACTATCATCGAAGTAAAAGACTACGTTGGTCAAGAAGTGACCATCGGTGCTTGGGTGGCCAACAAATCAGGTAAAGGAAAAATTGCTTTCTTGCAATTGCGTGACGGTACTGCTTTTTTCCAAGGTGTGGCTTTTAAACCAAACTTTATCGAAAAATTCGGAGAAGAAGTGGGTCTTGAAAAATTTGATACCATCAAACGCTTGAGCCAAGAAACCTCTGTCTTTGTAACAGGGATTGTTAAAGAAGACGAGCGTTCTAAATTTGGTTATGAGCTCGATATCACAGATATTGAAGTGATCGGTGAATCACAAGATTACCCAATCACTCCAAAAGAACACGGTACAGACTTCTTGATGGACAACCGTCACTTGTGGCTTCGTTCACGCAAGCAAGTTGCTGTCATGCAAATCCGTAATGCTATTATCTATGCAACTTATGAGTTCTTCGATAAGAACGGCTTCATGAAGTTTGATAGCCCCATTCTTTCAGGAAATGCGGCGGAAGATTCAACTGAATTGTTTGAAACAGACTACTTCGGAACACCAGCCTACTTGAGCCAATCAGGTCAGCTTTATCTGGAAGCTGGTGCGATGGCCCTTGGTCGCGTCTTTGACTTTGGTCCAGTATTCCGTGCCGAAAAATCTAAGACTCGTCGTCACTTGACAGAGTTCTGGATGATGGATGCTGAGTATTCATACTTGACCCACGATGAGTCACTTGACTTGCAAGAAGCTTATGTCAAAGCTCTTCTTCAAGGTGTTTTGGACCGTGCTCCTCAAGCTTTGGAAACCTTGGAACGTGATACAGAGCTCTTGAAACGCTACATTGCGGAACCATTCAAACGGATCACCTATGATGAAGCAATTGATCTCTTGCAAGAGCATGAAAATGATGAAGATGCGGATTATGAGCATTTGGAACATGGTGATGACTTCGGCTCACCACATGAAACTTGGATTTCAAACCACTTTGGTGTGCCAACATTTGTCATGAACTACCCAGCAGCTATCAAGGCCTTCTACATGAAACCAGTTCCTGGAAATCCAGAGCGCGTGCTTTGTGCAGACTTGCTTGCTCCAGAAGGATATGGAGAAATCATCGGTGGCTCTATGCGTGAGGAAGACTACGATGCCCTCGTTTCAAAAATGGATGAACTTGGCATGGATCGCACAGAATATGAATTCTACCTTGACCTTCGTAAATACGGTACAGTTCCACACGGTGGATTTGGTATCGGTATCGAGCGTATGGTAACCTTCGCAGCTGGTACAAAACACATCCGTGAAGCCATTCCATTCCCACGCATGTTGCACCGTATCAAACCTTAATAGACGTAAAAACGCCATTAGGCGTTTTTCACTTTTATCTGCTCCAAAAACTATGAAAGGAAACTCAATGCTGAAAATAGATATCATCGATGGGAAAGAATACGAGGATGGTCAGGGGGCTTTGATCGCAGATCTAGACCATAGCATTCAACAGATGCTCAAGACATCCTACCCGGAAAGTCAAATGGATGATTTTATCACGTATAAAAATTTGAGCCAATATTGCATGGATTATCTAGGTCAGATTATTGAGCGTGCCAATGATAAAAACGAAGCCATTAAACAGCAGGTGACAGGTGTCATGCCCGAAAGCGAGCGCCCCTTTAACGTTGAAGACCGCTTGACAGCCAGCTATACCTTCGGTCAGAGGGTAGCGGATTCTGTTGCGCGCTTCGGTGGTTCTTGGACTTTTATCATTAGTTTTATCCTGATGATGGCTATCTGGATGTTGATCAATGTCTTGCATCCCTTTGGCTGGAATTTTGATCCTTATCCCTTCATCTTGCTCAATCTTGCGCTTTCTACGATTGCGGCGATTCAAGCTCCTTTGATTATGATGAGCCAAAACAGGGCAGCAGATTATGATCGCCTGCAAGCGCGAAATGACTTTAACGTCAATATGGAGTCAGAAAGAGAAATTCGCTTACTGCATACGAAGATTGACCATATGGTGCAACAAGACCAGACGGATTTACTGGAAATTCAAAAGTTGCAAACCGAATTGTTGGTGTCCTTGTCTAATCAAGTGGCCCAGCTGCGTCAAGAAATGAATCAAGAAAAACTGAAGGAGGTGGAGAAGATGTAGGCAAATCTAAGTAAGTCTTTTAGAAACACTTATATAATCTATTGAAAGAGGAAAAACAATGTTTAAAAGAACTTACAAACGCAATATTTCACTCCTAGCAGGTTTGGAATTTACATCTTATTTTGGAATCACCAGTTTTTGGATTCTCTTTTTTATTCAGAATGGCCTTTCTTTGCTTCAGATTGGTTTATTAGAGAGTATCTTTCATGGGACGAGTCTCTTGTGTGAGATCCCGTCTGGTATGTTAGCAGATCGCTTTAGCTACAAGACCAATCTCTATTTGGCTCGCTTGTCCAGTATTGGATCCTCGATCTTGATTTTATTTGGTCAGGGGAATTTTTGGATCTATGCCATTGCTATGATAATCAATGCTTGGTCTTATAATTTTGACTCGGGGACCAGTACAGCTTTCTTATTTGATTCAGCTGTGGAAGCAGGTCAAAAAGACCGTTATCTTCAGATTTCTAGCTTCTTGTCTGGTGTGGCCGAAGTCACCCGAACTTTAGGTACAGTTGTGGCAGGCTTCTTTATTCACGGAGCATTGGCTTGGACCTACTATATTTCCATTGGCCTTTCCTTGCTTTCCATACTCTTGATTTTTCTCATGAAGGAGCCAGAGAGCAAGAGTGATGAACGAAGTCACTTGACCTTAAAGCGGATATTGGAGGTAGTGAAACAAGAATGGCAGGACAAACCAGTCTTGTTTTACTGGATGCTCACCTATCAGTTGGTAGGGACCATCATGTGTATGTTTTATTTTTACTACCAACAGAAAATTAGTGACTTAGCCAGTTGGCAAGTTTCGCTTATCATGTTAATTGGTAGTGGATTCAATCTCCTGGCGGTTTATCTGGCCAGTCAAATCGGGAAAAAATGGAATAGTAATCAAGTCTTTCCGATTCTGGTTGCACTGACTGGGTTGGCCTTGTTTTTGGTAGGTGTAAAGACTCCATTCGCCTATCTGTGTGTCTATCTCTTGACCAATGCTCTTTATGCCGTTTACCAACCCATCTACTACAATGATTTACAAGCATATCTGCCATCCAGTGTGCGAGCAACCATGCTGAGTATCAATTCCATGATGTTTAGTTTATCTATGATCGTGATTTTCCCACTGACTGGTTGGTTAATCGATACTTGTGGATTTGTAGCAGTCTTTCTTGTGCTAGGCCTTATAACATTCCTATCTTTCCCTCTCTTACTGATTGGTTTAGGGAGAATGGGCAAGACCTTAAGCGAGGTGACAAAGACTGAATAAAACTTATAGGGTTCTTGAGTCTAACAAGATTTAAATAGCAGAAAAACTGAACAATCCTTCTATGCTATGTAGGAATAGTAAGATTGAAGACAAACTCATCTTAGAAACTTTCCTTAGGCGAGGACGGACGTCAGCGAACTTCTATGAAGTTCCATGACTAATTATTGAGCCTAAGGTCTCAATAATTCCGAGTGCTAGAAACAATAGTGTTTCTAGCACTTTTCTCACAGCGGAAAGTTTCAGTAGATGATTGAATAGCTCTAACAAATAAAATTATTTTATCTTTATAGAAGTTAATAAATTTGTATAAAAGAGCAGTTTGTCTACGTTCTCATACTCTCTGCTTGGCAGGGAGAGTTTTTTTGTCAGTTATAATTGTGGTAAAATAGGTATATCCTATTTAAAAAGAATCGAGTTGTATGAAATCATTATTGAAGTATTTTAAGGGCTATCTATGGGAAACTTTTCTAGGGCCCGTGTTTAAGCTTTTAGAAGCTATTTTTGAATTGTGTGTCCCTTTAATCATCGCCCACTTAGTCGATCAGGTCATTCCGAAAAAGGAAACGAGCGCAGTGGTGATGACGGTCGGTGTTTTGTTTTTATTTGCGAGCTTTGGTGTTGTCGTAGCTATTACGGCCCAGTATTTTTCTTCTAAAGCAGCTGTCGGCTTTACCCGCGAGATGACCAAGGATTTGTATGATAAGATCTTATCACTTCCAAAGGACAAGCGAGATAGGATCGGTACTTCTAGTTTGGTAACCCGCCTGACTTCTGATACTTATCAAATTCAGGTTGGGATCAACCAATTCTTGCGTCTCTTTTTGAGGGCACCGATCATTGTCTTTGGATCTATCATCATGGCCTTCACCATCAGTCCTAAACTTACCCTTTGGTTCTTGGGGATGGTGGCGATTTTAACCCTGATTATTGTCATCATGTCTCGGATTGTCAATCCTCTTTTTGCCAAGATTCGGAAAATCACAGACCGAATGGTCACGGTGACGCGTCAGCAATTTCAAGGGATGCGGGTGATTCGGGCCTTTGGACAACAGTCTGGAGAATTAGAAGATTTTAGAGAGGTCAATCAGGACTACAAGATCTGGCAAATTCGCGCTGGTATCTGGTCTAGTTTGGTAAGTCCCTTGACCTTCCTTGTGGTCAATACGACCTTGGTTTGTGTCATTTGGCAAGGACAATTGAATATCTCTGCTGGTCTTCTAACCCAAGGGATGTTGGTCGCTTTGGTCAATTATTTATTACAGATTTTAACAGAATTGATCAAGCTGGCTATGCTGGTCACGTCTTTAAATGTCAGCTATATTTCTGCCAAGCGTGTCCAAGAGATTTTTGATTTGAAGGAAGAAGACCTCCTTGAAGCTTTGCCAGTAGAAACTGCAACAGAGCAAGAAGCGATCAGCGCCCAGAAGGTTTCGTTCACTTATCCAACGGCTTCAAGCCCAGCTCTAGAAGATATTTCCTTTGATCTGGATCATGGACAGATGTTGGGAATTATCGGTGGTACAGGATCTGGGAAATCCACCCTGGTTCAGTTATTGAGTCATTTGTATACCGTGAGTCAAGGGAAATTAGCCCTCTATCATCAAGGTCACTCTCCTAAAACTCTCAAGGAGTGGCGGGAGTGGGTAGCTGTTGTCCCACAGAAGGCAGAGCTCTTTAGAGGAACCATCCGCTCGAATCTCTTACTTGGAATGGAAGAAAATCTATCGGATGATGATTTGTGGTGGGCGCTAGAAACAGCTCAGGCGGCTGATTTTGTCCGTGAAAAAGAAGGACAACTTGATGAACCAGTGGAAGCCTTTGGTCGAAATTTCTCAGGTGGCCAACGCCAGCGGTTGACCATTGCGCGTGCCCTTTTGAAGAAGGCTCCTTTCTTAATTTTGGATGATTCAACCTCCGCCTTGGATTATTTGACGGAAGCTCGTCTCTTAAAATCGATTAAAGAAGAATTGAGTGATACAAGTTTGATCTTAGTATCTCAACGAACCAATAGTCTCAAGTCTGCTGATCAGATTTTGGTCTTGAACAAGGGACATCAAGTAGGACTGGGAAATCATGATTTCCTCTTGTCTACCAATGAGATTTATCAAGAAATTCATTATTCACAACACGGGAGGGAGGAAGCATGAGTCAAAAACGTTCTAGTTATGTAAAACGTCTGTTTAGAAATTTTGCTCACCATCCCGGGCTCCTGATTCTAGCCAGTCTTGGAACCATCGCTCAAGTGGCCTTAACGGTTTTGTTACCGATCCTGATCGGACATGCAGTTGATTTAGTCATCAATCCTCAAGGGATGACAGTCTTATGGCCCGTTTTGATCCAAATGGTTCTGGTCATTGTGGCCAATACCCTGATCCAATGGATCAATCCTCTTCTCTACAATCAATTGATCTATCGGTTTAGCCAAAGCCTGAGAGCAGAAGTGATGGAAAAAGTACACCGATTGCCCTTGTCTTATCTAGATAAACAAGGGAGCGGGGACTTCGTCAGTCGCCTCACGACCGATGTAGAGCAACTCAATAGTGGTCTTCTGATGGTCTTTAACCAGTTTTTTGTTGGCCTCTTAACCATTCTTGTCACCATCGTGACCATGGCAGAATTGGATTTCTTTATGATGATGGCGGTTCTGGTCTTGACCCCTTTATCCCTGTTGATTGCTCGTTTTATTGCCAAGCGTTCTTATACGCTTTTCCAAAAGCAGACCAAGGCGCGTGGTCTTCAAACTCAGTTGATCGAAGAGTCCTTGACCCAGGAAAGTTTGATCCAGTCATTTAACGCTCAGGATCAATTCCGTACGGCTTTTAAGGGGACGAATGAAAGCTATGCCAATTATTCCCAATCCGCTGTCTTTTATTCTTCAACTGTCAACCCTGCCACTCGCTTTGTGAATGCCTTGATTTATGCGGTAGTGGCTGGATTTGGTGCGGTTCGTATTATTTCGGGATCTCACTTTACTGTCGGTCAATTGGTGACCTTCCTCAATTATGTCAACCAATACACCAAGCCTTTTAATGATATCTCTTCTGTCTTGTCAGAACTCCAAAGTGCCCTTGCCTGTGCAGAGCGTTTGTACAGCGTCTTGGATCAAGCTGAGGTCGAAGAGACAGGGCAACGGGTTCTGGAAAGTCAGGATGTTAAAGGTGCGATTGGTTTTGAACACGTCACATTTGGCTATGATTTGGGTCGGACCTTGATCAAAGATTTAACCATTCAGGTTCCAGCTGCCAGTAAGGTTGCCATTGTAGGACCTACAGGAGCAGGAAAGTCGACCTTGATTAATTTGCTCATGCGTTTCTACCCTGTTAATTCTGGAGAGATCACGATTGATGGGGTACCAATTACGGACTACACCCGTGCTTCTTACCGCCAACAGTTTGGTATGGTTTTGCAAGAAACCTGGCTCAAGGTTGGGACCATTCATGAAAATATCGCCTTTTCTCGTCCAGATGCAACTAGAGAAGAAGTCATAGAAGCAGCCAAAGCGGCCAATGCAGATTTCTTCATTCGGCAGTTGCCACAAGGGTACGATACCTATCTTTCAGATGCTGGAGAGTCTTTGTCCCAAGGTCAACGCCAACTCTTAACGATTGCTCGGGTTTTCCTTTCAGTTCCTAAGATTTTGATCCTGGATGAGGCGACATCCTCCATCGATACTCGGACTGAGGTCTTGATTCAAGATGCCTTTAATCAGCTCATGAAGGGACGGACCAGCTTTATCATTGCTCACCGCTTGTCGACCATTCAAAATGCCGATATGATTCTTGTCATGGTGGATGGCGATATTGTTGAGCATGGCACTCATGAAGAGCTGATGCAAGCGCAAGGTGTATACTACAAGATGCAGACAGCTCAGCAACAGATTAGTTAGAATGTAGACAAACTATTTTTAAAGTAAATAAGTAAAGTGATTCTGTAAAGAAATAAATATCTACCTAATTTGTATAACGAATTAAGAGAACATTAAAACTTTCCGCCGTGAGAAAAGTGCCTGAAACAATTTAGTTTCAGGCACTCGGGAGTTTTGAAACTTTAGGTTCAAAACTAAGTCATGGAACTTCGTAGAAGTTCGCTGACGTCCGTACTCACCTAAGGAAAGTTTTTAATATGTCTTTATCTTCAATCTAAGCATTTTCAGATTTGAAAATGCTTTTTTCATCTAAAAAAACATCTAGCAAAATTGCTAGATGCTTCAGAAACCACTATTTTTAAACGTTTAGAACCTTATCTAAGAATTCTTTCAAACGTGGGTGTTGTGGGTTGTCGAAGATTTGGTCTGGTTTGCCGTCTTCGAGGAATTCACCGTCTGCGGTAAAGATGACGCGGTTGGCTACTTGGCGGGCAAATCCCATCTCGTGGGTAACGATGATCATGGTCATGCCTTGCTCTGCCAACTCTTTCATAACGTTCAATACATCTCCAACCATCTCAGGGTCAAGGGCAGAAGTAGGTTCGTCAAAGAGCATAATATCTGGATTCATGGCAAGTCCACGTGCGATAGCCACACGTTGTTTTTGACCACCGGAAAGACTATTTGGATTGGCATCGGATTTATCTGCGAGTCCAACTTTTTCCAACAATTCCATTCCGACTTTTTGAGCTTCTTCGCGAGTCATCAGTTTGTGCTCTACTGGCGCAAACATAATGTTTTCAAGGACGCTCATGTGCGGGAAGAGGTTGAAGTGTTGGAAAACCATCCCAATATTTTCACGGACCAAATCAACATTGGTTTTTGGATCGGTTAGATCATATCCATTAACTGTAATTTGACCTTTTGTAACTTCTTCGAGGAGATTGAGACTACGAAGGAAGGTCGATTTACCAGAACCAGACGGTCCGATAATGCAGACCACATCCCCTTCGTAGAATTTTGCTGAGATTCCTTTTAAGACCTCATTTTCACCATAGTATTTGTGGAGGTCATGGACATCAATTTTTAATTTAGCCATTAGTTAACCTTCTTTTCTAATTTTTTTGCAAATCGTGTTAGCAAGGTGATAATCACGAGGTAGAAGACGGCAAGGATCGCATACATCTTGAAACTTTGGTAGTTTCGAGCGATGATGATCTTACCAGTTTGGAAGAGTTCTACCAATCCGATCGCAGAAACGATAGTCGTATCTTTCAGGGCAATGACGAATTGGTTAACAAAGTTTGGAAGCATGAGTTTGGTTGCTTGTGGCAAGATGATCTTGCGCATGGTCTTGCCATAAGAGATCCCAAGGCTTCGGCTGGCTTCCATCTGTCCAATCGGTACAGCTTGGATCCCCCCACGAACAATTTCTGCAATATAGGCAGCAGCATTGAGGGAGAGGGCGATGGTACCTGCAACAAAGTCGTTGATTGGGGATTGATGACCTGTGACCGATTCAATCAAGTTTGGAATTCCCCAGAAGATGAAGGCGGCGAGGATCATGAGTGGGATCCCACGAATAACATCGACAAAGATCTCAGCAGTCCAGCGAAGCCATTTATAAGGGCTAACACTAAACATCCCAAAGATAACACCGATCACCATAGCAATGGCGAAAGAGAGAAGGGCAAGGGCAAGAGTGACACCCAAACCACTTAACAATTGTTTGTAGTTGTTTTGAAGCAAGCCCCAGATCGTTGTTTCATCTGCTGTTGTACTTGAAGTACTTGATTTGCTATCTGCTTTAAGGTATTTATCGAGAATCTTTTGGTATTGACCGCTTTTCTTCAAGTTTGCAAGACCGTTATTGAACATTTCGATCAATTCAGGATTTTCACCCTTCTTAACGGCAAATGCTAGTTGACCACTTGGAGTTCCTTCGATAGGTGTTTTGAATTTACGTCCTTGTTTAATAGCGTATTTGATAACAGGTTCGTCATCCATGATCGCTGCGACAGAACCAGAATTCAAACTATCGTACATAGAAGCTCCGTCAGAGAAGGTTTTGATCTTGTAACCATATTTCTTTTGGTTTTCTTCAAGGAAGTTTTGTGAGGAAGTACCGTTTTTAACACCGACTGTCTTTCCTTTTAGGTCATCATATGAATCAATCTTGCTGCTTTCTTGAACGGCTAGAATAGAATTGGCCGTGTAGTATGGTTCAGAAAAATCAAATGTTTCTTTCCGAGCATCTGTTACGGTCATCCCTGCGATCATTCCTTGCGCATGGCCGGATTGGACATCACTTACTGCTGCGTCAAATCCAGGATTATTAATCTCGATGGTAAATCCTTGGTCTTTGGCAATAGCCTTGATCAAGTCCATATCGATCCCTGTGTATTTGTTTTTTCCATTTTGGAAGACAAATGGTGCAAAGGAAGAATCACTTGAAATGCTATATTTTGATTTTTTAGGAGTTGCTTTTTGACCAGCAGGAGTGGTGGTTTCTGGAACAGCACTGTTACTTGATGATTGACTTTCACCTGTCCATTTCTTGATGATCTCATCAAGTGTTCCATCAGCTTTCATTTGAGCGAGAGCCTTGTTAAATTCAGTGATCAACTTTTCATGATTTCCACCTTTTTTAACACCAAAGGCAAAGCCACCGACTGCTTCCCCGTCCATATTGATAGCTAGGTCCTGACCCTTTTGGATGGCGTATTGAATAACAGGTTGGTCATCCATGACTGCATCCACTGCACCAGCTGATAAACTGTTATACATGAGATCACCGGTATCAAAAGTCTTGATCTTGTAGGCGTACTTGTCCTTGTTTTTATCGAGGAAGCGTTGGGCTGCAGTTCCGTTTTTAACACCGACTGTCTTCCCTTTTAATTGGCTGTACTTCGTGATTTTATCGGCTTTCGTAGTCGCGATGACAACTTTTGTATCATAGTAAGTATCAGACATGGTGAAGACTTTTTCACGTTCTGTTGTTTTGGTCATCCCGGCCATGATGGCATCTGCTTGACCAGCTTGAACTGCATTGACCGCTGCATCAAATCCCGGGAAGGATTTGTCCAAATCCCAGCCATTGATTTCAGCGACCTTGTCCAAGATCTCTACGTCAATTCCTTTATAGGTTTGATCTGAATCCTTAAATTCAAACGGTGCATATGCTGTGTCAAAAACGACCTTGATCGTTTCAGCATGAGCATGACCAGCGAATGCAACGAATGGAAATAAGAAAAGCAAACATGCTAGTAATTTTTTCTTCATTTCTGTCTCCTTCTAATTCTTTCTCTTAGGGTATTTAACCCATGAGCACATTGACTAAAGGATGGCCTTAAAAAAACAAATCATTCATACCAAAACGAGTATGAATGGTCTTATGTTTTTCTACAAAAGCTATTATATCAAAAAAGACTTTGCTATGCAAGAAAAATTGAGTTTTGATGTTAGGTTTTCTAACATGAAACGATATTGCAGCTCTTGATTTTCTTTGCTACAATGGACCTATCAGATAAATGGAGGTTGATCATGAAGAAAGGAAAGATCATTCAGGATATAAAAACAAACACATCTATGCCAGTTCTTATTTCTACACTATTCTATGTATTTTTAGCCTCCTTCTTTATAGAAGGGGGACTATGGCTTAGTAGTGAATTGGTGGGACCATTTTCCTTAGGGATCGGTTTTCTAGTGGAGTTCTTTTCGCCAGGAAATGGGACAGCAAGTATTCAAGAATTTTTCTACCATTATCTTCTCTATTATGAGCTCTTCAGTTTTGTAATCATACTATTTCTCTTTATTTTTTGGGTGAAGGTCATAGAGAAGAATGCTTTATCAAGCTTAGGCTTTGTAAAAAGAAATTGGCTCAAGTATCTAGTCTGGGGGATCATGATTTCACTTGTTCAAATGGGAGTGATCGCGCTTGTCTACCAAGTAAGTGGCATCGGGTCTTTTGTGTTAAATGAGCTCAGTTTAGAGCCCTTGCTTTTTATCCTAGGATTATTTCCATTTTGGCTTCTGCAAGGGGGGACGGAAGAAGTAGCGACGCGAGGTTGGCTTCTGACTCGGATTGCTGCAAGAACTAATCTGCCTTTAGCGATCGTGATTTCTAGTAGTCTCTTTGGCATTCTGCATATGGGAAATGCAGGAGTGACTTTCTTATCCGTTCTGAATATCATCCTCGATGGAGTGCTGGCTGGTCTGCTTTTTATCTATACGGATAGTATCTGGCTAGTGGTCGCCCAACACGGCACTTGGAACTATGTACAAGGAAATCTCCTTGGTTTTCAAGTCAGTGGCACAGGCGCAGATGCGTCTATCTTTAGCTTTACCATGGGATCTGGACCCGACTGGTTGACCGGAGGGACATTTGGAGCAGAAGGATCAATCATTACCACTTTGGTTCTTCTTGTATCCCTAGTGATTGTTTATCGCTTAGGGGAAAGGAAAGAAAGAGTTGATAATGAACAAGTGTATCATGATTGACTAGAATTGATGATAAAAATGAAGACCGGGACTTGAGCCCGGTCTTTTTCTATGTGAGGATTCTATCCCCAAAAGTCAGTGAAATATTGTCTATTGTGGTAAAATAAGGGAAGTATAATCAAAGGAAGAAAGTATGATTAATCGAGTAACAGATAACAAATTTAAACTAGTATCGAAATACCAACCGTCTGGGGATCAACCGCAGGCCATTGAGCAACTGGTGGATAACATCGAGGGTGGTGAGAAGGCGCAAATCCTGATGGGAGCGACTGGTACGGGGAAGACCTATACCATGAGCCAGGTTATTGCCCAGGTCAATAAACCGACCCTGGTTATCGCCCATAATAAAACGCTAGCGGGCCAGCTCTATGGGGAGTTCAAGGAATTTTTCCCTGAAAATGCGGTCGAGTACTTCGTATCTTACTACGATTACTACCAGCCAGAAGCCTATGTGCCATCGAGCGACACCTATATCGAAAAGGATAGCTCGGTCAATGATGAGATTGATAAACTTCGTCACTCCGCAACCTCAGCTTTGTTGGAGCGTAACGATGTCATCGTTGTAGCTTCCGTCTCTTGTATTTATGGTTTGGGTTCGCCGAAGGAATATGCCGATAGCGTGGTGAGTCTGCGTCCAGGTCTGGAGATTTCTCGTGATAAACTGCTCAATGACCTGGTGGATATCCAGTTTGAGCGCAATGATATCGACTTTCAACGGGGGAAATTCCGTGTTCGTGGAGATGTGGTCGAGATTTTCCCAGCTTCGCGTGATGAACATGCCTTCCGAGTGGAGTTTTTCGGGGACGAGATTGAGCGGATTCGGGAGATTGAAGCTTTGACAGGCCAAGTTCTGGGAGATGTGGACCACTTAGCAATTTTCCCAGCTACTCACTTCGTGACCAATGATGACCATATGGAAGTGGCCATTGCCAAGATTCAGGCGGAACTAGAAGAGCAGTTGAAAGTCTTTGAAAAAGAAGGCAAGCTCTTAGAAGCCCAACGTCTAAAACAACGGACCGAGTATGATATTGAAATGCTGCGGGAGATGGGCTACACCAATGGGGTCGAAAACTACTCTCGTCACATGGATGGCCGGAGTGAAGGTGAGCCTCCTTACACTCTCCTTGACTTCTTTCCAGAAGATTTCCTCATCATGATCGATGAAAGCCACATGACTATGGGACAGATCAAGGGCATGTACAATGGAGACCGCTCGCGCAAGGAAATGCTGGTCAACTATGGTTTCCGTTTGCCGTCTGCTCTGGATAACCGGCCACTGCGTCGTGAGGAGTTTGAAAGCCATGTCCATCAGATTGTCTATGTGTCTGCGACACCAGGCGACTATGAGATGGAACAAACCGATACCATCATCGAGCAGATCATTCGTCCGACAGGTCTTCTCGATCCTGAGGTGGAAGTGCGTCCGACCATGGGTCAAATGGACGACCTCTTAGGTGAGATCAATGCGCGTGTAGAACGTGGAGAGCGGACCTTTGTCACCACCCTGACCAAGAAGATGGCAGAAGACTTGACCGACTATTTCAAGGAAATGGGTGTCAAGGTCAAATACATGCACTCGGACATTAAGACCTTGGAGCGGACGGAGATTATTCGAGATTTGCGTTTGGGTGTCTTTGATGTCTTGGTCGGGATTAACCTCCTTCGCGAAGGGATAGATGTACCGGAAGTAAGCTTAGTTGCCATCCTTGATGCGGATAAGGAAGGATTCCTCCGTAATGAACGCGGCCTCATTCAAACCATTGGTCGTGCAGCCCGTAATAGTGAGGGTCACGTGATCATGTATGCGGACACCATGACCCAGTCAATGCAAAAAGCCATCGATGAAACAGCCCGTCGTCGGAAAATCCAGATGGCTTATAATGAAGAGCATGGTATTGTACCACAAACCATCAAGAAGGAAATCCGTGACCTGATCTCTGTTACCAAGGCGGTGGCCAAAGAAGAGGACAAGGAAGTAGATATCACCAGTCTCAACCGCCAAGAGCGCAAGGAACTGGTCAAGAAACTGCAAGGTCAAATGCAAGAAGCTGTCGAAGTGCTTGATTTCGAGTTGGCAGCGCAAATCCGCGATATGATGTTGGAAGTCAAGGCTTTGGATTAAGGAGGTGATAGAAATGAATGAAGCTTCATTAACAACAATTATAAGTGTATTAATTCCTAGTATAATTTCAATTGTAGGTTTTAGGGTAACTTATTACTCAATGAAACAAAGTTTTCAAAATGAACTTAAGCGTAATAGGGATACTTTAGCTTTGGATAATATGTCAAAAATACCGTATAGAGTTTTGTCGCTTTTTGATGAGATGATTGAAAATAATTCTTTAAAAAATACTAAGGATAAAGAAAGAAAACAAGAAGAAAATTTGAAAAACTTTAAAGAGATAATGAATATAATATACTCATACGGTTCAAAAGAGTCTATTAAGATTGTTTCGTTAATGCAAAAAGAAAACTATGAGGCCGCAGTTACACAAATTAATCAAAACGAATATCGAACGATGGCGATTTTTGTGTTACTTGCCACACAAATTAAATATGATGTTACTTCTGTTGCAGTTAGCCCTAGATATTGGTTTATAATGAAGTTGAAAGATTTTGACTCACAACAAAATAGACTTTCAGAAGCAACAAATAAATTAATAGGGGAGCTAGGGTTAGATGACAACTTTAGGATGTGAAAATTTTAAAAGGGGCATCAAAGATTTACGTATTTCACTTGGCAATGTTATTGTTGGCCGGGATGTGAACACCGCTAGCATGCGAGAACAGCATCTCCAGAAGGTAGCAGCAGAAGTGAAGAGACTTTGATCAGAGATGGGTTACTACTGATAAGTTAGTGTCTTTAGTTGTATTTTGAATAGGTTTTAGTTAAACTATTAATATTATCTGTAAAACATAGGAATGATTCAATATGCTACTTTTTATCTATATGATCTATGTCATTTTTTCACTATCAAAAATGAAAAGAGAAGGGAAAAGAGTCTCAATTCTTACGAAGATTGTCGTCTTTGGTTTATTGGTTTTATCATTGATTATGATGTATTTCAGTTTTTTGGCATTTTTATTTTCTCCTTTGCCATTTTTTGGCTTTCTAGCCTCTCTTGTTCTTGGCGGCATGATGCTATCTCTGAAAATTGTTATTGCCCTTGCATTACTATTGTTATCACTAAGTCTATTATTAGACAGCAAAAAAAGTGATCCGGATACGCCTCTAATTGATCATTGGCTACGGTTGGCAGTCCATATTCTGTTGATCATAATCTAAGATAAGAAGATTACTGTTTTTTTAAGCTTTGAACCAATGTTTACATAGGAGAGCTCAATTATGGGAAAGTATTTGTACCTGTTTAGGATCCTGTATCTTATTCTTTTACTTTTCATGCTAGCTAATTTTCTTTTAGGATTCTTTGGCTACGCATTTACTCCACTTCTTTGGAATCCCTGGCTGTATCTTGGAGCAGTGACGGCTATTAGTCACATTTGGTATCGTTTCTATCGAAAACATACTCCAAATTGGAAGAACCTTGTTAGTGTTCTTTTGAGTCTCTTTGCTATGGTGATTCTAGTATATTTCATTGAGTTGTTCTTTACCTTTGATGTCCATGGTCCGGTGACGATTCACTCGGAATATTATTTAAAAGAGAAGTCAATTGTCTTTCATAGAGGCTCCCTTTTAGATGCCTTCGATGAATACCATGAGCTGGTGAATCCCTTTGTCATGAAAGAAGAGATACAAAAGAATGTTTATGTTGATTAATTGTTAATATCATAGAAAGGAAATTTATGTCACGCGAAACATCTACCATTTTAACAAATCTATGTCTGATTGAAGACTGTTCAACGAATAAAGTAGTCCTCCAATACCGCTCACCTGAAAAGACTCACTGGGCTGGCTATGCTTTTCCAGGTGGCCATATCGAAGAAGGAGAAAGCCTTGTAGAATCCGTCATTCGTGAAATCTACGAAGAGACAGGACTTACAATTACAAATCCAAAACTGGTCGCAGTCAAAGACTGGCCACAAGATGAGGGCGGCCGCTACATCGTCTTTTGCTACAAAGCGACAGAATTTACAGGCCAGCTAAGATCGTCTGAAGAAGGAGAAGTTTATTGGGTTGAGAAGGATCAATTAGAAAAGTTGGACTTGTCCTACGATATGCTTCCTCTGCTGGAAGTGATGGAAGACCCGGACTTGTCTGAGTTCTATTATCGCAAACGGACAGACGATGATTGGGAAAAATTAAGATTTTAAGCAAAGGGCTAGAGGTATCTAGCTTTTTTGCTTGCAAGGTAAAAGAAGTAAGAATATTCCATTCGTGCTTGAATCTGCTTAAAAAAAGTACTATAGTATAAGCATAAAATACAATTGTAATCTTTCATACTGTGAATAGAAAGAAGGCAAGATATGAAATTACAATTTAGAATCCTTATAGGAATTTGCTTCTTGATCGGTGCCTTAGTCTTTGCCTTTCAAAAGGAATGGTTATACGCTTTGCTGTTGCTTTTGGTTGGGGCTTCTTACCTTTATAAAGGAGTGCGTCGATGAAGAGTGATTGTTTAAACATCAAGGGGCTAAACGTTTGGTATAAAAAAGGCAAGCCCATTATAAAAGATACGAATTTGCTTGTACCCAATCATTCTGTAGTCGGGTTGATTGGTCGAAATGGAGCAGGGAAGACAACCTTGCTAAAAGCTTTAAGTAGTGTCTTTGATCATCGGCAGTATGCAGTTGAGACTGTTACCATAGAAGACAAGGCGACCTCTTTTCATACGAATTTCTATAAGAGCCGTACCTATACAGTTTTTACTGAAAACAATAGTTTTTTAAACTGGGATTTTGTTCACTATTTTAATTTTGTCTGTCGTTTATATCATCGAAAGAGAGATGATACGTTATTACAGGACTTGATTTCAGGATTCCATTTTGAAGAATTTCTCAACACCGATATCGGTAGTTTGTCAACGGGAAATAAGAAGAAAGTCTTCTTGATCACAGCTTTTTATCTCAAACCTCCCCTCCTTATTTTGGACGAACCATTTGATGGCCTTGATTTTGATGCGACAGAATTTCTATATGGTTTGCTATTGCAGTATAAAGAAGAAGGCTCTATTCTGATGAGTTCGCATATCGCAGAGAGTATCGTTCGGGTGTGTGATACAGCTTATTCTATTGAAGATGGTCACCTAGACGCGATCGAATCGAATTTAGAAGATTGGTTTCGTGACGTCAATCGTCAGAGGGGGTAGAGCATGCTACTAGCAATTTTTAGAGATTTGGTATCCAAAAATCGGCTCTTCTTGTTCTTAACTTCCTTAACCTTTGCTCTTTATTACCATCTTGTTGGGGCAAAATTTTCTACGAGCTTTCAAGTCTTGCTGATCAGTACGGCTATTGTTACTGCTATATCAACCTTTCAATTACTGTATTCCTACTTTTCGATGGACAGGGTCCAGGCCTACTACCAACTTCCTTTGTCTCTCAATCATTTCAAAGGGTCTTTTCTGACGGTAACCTTTCTTCTCAATTTACTAGAGCGCGTGCTATTATTGATCCTCTTTTTAGGAGTCAGGTTAGACCTGCTACAATCCTTTAAGCTCGTCCTCCTTTCTTTACTGGTGGTATTAAGTGCGTTTTATGTCTTTATCCAGTTCAATACAAGGCCTAGTCTTCTAGGAGGAGTGTTCATTTTTGTAACGATTGTTCTTACAGGATCTTCTTTATGGGTCCAACAAGTGTCCTATATGATCTTACTTTCAGCCCTCGTTGCTATCTTTATTTTTAAAAATGAGGACTTGATCGCGATTTCAAAACATGATCAGTTGCTCGTCGCAAAGAGAAGAAGTGGCAATTATTTTTGGATTTCCTTGTTTCAAGAGCGTTATTTTTCCATCAATTTTGTATTTACTCTCATTTTCCTCTTTCTCATTTTGATACAGGATTATGATGCTCCATTAAAAATCATCATCCTGTTAACAATTGCTTCTGTCAATACGCCATTAACCACCCTCATTTCCGCTGATAAAGATTTGATCGATCATGTCAAGTCCCTACCTAAGAGTCGGTTCTTTTACTTGATGTATTACCGTGTATTGCTGACCTATTTCCTATCTGTGAATCTATTTGTTGCTCTTTTATTAAAAATGGTGGTCATGCCTGACTTGGGGATCCTATTTTTACTAGGAGTGATGATTCTAGCAGTAGTGGAAGCTGCTTTGCACTTACTGATTGAAATCTATTTCCCTTTAAGAAAATGGAATTTAAAGAGAGAATGTTGGAAGCACCCAAGAAAATATATTGTGCCTAGTATCGTCTTCTTACTCAGTTGGAGTCTCCTTTTCTGCTTCTAAGGAATTGCCCCTTCGCTTGTATCTACTCCTTAATTGTAGTATGATAGAGGAGTTGAAAAGATGCTAGAAAAGGTGGCAAGTATATGAAAGATTTTCACTTTGATGCAATTGCTGCATTTGAAAATTATGAAATCGAAAAGATGAGAGATGGCCATGTAGTGGTGACAACCAAGGTCGTAGAATCATCGCTCAATTATTATGGAAATGCGCATGGAGGCTATCTCTTTACCCTGTGTGACCAAGTCAGTGGTTTGGTCGTGGTTTCTCAAGGTGTCGATGGGGTGACCTTGCAATCCTCAATCAATTACTTGAAAGCAGGGCGTCTGGGTGATGTCCTGACCATCCATGGCGAATGTGTCCACAGTGGACGGACGACTCGAGTTGTGGATGTTGATATTACCAATCAAGATGGGGCCAATGTCTGCAAGGCAACCTTTACGATGTTTGTTACGGGAGTGAGAGATGAATCCGCACAAGTACGCATTTAAAAACTATATTTTTGATTTTTATGGAACCTTGGTCGACATCGAAACGGATGAGTCGAGTCCCATTTTATGGGATACCATGGCTCAGATCTACCAATCCTACGGGGCAAGCTACACAGGAGAAGGTCTGCGCCTGCGTTATAAAGAGTTGGTGCAACAAGCCGAAGAAGACTTGGCTAAGGAAAAACAAGTTGCCTACCCAGAGATTGATCTGACGGTTATCTTTGTACAATTGTATTTAGAAGGTCATCCAAGTGGGGATAGTGTTGCCCACCTCAAAGAGTGGGGACGTTTGATTGCGCGGACTTTCCGTGTCCTTTCTCGCAAGCGGTTGGAGCTCTATCCTCACACGAAAGAAGTGTTAGAGGATATGAAAGCTGAAGGTTGCCGAATCTTTCTTTTATCCAATGCCCAAGCAGATTTTACCAATCCGGAGATTGATTTGGTTGGTTTGAGAGAGCTTTTCCATGCCATTTACTTGTCATCTGATGCAGGTATTCGCAAACCTCAGCCAGAGTTTCTCTTGGAAGTGATGAAAGAACACCAGTTAAACCCTGAGAAAACGGTCATGGTGGGGAATGACTTTACGACAGATGTCGCTGTTGCCCAAAGTATCGGGATGGAGAGCATCTTGATCAATACCTTCCCCTATTCTGATGCTGAACTGCGCGAGAAGAATCAAGCAGGCGTGCGCGTGATTCAAGATATTCGAGAATTGCAGGAATTTTGAAAAATATCATCCATATAGGGAGGCCAAGTCGCCTCCTTTTTCCATGAAAATGCTACAGTAGAACAGGATTTGTCAAATTTTCGCTTTCATGGTATACTATGAAAGTTAATTTGAATAAGGAGATAAAAATGAATAACTTACCAAACTGTCCAAAATGTAACTCTGAATACGTCTATGAAGATGGAGCGCTCTTGGTGTGCCCAGAGTGTGCGTATGAATGGAACCCAGCTGAGGTCGAAGAAGAAGAGGGTGTCGTAGCGATTGACGCCAACGGAAACAAATTGGCTGATGGCGATACAGTGACATTGATCAAAGATTTAAAAGTCAAGGGTGCACCGAAAGATTTGAAACAAGGTACGCGCGTGAAAAACATCCGTATCGTGGAAGGAGACCACAACATCGATTGTAAGATCGATGGCTTTGGTGCAATGAAGCTCAAATCAGAATTTGTGAAGAAGATCTAAAGAACAGTACACAAATTGATAGAGTTGTTTAAGTTTATAATGGAACTTTCCGCTGTGAGAAAAGTACTTGAAACAGTATTGATTCAAGTACTCGGGAGTTTTGAAACTTTAGGTTCAAAACTAAGTCATGGAACTTCGTAGAAGTTCGCTGACGTCCGTCCTCACTTAAGGAAAGTTCCTGATTAAACTGAAGGGGCTACCCCCTTTTCTTTCAGGAGAATACTATGAAATTCAAACTATTATTTAGCTATCGTTTTCTATTGTTTATCTTAAGTGTAATCGGCGTTTATCTGCAACTGACCAAGCATGGTGGCTTTGGCATGATGCTCTATTACACCATTTTATCTAACATGTTGGTCATGTTCTTCATGGGAGATATGGTCTGGCGCATGTTTCGAGGTCGTTCGACCCAGACCCAAGGCTACCTTCGCATGAAGGGGGCAGTGACTATGGCTATTATGATTACCTTTGTCATCTACCACTTTATGTTGGCGCCTCTGGCGACACCAGAGAAGTTTTATCGTTTGGAAAACTTCCTCTGTCATTACATCGTTCCTTTGATGTTCTTCTTTGATACCCTAGTGATTGACAAATCCAAGCAATACCGTAAGCTCGATCCCTTCCTTTGGACCTTGATTCCACTGGCTTACATGCTCTTTGCCCTTCTCAATGGATTGGTCTTGAAGTGGCCAATTCCAGGTGCAAAAGATAGTCCCTTTGCCTATTTCTTTATCAATGTTAATAAATACGGCTGGGCCTTTGTTGGAAAATGGGTGGTGATCATCTTTATCGCTTACCTCTTGGCTGGCTATGTGCTCTATGGGATCAAAAATATCAAGCGAAAATCGGCCGTTTCTTAGTAAAAACCGAACGTTATTCGGACAAAAAGTCGAGTTTTTAAATTTTTTTGAAAAATGTTGAGTTTTTTCTTGCATGTCGTTTGAAACTGTGATATAGTTATCTCAATTAAATAAATCCTTTAATCCTGTCCCGTGAGGCAGGCAAGGAGACTGTGAAAAACAATGGCTAGGACCATAGGGCGAGACTCTATCCTCTTAGACCATTCATTTGCTGAACCTCCTTGAAAAAGGAGGTTTTTCTTTTACAACTAAGGAGGACTGAATGAAAACCAAAGAAGTCGTTGATGATTTGACGATGAAACGGGCCATTACCCGCATCACCTACGAAATCATTGAACGAAACAAAGATTTGAGCCAGATTGTGCTGGTGGGGATCAAGACGCGTGGTGTTTACATCGCTCGCCGGATCCAAGAACGCCTCTCTCAGCTGGAACAAATCGATGTCCCTGTAGCAGAACTAGATACCAAGCCTTTCCGAGATGACATGAAGGCGACAGAAGATACAACGGTCTTACCAGTTGATATCGCTCATAGAGAAGTCATTTTGATCGATGATGTCCTCTATACAGGTCGCACGATTCGCGCTGCCATTGACAATCTGGTCAGTCACGGTCGTCCTGCTCGAGTGAGTCTGGCGGTTCTAGTCGACCGTGGGCATCGGGAGTTGCCGATTCGTCCGGACTTTGTTGGGAAAAATATCCCGACAAGTAAGTCAGAGGAAATCATTGTCGAGATGGTGGAGCTAGACGGTCAAGACCGCGTCCTCATCAAAGAAGCTTAAACAAATTGTAAACTATTTGCATTCACATTATAAAAGGAGAATCAACATGTCTGAAAATCAAATCGCTCTTAAAAACCTTGTCTCAATGGAAACTCTTACCAATGAAGAAGTAATGGCATTGATCAAACGTGGGATTGAGTTCAAAAACGGAGCTAAAGCATCCTACGAAGACCAACATATCATCTCAAACCTTTTCTTTGAACCTTCAACTCGTACCCACAAAGCCTTTGAAGTGGCAGAGTTGAAATTGGGATGTGATCTCCTTGACTTTGATGTGAAGACAAGCTCTGTGAACAAAGGGGAAACACTTTACGATACCATCTTAACCATGTCAGCTCTTGGTGTAGATGTCTGCGTCATCCGTCACCCTGAAGTGGACTACTACAAAGAATTGGTTGAAAGCCCAACGATCACAGCCTCTATCGTCAATGGTGGGGATGGTTCAGGTCAACACCCAAGCCAAAGCTTGCTTGATTTGATGACTATTTACCAAGAATTTGGTCACTTTGATGGCTTGAAAGTTTGTATCGCTGGGGACTTGGATCACTCACGTGTGGCAAAATCAAATATGCAAATCTTGAAACGTTTGGGAGCAACCCTTTACTTTGCAGGTCCAGACGAATGGAGAAGTGCGGAATTTGAAGACTATGGAAGTTTCGTCACTATCGATGAAGTCATTGAAGAAGTAGATGTGATGATGTTCTTGCGTGTGCAACACGAACGTCATGATTACGAATCACTCTTCTCTAAAGAAAACTACCACCGTCTTCATGGCTTGACTCAAGAACGTTATGACCGTATGAAAGATACAGCGATCCTGATGCACCCAGCACCAGTCAACCGTGACGTTGAAATTGCGGACCACTTGGTAGAAGCTCCTAAATCACGTATCGTAGAACAAATGACCAACGGTGTCTTTGTCCGTATGGCCATCATTGAAGCCGTCCTTAAAGGTCGCGGTGCAAAATAAGATAACTGACAATTCATTGAAAGGAAAGGAAGAGGACAGAGTAGACAGCTACATGGAATCTGACTTTCCTTTTTTTGAGGAACTATGATAAAATTGGATTAGTGTAAAAAGAAGGGAGGGGTTCGATGAAACGATTATTGGTCCTAGAGGATGGGACTGTATTTGAAGGGGAAGCCTTTGGTGCAGACTTATATGTGACTGGTGAATTGGTCTTTACGACTGCCATGACAGGCCATCAAGAATTGATTACGGATCAGGCTTTTAGTGGCCAGATCCTCTCCTTTACCTTTCCAGTTATTGGCGCAACAGGGATCAATCGGGATGATTCTGAATCCATTACACCGACTTGTCTGGCAGTGGTGGTTCAGCATTTGGTGGAGATGCCGAGCAATTGGCGGCAACAGATGACCTTGGATGAGTTCTTGAAGCGAAAAAAAATCCCGGGTATTATGGGAATCGACACGCGTCAGGTTGCAAAAATTGTCCGCAAGTATGGACGGATGAAAGCGACTGTGATTAACAAGGGTGACTCGATAGAACATATCTTGGATCAGTTGCGGGCAACGGTCCTTCCTAAGGACCAAGTGCGTCAAATGTCGACAAAAACGGCCTATGCTGTACCAGGTTTTGGAAAGAGTATTGCCTTGATTGATTTAGGTGTCAAGCACTCTGTCTTGCGCCAGCTGAGTCAAAGGGACTGTAATGTCACTGTCTATCCCTATGATATCTCTTATGATGAACTGATGGAGCAGCAACCCGATGGCGTTATTTTATCCAGTGGGCCTGGCGATCCCCATCAGGTAAAAAAACTCTGCCGCTTGATCAAAAAGCTCAATGGTCAGATTCCAATCTGGGGCATGGGCTTGGGAGCCCAGCTGCTGGCTCAAGCATACGGGGCTGAGCTAGCTCCCATGGAAGTTGGACACTTCGGATTAAATATTCCTGTACGTGAAATTGCGACAGGAAAAATCGAGATAACGAGTCAAAATCACTTGTATAGTATCGCACGCGATAGTCTACCTCATGATTTATTGGTCACGCATGAAAACGTCAATGACCATAGTATTGAAGCTTTTCGTCATCGTTACCAACCGATTTTAGGGGTTCAATTCCAAGTGGATGCGAGTCCAGGGCCAAGGGAAAATCTCTATTTTTACGATGAATTTTTAGAGTTGATTGATGCCAAAATTCACGAAAGTAGAAGGGAGAAGGAATGATGAAACAAAACCAGAAATTGCTTCTCCTATGTGGAGATTCTTATCAGGATATTAGCCTCTTGGCTGCGGTAAATGAAGCACAAAAACTTAATGCCAAGGATGGAAATGCTCTTGTCCTTTATCTGGGCGAAGAAAATACTATCACCCAAGAAGCTGGAGAACAGGTTGTGGTCAGCAAGCTCAAGCTGGATGCTCTTAGGACGACTCTTCTTTCCTATACTGGATCTCACTTGCTCTTAGCCTTTGCGGATAAACAGATTTTGAATCTCTTGTTTCGTTTGGAGGAAACTGGATTTTTCAAAGACGCATCGATTAGGATTATCGGACCGAGCCTCCAACGCTACCGGACCTTTTATCAGCAGGCGGATCAACGACGTCTCTTTCAAGAGTTGGGCTATCAAGTACCCGCTTCCGCACTGGTTGGTTCTGTTCGAGAAGCCATTGAGTTTTCTGAAGGCATTCAATTTCCCATTATGATCTGGCCGGTAGCGAGTAAGCAAGGGCAGGGACGAAAGATTGCTCATAACCTGGATGACCTGTGCGAAGCAGTAGAAACGGGACTTTCGGTCTCTCCAAGTCAACAGTGTTTGCTAGAATTTTCGACCTATGGTTTTAAGGAACTGGATTTTGTGGTCATGCGGGATCGCGAAGACAATCACTACCTGGCAGCCTCTATCGAAAGCATTGATCCTGTCGGGATCCACTCTAGTGACTCTTATCAATTTATGCCAGCTGTCACCCTGACTGACCGGGAGTTTCAAAATCTTCGTGAAGCAGCGATCCACATCAGTCGCTATTTGAAGCTGACAGGAGCCATTTCGATCAAGTTTGCTCTTGATCCGACGAGCTATGCTTTTTATATCCTAGAAGTTAATCCATTTGCTTCCGATAGTATCTCGATGGCCTCTATGGGCTTGGGCTATTCCTTGTTTGAGCAAGGAGTTCAGCTACAATTGGGGCGTTCTCTCGAGCATTTGCCTCACCCTTTATTAAAGGATCTAAAGGCTGTTTACGAACCGAGTTTAGACTATATATTCTTTAAGATTCCGATTTTTTCTGATGCTGCTAAAAATGCCCGCCTCAATACCCAAATTCACTCTTATGGGGCAGTTTATGGATTTGGAAAGAGGATCGATGAAGCTTACCAACAGGCCTTAGAAACCATTAAAGATAAAAAACTGCTGACTGTCTTTCCTGAAGAAATGAGCGATGATGAGTTAATCCAAAAAATAGCTCGTCATATGCCCCATCGGCTCTTCTATATCTTAGAGGCTCTGAAACGTGGTTTTGAGTTTGAGGAACTCTTGGATTTAAGTAAATTAGCACCGATTTATTTGCAGGTCCTTGCCAACCTTGTAGCGATGGAAAAAGCAGCAGAAGTTGCAACAAGTCCAGCATTTCTTCCGGTTGAGCCATCAGCTGGCTTATATGAGGTCAAAGAAGGGGCGGCCTATTATCTGACTCAAAATGGGACCAATGAGTCATTCGGTTTGGATGCTGCTTGTGTCTTGGTGGATGATCTAGAAATTCGGGACCCGAGTTTTTACCAAAAGGTACGAAAGAAGGGACAAGAGTTAAAAGAAAAAGGACAACAGGTGATCTTAGTCACCAATTGTCCTTTTACAGAATCTTTGGCAGATAAAGTCTATTATCTTCCTATCAATGAGACAAGCCTTAACCTAATTCAGTCCATTGATCAGGTAAAAGATATTGTCAAGCTTTCTAACATACAATAAAGGATCCGGACAATCTATCCGAATCCTTTTTGTTTCTTATTTTTTGGTCACAATACCGATAATGGTATCAACAGCGCGTTCCATGGTTTGGAGGCTAACGTATTCAAAGCGACCGTGCATATTTTCGCCACCGGCAAAGATGTTTGGTGTCGGAATTCCCATAAAGGAAATTTTAGACCCATCAGTACCACCGCGGATCGGTTCAATGATTGGAGTGATGCCAAGATCTTCCATGACTTCTTTAGCAAGGGTAATCGGCGTCATATCTTTTTCAATCACTTGCTTCATGTTGTAGTACTGATCTTTGAGGGTGAGGAGAATGCGTTCGCTACCGAGCTCCGCATTCATCTGATCCGCAATAGATGTCATGAGGTCTTTGCGTTTCTCAAAGCTTTCGGTTTCAAAGTCCCGAATGATGTAACTGGCACTTGCTTCCTCAACAGTACCTTCAATGTTCATCAAGTGGTAGAAGCCTTCATAGCCTTCGGTTAATTCAGGACGTGCTCCTTCAGGTAGTTTGTTATGGAAATCAATGGCCAATTGAAGGGCATTGATCATTTGACCTTTGGCTGTACCTGGGTGGACATTGCGTCCTTTGAAGGTAATTTCAGCTCCAGCTGCTGAGAAGGTTTCGTATTGAAGCTCCCCAAGAGGACCGCCATCAACCGTATAAGCAAAGTCTACATCAAAATCTTCTGCATCAAATTGATCTGCTCCGACGCCGATTTCTTCATCTGGACCAAAGCCGACACGGATCTCCCCGTGTTTGATTTCAGGATGCGCTGTCAGGTATTCGATAGCCGTCATAATTTCAGCGATACCAGATTTATCATCTGCTCCCAGAAGAGTAGTACCGTCCGTCGTGATCAAGGTTTGTCCCTTGTAGTTGTTCAAATGAGCAAAATCAGCTGGATCCAGTGTGAAACCAGAACCCCCTAGAGCAATGACACCCCCATCGTAATTCTCAACGATTTGTGGATTGACATTTTCAGCATTGAAGTCAGCGGTGTCCATGTGAGAGATAAATCCAATCTTGCGTGTAAAGCTTGGATCATTAGCTGGAAGTGTCCCAATGGCATAGCCGTTTGGCAAATAGTAGACGTTTTGAAGACCCACGCGTTTCATCTCAGGAATCAAGACGTTGGTTGCAAAATCAACTTGTGATTGGGTACTTGGAGTGGTTGTAGAGTTTTCGTCTGAACGTGTGTTGACCTTTACATAGGTAATAAAACGGTCCAACAGATTTGCGTATTTCATAATCATTCTCCTTTTTCAGTTTCAATTAATTTGTGAATAGCATGGGCCACGCCATCCTCATCATTAGTCAAGGTGATGAAGTCAGCTATTTCCTTGACAGCAGCATTGCCATTTCCCATAGCGACGCTATAGCCAGCAAAACGAAGCATTTCAAGGTCATTATTAGCATCTCCAAGAGCCATAACCTGGTCTCTGCTGTAGCCTAATGTTTGGCTTAATGCTTGAAGAGCAGATGCCTTGCTCGCACCTTTAGGAAGGATTTCAAATAGGATATTCTGTGAACGAACAGTGTTAAAATCAGCTTCTAATGCAGCCTCGTGCTGAGCTTGAAAGGCATCAATAGCAGAAGGATCTCCCACATACATAGCTTGAAAAATAGGAACAAGGTTGGGTAGATCCTCTTCTGAGACAGGTGTTGGTTTACTATTTACGATGCCGGCATCCATCGTAACCAGTTCACTGGCTTCAGGTGCGACTACTAGGTAATGATCCATGTCGAATAAGGTCAGCTGGACGTCTGAATCTTTCGTCAAAACATGCAACCGGTGCATGTCCTCAAGGCTTAATTCTTCCTTACCAATGATTTCCCAATTCTTAGTAGACAAAGTTGTACAGCCGTTATTGATAATCATATAATAGTTGCCATCCGGAAGACCGATCTCTTCAAAGATGGGACGGACCCCCGCTAAGGGACGTCCCGTACAGATCACAATATCATAGCCCGCTTCATGGGCCTTATGAAGAGCTTCGATATTGCCTTTAGACAGTGACTTATCTTCATGCAAGAGAGTTCCGTCCAAGTCAATCGCGATTAATTGAATCATTTGATCTCCTCCAAATCAAGAGGAACAAAGCCATCAATCACTTTTCCAATCACCCCAGGTTCCTCATCTAGTGGAATAATCTGATCACTATATTTCTTATTGAGGGAAACGAGTCGTACCCCGTTGGCCTCACGAAAGACACGTTTGATCAACGTTTGCCCATCAAAATCAATGGCATAAATAGCCCCTGCCTGATCGTAGTAGGTTTGCTTGATTAACACAACGGCTCCTTTTTCATATTTGGGCTCTAGGGAATCCGTATGAATCCAAAAAGCCAAGTCGTAAGAGATCTTTTGATCAAACCAGACGATATCAGCCTGTTTCTGATTTTGATAAGATGCAAAAGAATCATAGACAGAATAAGAGTGGTATTGCTTTTCAATCTTCTGTCTTTCTTTCTGATGGGTCAAGAGACTTTTTCCATAAGAAAGAAGATTTTCTTGATTTCCCTCATCGAGCTGTTTGTACAATCTCTCAATCTCTGAATCAATGACCACAAAATCATTTCGTAATCGAGGGTCAATTTCAGCAACTGATACCTGAAAAAAGGCAGCAATCTTCTCCAAATTTTCAGGAACGGGAAGAGAAGTTCCTTTTACATAACCAGTCAAAGTGCTAGCAGGAATTCCAGTAATACGAGATAATTCGATCTGTTTTTTGCCTTGTTCTTTCAGTAATTCTCTGATCTTTTCCGATATAATCCGTAATGCCTCTTTGTCTTGAGGACTTGCTTTTCCACGACCTCTGGCCAACGTACTCACCTCCTTGTATTTACCTTTTCTATTATAATGAATTAAATCGAAAAAGTAAATAGAAATCACTGATAAATGCGAAAAAAGATTAATTCGATATAAATCAGATTTTCTTTTTGAATTTTATTATATCTTCCTTTACTTTTTGAGGAAAAAGGTCTAAGATAAAAGCAAAGAGTTCATGGAGGTGGAGCTATGATTCGTAGCGTTCAAGTCAAAGATGCAGGTCAAATTAGAGATTTATGTCACCAAGCATTGGGGTATGATTCGACCCTTGAAAAAGTGGCAGCTCAGATTGATAAATTTAATTCGCCAGATTCGGATCATTTTTGCTTTGTTTATGAAGAGGACCAAACAGGAAATATTCTTGGTTATGTGGAAGCAGAAGTTTACGAAAGTCTCTATAGTGACGCTGGTTTGAATATTTTGGGGCTAGCGGTTTTTCCATCTGCTCAAGGACGTGGGATCGGTCGCCAATTGATGGAGCGAGTTGAAGAACTTGCCAAAAGCAGGCATTCTGCTTTTATCCGTTTAAATTCTGCATCTCATCGAAAAGAAGCCCATATCTTTTACGAACGCTTGGGCTATGAGGGAAATAAAACGCAGAAGCGATTTTTGAAAATAATGAATTAAGATAGGCAAAGGCCTATCTTTTTTGTTATAATGAAGAGTACGATTAAATTTACTAGGAAGATGATTATGCCAAATTTTGAAGAATTAAAAAAACGACAAGAGAAGATTCGGAACTTCTCGATCATCGCCCATATTGATCACGGAAAGTCAACCTTGGCCGATCGAATTTTAGAAAAAACCGAAACCGTGTCTAGTCGGGAGATGCAAGCCCAACTCCTAGATAGCATGGACCTGGAACGGGAACGTGGGATTACCATTAAGCTCAATGCCATCGAGTTGAACTACACGGCTAAAGATGGGGAGACCTATATCTTCCACTTGATTGACACACCGGGACACGTGGACTTTACCTATGAGGTTTCGCGTTCGCTGGCTGCCTGTGAGGGTGCCATTCTTGTAGTAGATGCGGCTCAAGGGATTGAAGCCCAGACTCTAGCCAATGTTTACCTTGCTTTGGACAACGATTTGGAGATTCTGCCAGTTATTAACAAAATTGACTTACCAGCTGCAGATCCAGAACGTGTGCGCACAGAAGTAGAAGATGTCATCGGCTTGGATGCCAGTGAAGCAGTCCTAGCTTCTGCCAAGGCTGGTATTGGGATTGAAGAGATTTTGGAGCAGATTGTTGAGAAAGTTCCTGCTCCGACAGGTGATGTTGAAGCTCCACTTCAAGCCTTGATCTTTGATTCCGTCTATGACGCCTATCGTGGGGTGATCCTTCAGGTACGGGTTGTCAATGGAATGGTCAAACCAGGCGATAAGATCCAGCTCATGAGTAATGGAAAAACCTTTGATGTGACTGAGGTTGGGATCTTTACTCCTAAAGCAGTTGGACGTGATTTCCTTGCAACTGGAGACGTTGGCTATATTGCGGCCTCTATCAAGACCGTTGCAGATACCCGTGTCGGGGACACTGTGACCTTAGCGACCAATCCAGCAAGTGAGCCACTACATGGGTACAAGCAGATGAACCCAATGGTCTTTGCTGGTCTTTACCCAATCGAATCTAATAAATATAATGATCTTCGTGAAGCCTTGGAAAAATTGCAATTGAATGACGCTAGTCTTCAATTTGAACCGGAAACTTCTCAAGCCCTTGGTTTTGGTTTCCGTTGTGGTTTCTTGGGACTTCTTCATATGGACGTTATCCAAGAGCGCTTAGAGCGTGAGTTCAATATTGACTTGATCATGACAGCACCGTCTGTTATCTACAAGGTTAATTTGACAGATGGCGAAGCACTGGATGTGTCTAACCCATCTGAGTTCCCAGATCCAACCAAGATCGCTTCAATCGAAGAACCTTATGTCAAAGCGCAGATCATGGTGCCACAAGAGTTTGTCGGAGCTGTCATGGAATTGGCCCAACGCAAACGTGGGGACTTTGTGACCATGGACTACATCGATGAAAATCGGGTGAATGTCATCTATCAAATCCCACTTGCGGAAATTGTCTTTGATTTCTTTGATAAATTGAAGTCTTCCACTCGTGGCTATGCGAGCTTTGACTATGAGTTGTCTGAATACCGTCCCTCTAAATTGGTCAAAATGGATATCCTCCTCAATGGCGATACTGTCGACGCCCTCAGCTTTATCGTTCACAAGGACTTTGCTTATGAACGTGGTAAGTTGATCGTTGAGAAGCTTAAGAAGATTATCCCTCGTCAACAGTTTGAGGTGCCCATCCAAGCAGCTATCGGTCATAAGATCGTGGCCCGTACAGATATCAAGGCCCTTCGTAAGAACGTCTTGGCCAAGTGTTATGGAGGGGACGTCTCACGGAAACGTAAGCTTCTTGAAAAACAAAAAGCCGGTAAGAAACGGATGAAAGCTATCGGTTCGGTAGAAGTACCGCAGGAAGCCTTCTTGTCCGTATTGTCAATGGATGAAGAATAAGAAAGAAAGTGCCCCCTAGAGGGCACTTTTGTTTTATGTTTGAAAGAAATGAACTGGATTAGAGATATTGTATCAGATGTAACACTTTTCCTATTTTAAAATACCCTCGTTTATGGTAGACTAAAGGACGGAAAACGTTCACAAGGAGGTTGAGCATGAAACACAAATTACTAGTCGCATCCCTTACGATTCTCTCTGCCTGCACACTAATGGCCTGTAGTCACACCACAAAAAAAGATACAGCAGCTTCTTCTACAAAAGAAAGTAGCAGCAAAGTCGAAAAGAAAACAAGCAGCTCTTCGTCAAAGGATGCTTCTTCTACAAAGAAAAGTACTACCAATCAAGAAACCAAGCGGATTGGAAATGCAGATTATGGTTACATCGATATTCCAAGTAAATGGATCAAGTTCACGGATATCGATGGGACAGAAGCTATCCAGTATACGGATGGGAGTGGCTATAACATTGTCACCTTGAACAGCTTTACGCGGGAAAAAGCAAAAGTTCCTGCTGATATTGAATTTAATGCTGAATTTCTAGCCAAGAAACTGGCCGTTATGTGGCAAGATAACCAGGATGTTGATAAGATGACGGGAGCGCGGACTAAAGTCGCAGGTCTGGACGCTTACCAGCTTCAAATTGTCATGAAATCTGGTCAATACCTGATTACTTGGATCTTCCAGAAGGGTGAAAAAGTTTATACCATTTCTTTTGAAGGAGATGCAGAAACCTTGAAAACCTTTATCCCATACATCGAAGACACTTGGAGTCTGGATGGAACAGGTGCCGTAACGGATTGATGAAGTGAGATAGATCTCAGGATATATCTTTTTTTAGAGTCTTTGTGGTATAATCTTTCTATTGTTTAGAAGAGGAAATAGAGGATGACACAGGAAATTGATATTGAAAAATACCATCAGTTAGCTCTCCAAAAGCAAAAGGAGCACCGCAAGGTATTGGCAAATCTCAAGAAGAAGCCACCTAAGAATTTAGATAAACTAGCGCAAGAAATTCACGATGAAGTTTTCCAAGAAATCGATTGTACGGCTTGTGCCAATTGCTGCAAAACCTTAGGGCCTGATTTTAAGGAAGCGGATATCACACGCATCGCCAAATATTTCAAGATGAAGCTTCCTGCCTTTGAGGCGGAATTTCTTCAAGTCGATGAAGATGGGGACAAGGTTTTTAAATCCATGCCTTGCCCCTTCCTTGGTGGCGACAATCTCTGTTCCATCTACGATGTTCGGCCGAAAGCTTGTCGGGAATTCCCTCACACCGATCGCAAGAAGATCTATCAGATCAACCATCTGACCATCAAAAATACGCTCACCTGCCCAGCAGCTTATTTATTTGTAGAAAAATTGAAAGATCGTTTGTAATGGCATATAAATTTTTACTTTTTGATTTGGACCATACCTTGTTGGATTTTGAATCTGCTGAAGAAACAGCCTTGACGCAGATGTTAGAAGACATGAATTTTCCAGATGTAAAGGCCTTTAAAGATTACTACAAACCTATGAACCAAGGGCTCTGGAAGGATTTAGAACAAAAGAAGCTCACTAAACAAGAGCTCGTAGACAGTCGGTTTGCGATTGGGTTTGCCCACTTTGGGATCACGGTTGACGGGGCTGAGATGGCTCTTCGCTACCAAGATTACATCAGTCTTCAAGGGCAGTCTTTCCCGGGGGCAGAGGACTTACTGGCCCGACTTGAAAAAGCTGGTTACCAGCTCTATGGCGCAACGAATGGAGTGACCGCCATTCAAGAAGGACGCTTAGCTCATTCTACCATCGCACCTTATTTTAAAGAGGTCTTTATCTCTGAACAGCTTCACACTCAGAAACCAGAACCTGCATTTTTTGACAAAGTTGGTCAACTGATTCCAGGTTTTAGCAAGGAAGAGACCCTTATGATCGGTGATTCCTTGACAGCGGATATCGCAGGAGGCCATGCTGCGGGGATTGATACCGTCTGGTATAATCCAGATCACAAGGAAAATACCAGCCAAGTAGTGCCGACTTATACCGTTAGCAACTATCAAGAAATCGCCGATTTACTGATAAAATAAAAAAATTAAATACTGTCAAGTTTTTTTCTTGACAGGTTGATGAAATGTGTTATAATAGATCATGTGCTAAATAGCTTGTCTATTTCACCGAAAAATTAAAATATAGAAAAGAGACTTATAAAAATGGCAGTTAAAATTCGTTTGACTCGTATGGGTTCTAAGAAAAAACCTTACTACCGTATCAACGTAGCAGATTCACGTTCACCACGTGATGGACGTTTCATCGAAACAGTTGGAACTTACAATCCACTTGTTGAAGAAAACCAAGTAACTTTGAAAGAAGACCGCGTTCTTGCATGGTTGGCTGATGGAGCTCAACCTTCAGATACAGTTCGCAACATCCTTTCAAAAGCTGGTGTTATGAAGAAATTCCACGATTCTAAATTCTCAAAATAATTTTTTAAGTAGGTTGATGTATGGATACGATTGAAAATCTCATTATTGCAATTGTGAAACCCTTGATTTCACAACCGGATGCTTTAACCATCAAGATCGAAGATACTCCTGAATTTTTGGAGTACCATCTTGACCTTGATCCTAGCGATGTTGGTCGTGTAATCGGTCGAAAAGGTCGCACCATTTCTGCGATAAGAACGATTGTCTACTCTGTCCCAACTGAAGATAAAAAAGTAAGAATCGTTATTGACGAAAAATAAAAAGGCGGGACTTGGTCCCGTTTTTTTGTTGAAAGGAGAAGGAATGAAAGAAGTGACCATTCAGCAATTACAAGCCTATTTAAAAGAACATTACCAGGACACCAGAACTGAAGAAGGGCTGTTTATCAAACTGGTTGAAGAGGTTGGGGAAGTAGCTGAAGTCTTAAATGGACGTTCTGGACGTAAAGCAGGTGTTCAGGATTCGAATGAGGAATTGGCTAAAGAGCTCGCTGATATCATTCACTATACGGTTGCCATCGCTGCTATCAATGAGATCGACCTTACTAAAACCATCTTTGAAAAAGATAAAACAGCAGCAGTTAAATACCAGCACGAGCGGGATTTGGAGCAGTTTCTAGCAGATAAGTCCATTTGAGAAAATCCCTTGAACGTGATAAAATAAACATAAGAATATTTAGTGAATTATTGTATAGAATGAGTGGTTTTGATATGAACCGATTTGAAGTAACTACAAAGATTGGTTGTCTCTCTGTTACTTATAAAAAGAGAAATAGAGTACTAGTTTGTTTAAATGGTGCTGGTTTGATTCCAACTTATGAAAATTTTCTACCAATACTTGAAAAACTTCCTTCTTCAATGGGCTACCTTACAATTGATTTTCCAAATACAGGAAGGAGTTCTATTCATAATCAGACAGGACTTAATTTGGACAATCTGGTTGATACGGTATACAAAATTCTGAAAGGATTGGGAATTTCTGATTATATACTATGTGTTCATAGTTTAGGTGGTGTTTTGGCTTTAAAGTTGATGAGTAAACCAATTAAGTGTCAAGCATTGATAGCACTTGAACCGACAACGAAAAATATAATGTTTGCTGATTTTTCCAAAAATCCTTATCCAGAAATGGAAGATCAAATGAGGATGATTGAAGAATGTGGGCCTGAAAATTATTTCAAGGGATTAACTCAAGCAGCATTTGACCTTGAAACTGATAGACTGATTTGGGAATTGATGGAAGCAAAGGGATTAGAGTTGGAAAAGCAAGTTCCTGGTTTTCAGATATCTGTAAATATTACTGCTGAAGATTTTGATAGTTTGTCCTTAGCAGATAATATTCCTATTTTCATATTTTGTCAGGCGTATAGAGAAAAAGAGTACAGAGATTCAGAATATTGGAGTACTAAAACAAGACTCATTCTAGGTGGAAATCACCACTATCTACAGTGGTCAGAGTCGGAAAAAATTGCAACTATTATTAAGGACTTGTAGAGATAAACTAATTAAAAGAGGAATGTAAAGAATAAAATGAATTATTTTAACGTTGGGAAAATTGTCAATACCCAAGGCTTACAAGGTGAGATGCGGGTCTTGTCTGTGACAGACTTTGCGGAAGAGCGCTTTAAAAAAGGAGCAGAGTTGGCTCTCTTTGATGAAAAGGATCGTTTTGTCCAAACGGTAACCATTGCTAGTCACCGCAAGCATAAGAACTTTGATATCATCAAGTTTAAGGATATGTACCATATCAATGCCATCGAGAAATTCAAAGGCTTTAGCCTCAAAGTTGCGGAAGAAGACTTGACGGATTTGGACGAGGGTGAGTTTTATTACCATGAGATCATCGGCCTTGATGTTTACGAAAATGACCAACTGATCGGTCAGATCAAGGAGATCCTGCAACCAGGAGCCAATGATGTCTGGGTCGTGAAACGCAAAGGCAAACGCGACCTTCTCTTGCCTTATATTCCGCCAGTGGTGCTCAATATCGATATCCCAGGAAATCGGGTGGATGTAGAAATCTTAGAAGGGTTAGACGATGAAGATTGATATTTTAACCCTCTTTCCAGAGATGTTTTCGCCTTTGGAGCATTCGATTGTCGGAAAGGCGCGTGAAAAGGGACTCCTTGAGATCAACTACCATAATTTTCGTGAAAATGCGGAGAAGGCGCGCCATGTGGACGATGAACCCTATGGTGGCGGGCAAGGCATGCTCTTACGTGCTCAGCCCATCTTCGATGCCTTTGATGCGATTGAGAAAAAGAATCCGCGCGTGATCTTACTGGACCCTGCTGGTCGGACCTTTGATCAATCTTACGCAGAAGAGTTGGCTCAAGAAGATGAATTGATCTTTATCTGCGGTCACTATGAGGGCTACGATGAGCGGATCAAGAGCTTGGTAACGGATGAGATTTCACTGGGGGATTATGTCCTGACAGGTGGGGAACTTGCTGCCATGACCATGATTGATGCGACAGTCCGCTTGATTCCAGAAGTGATCGGCAAAGAGTCTAGTCACCAGGATGATAGTTTCTCGTCGGGTCTTCTAGAATACCCTCAATACACACGGCCTTATGAATACAGAGGAATGACAGTTCCCGATGTTCTCATGAGTGGTCATCATGAAAATATCCGTCAGTGGCGCCTCTATCAGAGTTTGAAAAAGACCTTAGAACGTCGGCCAGACTTGCTAGAAAACTATGAGTTGACAGCAGAAGAAGTGAAGATGTTGGAACAAATTAAACAAGAAGACTAACAGCGTCAGCTGTTTTTCTTTTGCTCCAAAATTTTATGAAAAAAACTTTTTAAACCTACTAGTTATTGGTAACAAAATGTGGTATGCTAGGGGGTAGAGAAACTTCAAGAAATGATTCAGTTTTGGGGGTGAGTTTAATGGGAAAGAAATTAGGAAAATCGGTTTTTACGACAGGAGTTGCGGCGACAACGGTACTGTCTGGAATGTTTCATCATAAGGCTAGTGCGGAAGAGGTCAAGCAAAATGAAAATGCAGAAACCAACAGTACGGAAGTAGTCGAAAAACCAATTACAGTTGATGAGTTGAAGCAAATTACAGCTCAAAAAGGGCAAGTGGTGAAAGATGTCCACTACCAAGAGCAAAAAGTGATCGATGCTCAAACGGAAGTCAAGGCTGCTGGACAAGAACTGGAAGAAAAGAAAGCAGATGTAACGGATGCGGAAAACCTGATCGCAACGACTTCAAATTCACAAGTTCAGAATGCAGAAAATGACGTCAAGGTGGCGCAAGCCTATGTGACCATCGAAGAAAATAAGGTTCGAGAGGCGGAAGCTGCACATGATCAAGTTGTAGAGGCTGTTCGTCAACAGGAAAATCAGGTTACAGCTCAGGAATCTTTGGTCGATGTAGCACAAAATGAATTGAACCAAGCCAAAGCGCCAATTTCTAATGATGAGAATGTGCTAAACCAGGCCTTGTTGGAGCAAAGCCAAGTCGAGCAAAGTATTCGAGAATCTCAGAGTTATCTCGCGACCTTGCAAGCGAGTCAGCAGAATGGGGCTGACACAGTGGCTCAAATTGAGAGCGATATTCAACTGGCTCAAACGCGTCTGACAGATTTGAAAGCGGTCATCGCAACCAAGGAAGCAGAATTGGCAGCCTTAGAACAAGCAGCGGCCAATAGCCCTGTCCAGTTGAGTCAAGCAACCTACGAAGGCTACTTGCAACACTTGGCTGACAATGGCAATGAAGCTGCAGCAAGTGCTTTAGCCCTTTACAAGCGTGGTCGTGAAGAAGACGGCTTGACGGTTGGAGAGTCTGGATCCTTGCAAGCCAATCTTCGAGCCCTTGAAATCGCAGATGCCATTAATAACTATCGTCGCAATGCAGGTTTGCCTGAATTGGAGCTGGATCCTTATTCCCTTCCTGCCAGTCAAGTTCAGTTAGAATACTTCAAAAAGGCTAACTGGCATATGTTTAAGTATTTGCCAAACGAAAATATTGCTTATGGTTTCTCACCTGCTGGTGCAGTAGACTTTTGGTACAATGAAAAAGCGGCTTATCAAGAGGTGGCGGCTCAATACGGTCTACCAACAGACGAAACTCAAATCGATGCCAACGACATCTATATGAAGATTGGGGCTGAGGCCTTTGCTAAGGTTGGTCACTACCTCCAAATGGTAGACAACAAAGCAACGGCTTTGTCAGTGGCTTATGACCCAAGTAATGCCATGTCAGAAGCAGCTTTCTTACACAGTCCAGTTACCTCAGCAGTGTCAACCAATGCACTTGCTTACCAATTGCGTCAGGGAGCTGGTGCTACAACGACAAGATCAGATGTGAAAGCAAAATCTGATGAAGTCGCTAACCTCAAGCTGGACAAGGCCAATCAAGAGTCCCAAATCATTATCTTGCAAGGCAAATTAGAAGATGCCCGCCATACTAATTCAAATGTAGAAGTAGAAATGGCCAATGTGCAAAAGACCATCCAAAACTACAAAATTCTTCTTGTCAGCAAAGATCATGCGGTTGAAAAAGCAAAAGCGACTCTTGATGTATCTCGAGGTCGGATTGACGCAGCTATCCAACCGAAAGAAGCAGCGCTTCAAAAAGCGAAAGATTTGTTAGCAGCTGCGCGTGAGAAATTAGATCTTTTAAAATCGGAAGAAGCAGAAAAAGCCCAAGTCGTTCAAGAAGCGCATGAGGGCTTGAAGGCAGCGCAAGAGCGCCTGGTTGCTGCTGAAAAACGTCTTTCTGACTTTAAAAATGCTCCAGAATTATTGGTCAAAGCCCAATCAGTTTTATCAGCTGCGGTGGCTAATTTAGAAAATAAAAAAGAAAAATTAGAAGCTGAATTCACAACTCTTCAATCTTATCAAAGTGTCGTGGAACTGTTGAATTCTCAATATGAAGATCTTGCGTCACGAATGGATCCAGCTATTTTAGAAGCAGCAGATATGCCAATGGATATCCGCTCAAGCAATCCAACCACTTTTTCGGATAGACCAACAGTTCTTCCAACAAGTACCAATAGTCCGCAAGTGCAAGCACCAAAAGCTACTCCAGCTCCAAAACAAGAAGCCAAAGTAGAAGAAATCAAACCCAAAAAAGAAAACAGCCAAGCTGTGGCAAGTGTAGATTCTTCCAAATATGCAGCAGCAACAACAGGTGTAGTCGTTGGGCTACTTGCCGGATTGTTTGGTTTCAAGAAAAAGAAACAATCTTCAAATAATGATTAAGACATACTGAGAATAGAGTGGATGCATAGACACTTTATTGCTTAAAATCTTTAGAGAAAATTTATGAGGGTGGGACAAGAACTCTTTTAACAAAATGAGTTCATTCCGCTCTTTTTTTGTACTCTTTTGAAACTTTTGAAAGAAAGTGACAGAAAATGATAAAAAATTGTTGACATTTTTTGAAGAAAGAGTATAATGGTTTTTGTAATCGATTGCAAAAGGAGGAGTAATGCTCAAGTCTGAACGAAAACAATTTATCCTCGAAAAGGTATTAAAGGAAAAGTTTGTTTCCTTAGAAACCCTTGTGCAAGAGCTGGGAACGTCTGAATCAACCGTTCGTCGAGACTTGGATGAGCTAGAAGCTGAAAGCAAACTCCGCCGGGTTCACGGCGGTGCGGAAAGCCTGCATTTTCTTCAAGAGGAAGAAAGTAATAAAGAAAAATCTATCAAAAACATTCAAGTTAAGTCAAAAATTGCGGTAAAAGCAGCAGAGTTGATCAAAGATCATGATGTCATCTTTATCGATGCTGGGACGACTAATGAACTCTTGGTACAAGAAATTGTCAATCCAACGGTAACTGTGGTGACCAATTCGATTCACCATGCGACCAAGTTGGTCGAGCGAAATGTTCCGACGGTCATCATCGGTGGAAAGGTAAAATCTTCTACAGATGCTAGTATCGGAGGGATTGCGCTCAATCAAATCGGTCAGTTGAATTTTGACAAGGCCTTTCTTGGAATGAATGGAATCGATGATGAATTTTACAGCACTCCAGACCTGGAAGAAGGATCTGTCAAGCGTGCGATTATCGAAAATGCAAAAAAAACCTATATCCTAGCGGATGATTCAAAAATTGGAGTGACATCCTTTGTCAAAGTGGCTCCGATCAAGCGAGCCATGATTATCACCAATCAATGTGAACCGCAACGATTAAAGGTTTTAAAAGAAAAAACGGAGGTTATAGAGGTTTGATTTATACAGTAACACTGAATCCAGCCATTGACTACATTGTCCGTCTCGATCATGTAGAGACCGGGGCGGTCAACCGGATGGCTTCGGAAGATAAATTCGCCGGTGGTAAGGGGATCAATGTCAGTCGTGTTTTGAAGCGGCTCGATATTGAGAACACAGCGACAGGGTTTATCGGTGGTTTCACAGGACGCTTCATCGAAGACGTACTGACTAGCGAAGCTATTTCAACCAACTTTGTGACAGTGGATCAGGATACCCGGATCAATGTCAAGATCAAAGCCGATCAAGAAACAGAGATCAATGGGAACGGCCCAGAAGTAACGGAAGCGCAGTTGCAAGAATTACTCAGCATCCTATCAAGCTTAACAGCAGATGATGTGGTAGTCTTTGCAGGATCTGCCCCATCTTCACTTGGAAATGCTGTTTACAAAGAATTGATCGCAGCAACTCGTGCGACAGGTGCACAAGTCGTTTGCGACTTTGAAGGGCAAACTTTGATTGATTCCTTAGAATTCAATCCGCAATTGGTCAAACCAAACAACCATGAGTTGGGAGATATTTTTGGAGTGACCTTGACGGAATTGCCAGAAATTGAACGCTATGCCAAAGAAATCTTGGCCAAAGGAGCACAAAACGTCATTATTTCCATGGCAGGTGATGGTGCTCTCCTTGTCAGTCCAAGTGGCACTTACTTCGCAAAACCAATCAAAGGGCAAGTGAAGAATTCAGTCGGAGCTGGGGATTCCATGGTAGCAGGCTTCACAGGGAAGCTCGCAACGACAGGAGACGTTATCGAAGCCTTCAAATGGGGCGTGGCTTGTGGCACAGCGACCACCTTCTCAGATGATTTGGCGACAGCGGACTATATTAAAGAAACTTATGAAAAAGTAGAGGTAGAAAAACTATGAAAATTCAAGACGTTTTAAATAAAAACGTGATGTTGTTTGATCTTCAAGCAACAGATAAAGAAGGCGTGATCAATGAGATGATCCAATCGCTCGTTGACAATGGTGTGGTGACAGATTTTGAAACTTTCAAAGCTGGGATTATGAACCGTGAAGCACAAACTTCAACTGGTTTGGGTGACGGAATTGCTATGCCGCACAGCAAAAATGAAGCTGTCAAAGAAGCAACGGTCTTGTTTGCAAAATCAAACAAGGGTGTGGATTACGCATCTCTTGATGGTCAACCAACAGACTTGTTCTTCATGATTGCAGCTCCAGAAGGCGCAAACGACACTCACTTGGCAGCCCTTGCTGAATTGTCTAAGTACTTGATGAAACCAGGATTTGCGGACAAACTTCGCCAAGCAAGCACACCTGAGCAAGTGATCGCAGCCTTTGATGCGGAAGAGCAAGTAGCTGCAGCAGAAGAAGCGAAAAAAGCAGAAGCAGTCAAAGAAGCAGCTTCATCTGACAAACCGCTCATCGTTGCTGTTACAGCATGTACAACTGGTATCGCCCACACTTACATGGCAGAAGAAGCCCTCATCAAAAAAGGTGAAGAAATGGGTGTTACGGTCCGCGTTGAAACAAACGGTGCATCCGGTGTCGGCAACCGCTTGACAGCTGAAGAAATCGCCAAAGCTGAAGGGGTCATCATTGCAGCGGATAAAGCAGTTGAAACAGCTCGTTTTGACGGCAAAAAATTGATCTCTAAACCTGTTGCAGCTGGTATCCGTCAAACAGAAGAATTGATCCAAACCATCTTGGATGGCAAAGCAGATGTCTTCCACGCTGAAAATGCTGCAGAAGCTAGAGCTAGCCAAGAAAAATTGAGCCTAGGTGGAGCCTTCTACAAACACCTGATGAGTGGGGTTTCTCAAATGCTTCCATTCGTTATCGGTGGTGGGATCTTGATCGCCCTTGCCTTCTTGATTGATCAAATCATGGGTGTGCCAACTGACCTTGAGTCTTTGAAACAACTTGGTTCTTATAACCAGCCTGCTGCTTACTTCATGACTGCCGGTAAAGCTGCCTTTGGTTTCATGTTGCCAATTCTAGCTGGATTTATTGGATTCTCTATTGCAGAAAAACCAGGTTTGGTTGCTGGTTTTGTAGCTGGTGCTATTGCTGATAGTGGTGCAGCCCTTGGAAATGTTGCATACGGAGCTACTAAAGCAACTATTCCTGCCGCGCAAAGTTCCGGTTTCCTTGGAGCCTTGGTTGGTGGTTTCCTTGCAGGTGGAGTGATTCTTGTTCTTCGTAAGGTTCTTGCAGGCCTTCCACGTTCACTAGACGGTATCCGTTCAATTCTTCTCTTGCCATTGCTTGGTGTTGGACTTACCGCAGCAATTATGTTTGTATTGAACATTCCAATGTCAGCAATTAATACTGGAATGAATACTTTCCTTACAAATCTTGGAGGAAGTTCAGCAGTTCTTCTTGGTCTTCTTGTCGGTGGTATGATGGCTGTCGATATGGGTGGACCAGTTAACAAAGCAGCTTATGTATTTGGTACAGGTACGTTGACAGCTTCAGCTCTTTCTGGCGGTGGTTCAACCGTTATGGCAGCCGTTATGGCAGCTGGTATGGTTCCTCCATTGGCAGTATTCGTAGCTACAGTCTTGTTCAAAGATAAATTTACTAAAGAAGAACGCGATTCTGGTTTGACTAACATTGTTATGGGTCTTTCCTTCATCACAGAAGGTGCCATTCCATTTGGTGCAGCTGACCCAGCGCGTGCGATTCCAAGCTTCATCGTAGGTTCATCTTTGACAGGTGCCCTTGTTGGTCTTGCAGGCTTGAAATTGATGGCTCCTCACGGAGGAATCTTCGTAATCGCCCTTACATCAAATCCACTTCTTTACATCTTGTTCGTATTGATCGGTGCAGTCGTAAGTGGTATCTTGTTCGGATTGCTTCGCAAACCTAAAAATTAAACATAACTAAAAGGTTGGGCATTCCCAACCTTTTTTGTTGCGTAAAAACACCAACTAGTGATGAAGTTGCTTATCTCTATAGATTTCGATACAATTATTATAACTTTTCCTTTTCAAGGAGGACGGATCATGAAAAAAGGGAAATTGGTCATTCTTTTAGCAATCACTTCTGTATTAGCAGGAGGTGTGATTATCGCTAGTCAAAAACAAAATATCTTTTCAAATGACACGCACCCAAGTAAGCAACTTAGCGCTAGAAAGAAGCAACTAGCTTATTTAAAGGAACACGAAAAAGATATGGCCGATTTTGTAAAATCGATGAGCCCGAAAGTTGATAGTGTCCAGTTTGATTGGGATAGTATGGAAGTTGGTCAGGTAGGCAATGGGACACCTCATGGTGGTGGCTATATGTTAACACTGAGAGGAAAGGTGAATCAGAATAAACAAACGAAATTCATGGTTGGTTTTTCTTTAGATAATGCTAACAGCACACCAAAGGAATTTGGAATTTATGAGATGCAACCGGTAAGAATTTATAGGGATGGCGGTTGGTATTATTATGACTAATCGTCATTCAAAAGCCTTTATCTTGTTTTTTCGAGCATGACAAAAGGATCATAAGCCAAAAAAGTTAATAATTGATCAGAAATAGTTATCCTCTATCTAAAAAATGGCCAGACTTCCCCGGACTTTTCTTCTTGTACTAGCGAAAAATTCACCTCATTCTACATTGGTATCTTGAGCCGAATTATGGTATAATAAGCATAACGCATATTTTTAGGAGAATAAAAATGGATATTCAACGTGAAAAAGAATTTGTCAGCCAATACCACTATGACGCTCGTAATTTTGAGTGGGAAAAAGAAAATGGCATTCCCGAAACAAAAGTAGATGTAAACTTTCAATTAATCAATCGTGATCAACAACAAAACACAACGTCTTTGATTGTGATTTTGAGCTACATGATTGTATTTGACGGTTTTGTGATCAGTGGAACTATCACTCAAATTAACCACTTGTTTGGTCGTTATGTCAATGAACCAAGCGAATTCAGCAAAGATGAAGTGGAAGAATTGGCTCGTCCTTGCTTGGATATGCTCAACCGTTTGACTTATGAAGTTACAGAAATTGCCCTTGATTTACCGGGTATTAATTTGGAGTTTTAATCAATGAAATTAGCAGTGATTACAGATTCGTCTGCCTATTTACCGCAGCACCTTCTCCATCACGACGACTTATTTATTTTAGACATTCCGATCTATATCGATGGAGAATCCTATGTGGAAGGGAAGAATCTGACACACGACGAGTTCTACCAAAAGATGGCTGCGTCTAAGGAATTACCAAAGACTAGCCAACCGAGTGTGGCAGCGTTAGAAGAACTCTTATCTGGTTTGACAGCTAAAGGTTATACGCATGCTCTAGGTCTCTTCTTGTCATCAGGCATCTCCGGATTCTACCAAAATATCCAATATTTGAAGGACGAATTTGAAGGCTTGACCGTCGAATTTCCTGACTCAAAAATCACTAGCGCTCCATTAGGAATGATGGTAGAAGATTGCTTGAAATGGGCTGGTGAAGGTCGTTTGTTTGATGAGATTGTGGCCAATGTCCAACACCAGATTGATGGGACCACTGCCTATATTATGGTCGATGATTTGAATCACTTGGTCAAGGGGGGACGCCTGTCAAATGGCGCTGCCATCATTGGCAATCTCTTGAGTATCAAGCCGATCCTTCACTTTAATGACCAAGGTGTCATCGAAGTTTTTGAAAAAGTCCGTACGGAAAAGAAAGCCATAAAACGTTTGGTGGAAATCGTTGATGAAGGACTCACCGGAGGGCATTACCAAGTCTTTATCATCCATGCCAATGTACCTGAAAAAGCCGAAGCGCTTCGTCAAATGTTGGTGGCTGAAGGGGTAGAGGGAGAAATTCCTTTTGCCACCTTTGGAGGCGTGATTGGGACGCACTTAGGTGACCATAGCTTAGCAGTTGGGTATATCCCTATCGTTTAAGGAGAATTCTATGTCAATTAAAGTCATTATCGCAGGTTTCAAGGGAAGAATGGGACAAGCAGCCTACCAGATGGTTTCTGAAGATCCTGAGCTAGAATTAGCTGGCTTGATCGATCCGTTCACAGATGAGACTGACGTCGCAGGGGTCCCTATCTTTAACCGCAAAGAAGATGTCGTGGGTCTTGAAGCAGATGTTTGGGTGGACTTTACCATGCCAAAGGTTGCTTACGAGAATACTCGCTTTGCAATTGAAAATGGCTTTGCTCCTGTTGTGGGAACGACTGGCTTCACGCCTGAGCAGATCCAAGAATTGACAGACCTTTCGCGTGAAAAGGATTTGGGTGGCTTGATTGCTCCGAACTTTGCTATTGGAGCTGTGCTCTTGATGCAATTTGCAGCGCAAGCGGCCAAGTATTTCCCAAATGTGGAAATCATCGAATTGCACCATGATAAGAAGAAAGATGCACCGAGTGGAACAGCGATTAAGACAGCTGAGCTGATCTCTGAGAAGCGCGAAAAAATCCAGCAAGGTGCAGCAGATGAAGAAGAGTTGATGCCTGGAGCAAGAGGGGCAGATTTTGAAGGGATGCGCATCCATTCGGTTCGATTGCCTGGCCTAGTGGCTCACCAAGAGGTGATTTTTGGTAGCCAAGGCGAAGGCTTGACTCTCCGTCATGATTCTTATGATCGTGGTTCCTTCATGACAGGAGTAAATCTAGGGATTAAAGAAGTTGTCAAGCGTCATGAGCTTGTTTATGGTTTGGAACACTTACTATGAGATTAAAAAAGATGCCTTCTGAGTTTCAGGAGGCTTTACCAATATTAGAGAAGATTAAAGCAGCTGGTTTTGAGGCTTATTTTGTGGGAGGATCTGTCCGAGATGCTCTCCTGGATCGTCCGATTCACGATGTCGATATCGCTTCCTCCTCTTATCCAGAGGAAACAAAGGCGATTTTTGATCGAACAGTAGATATCGGTATCGAACACGGGACCGTCTTGGTTCTTGAAAATGGTCAAGAATATGAAATTACGACCTTCCGGACAGAGGATGTCTATGTCGATTATCGCCGTCCAAGCTCCGTGTCTTTTGTACGCTCGCTAGAAGAAGACCTCAAGCGTCGTGATTTTACGGTTAATGCCTTTGCCTTAAATGAAAAAGGAGAAATTGTTGACCTCTTTCATGGACTAGAAGATTTGGAAAACAAGGTCCTTCGGGCCGTTGGGCTTCCTCACGAACGGTTTAACGAAGATGCACTCCGGATCATGCGAGGCTTTCGTTTTCAAGCCAGTCTCGGCTTTGAATTAGATGAGGCAACCTTTGATGCTATGAAGGAGTGTGCTCCCTTACTAGAGAAGATTTCAGTAGAGCGTACCTTCATCGAGTTTGATAAACTCTTGCTTTCCCCATACTGGAGACAAGGCTTGGAGGCCATGCTAGCCAGTGGAGCCTATCACTATCTGCCAGAGATGAAGGATCGTAAAGAAGCGATCGAGCGTTTGTTTGACATAGAGTTGGAATATACCTTTTCAACTTCTGAGCAAGCCTGGGCTGCTTTGGTCTTAGCACTAGAGATTCAAGATATTCCAAAATTCTTTAAGAAATGGAAGACGTCTAGAGAGTTTGCCAAGACGGTGGAGCAGATCGTGGAGATTCTAAAGCTCCGAGGAAAAGGAAGTCTAGACAAGCGTGCCTGCTACAAGTATGAGAAGCCTTTGTTGCTACTAGCTGAAGAGCTCCGTGAAGCGTATGCCTTGAGTGTGGATTATTTGGCCATTGAGCGCGTTTATGATAGCTTGACCATTCATGATAAGCATGAAGTGGTGGTCAATGGTGGTATGCTGATCAAAGACTACGGCTTTCAACCAGGTCCAGCCTTGGGAGAGATTTTGACAAAAATTGAATATGCCATTGTCGATGGGAAACTGGCCAATGAGAAAGAGGCCATCATCGCCTATATCCAGCAAGCAAAAGAGGAGGAAAAATGAGCGATTTTATTGTCGATAAATTAACCAAATCTGTCGGAGATAAGACCGTCTTTCGTGAGATCTCCTTTATCATTCACGACTTGGATCGGATCGGATTGATCGGGGTCAATGGGACTGGAAAAACTACGCTGTTAGATGTGTTGTCGGGTCGCTCTGGCTTTGATGGAGATGTGAGTCCTTTTTCTGCCAAGAGTGATTATACAATTGGCTATTTGACGCAGGAACCAGACTTTGATGATCAAAAGACGGTTCTGGATACGGTGCTATCTAGCGATTTACGTGAAATGCAACTGATTCGAGATTATGAATTCTTGATGGCGGATTACCGAGAAGAGAACCAAGCACGTCTTGAAAAGGTCATGGCGGAGATGGATTCGCTCAATGCTTGGGAGATCGAGAGTCAGGTCAAGACAGTCCTTTCAAAACTTGGGATTGAAGACTTGAATGCCAAAGTTGGGGATCTATCTGGGGGCTTGCGTCGTCGGGTGCAATTGGCACAGGTTTTGCTATCTCACCACGATCTGCTCTTACTAGATGAGCCGACCAACCACCTAGACATTGATACAATCGAATGGTTGACCAATTTCTTGAAGAACTCTAAGAAAACCGTGCTCTTCATTACCCACGATCGCTATTTCTTGGATAATATCTCGACACGGATTTTTGAGTTGGATCGAGCTAGCTTGATCGAGTATCAGGGCAACTATCAGGATTATGTCCGCTTAAAGGCTGAGCAGGATGAGCGTGATGCGGCCCTTCTTCATAAGAAGCAGCAACTCTATAAGCAGGAGTTGACCTGGATGCGGCGTCAACCTCAGGCGCGTGCGACCAAGCAACAGGCGCGGATCAATCGATTCCATGATCTCAAGCAAGACTTGTCTGGTCAAAGCAACCAGACGGATTTGGAGATGAACTTTGAGACCAGCCGAATCGGAAAGAAAGTCATCGAGTTTAAAGATGTGAGTTTTGCTTTTGAAAACAAGCCGATTTTACAGGACTTTAACCTCTTGGTGCAAAACAAGGACCGCATCGGGATCGTTGGGGATAATGGCGTCGGCAAGTCCACCTTACTCAATCTGATCGCCGAGCGACTCCAGCCTCAGTCTGGGCAAGTCATCATCGGGGAAACCGTGCGCGTGGCTTATTTCTCACAACAGATTGATGGGTTGGATGAGAGTAAGCGCGTGATTAATTTTCTCCAGGAAGTTGCTGAGGAAGTCAAGACGACTGTCGGAACAACTTCGATCGCAGATCTCTTGGAGCAATTTCTCTTCCCACGTTCCATGCACGGAACCTTGATCGAAAAACTCTCCGGTGGTGAGAAGAAGCGCCTCTTTCTTTTAAAACTCTTGATTGAAAAACCCAATGTGCTTCTCCTCGATGAGCCAACCAATGACTTGGATATCGCTACCTTGACGGTTTTGGAAAACTTTCTTCAAAACTTTGGAGGGCCAGTCATTACCGTTAGCCATGATCGCTATTTCCTAGACAAGGTCGCAAGCAAGATCCTGGCTTTTGAAAATGGGGGCATTCGTGAGTTCTTTGGCAATTATACGGATTACCTGGATGAAAAAGCCTTTGAAGCAGCTCAAGTAACGGCCAGTCACAAGGTTGAAAAAGAGAAACCTGTTAAGCCAAAAGAAGAGAAGAAACGCATGAGCTACAAGGAGAAGCAGGAGTGGGCAAGCATTGAAGCAGATATCGAAGCCATTGAAAATCGGATTGCAGAGATTGAAGTGGAGATGAATGAAAACGGCTCTGACTTTGGCAAATTGTCAGCTCTTCAAAAGGAATTGGATCAGGAAAATGAGCGACTACTTGAGAAGTACGATCGCTATGAATATCTGAGCGAATTAGATGAATAAGGAGGCCCTATGAATCAATTGAACCGGATATCCCTTGGGATTTCAGCCACTATTTTTACCATTATCGGTATCGTCTTGTTTATCAATCCAATTGAGCACATTGGCTCGTTTAGCTGGTTGATATCTTGTGGCTTCTTTTTAATCTCCCTTTCGCGTTTTTCACGCTATTACCGATTGCGTCAGGCTGGTATCATTCAGCAGCAACAGCTCTTTCACAGTATGGTCGCCTTGGTTTTTGCGGTCTATTTACTGCTCTATGGCTACAAGACCTTGCCGATTGTCTTTCCAGTTACCTTAGGAATTTGGCTGATCTATCGTTCGATTTTAAACTTCCGAAAAGCCAATTTCTACTCGAGGAATGTTGAGGAACTGTCCAAGCGTTATATTTTCTTTGCCTTGCTACAGCTCTTCATCGGCTTATTCTTAATCGTTAGTCCACTCTCGATAAGTGTCTTTCTGTTAAATATTATTGGCTTGATTTTCCTCATTCTAGGATTTCAATCCTTTAGTCTCTTGTTAAAAAGTTAAGAAAAGTTACGTGCAAACCTTTGCGTTTGATAAAAAGTCTGATATAATAGATCTGTAAGTGTTTACAAGTTTGAAAGGAGTTACAGATGTCTAAAAAAATTATTGGGATTGACCTTGGGGGAACTTCAATTAAGTTTGCCATCCTTACTTTGGATGGGGAAGTTCAAGAAAAATGGTCTATTAAAACAAATATCTTGGATGAAGGTAGCCATATCGTAGATGATATGATCGAATCCATCGCGCATCGTTTGAAAATGCTTGAACTTGATGCTTCTGAGTTCCAAGGAATTGGAATGGGTTCACCTGGTGTCGTTGACCGTGAAAAAGGTACAGTTATCGGTGCCTACAACTTGAACTGGAAGATCCTTCAACCAGTCAAAGAAAAGATCGAAACTGCCCTTCATATTCCATTCTTTATCGATAATGATGCCAACGTTGCTGCTTTGGGTGAACGTTGGAAAGGGGCTGGTGAAAACCAACCAGATGTTGTCTTCATGACCCTTGGTACAGGTGTCGGCGGTGGGATCGTCGCTGAAGGTCGTCTCTTGCACGGTGTACGTGGAGCTGCTGGTGAGCTTGGTCACATCACTGTTGACTTTGATGATCCAATCCAATGTACCTGTGGTAAAAAAGGCTGTCTTGAAACGGTTGCCTCAGCAACTGGTATCGTCAATTTGACTCGTCGTTATTCCGATGAGTACGAAGGGGACTCTCAATTGAAAGTCTTGATTGACAACGGAGAAGAAGTAACGGCTAAAACGGTCTTTGACCTGGCAAAAGAAGGCGATGCTCTTGCTTTGATCGTCTACAAGAACTTCTCACGTTACCTTGGACTTGCTGTTGCCAACATCGGTTCAACCTTGAACCCATCTAAGATTGTTATCGGTGGTGGGGTTTCCGCTGCTGGAGACTTCCTCTTGGACGGCGTGCGCAAGGTCTTTGAAGAAAACTCATTCCCACAAGTACGTGAATCTACTCAATTGGCGCTTGCTACTTTGGGAAATGACGCCGGTGTTATCGGTGCTGCATCCCTTGTATTACAATAAGATGAAAAGGAGATCTGGCTCGTGCTAGGATCTCCTTTTTTTCTGTGTCCTGTGATATAATGAAGACAAAACTGGATTCAAGGAGAGTATATGACAAAAGCAGATACAATTTTTAAAGAAAACATTCGAAAAATCATGGAAGAAGGGGTCTGGTCAGAGCAGGCGCGTCCTAAGTATAAGGATGGTAGAACGGCCAACTCCAAGTACATCACGGGAGCCTTTATGGAGTTCGACCTCTCAAAAGGCGAGTTTCCTATCACGACCCTTCGTCCCATCGCGATTAAATCAGCCATCAAAGAGATGCTCTGGATCTACCAGGATCAGTCGAATAGCTTAGACCTGTTAGAAGATAAATACAATGTCCACTACTGGAATGACTGGGAAGTAGGGAATAGTCGTACCATCGGACAGCGCTATGGTGCTGTGGTCAAAAAGCATGACATTACCAATAAAATCCTCAAACAATTAGAAGCCAATCCTTGGAATCGCCGCAACATCATCTCGCTCTGGGATTATGATGCCTTTGAGGAGACCGACGGACTCTTACCATGTGCTTTTCAGACCATGTTTGACGTGCGTCGGGTTGATAAAGAGATTTATCTAGATGCGACCCTGACCCAGCGTTCAAATGATATGTTGGTAGCCCACCATATCAATGCCATGCAATATGTAGCTCTTCAGATGATGATTGCCAAGCATTTTGGCTGGAAGGTCGGAAAGTTCTTTTACTTTATTAATAACCTTCATATTTATGATAATCAATTTGAACAGGCTGAAGAATTACTTCGTCGGGAGCCTTCAGATTGTCAGCCACACTTGGTTTTGAATGTACCAGATGGAACCAATTTCTTTGACATCAAACCAGAAGATTTTGAACTGGTCGATTACGATCCAGTGAAGCCACAATTGAAGTTTGATCTTGCCATTTAGTAATAAATCAAGGTTTTTTGATGCCTTGATCAATTGGTAAAATCCTTTTGAAATTAAAACAATTTTAGCTAAAAATTTTTACTCATTTTTGAGTCAAAATGTTTTGAAAATCGTTCGGGTTTTGTTAAAATAGATAAGGTTTGGAAAAAACTAGACAATTTTAAAAAGAATGTTAATTTATAGATAAAAATGGAGGTCCATTAGATGGGGAAAGACTTATTTAATGATCGTATTAGCAGATTCTCAATTCGTAAATTGAATGTGGGTGTTTGCTCAGTACTGTTGGGAACACTTGTCATGGTTGGGACAGCCGCAAGTGCAGCCGCTGAAGAAAAGACAGATACGACAAGTGAAAGTGTAGCAGCAGTTGCAACAGCGTCAGAAGCGCCCGCAACTTCAACAGCTACTTCAGCAGCATCAACCGCTGCAACAACTAGTACAGCAGCTACAACTTATGATGCAAACGCAGCAATCACTGCACCAGAGACTTCAACTGCTGCAGCAACATCAACAGCACCTGCTTCAACTAGTGAAGCAAGTAGCACAAGCACAGCAGCATCCGCTGCCTCAACTGCACCAGCAACATCAACTGCACCAAGCCTAGAAGCGGCTACGCCAGAAAACAAGGCGCCAGAAGCAGCTTCAACAACTGCAGATAAAAAAGAAGCAACAACTCTTTCATCTGGACAAGGTGTAACAACTAACAATACAGTAGCAACAGAAGAGACAGCCCAAACTTCTGGTAAAAAACGTAGTCGTCGTGCTGTCGGTGACGCAAATGATCCAAACTTGATTGGGGATGATGTTGTCGATGCAACTTCAACTCCAAAGGTAGAAAAACCAGGCTTTACAACAAATATCAAAGCTGCAGACTTGGCCAGCCAAATTTCTTGGTTAGACTTTGGCGATACAGCCAACTGGTCAGGGGCTACGACAACGTCAGATGGCAAACTTGCACTTCAAGTTGGTGCTACATATACTAAAGAAATTATGCCGGGCTATGTGGTAACCATCAAGGTTAAGTCTTTGAAACCCTTCCAAGCGACAGAAATCTACAAAAAGCGGTTAGAAGAACGAGGAGCTACAGAAGCTGAAAAAGCTACCTATGACCCCAATGCTAGAAATGGTTATGTGAATGGGAGTTCTGATAGGACTACCAAAGCTGCATTTGCTGCTGGTGAGGAAGCCAAAGTTATTGCTGAAGCTCAAAATCGCTGGACAGAAGTACGAACAGAAGGCATCAATACTGGTACTAAAAAAACAACCATCAGTTCCGACTTGAACGGCGGTAATATTGGGGTTCAGTTTGAAGTCTCCGCTACTTTCCGCGGGAAAGTAGTCAGACCAGCCGTTGTCATGGCAGATGGCGAGTCCGCTAACCCAGGTGAATTGGTACTGTTCACCACCAACGGAGAAGGATGGCAACACATTGGTGAATGGTATAAGAATGGTGATAAGTCAACTAGAACTTATGCCCCACAAGATCTTACTTATTTTTTTGACCCAGCGAATAATTTTAGTTATCATAAACCAGTTCCGGTTGAAGGAATTGAAATTCGAAATTGGAATACACAACAACTTCGTGATTCCACGCAAGCGGGACCAGACAAAAAAGCAGTTGCCTGGAAGTATTTCCAAAGTGCTGATCAAACAACTAGTGGACTTGGAACTGGTGTCTTTGGACCAAACGTATCGGCTAGTAAATTTGCTGTTCCTCTTGTTATGACAAAGGGGGCTTCTGAGATTGGTCTTTACATTGCTTCAGGTGGTAAACAGTCAGCTATGTTGGGCTTCTTCCCGCTTGATGAAGGGGATGCACCAGCTTCTTATGGGAAGGCTACCCACTCTATCGCAACGGTTGATGGGATAACAGGTAAAAAAGTCAACCAACCATATCTTGGTCACTTGAGTCCCGATATGGATGAAAACAATACCCTTGATTGGACGGGTGATGACAAGGCGACCACTGCGGATGAAGGCATCGACCAATTGCTTCCAGATGATCTTAAAGGAAAAACCAATGAGTTGATCAAGATGGATCGTACAAGACCAGGAAATTATACGATTACTGTTGAAGCTCATACAGACGGGGCGCCTCAAGCCAATATTTATGGTTGGGTTGACTTTAACCAAAACGGTACCTTTGATGAAGACGAACGCTCTGATTTAGCAACCATTACCCAAGATGGAACGGCTACGTTAAGATTTACAAAGAGTAAAACCTATATTGATCCTAGCGTCAATGAATTAGGTGTTCGTGTCCGGATTGCTAAGGATGCTGATCAAATTGAAAGCCCGACAGGAATGGCCTTCTCAGGGGAAGTGGAGGACTTTAAGACTCAAATCACCCACCCACCAAAAGGGGAATTTAAAGAAACAACTGGCCTTCAAGGTGCGAAGTAAACTGCAACTGTAGCCTTTACCGCTCGTGGTTTGCAAGGCTATAGCCTAACTGAGCCAGCAAAAATTGATGAAACAGTAGCTCCACAAATGATAGATAACCGTACAGGGCAAGTCGTTACACCTGGCGCAGATGGCTACTATGCTGTAGCTGGTCAAGGGAAGTACAAGATCACTCCAAACGGAACTTCTGTGGATGTTGAGTTCATTCCTGAAGATCACTTCCTTGGAACAGCTGACGGTATCTCTATCCGTCGTACAGACAGCAATGGCTACGATACGGGTTGGTCAACAAAATTCCCAGCTGATGAAGCCAATGTCGATACTGTTTTGAATACTATGGATGGTCTTTATATCCCAACTGTTACACCAACGGAAATTGAAGGGGTTGATAATACTTCAACTGATGTCCAAGGTGCGACTCAAACTGGTACACCAACCTTTAACACAACTACAACGAATGCTAATGGCGAAAAGATCTCTGTCACTCCAAGCTTGGAATACCCTGCTAAATTGGTGGACCCAGCGACTGGTCAAGTAACCAATGCAACCTCTGTAACAGTAGCAGGTGAAGGAACTTACAGCATTGACGATGCAACTGGTAAAGTAACCTTTGTTCCAGAACCAGGATTCACAGGTACAGCTCAAGGTGTTACCGTATCAGTAACAGCACCTGTCGGAAAAGATAAAGACGGTACCGTCCGTGATGAATACCTTAAGACAGCAACCGCTAAGTACACTCCAACTGTAACTCCAATTACCATCACTCCAACAGACAAAGTTTCTGCTGATGTTCAAAACGTTCCTCAAACCCAAACACCAACCTTTGATTTGAGTAATGATAAGACTGCTGAAATCACTAACAAGAAATTGGTGGATCCAGCAACTGGTCAACCAACTGATGAAACAACAGTGACAGTAGCAGGAGAAGGTAGCTATACAATCGACCCAACGACTGGAGCAGTAACATTTACGCCAGAAAAAGACTTTGTCGGTACTGCAAAAGGAGTAACTGTTCAGGCAACTGCTACTATTACAAATGCTAATGGTAAGACTGCAACCATTACTTCAGATGCGACCTACACACCAACTGTTGTGCCAGCAGTTCCAACTGCAAACCCTGCAACTTCTAAAGATGTTCAAGGGGCAACTCAAACCGGTACACCAACCTTTGCAGGAACAACTGTTCAAGTAAACGGTGAAGATAAAGCTATTACCATTAAAGACAATAGCTACACATTGCTAGATAAAGATGGTAACGAAGTTTCAACGACACCAGCTTATGCCGCTGATGGTACAACTGAAATTGGTACTTACTCAATTGATTCAGCCACTGGTCAAGTAACCTTTACTCCATCAGACAAGTCATACACTGGTGCAGTGACACCAGCCAAGGTTCAAGCTGAAAGTTCTAACGGTATCAAGGTAGATACAACCTACACACCTGAAATCGTTCCTGTCACACCGACAGCAACTCCAGCTGAAACAGAAGATATTCAAGGTGCTACACAAACTGGTAAACCTGAATTCAAGGGTGGAACAGTAACTGTTGATGGTGTTGAGAAAACTGTAGCTATCAATGAAGCCGTTCCAGCAACCTTCGATGATGGTTCAACAACCAAGACTGTTGACGGTGTGGGTACTTACACAGTAGCTGCAGATGGAACCGTAACCTTCGTTCCTGAAAAAACATTCATCGGTACAGCGCCAGCTGTAACTGTTGTTCGTGAAGACATGAATGGAACTAAGGCTTCAGCGACCTACACACCAACTGTAACTCCAGTAACGCCAACTGCAGCCCCAGCTGAATCAACAGGTGTTCAAGGTGCGACACAAACTGGTAAACCTGTATTCACTGAAGGCAACAGCCGTGTACCAATGAACGATGATGTTGCTGCAACATTTGATGATGGCTCAACTACTAAGACAGTAGATGGCGTTGGTACTTACACAGTAGCAGCAGACGGTACTGTTACATTTGTTCCAGACCCAAGCTTTACTGGTACTGCACCAGCAGTTACAGTCGTTCGTGAAGACATGAACGGAAGCAAAGCTTCTGCAACTTACACACCAACTGTAAATCCAGTCACTCTTACTCCAACAAATAAAGTTTCTGAAGACATTCAAAATGTTCCTCAAACAGAAACTCCTACATTTGCATTGAGTGATGATGAAACTGCTCAAATTACAAGTAAGAAATTGATTGACCCTGCAACAGGTCAACCAACCGATGAAACCACTGTAACAGTAGCAGGTGAAGGAACTTACACAATCGATCCTACTACAGGAGCAGTAACCTTTACTCCTGAAAAAGACTTTGTCGGAACTGCAACTGGCGTGAAAGTCCAAGCAACTGCGACGATTACCAATGCAGACGGTAAGACTTCAACCATCACTTCAGATGCAAGTTACACACCAACAGTTGTAGCAGCTGTTCCAACAGCTAATCCAGCTACATCTAAAGATATCCAAGGTGCGACACAAACTGGAACACCAACCTTTGCAGGAAAAACTGTTCAAGTCAACGGTGAAGATAAAGCGATCACGATTAAAGATAACAGCTACACGCTTTTGGATAAGGATGGTAATGAAGTATCAAGCACACCAGCTTATGCTGCTGATGGAACAACTGAAATCGGTACTTACTCAATTGATCCAGCAACTGGACAAGTAACCTTCACACCAACTGACAAATCTTATACTGGTAAAGTAACGCCTGTTAAGGTTCAAGCTGAAAGCTCAAACGGTATCAAGGTAGATACAACCTACACACCTGAAATTGTTCCAGTAACTCCAACAGCTACACCAGCTGAAACAACAGATATTCAAGGTGCTACACAAACTGGTAAACCTGAATTCAAGGGTGGAACCGTAACAGTTGATGGCGTTGAGAAAACAGTAGAAATCAATGAAGATGTTCCAGCAACATTTGATGATGGTTCAACTACCAAGACTGTTGACGGCGTTGGTACTTATACAGTAGCAGCAGACGGAACAGTTACATTTGTACCAGAAAAATCATTTGTTGGTACTGCACCAGCGGTAACAGTTGTGCGCGAAGATAAGAACGGAACCAAAGCTTCTGCAACCTACACACCAACTGTAACTCCAGTAACACCAACTGCGAAACCAGCTGAAACAACTGATATCCAAGGTGCTACACAAACAGGGAAACCTGTATTTACTGAAGGCGACAGCCGTGTGCCAATGAACAATGATGTTCCAGCAACATTTGATGATGGTTCAACTACCAAGACAGTTGACGGCGTTGGTACATACACAGTAGCAACAGACGGAACAGTGACATTCGTACCTGAGAAATCATTTACTGGTACTGCTCCAGCAGTGACGGTTGTTCGTGAAGATAAGAACGGAACAAAAGCTTCTGCAACTTACACACCAACTGTAACTCCAGTAACACCTACTGCGACACCAGTTGAAACAACTGGTAAACAGGGTCAAACTCAAACAGGTAAGCCTGAATTTACTGAAGGCAACAGCCGTGTGCCAATGAACGATGATGTTCCAGCAACCTTCGATGATGGATCAACAACTAAGACAGTAGAAGGCGTTGGTACATACACAGTAGCAACAGACGGAACTGTAACCTTTGTCCCTGAAAAATCATTCACAGGTAAAGCACCAGCCGTAACGGTTGTTCGTGAAGATAAGAACGGAACTAAAGCTTCTGCAACGTATACACCAACTGTAACTCCAGTAACTCCAACAGCAACACCAGCTGAATCTACTGGACCTCAAGGTCTTGTTCAAACTGGAACTGTAACCTTTACTGAAGGTGATGAAGTAGCTCCAATTAATAAGGATTCGATTACTCTTCTTGATGAAAATGGTCAACCAGCAGCATCAGTAGAAGCTAAATCACCAGCAGGTGATGTAATCGGTACATACACAGTTGATAAAGATACAGGTGTAGTTACTTTCACACCGACAGATAAATCTTATTCAGGTGATGTTGTCCCAGTTAAGGTTCAAGCAGCTGATACAAATGGAACTACAGTAGAAACAACTTATACACCGAAGATTACTCCAGTTGTCCCAACTTCTGAAGATGCTACATCGACAGATATTCAAGGTCAAACACAATCTGGTAAACCAACCTTCACAGAAGGTAATCCAAATGTTCCAATCGATGAAGATACTCCAGCGACCTTCGAAGATGGATCAACCACTAAGACAGTAGATGGTGAAGGAACTTACACTGTTTCTCCAGATGGAACCGTAACCTTCGTACCAGAAAAATCATTCACTGGAACTGCTACAGGCGTAACAGTGAAACGCGTGGACAAGAACGGTACTGAAATCACAGCGAAGTACACTCCAACTGTGACACCAGTAACTCCAACGGCTACTCCAGCTGAATCAACAGATATCCAAGGTGCAACTCAAACTGGTAAACCTAAATTCACCGAAGGTGACAGCCGTGTACCTATGAACGATGATGTTCCAGCAACCTTCGATGATGGATCAACTACGAAGACTGTAGATGGTGTTGGTACTTACACAGTAGCAGCAGACGGAACTGTAACCTTTGTTCCTGAGAAATCATTTACTGGAACTGCTCCAGCGGTAACAGTTGTGCGTGAAGACATGAACGGAACCAAAGCTTCTGCAACTTACACACCAACCGTAACACCAGTTACACCAACTGCAGAAGATACAACATCTACTGACAAACAAGGTCAAACGCAAACAGGTACACCAACCTTCACACCAGGCAATCCAAATGTTCCAATGGATGATGATGTTCCAGCAACCTTTGAAGATGGATCAACTACGAAGACCATTCCAGGCGAAGGAACTTACACAGTTGCTCCAGACGGAACTGTAACCTTTGTACCAGAGAAATCATTCACAGGTACAGGTACAGGCGTAACAGTGAAACGTGTTGATAAGAACGGTACTCCAGTTACTGCAACTTACACACCAACTGTAACACCAGTTACCCCAACTGCTGAGCCAGCAACATCTACAGACATCCAAGGTAAGACACAAACAGGCAAACCAACATTCACACCAGGTAACCCAGATGTACCGATGGATGATGATGTGCCAGCAACATTTGAAGATGGTTCAACAACTAAGACTATTCCAGGTGAAGGAACATACACAGTAGCTCCAGATGGAACAGTTACCTTCGTACCAGAAAAATCATTCACAGGAACAGGAACAGGCGTGACTGTTAAACGTGTTGACAAGAACGGTACACCAGTTACAGCTAAGTACACACCAACTGTAACTCCGGTAACACCAACAGCAGAACCAGCAACATCAACAGATATTCAAGGGCAAACACAAACAGGCAAACCAAGCTTCACGCCTGGTAACCCAGATGTACCAATGGATGATGATACACCTGCAACCTTTGAAGATGGTTCAACAACTAAGACTATTCCAGGTGAAGGAACATACACAGTAGCTCCAGATGGAACAGTTACCTTCGTACCAGAAAAATCATTCACAGGAACCGGTACAGGCGTAACAGTGAAACGTGTTGATAAGAACGGTACACCAATTACCGCTACTTACACACCAACTGTAACACCAGTTACACCAACTGCAGAACCAGCTACTTCAATTGGTAAGAAGGGTGCCACTCAAACAGGCAAACCAACCTTCACAGAAGGCGATAGCCGTGTACCAATGAATGACGGAGTTCCAGCAACCTTTGAAGATGGTTCAACTACGAAGACAATTCCAGGTGTTGGTACATACACAGTAGCAGCAGATGGAACTGTAACCTTCACACCAGAACCTGAATTCACTGGAACAGCACCAGCTGTAACAGTGGTTCGTGAAGATGTGAACGGAACAAAAGCTTCTGCAACTTACACACCAACTGTCCTTCCAATCACTAAGTTTGTTGATAAAGAAGGTAAGGAAATCCCAGGATATCCTGCAGTTGATGGAGAAGAGCCAAAAGCTGAAATTCCAGGTTACCGCTTTGTGGAAACGAAGAAATTGCCTAATGGTGATACTGAACACGTCTATGAAAAAGTGACGACTTCATATGTAGACGAAAATGGGGACCCAATCCCAGGTAACCCAACAGAAGATGGGGAACAACCGAAGAAAGATATCCCAGGTTATGACTTCGTGAAGACTGTTGTAGATAAAGATGGAAACATTCAACATATCTACAAGAAGACTGTGACACCAACTCCAATGCCGGATCCAACTCCGACACCAGAGCCACAGCCACAGCCAACTCCACAACCGCAACCAACACCAGAACCACAACCACAACCTACTCCACAACCAAAACCAGAAGAACCAACGATTCCTGTCGTTCCAGAAATGAAAGAAGAAGTGAAGTATATCGATCCACAAAATCCTACTGCACAACTTCCAAACACAGGAACAAAAGAATCTTCTACTGCTGGTCTTGCAATCTTTAGTGCTTTAGCAGGTCTCTCATTATTCGGATTTGCAAAACGCAAAAAAGAAGACTAAGCTAACTTGTGGCTAAGAAAAACCGCGAAAATCTCGCGGTTTTTTCTGTTTGTTTTTGAAAAAATATCCTCCAAACTAGATAGTTGAAATCAGTCTTTTATAAGAAAATTTGATAAAATAGAAGTATCAGTGTAAAGGATGAGAGAATGAAAAAGATAATTGGTATCTGGGCGCAAACTGAAAATGGCATTATTGGAAAGGACCAAGTCATGCCTTGGCATCTGCCAGCGGAGCTTCAGCATTTCAAAGAAACAACCATGGGGCAAGCGATTCTCATGGGAAGAGTGACCTTTGATGGAATGAAAAAGCGGGTTTTACCAGGTCGGACTAGCATTATCTTAACGCAAGATCAAGCCTATGATCCTGAAAATGATGCTGTACTCGTCATGCACAGCAAGGAAGAAGTCTTGGAGTGGTATCAGAACCAAGAGAAGAATCTTTATATTATTGGGGGTAGTCAGATTTTAAGGCTCTTCTCTGACCAGTTAGAAGAATTGATCCAGACCATGATTCATGTAACGATTGATGGAGATACATTGGCACCAAAATTTGAAGAGAACCGCTATGAAAGAGTCCGTCAAGTCCATCATCCGAAAGATGAGAAGAATCCATATGATTTTACGGTCAACTATTATAAGAGAAAGGATTTAGACTAATGGAGCGAAGTGTCTTTGGTTTTTTTACAGCTGTCTTATGCGTCATCTGTTTGATTTGCGCCTTACAAACCTTTCGTAAAAAACGGTTTGGCCTCGCTATTTTATTCTTACTAAATGCTTTTACCAATCTTGTGAATTCCATTCACGCCTTTTACACGACCTTATTTTAAACTAAATAGAAACAGAAAATGACAGAAAGAGGAAATACATGCCAACGAATCAAAATAATGATATGATGGTTTATTGTTCATTTTGCGGAAAGAGTCAAGATGAAGTCCAAAAAATCATTGCAGGAAACAACGCGTTTATCTGTAATGAATGTGTAGAGTTAGCACAAGAAATTATCCGTGAGGAGCTAGCAGAAGAAGTTCTTGCAGACCTTAGCGAAGTTCCAAAACCGATCGAATTGCTCAATATCTTGAACCACTATGTGATCGGTCAAGATCGTGCTAAACGTGCCCTTGCTGTAGCGGTATACAACCACTACAAACGTATCAACTTCCACGATACGCGTGAAGATGAGACAGATGTTGAATTGCAAAAATCAAACATCCTCATGATTGGCCCTACTGGTTCAGGTAAGACTTTCTTGGCCCAAACCTTAGCACGTAGCTTGAATGTCCCATTTGCCATTGCAGATGCAACTGCTTTGACTGAAGCTGGATATGTAGGAGAAGACGTTGAAAACATTCTCTTGAAGCTTCTTCAGGCAGCTGATTTCAATATTGAACGTGCTGAACGAGGCATTATCTATGTCGATGAAATCGATAAGATCGCTAAGAAAAGTGAAAACGTCTCTATCACACGTGACGTTTCTGGTGAAGGAGTGCAACAAGCCCTTTTGAAGATTATCGAAGGAACTGTTGCTAGTGTCCCACCTCAAGGGGGACGCAAACACCCACAACAAGAGATGATCCAAGTGGATACCAAGAATATTCTCTTCATCGTAGGTGGTGCTTTTGACGGGATCGAAGAAATTGTTAAGCAACGTCTCGGTGAAAAAGTCATCGGTTTCGGTAAGAACAATAAAGCCATTGATGAATCAAGCTCTTACATGCAAGAAATCGTGGCAGAAGATATTCAAAAATTCGGGATTATCCCAGAATTGATCGGACGTCTTCCAGTCTTTGCTGCTCTTGAGCAATTGACAGTTGACGATCTTGTCCGTATTCTAAAAGAGCCACGCAATGCCTTGGTAAAACAATACCAAACCTTGCTTTCTTATGATAATGTTGAATTGGAATTCGATGATGAAGCCCTTCAAGAGATTGCTAATAAAGCCATCGAAAGAAAAACAGGAGCTCGTGGACTTCGTTCGATTATCGAAGAAACGATGATGGATGTCATGTTTGAAATCCCAAGTCAAGAAGATGTCAAACTTGTTCGAATCACAAAAGAAGCTGTAGACGGAACTGAAAAACCAATTCTTGAAACAGCCTAGAAAGATAAAATATGGAAATTAACACACATAATGCGGATATCCTCTTAAGCGCTGCAAATAAGAGTCATTATCCTCAAGATGAGATTCCAGAAGTTGCACTTGCCGGTCGATCCAATGTCGGCAAGTCTTCTTTTATTAATACTCTCTTAAATCGAAAGAACCTGGCCAGAACATCTGGGAAACCAGGAAAAACCCAATTGCTCAATTTCTTCAATATCGATGATAAACTCCGTTTGGTAGACGTACCTGGTTATGGCTATGCACGAGTCTCGAAAAAAGAGCGCGAGAAGTGGGGGCGGATGATCGAAGAATACCTTACTAGTCGTGAGAACTTAAAAGCAGTCGTTAGCCTAGTCGATTTTCGTCATGAACCTTCTGCAGATGATGTTCAGATGTATGAGTTCTTAAAATATTATGAGATTCCTGTGATCTTAGTTGCTACCAAGGCAGATAAGATTCCGCGTGGAAAATGGAATAAACATGAATCGATTATCAAGAAAAAACTAGATTTTGATCCAGCTGACACCTTTATTGTCTTTTCTTCGGTCACCAAAGAAGGACTAGAGAAGTCATGGGATGCTATTTTAGAAAATGCGTTTTACGAAATAAATTGAAATGACATGAAAATGTCATTTTTGTTTTGGATTTATCTCGCAATTGTAATACAAGTGTAATATAAGTGCCTTTGTTTTCTTCTATTTATATGGTATAATCTCTATAAAGATAAAAGATGATAAAAAATTAATTGGAGATAAATTGTATTATGAAAAAGAAAATACGGAATAAAACGAAATTATTTGGTTTGTTCGTTTCTGTATTAGCAGTGGGGACATTTGCTGCTGCTATGAGCGAGCACGTCACATCAGTTGGTGCTAATGATGGAACTTACCAAGCTTATTCAGACCCTACTGAAGCTTTCATCTCACAAATTGGTGAGTCAGCTCGTCAGCTCGGTCAAGAGAATGACCTTTATGCTTCCGTTATGATCGCACAAGCCATTCTTGAAAGTGGATCAGGTCAGTCTGGCTTGTCTTCTTATCCGCATTACAACCTTTTCGGGATAAAAGGAAGTTATGCTGGTCAATCTGCAGTAATGCAAACTTGGGAAGATGATGGTGCTGGAAATGCCTATACGATTAATGACGCATTTCGTTCTTACCCATCTTACTATGAATCATTGCAAGACTATGTAGCTGTTTTGAAACAAGGACATTTTGCAGGTGCATGGAAGAGCAACACCTCTAGTTACCAAGATGCAACAGCAGCTTTGACAGGTGTTTATGCGACAGACACAAGCTACTATGCAAAACTTAATAACATCATTGAAACTTATAATTTGACTCAATACGATTCACCAAATGTTCAAGGTGGTATTACAGGTTCCGTATACAATCCATATCGCCAACAGTTCACTTCACAAGAAATCTTGAATTTGGATATCGCTTGGGCGAACCGTTTAAATTATTAAAACTAAAGCAGGCAGATGCCTGTTTTTTTGTTGTTTTTTTAGCAAATAGTGTTGTTCGATATAAAACGTATATGGTGAAAGTTTAAGATTTCTTCCTGAAAACCTTTTCAAACTTTTCTCTCTATGATATAATGATTTTGTTCACAAACATTATATAAGGAGAATAGTATGTCTGAATCTAATTTTATTCAAAAGGTTGGAGCGGCGTGTAATAAGAAGGAAGATCTCTATCAGAAATCTAAAACGCGCTATGCAGTCCGTTCTATTTTTGCTGGAGGATTTCTTACTTTAAGTACGGCGGTCGGAGCAGTTGCAGCTGACTTATTAAATACCTTTGTACCTGGATCTGGTCGTTTTCTATTTCCATTCATCTTTGCCTGGGGTTTGGTATACCTCTTATTCTTAAATGCGGAATTAACCACCTCAAATATGATGTATTTGACGGCGGGGACCTATCTAAAGAAAATTAATTGGAAGAAAGCGCTGGAAATTCTTCTTTATTGTACCTTCTTTAATTTAATTGGTGCTTTAATCGTCGCTTTTCTTTTCAATCAAACCACAGCCTTTGCTCATATCGATCCAAAAGGATTCCTAGCTACGGTGGCAGAAAATAAACTCCAACGAAGCAATCAAGTGGTTTTCTTTGAAGGGGTTATTGCCAATATCTTTGTAAATATTGCTATTCTTTCTTATTTATATTTCAAAGATGAAACAGCCAAGGTGCTCTTAGCCCTCTCTGCTATTTATATGTTTGTCTTTATGACCAATGAACACTTGGCTGCAAACTTTGCTTCCTTCTCATTATTGAGCTTTAATTCAGTTTCTAGCCAATTGCCACATTTTGAGTTTTTAAATATTTTACGTCACTATAGCGTAACCTTCTTTGCCAACTGGGTAGGAGGAGGAGTCCTAATGGGACTAGCCTATGCTTGGTTGAATAATATCAAGAGTCTTTACAACGACTAAAAAATATAAAAAAAGTTTGCAAAAGTACTTGCATTCTTTTTTTATATGTGATAAACTAATTAACGGTTTGAAAAAACTGCCTAAGACAGTAGGGGAGCTCGACTCATAAAAATCCTACCGAGGACAAAACGTATCAATTAAAAGAAGCGTATTGTACTTTCGTGTCTAGGTTTGGGCGCGTTTTTCTTTTTGAAAAATTCCCCAAGCAAAATAATTACGGAGGTGAACACACTAATGAGTGAAGCAATTATTGCTAAAAAAGCGGAACTTGTTGACGTGGTAGCTGAAAAAATGAAAGCTGCTGCATCAATCGTCGTTGTAGATTCTCGCGGTTTGACAGTTGAGCAAGATACAGTTCTCCGTCGCAACCTTCGCGGAAGCGAAGTTGAGTTTAAAGTTATCAAAAACTCAATCTTGCGTCGTGCAGCTGAAAAAGCTGGTCTTGAAGATCTTGCATCTGTATTCGTTGGACCTTCTGCAGTAGCATTTTCTAACGAAGATGTTATCGCACCTGCGAAAATCTTGAACGATTTTGCAAAAGACGCTGAAGCACTTGAAATCAAAGGTGGTGCAATCGAAGGCGCTGTCGCATCTAAAGAAGAGATTCTTGCACTTGCAACTCTTCCAAACCGCGAAGGACTTCTTTCTATGCTCCTTTCTGTACTTCAAGCGCCAGTGCGCAACGTTGCTCTTGCAGTCAAAGCGGTTGCAGACAACAAAGAAGACGCAGCTTAATCTTAAGCTACGCAGCGTAGCCTAGCTACAAAAAAATAAAACATAAAATTAAAACTTATTTGGAGGAAATAACAATGGCATTGAACATTGAAAACATTATTGCTGAAATTAAAGAAGCTTCAATCCTTGAATTGAACGACCTTGTAAAAGCTATCGAAGAAGAATTTGGTGTAACTGCAGCTGCTCCTGTAGCTGTTGCTGCAGCTGGTGCTGCTGACGCTGGTGCTGCTAAAGATTCATTCGATATCGAATTGACATCTGCAGGCGACAAGAAAGTCGGCGTTATCAAAGTTGTACGTGAAATCACTGGTCTTGGTCTTAAAGAAGCTAAAGAACTTGTTGATGGTGCACCTGGCGTTATCAAAGAAGGTGTTGCTACAGCTGAAGCTGAAGAAATCAAAGCTAAATTGGAAGAAGCTGGAGCTTCAGTTACTCTTAAATAATAGAGTTTCCAATCAAAATCAAAACCGAGGTTTAGGCCTCGGTTTTTTTTGTCGTTGAAAATAATGATAATAGAATGTGAATAGAGGGCTTTTATAAAGCTAACATGTGTAGCTCTCTTTATTTTCTCTAAACCTACTAAATAGTGCAGTTTTAATGATGTTACAATGATTTTACATTTGCTATATTCCCTTGAGATGTTGCTAATTTGTTGCTATAATGGCTATAAATCATATCATAATGGAGAAGATGATGAAAAATTTTAAACGTCTTTTGTTAGCTGTTGTAGCTGTCTTTGCAGCCGTCCTTTTGGTAGCCTGTGGCGCTAAAAGCGATAATGGGACTTACGTGTTTGAGCCTACTAAAGATGAAATCAAAGAAATTATGCCAAGTGAATTTCAATCTTTGATAGGTGATAATTACTCATTCACTATTTCTATTACAATTAAGGATAAGAAAGGTGAGATGAAAGTAGACACGAATGCAGGTGGTCAAAATGTTAATCAAGTGATTGAGTTGGAAGTAGACCAAAAAGCTAAAACTCTTGTCTCAGAAAATGAGTATGGGAAAGCGGAAATTACTTATCAAGTTTCAGGAAATGTGTTAACGATTAAGGATGTGAAGAATTCGTTAATGGGTGACACAGACATGTTTAATAACTATATGAAAATTGCTAAGTTCAAAAAGGTTAAATAATCCATCAGGGCGGGATTTATATCCTGCCTTTTTATTTTTCTTTGTTTATGAAAGAAATATTACAAGAATATGACATTTATAATCTTTCATTGCAGTGCATTGAAATTGTTGTTATAATAGGTTTAATCTAACTAAAAAGGAGAAGTTATGAAAAACTTTAAACGTATTCTTTTGGCTGTAGTAGCTGTTTTTGCAGTAGTTCTTTTGGTGGGATGTGGTGCCAAAAGTGATAATGGGACTTATGTCTATAAACCTACAAAATCTGAAGTGAAGGAGATCCTTGAAGAACAAGGTGCTCCAAGTTCAAGCGTAGATGCATTGATCGACAATGTTAAATTGGAAGTTTCAGTAACCATTAAAGACAAAAAAGGTAGCCTTAAAATTAAAGGTGAAATGATGGGACAAAAAACAGACCAATCATTTGATATGAAAGTTGACCAACAAAAGAAAACTCTTCAATCAAAAACAGGTGAAGGTGAAAAGGTTAAATACAAAGTTTCTGGCGATGTATTCACTTTTGATTTATCTGGAGAGGAAAGTTCAGATCACGCAGCAGCTTTGGAAATGTTCAAAAACGCTAAATTCAAGCGCACAAAATAATACAAGAGAAGGGCAGAGAGTATCTGCTCTTTTTCTTCTTTATAATATCTTGAATAGGTATTAAAATAATGGTAAAATCTGATTATAAAGTACATTAGGAGATGAATTATGAAAAATATTAAACGTATTCTTTTAGCTTTCGTTGCAGTTTTTGCAGCAGTCCTCTTGGTGGCATGTGGTGCCAAAAGTGATAATGGGACTTATGTCTACAAACCATCAAAAACTGAACTCAAGAAAATTCTTGAGGAGCAAGGCTTATCAGGTAGTCAATTAGAGTCTATTGGAGACGTTATTAATTTTGAAGTTTCTATTAAGATCAAAGATTCAAAAGGAACCTTCAGCATCGCGGGTGAAGTCGCTGGTCAAAAGAATGAGCGATCTTATGAAGTCAAAATCGATCAAAAAGAGAAAACAATTGCATCAAAAGATGGTAGTGGAGAAAAAATTACATACAAGGTCGATGGTGACTATTTGACATTTGATCTTTCTAAGTTAAGTAATAGCAACCAAGGGGATCTTATGATTCTCAAAAACGCTAAACTCAAGCGCACAAAATAAAGCGACTGAAGAGCGGGGAAACCTGCTTTTTTTCTTTTTAGAATATCTTGAATTAGTATTAAAATAATGGTAAAATCTGATTATAAAGTAATTAGGAGATTGATTATGAAAAATATTAAACGACTTGTTTTAGGTTTTGTTGCTATTTTTGCAGTTTTTCTGTTAGTAGCTTGCGGTGCCAAAAGTGATAACGGGACCTACAAAATGGAAACGAATATTAATCAGTTATTGGGACAAGATTCTGAATCTGAAGTGTTGAAAGATGCGAAAGTTACCATTGAATTGACTATTAAAGATTCAAAAGGGGAATTAAAAATTATTCAGAAGGTAGCTGGTAATGAAGTACCAATAAAATTAGATTTAAAAGTTGATCAAAAGGAAAAATCATTAAAACGTTCTTATGGTGATATGGAGTTGAAATACAACATCAAAGGTGATGAATTGACATTTGATTTATCTAAATTAAGTTCTAGCGACCAAGCGAACCTTCTTATTCTTAAAAATGCAAAACTCAAGCGCACAAAATAAAGCGACTGAAGAGCGGGGAAACCTGCTCTTTTGCTTTACTTTCATGGCTGGTTTGGTATAATGAATGAGACTACAGATGGGACTGGGGCAGGAATGATTTTCTTTGAAAATGATTTCGTCTCGCTCCCTCTTTTCTGTGTGATCAAGGAAATTATTTATGGAAAAGGAGAATCATCTATGCAATATATTTGGTCTTACTTGAAAAAGTATCCCAAGTGGCTAGCCCTGAATCTATTTTCGGCCGTCCTTTTTGTCATTGTCAATTTAGGTTTGCCAACGATTTTGGCTCGCATGATTGATGAGGGGATTAACCCACGTGATGTGGATAGGCTTTATTTCTGGGGCTGGGTCATGTTTGCGATTATTTTGCTAGGGATTGTGGGTCGAATTATCTTATCTTACGCGGTTGGCCAGCTAACGACGACCATGGTGCGCGATATGCGCAATGACCTCTATGCCAAGTTACAGGAGTACTCGCATCGTGAGTATGAGCAAATTGGGGTATCGTCATTGGTCACTCGCTTGACTTCGGACGCATTTGTTTTGATGCAGTTTGCGGATTCTATGTTGAAGATGGGCGTCATCACACCCTTGATGATGGTTTCCAGCGTTCTCTTGATTCTGACAACCAGTCCTTCTCTAGCATGGATTGTAGCAGTATCTGTACCCTTTCTTGCCGTCGTTGTCTGGTATGTAGCAGTCAAGACACGTCCACTTTCTGAGAAGCAACAAAAGACCCTTGACCATCTCAATCAGTTTGCGCGTGAAAATTTGACAGGTCTCCGAGTGATTCGTGCCTTTGCCCGCGAAGAATTCCAAGAGGATAAATTTGCAGCTGAAAATGAAGTCTATGCGGAAAACTCGAATAAATTGTTCAAACTAACTGGTTTGACAGAACCCCTGTTTGTGCAGATCATCATTGCGATGATTGTAGCGATTGTCTGGTTTGCCTTGGATCCTCTTCATGACGGTAGTTTGAAAATTGGAGATTTGGTTGCCTTTATTGAGTATAGCTTCCACGCGCTCTTATCTTTCCTCTTTTTAGCCAATCTCTTTACTATGTATCCTCGGACTGCGGTTTCTAGCCGTCGACTCAAGGAAATCATGGACATGCCCATTTCGATTGATCCGAATGAGAATGGTGTCACAGAGACAGCATCTCGTGGCTATTTGGAATTTGACAATGTCACCTTTGCTTATCCAGGTGAGACGGAGAGTCCAGTTCTTCACAACATTTCCTTTCAGGCCAAACCTGGTGAAACAATTGCCTTTATCGGCTCGACGGGTTCTGGGAAATCTTCGCTAGTACAGTTAATTCCTCGATTCTATGATGTCACCCTAGGGAAAATTTTGGTCGATGGTGTGGATGTTCGCGACTACAATCTGAAAGCCCTTCGCCAAAAGATTGGTTTTATTCCACAAAAGGCCTTGCTCTTTACAGGAACCATTGCTGAAAACCTTCGTTATGGGAAAGAAGATGCATCTGTCGAAGAATTAGAACAAGCGGCTGATATTTCCCAAGCCAAGGAATTTATCGACAGCCGTGAGGAACGCTTCGACACGCATTTAGCAGAAGGTGGTAGCAACCTTTCGGGTGGTCAAAAACAACGCTTATCCATCGCTCGTGCTGTTGTCAAAGATCCAGATGTCTTTATTTTTGATGATTCCTTCTCTGCCCTAGACTACAAGACGGATGCCACTTTGCGGAAGCGTCTCAAAGAAGTTACAGGAGATGCGACCGTCTTGATCGTAGCGCAACGTGTGGGAACCATTATGGATGCGGATCAAATTATTGTCTTGGACCAAGGGGAGATCGTCGGTCGAGGAACCCACGATGAATTGATGAAAAGCAATGAGATCTATCGTGAAATTGCCAATTCGCAGCTCGATAGTCCATCATTAACAGAGGAATAGAAAGGAGAAGCAGATGAAACAAGAACAAAACAGTTTTTCTAGACTATGGACTTACTTGAGAGCCTATCGCTTGGAAGTTTGCTTGTCCATTTTCTTAAAAATCCTGAGTGTCGTCATGAGTGTTATCGAACCCTTTGTTTTGGGGCTTGCCATTACGGAGTTGACAAAAAATCTCATGGATATGGCAAAAGGTCTTGCGGGAGCTGGTCTTAATACCTCCTATATCGCGATCATTATGACGCTCTATCTATTCCGTGGGGTCCTCTATGAGTTGGGATCTTATTATTCCAACTATTTCATGACCAATGCTGTTCAAAAGACCGTTCAGGACATGCGAAATGATTTGTCTCATAAAATCAACCACATTCCTGTTTCTTATTTTGACCGGCATCAGTTCGGAGATTTGCTGGGACGTTTTACTAGTGATGTCGAAACCGTCTCGAATGCCTTGCAACAGTCCTTCTTACAAATTGTTAACGCGATCTTTACCTTGCTTTTTGTCATCAGCATGGTATTATACTTAAACATCCAACTGGGGCTAGTGGTCATTTTGTCCATTCCGATCACTTATTTCAGTGCTCGATTTATCATGAAAAAATCTCAGCCTTACTTTAAAGAGCAGGCAGATGTTTTGGGGGCAATGAACGGCTTTGTGCAAGAAAATTTAACAGGCTTTAACGTCCTTAAGCTCTACGTTCGGGAAAAATCTTCTCAGGAAGAATTTCATGATATTACCCATCACCTTCAAAAAGTAGGGTTCAAGGCTAATTTCATTTCTGGCTTAATGATGCCGATTTTAAATGGGATTTCAGATTTGACTTATCTCATTATCGCTTTGTTTGGTGGCTTGCAAGTGATAGCAGGTCGTTTGACTGTCGGGAATATGCAGGCCTTCGTTCAATATGTTTGGCAGATCAACCAACCGATTCAAAACTTGACCCAATTGGCAGGTCAGCTACAAAGTGCTAAGTCGTCTCTAGACCGGATTTTCCAAGTCATGGATGAGCCAGATGAAGTAGCAGATGTGACAGAAACCCTCTCTGGAGATTTGACAGGGCAAGTCAGCTTTAAAAACGTGGATTTCCAATATGTAGCGGACAAACCCTTGATTCGTGATTTCAACCTAGAAGTCAAACCAGGTGAAATGGTGGCCATTGTCGGACCAACCGGAGCAGGGAAAACAACCCTGATTAATTTGCTGATGCGCTTTTACGATGTGACTGCAGGATCGATTACGGTGGATGGTCATGATATTCGTCATCTATCTCGCCAAGATTACCGCAAGCAATTTGGAATGGTGCTTCAGGATGCTTGGTTATATGAAGGAACCATTAAAGAAAACCTTCGCTTTGGTAATCTCGAGGCAACGGATGAAGAAATTGTGGAAGCTGCAAAGGCAGCCAATGTCGATCACTTTATCCGGACACTCCCTGGTGGTTACAATATGGAAATGAACCAGGAGTCTAGCAATATTTCTCTAGGGCAAAAGCAACTCCTAACCATTGCGCGTGCGCTCCTAGCGGATCCTAAAATCTTGATTTTGGATGAAGCGACGTCTTCTGTCGATACGCGTTTAGAGCTCTTGATTCAAAAAGCGATGAAGAATTTGATGAAAGGCCGGACTAGCTTTGTTATTGCTCACCGCCTGTCTACCATTCAAGAAGCAGATAAAATCCTTGTCCTCAAAGATGGCCAAATCATCGAGCAAGGAAATCACCAATCCTTGTTAGCAGATAAAGGATTCTACTATGAGCTCTACAATAGCCAATTTTCAAATAAAAAAGCGGAATAAGCTTGTGTCATCGAAAGAGGTTTGAGAAAGCATTCTCAGCCTCTTTTTTCTTACTCACTTTTATTACTACATAAAAAGGTTAACATTTCTGCAACAAATTGATACAGAATATTCACACAATTCACCTTGTTTGTCATGATAATTTTTATTAGGATAGAATCGTTGTAAAAAATAAAAGGAGAAATGTGTGATGAATCATTTAAACAAAGATATCATTTTTGGCATTCGTAAGTCTAAGCTTGGAGTCTTTTCTGTCGTGATTGCGATCATGGGGGCTTGTTTTTTAACTGGACAATCTGTGGCAGCTGATCAAGCTGGAGAGCAGGCCCAAGTCCAAACACAAGGGCAAGAAGCGACAACCTCTGATCCCGCAAGCTCTCAAGTAGATACCAGCCAATATGGAGCATCTATGCCTTACATCCGTTATGAGGCAGACAAAGGGAACCTCCTTGGAAAGGCAGAGGTAGAGCAGTCTCAAGATAGTCACTCAACAGCTATTGAAGCTTCTGATCAGACTTATGTCGCTTTAAAAGAAAAAGGAGATGGTGTTTCCTTTAAGGTCAATGAACCAGCCAATGCCTTAACTGTACGCTATACAGTACCAGATGGTGCCAGTGGACAACTTGATGTACAGGTGAATGGTCACAGTGTTCAACAATTGGATCTTTCATCTACGTCTAACTGGCAGTACTTGAATGACAAAGGTGTACACGATAGTTCCCAGGCGGATACACTCGCTCGGTTCCAATTTGATGAAGTACACAGCCTACTTCCAGGAGTTCAGCTTCAAAAAGGAGATGTGGTTTCACTGGTGAAAAACAAGTCAGACGACGTCCATTATGGCCTTGACTTTGTGGAATTCGAGCAAGCTCCAGACCCGATTGCTCAAGGGGACAATGCTATCAATATTGTTTCTAAAGGAGCTACGCCAAACGACGATACTGATGACAACAAGGCCCTCTATGATGCGATTTATGAAGCTAAACAAACCGGAAAGAATGTCTATATCCCAGCTGGGCGATTTAATCTCAATCGAAAAGTCGGTATCGATGCTTCTGATATGAAGATTTCAGGGGCTGGTATCTGGCATACCCAACTGCATTTTACTAGTGACCAAGCTGGTGGCGGTGGATTTGACTTCCTTCACCAAGACAACCATGTTGAATTTAGCGATGTCTATCTGTCCTCCAACCTTCGTTCACGCTATGGTGAAAATGCTCAGTACAAGGCCATTTCTGGAACGCCAGGGAAGAACTCTCATATTCACGATATTTGGGCCGAACATTTTGAAGTCGGCATGTGGATTGGCGATTATGCTGGAAAAAATGATATGAAGTACACAGATGGTCTAGTAGTAGAAAATGTCCGTTTGCGCAATAACCTGGCTGACGGAGTCAACTTTGCCCAAGGGACTAAGAATTCGATTGTCCGCAATTCTAGTATCCGTGGGAATGGAGATGACGGACTAGCCAGCTGGTCAAGTATTGCGGATGGAACAGAATCAGCAGTAGCAGAAAACAATAAATTCTTGCACAATACGATTGAACTTGGTTGGCGTGCTGGTGGTGTTGGGATCTTTGGTGGAAAAGGCCATGAGATCGCCTACAATCGGATTAAAGACAATATCGGTGATGCCGGAATTCGCTTGACGACTGTCTTTAAAGGCCATAACTTTGATCTGAATGAAGAAGGAATTCGGGTTCACCACAATCTCTTGGAGCGTACAGGAACGAAGAGTGATATCTACAACAAGCATCGTGGATCGATTGATGTTGAAACGCGCTATGGAGATATTAAAAATATCACCATTGAGGACAATGTATTTGTAGCGCCATTTGATACAGGTGTGACCGATCACCTCAATCCAAACGGTGGCATCCTAAACCATGTCGAAGTCAGGAACAATCAAACCATGAGTCAACTCTCTCGTCCAGCTCAAGCAGGATTATCTGCTCCTGCTTCAAAATCAGTTGGACAAGCCTTGAAAGTGAAAGAAGAACCACTTCAAGTAAGTGCCGTGAAAGTCCCCCATCAACCATCGAAAGTTCAACCGTCTAAAAAACAAACCGGTCTGAATCTTAAACAAGCAAAGACAGTCACTAAAACAGTCAAACCTAACTATGTCTTAAAAGCAACAAATTCCAAGCAAAAGAGCTTTTTGAAAGCTCCGAGTGCTTTATTCCTTTATCGGATGATGGGGTTAAGTCAAACAGTTTAAGAAGGATGGAAATCCTGGATATAATTCCAGGATTTTTTGCTTGCTGCTAGACTTTCATTGACAGTGAGGAGGCATATCGGTATACTAGGTATAATCTAATGAGGAGGCCTCCATGATGATTCGACCCGTTCAGCTCAGCGATGCAGCAGCTATCCGAGCGATTTACCAACCTTATGTAACAGAGACAGCCATTACCTTTGAGGTTGATGTACCGACTGTCCAGGAGTTTGAAAGCCGCATCACAAAAACGCTGACCCAATTTCCTTATTTGGTCGCAGAAGTGGATGGGAAAGTTGTGGGGTATGCCTATGCCTCGACCTATTATGCACGCGCTGCCTATGATTGGACCACTGAATTGTCTATTTATGTAGCAAAAGAAGCGCGTGGACAAGGGATTGGATCAGCCCTTTATAATGCCTTAGAAGAAGAGTTACAAGCACGAGGTTACTTACGTTTTCTGGCCTGCATTGCAGTCCCTAACGAAGCCAGCATCTCCATGCATGAAAAGCGGGGCTATGTTCAAGTCGCTCATTTCCCAAAGATTGGCTATAAGTTCAACAAATGGCACGATATCTTATGGATGCAAAAGACAATCGAAGGGCCGGTAACACTCTTGAAATGTGAGGAAGAAGATGAAGATTGAAGACTTAATTCCCATTTTAGATGCAGCAACAGTTCCTGAAAAAGTCCCAGCAATGGAAGCTTATATGAAAAATAAATTCAGCTTTCTTGGCGTTCAAAAACCAATTCTCAAAAAAATTGAAAGAGATTTTTTTAAGCCTTTCATAAAGGATCCAATTGGTTGGGCTTTTGTGGAAGAGTGTTGGTAGCAACCGTACCGTGAGTTCCAATATATTGCTATGGATTATCTGGATAAAAAGAAGAAGGAACTTAGACCTGAAGATTTTCCAAAGCTAAAGGAATTGGCTCAAACCAAATCATGGTGGGACAGTATAGATCAATTGGACCTTATCATCGGAGAGATTACTTTTCACTATCCAGAAACCAAGCAGGTTATGCTGGATTGGAGTAAGGATCAGGACTTTTGGTTGAGGCGGATTGCCATTGATCACCAGCTTATGAGGAAAGAAAAAACAGATATGGATTTGTTAGAAAAAGTGATCCTCAATAATCTAGGTCAAAGCGAGTTCTTTATAAATAAGGCAATCGGCTGGAGTTTACGCAATTATTCCAAGGTTAATCCGGATTGGGTAGGGGCCTTTATCGACCACTATCGAGATCAATTGTCACCTTTAAGCATTCGGGAAGGAAGCAAGTACTTACCTTCTTGACAGTTTGTGGATGTTCATGGTAAACTAGATTTATGCGATGAGTCGATTGGCTCCTTTGGAGTCTTTTGCGCTGAGGAGGTCTACATTCAATTGTAACGCAGGAGCGGACCTTGAACAGTTGTGTGAACCTGCTGTTCTCACCGAAAGGTGCCTCAAATCCTGGTCTTCGGATCAGGATTTTTTTGTGTCTTCAAAGAACTGAAAACTATTATAATACAGTTGCTACAAAGTTATGTTGGTGTTATAATATAGTAAAGTGCCTTGTGTCAGAAAGGAGTGGAGTTGATTGGGAGATTTCTATCATTCTAATGATTCAGCATCTACAGACTATTCGCAGAAAATTGAAGAGCTTGAAAACTCCAAACAATTTCAGGATGCCATCGGATTGATCCGAGAACAGATGAAGAACAATCTTCAGTGGAATGTTTTGCGATCTTTTGGTATTATTTGCGCCATACTGTCTCTCATTTTATTGCGTTTTGCAGCTATTCCTTTGATCCTTTTAGTGGTTGGTTTGTATTATTGGCCACAATATAAAAAAAGAAAAACCTTGTTTGGGGATCGAATTCGTTCGAACGATGAAATCTATCTTGATGATATCTTGTCGCCTGTATTAAAGGAAGTTTTTCCTAAGGCTTCGATCAAAGAGGACGGTTCCATCCCTTCTGAAGCTCTCTCGCATTTATGTCCTCGGTCGACTGATTTTCTGTGTTTCAAAGAGCTATCATTTCATGATGACAAAGAGCTGACGGTGTCAAATCTCTATGCCCATCATACAGAGACTCGTTACCGGACATCTAATGGTCATACGAGGACGGAACATGTGGAAGTTACAGATTTCCTTGGACAAGTGTTCTCTTTATGTCTACCGATCAATTTCTCGGGTCATCTTCGGGTGGTTCCGACCAAGAAATCCTTTCTTTTTAAGAGGGAGGTGAATGGGGTTTATCCTGGAGCCAGAGGGGATGAAGTGCAGATTGAAACCGAGGATATTCGCAATAACGAAAATTACAATATCTACTGCACGGATGAATTGTCTGCCCGTAAATTTCTCACCCCTAAGATGTTGGAATGGTTTGATCGACAAATTTCTCAAAATGCCATGTGTGTTTTTTTGAAAGACAAGAAACTATTTATTTCTTTGTATACCGATCGCTATATCTTTCCGACGCCCCAAAAACCAGAAGATATTGATCAACTATCTTTGGTATCTGAATATCATAAATTATGCAGAGAACTAGCTTTAATTAAAGAAATAACAGCAATTTTTGAAGGAGAAGCATCATGAATCTCATTATCGGCTTAATCATATTTGTTGCCCTATTGGCTATTTGGTTTATTAGTGTAGGAAATCGTCTCAATCGCTATCTAGTGACCATTGAAGAATCAAAGAGAACGGTCGATATCGTTCTCGTAAAACGCTATGATACCATTTCGGAAATGCTAAAAGTAGCCAAAGCCTATGCCAAACATGAACAACAGATTTTCACTGATTTAGTTGCTTTACGTCAAGGAGCATCTATCCAAGAATCTAACCAAGTCATTACCAATCAAAATGATGTCTTGGCACAAATTCGTGCAGTGGGTGAAAACTATCCAGAGCTCTTGTCTTCTAACCAATTCTTGGCCCTACAAAAGGAAATTTCTGACGAAAATGAAGATCTTGCTGCAGCGAAGCGAATTGTTAACAGTAATGTCAGCCACATCAATCAAGAAATTGTTTCCTTTCCAGCGTCTATCGTAGCAGGTGTAAAGGGGATCCATCAAGTTCCATTTCTTGCTGAAGAAACACAAGGTAAGAAAGATTTAAGTGATTTGAACTATGACCTGAATTAAAGAGCTTTTATGATAAATAACCATTAAAAATCCTGGTCTTAGAATCAGGATTTTTTCCTACTGTTGGTACTTTTCATTTATGCCAAAAAATTGTATAATAGTACAAATACTCAATTTTTAGAAAATTTTGAAAGAGGATTTACTATGGGATACACAGTTGCTGTTGTCGGTGCTACAGGTGCCGTTGGTGCTCAAATGATCAAAATGTTGGAAGAATCTACTCTTCCAATCGATAAAATTCGCTACCTTGCGTCAGCACGTTCTGCAGGAAAAGTCTTGCAATTTAAAGGGCAAGACGTGACCATTGAGGAAACGACTGAAGATGCTTTTGAAGGCGTTGATATTGCTCTTTTCTCAGCTGGTGGTTCAACATCTGCCAAATATGCACCTTATGCGGTGAAAGCAGGCGCAGTAGTGGTTGATAACACTTCTTATTTCCGTCAAAATCCGGATGTCCCATTGGTAGTTCCTGAAGTCAATGCACATGCGCTTGATGCTCACAACGGAATCATCTCTTGTCCAAACTGTTCAACCATCCAAATGATGGTAGCGCTTGAACCAGTCCGTCAAAAATGGGGCTTGGACCGTATCATCGTGTCTACTTACCAAGCTGTTTCAGGTGCTGGTATGGGAGCTATTCTTGAAACCCAACGTGAGTTGAAGGAAGTCTTGAATGACGGAGTCAACCCACGCGATGTCAAAGCGGAAATCTTGCCATGTGGTGGTGATAAAAAACATTACCCAATTGCTTTCAACGCTCTTCCACAAATCGATGTCTTCACAGATAATTACTACACATACGAAGAAATGAAGATGACAAATGAAACCAAGAAAATCATGGAAGATGATAGCATTGCCGTTTCAGCAACTTGTGTGCGGATTCCAGTCTTGTCAGCTCACTCAGAGTCAGTCTACATCGAAACAAAAGAAGTGGCACCAATTGACGAAGTGAAAGCTGCGATTGCTGCCTTCCCAGGTGCCGTCCTTGAAGACGATGTCGCTCACCAAATTTACCCACAAGCGGTTAATGCGGTAGGTTCACGCGATACTTTCGTTGGACGGATTCGTAAAGACTTGGATGCTGAAAAAGGGATCCACATGTGGGTTGTTTCAGATAACCTTCTTAAAGGTGCCGCTTGGAACTCAGTCCAAATCGCAGAAACCCTTCACGAACGTGGACTCGTACGTCCAACAGCTGAATTGAAGTTTGAATTGAAATAGGGAGAAAAACAGAAATCAGTAACTCGAAGAGTTTGATTTCGTAGTTTTTCCCCCGCACAGTTGATTAGGAAGTACGAATGTTGCAAACATGAGTAGTTCCAATCAACCACTGCGTCACGATTCAGAAATCTGCAACTCGAAGAGTTTGATTTCTTCCTCAGCTTTCTAACGAATCAACTTGTTTTATGAACAGATCATGAGGCAAAGGCAAGGAAGCCCCAGCCTCTTTCTTATATAGAGAAAGGTTTTTCTATGTCTTATAATGATTTAAAAGATTGTAAAATCATCACTGCATTTATCACCCCCTTCCATGAAGATGGGAGCATTAATTTTGACGCTCTTCCTGACTTGATCGAGCACCTCTTGGCACATCATACAGATGGGATTCTCTTAGCTGGAACGACTGCAGAAAGTCCAACTCTGACCCACGATGAGGAATTGCAACTCTTTGCGGCCGTTCAAAAGATTGTCAATGGCCGAGTTCCTTTGATCGCTGGTGTCGGAACCAATGAAACCCGCGACTCAATTGAGTTCGTGAAAGAAGTGGATGCTTTTGGTGGCTTTGCGGCAGGATTGGCTATCGTCCCTTACTACAACAAACCATCTCAAGAAGGAATGTATCAACACTTTAAAGCGATTGCGGATGCATCTAATCTTCCGATTATTATCTACAATATTCCAGGGCGCGTGGTAGTAGAAATGACACCTGAAACCATGCTTCGTTTGGCAGAGCACCCAAATATCATCGGGGTCAAAGAGTGTACAACCCTTGCTAATATGGCCTATTTGATTGAACACAAGCCAGAAGAATTTCTCATCTATACAGGGGAAGATGGAGATGCTTTCCATGCGATGAACCTTGGAGCTGATGGAGTGATCTCAGTGGCTTCTCATACAAATGGAGATGAAATGCATGAGATGTTCCAAGCGATTGAACACAACGATATTAAAAAGGCTGCGGCTATCCAACGTCAATTTATCCCTAAAGTCAATGCTCTCTTCTCTTATCCAAGCCCAGCTCCTGTCAAAGCAGTCTTGAACTATATGGGCTTTGAAGCAGGGCCAACTCGTTTACCATTAGTGCCAGCTCCTGCTGAGGAAGCGAAGCGCATTATCAAGGTTGTAGTGGATGGGGATTACCACGCGACCAAAGAAATCATTACGGGAGTTCTTCGTCCGGATTATTAATAAAATTGTCATGAGGAATGTATGTCAGAGTTAGAAAAAACGGATTCAGAAAAATCAGAACTAGAAAAATTTAAAGAACGTCATAGCCTTGATAAGTTAGATGGTGTGATAATCTATGATAAACCGACCATTAAAACAGGCGAAAAAGCTGGATGCATCGGTGCACTCTTACTTTTAATTGGATTTGGTACAGGAATTATTTTGTTGCTCCTTCATTTCATATTTGACTTCGATTCCAAGCTCCTCAACCTTCTTTGGGAATCGATAGCAGCTTTAGGATTCATTTTTAGTTTAGCAGGGGCTTTTCAAATTGGTCCCCTTACAATACACCGCTACTCAAGAGAAGCTGATAAGGATAAACATTTTGAAATTGATAGAGCCTATAATCTCTATAATGTTCTCTATAAACCGACTAAAACTATCCTTCTCCAATATGATAGTGACGAAGATCAGCTGATTGCTGTCAATGCTGGTGGTGAACTATTAGTGGAACTCATTAGAAAAGTAGAGATGGAGAAGTTACCTCTGAAGAAGATTTTGAAGACCTTCCGTTTGGATCATGTCTCTGACAATCTTTGGAGATTGACCTACAGCTATAAAAAAGAAGATGTGGTCATGGAAAAAAGTGATCGTTAGATTTTTTCATCCAATCATCTACTCTAAGTCCTGAAAAGAGCTTTGATTCTTGGCAAAAAAATTATATAATAAAGTAGTAGGTCTTCATTTCTTTCTAAGGGAAATGGAGTATTCATGAAAATTTAAACATAAAGGAGACTCCGATGGAAGTCATTAAACGTAGTGGAGAAGTGGTTGAATTCAACCCAGATAAAATTTACCAAGCTATTTTGAAAGCTGCGCAAGTTGTCTATGTTTTGACAGATGATTTGCGACAAAACCTAGCTCAAGTGACCAAGAAAGTTGCTATGGATTTGGATGAAGCACAAGTAGAACGCGCAACCATCAGCATGATCCAATCAATGGTTGAGCACCGTTTACTTGGTGCTGGTTATATTACCATTGCAGAACACTACATTTCTTATCGCTTGCAACGTGATTTGGAACGGAGTGGCTATGGTGATCATATCGCCGTGCATTTGCATTTTGAGCAAATTCGCTAGAATACTAATAGAAGTTACTTCGGTAGCTTCTTTTTAGTGTTTTTATTAATCACTGAGAATTCAAGAAAACATGGTATAATAGAGGGGATTGAACTGGAAAGGAAGTGAGATTATGGCAACTATTCAATGGTTTCCTGGACATATGTCCAAAGCTAGAAGACAAGTACAAGAAAATTTAAAATTCGTGGATTTTGTGACGGTTCTGGTAGATGCTCGATTGCCCCTATCGAGCCAAAATCCCATGTTAACAAAAATTGTTGGCGAAAAGCCTAAATTGATGATTCTGAACAAGGTAGACCTAGCAGATCCTGTGGCAACAAAAGAGTGGCAGGACTATTTTGAATCGCAAGGCATCAAAACCTTGGCGATCAACTCCAAAGAGCAGTCGACGGTTAAGAAGGTCACAGATGCTGCTAAGAGCTTGATGGCCGATAAAATTGCTCGTCAAAAGGAACGTGGGATTCAGATTGAAACCCTTCGAACCATGATTATTGGGATTCCAAATGCTGGAAAGTCCACTCTTATGAACCGCTTAGCAGGGAAAAAGATTGCTGTTGTTGGCAATAAACCAGGGGTGACCAAGGGGCAACAATGGTTGAAAACCAATAAGGATCTCGAAATCTTGGACACTCCTGGGATTCTTTGGCCCAAATTTGAAGATGAAGAAGTGGCCTTAAAGCTGGCCTTAACAGGAGCTATCAAGGATCAGTTGCTTCCAATGGATGAAGTGACCATCTTTGGCCTTAACTATTTTAAAGAGCACTATCCAGCAGTTTTACAAGAGCGTTTTAAACAAATGGACCTGGAGCATGAAGCTCCTGAAATTATTATGGAGATGACTCAGAAATTGGGATTTCGCGAGGATTACGACCGTTTTTACCAACTCTTTGTTAAAGATGTGCGCGATGGGAAATTAGGACGGTATACGCTGGATCGCGTAGGGGAAATTGATGGCAACCATTAAGGAAATTAAAGAACAATTAGCAGACATTCAGCAGTTAGACGATCCTTTATTGGCTGAATTGGAACAGGATAGCCGATCTGGTGTTATCCAAGCAATCGCAAAGCGAAAAAGAGAAATCCAAAAATGTTTAGATGAAGATGAGCGCTTGGAAGGAATGCTGGCCTATGAAAAGGAATGCTATGCACGTGGAATTGAGCTCATTGCAGGAGTGGATGAAGTGGGACGTGGCCCATTAGCGGGACCAGTTGTTGCAGCTGCTGTGATCTTACCCAAAGGCTCTAAGATTCCAGGGCTCAACGATAGTAAAAAGATTCCGAAATCCAAACACAAGGAAATCTATGAGGCTGTGCTCCAAGAAGCTATTGCGATCGGCATCGGCGTCAAGGACAACCAAGTGATTGATCAGGTCAATATCTATGAAGCTACGAAACTAGCCATGATGGAGGCCATTGGTCAGCTAGATCCTCAACCCCAGCATCTTTTGATTGATGCCATGAAGTTGGATCTTTCTATTCCCCAAACTAGTATCATCAAAGGAGATGCTAATTCCTTATCCATTGCTGCTGCCTCTATTGTAGCTAAGGTGACTCGGGATCAAATGATGGAAGAGTTTGATCGAGAATATCCGGGGTATGATTTTGCGCAGAACGCTGGCTACGGAACAGCTAAGCATCTGGCTGGGCTCCAAAAGTTGGGAGTAACTCCGATCCATCGACGTTCATTTGAACCCGTCAAATCAATGTGTGAGGATTAGGCTATGCTATTTACCATCGATATCGGAGGGACCTTTATAAAGTACGGTCTGATGGACGCAGACTATCAATTGATCCGTACAGACAAGATCCCAACACCATCTACGATTGAGGACTTTTGGCAAGGATTAGAAGAAATCGTTGCTCCTGTACGGGAAGAAATCGAGGGAATCGCCATTTCATGCCCTGGTGAGATCCAAAAGAGCCTTGGCTTTGTCTTTCGAGGTGGTCTCATCCCATATTTACGCGGAATTCCTCTAGCTAGTAGATTGCAACAAACATTTCAAGTGCCAGTCACTGTTCTTAATGATGGAGAAGCCGCTGGTCTAGCGGAAGCAAGGCTTGGTAATCTAAAAGATTGTCCATGTGGTGCGACCTTGGTCTTGGGGACAGGAGTAGGTCTCGCTCTTCTTTCTAATGGTGACCTATTGAGAGGATGGCAACTGACAGAATACATTCGGTCTATTGATAAGGCAGAAAGAACACCAGAAAATCGCCGCTTTCATCGCGAACTCTTTTTGCAAGGCATTTCCAATCTTTTGGAAAACACCGGTTCAGCTGTTCAATTTGTTGAGAAGGCTAGTCACATCTTGAACCAAGAAAAGACAGACGGTATAGCTGTTTTCAAAGCTCTTGATCAAGGAGGCCATGAGGAGCTAACATCCTTGTTTCAGGAGTATTGCCATGATATTGCTATTCTGATTTTTAATCTTCAATCTTTGCTCTTGCTTGAAAAAGTGACGATTGGAGGGGGCATTAGTAGTCAACCACTACTGATCGATGAGATCAGTCGACAATACCATGACCTACTCTCTCAAAAAGGGCATAAACAATTTGAAGCTTTGCCCATTCAAGCGGCTCGCTTCCACAATGAAAGTAACTTGATTGGTGCTGCATCTTACTTTTATTCTTCGACACATTAAAAAAAGTTCTAGAAATAGAGCTTTTTCCTTTTCTTTTTCGAATAAATAAGTGAGAGGAAGTAGAAGGTGACCATGGAGAAATTTGAAATCTTTAAATTAAAAGAAGCCGGTTTATCAAATGAGCAAGTCTTGAGAGTCTTGGACTACTGTAGGAAAGAGCAAGTCTTACCAAGCTTAGAAGAGATAGCAAGGATCGCTCGCTGTCGCAGTATCCTTCATTTTGTAGACAAATACCGACAACTAGATGAAGACCATTTACACGAGGAGTTTGAACGGTTCCCATCTCTATCCATTTTTGATCCTGAATACCCTGAGGAATTGCTACAGATCTACAATCCTCCTGTACTCCTTTTTTACCAGGGAGATTTGCAACTGTTAACCAGACCGAAGATTGCAGTTGTTGGAGCTCGGGAGACCACGCGAGAAGGGGTTCGTTCTGTAGAGAAGATTATTAAGGAACTTGGTAATGAATTGGTCATTGTTAGTGGACTTGCTAAGGGAATTGATGCGACAGCTCATTATGCCAGTATCCGCAATGGTGGCAAGACCATCGGGGTGATTGGAACGGGACTGGATGTCTTTTATCCTAAGAACAATCAGAGATTACAGACCCATATGGGAGAACACCATCTGATCTTGAGCGAGTATGGTCCAGGACAGGCTCCTCTTAAGTTTCATTTTCCTGAGAGAAATCGCATCATTGCAGGTCTCTGTCAGGCTGTGATTGTGGCAGAGGCGCGACTCCGTTCAGGCAGTTTGATTACTTGTGAGCGTGCTATGGAAGAAGGACGAGACGTTTTTGCTATTCCAGGAAATATTTTAGATGGTAAATCTGCAGGCTGCCATCACCTGATTCAAGAAGGCGCAAAGCTTGTCACCTCAGGCCAGGACATTCTTGATGAATTGAAATACGAATTGTGATTTTCCTATAGGAGAAGTTCCTAGTTGACATCTTTCTTAAAATGTATTAAACTCAATGAGATTTATACAATACAGAGGGATAAAACGTGGTAACAAAAAAGAAAAGCAGTACAACCAAGAAAAATTTGGTGATTGTGGAGTCTCCTGCGAAGGCGAAAACAATCGAGAAATACCTTGGTCGTAACTACAAAGTCATGGCCAGTGTTGGCCATATTCGGGACCTGAAAAAATCAACCATGTCGATTGATTTCGACAATAACTATGAACCGGAGTATATCAATATTCGCGGAAAAGGTCCCTTGATCAATGATTTGAAAAAAGAAGCTAAAAAAGCCAAACAAGTCTTTCTCGCAAGTGACCCGGACCGAGAAGGAGAAGCTATTTCTTGGCATTTGGCTCATATTTTGAACTTGGATGCCAAAGAAAAGAACCGCGTGGTTTTTAATGAAATCACCAAGGATGCCGTAAAAAATGCCTTTAAAGAACCGCGTCAAATCGATATGGATTTGGTTGATGCCCAACAAGCACGTCGGGTCTTGGACCGGATTGTAGGGTATTCAATTTCGCCTATTCTTTGGAAAAAGGTCAAAAAAGGACTTTCTGCAGGGCGCGTGCAATCTGTTGCCCTCAAATTAATCATTGATCGTGAAAACGAAATTAATGATTTCAAGCCGGAAGAATACTGGACCATTGATGGTGTCTTCAAAAAAGGGACCAAACAATTCCAAGCTAGCTTCTATGGGATTGATGGCAAGAAGATGAAGCTCAACACCAATGAAGAGGTGAAAGCTGTTCTTGAACGCTTAGATGGCAAAGATTTTACCGTTGAAAAAGTTGAAAAGAAAGAACGTCGTCGCAATGCTCCCCTTCCTTACACCACATCTTCTATGCAGATGGATGCTGCCAATAAGATCAACTTTCGTACACGCAAGACCATGATGGTCGCCCAGCAATTGTACGAAGGAATCAATATTGGTTCTGGTGTTCAAGGTTTGATTACCTATATGCGTACCGACTCCACACGGATTAGTCCGGTTGCGCAAAATGAGGCAGCTAACTTTATCGTGGATCGCTTCGGTGAGAAATATTCTAAGCATGGAAGCCGTGTGAAAAACGCCTCTGGTGCCCAAGATGCCCACGAAGCGATTCGTCCATCCAGCGTCTTCAATACTCCTGAAAGCATTGCTAAATACTTGGACAAAGACCAATTGAAACTCTACACCTTGATTTGGAACCGCTTTGTGGCTAGTCAAATGACAGCAGCTGTCTTTGATACCATGAATGTCCGTTTAGGTCAAAATGGGGTTCAGTATACGGCAAATGGGAGCCAGGTGAAGTTTGATGGTTATTTGGCGATTTATAATGATTCAGATAAGAACAAGATGTTGCCGGACATGGTAGAAGGTGATATCGTCAAGCAAGTCAATAGCAAGCCGGAGCAACACTTTACCCAACCACCGGCCCGTTATTCTGAAGCAACCTTGATTAAGACCTTGGAAGAGAACGGTGTTGGTCGTCCTTCAACCTATGCTCCGACGATTGAGACCATTCAAAAACGTTATTATGTGAAGCTGGTAGCTAAACGTTTTGAACCAACGGAATTAGGGGAGATCGTTAATAAACTGATTGTTGAGTTTTTCCCAGATATTGTCAATGTGACCTTCACAGCGGAGATGGAAGGGAAACTCGATGATGTCGAACTCGGAAAAGAAGAGTGGCAAAAAGTCATTGATGCCTTCTACAAACCATTCTCCAAAGAAGTCGCAAAAGCTGAAGAAGAGATGGAAAAAATCCAAATCAAAGATGAACCGGCTGGTTTTGATTGTGAAGTCTGTGGCAGCCCGATGGTGATTAAATTAGGACGTTTTGGTAAGTTCTATGCTTGTAGTAATTTCCCAGATTGTCGCCATACCCAAGCGATTGTCAAAGAAATCGGTGTGGAGTGTCCTGACTGTCATCAGGGACAAATCATCGAACGTAAAACCAAACGAAATCGTATTTTCTATGGCTGTAATCGCTACCCAGACTGTGAATTCACTTCTTGGGACAAGCCAATCGGCCGGGATTGTCCAAAATGTGGTCATTACTTAGTTGAGAAGAAAGTCCGTGGCGGTGGCAAACAAGTCGTATGTAGCAATGGTGACTACGAAGAAGAAAAAGTGAAATAAGTTATTAAATGTCTGTTATAACAGCAATTTTTATAAATGTCTGTTATAATAGACATTTTTTGTTTTTTTCGTTATAATAGACATAAGGAGGTGGGCTTATGTATCTTGCTTTGATTGCAGATGTGATTGATTCCAAAATCGTACAAGAACGTTTTGACCTGCAAAAACAATTGGAAAAAACGCTTCAAAAGATCAATGAGCTTTTTAAAAACTGCCTAGCATCGGCTTTTACCCTAACTTTGGGGGATGAGTTTCAAGCGCTTTTAAAAGTGGAGGCTCCGGTTTTTCAAATCATTGATACCCTGCGTTCAGAACTAAAGCCGACTCAACTTCGTTTCGGCATTGGCCTCGGTGAGATTGTAACGGATATCGATCCCCTGCAAAGTATCGGTGCAGATGGACCGGCCTATTGGAATGCTCGTGCAGCTATTAATCTGGTCCATCAGAAAAATGATTATGGCAGCACTCAGATCTATTTTTTGAGCGGTAATGACAGCCAGGACTTAGTGGTGAATGCCCTCATCGCTTCCGGAGAGGCCATACGTTCGGGTTGGAGAGAGAGCCAAGAAGAGATCCTGCTCAATCTGCTAAAGAGATCTGTCTATAGTGAAAGCTTTAGCCAGCAGGATTTGGCCCAATCGCTAGAGCTCAACCCTAGTGCCCTGTCCAAGCGCTTAAAGAGTAGCAGTATTCGTGTTTATTTACGGGGACGAGCAGCAGCACTAGCTTGTATTCAAAGCTTAGAGAAAGGAGAGGCCCATGAGCGGATTGTCTAGTATCGTAACGAATACATACTTAATCCTTTTGTTGATTTGTCATTTGTTATCGGATTATTATTTTCAAAGTCAGAAGATGGCGGATCGCAAGGATCAGGATAAGAAGGTTCTCGGGCTTCACATTCTATATGTAGCTCTGCCTCTGATCGTGGTTTCTCTCTTTCATCTAGATTTGTGGTGGATTTGCTTGGTCATTTTACTGACTCATGCTGGAATAGATTTCTTAAAACCGATCGTGCAGAAGCAATTGAAATTACCAACCGCATGGACCTTTGCCTTGGATCAAGTCTTGCATATTGGCATCTTGACGTGTCTAATCCTTTTAGGAGCGAAGAATGGTTCGACCTATCTGCCTCTGGACACTTTAAATCTAATCTTTTATGTCCTCCTAGTTGGGAAACCGAGCAATATTGCCTTTAAAATTCTGTTTACCAAGTATCAACCCACCAGCAAGAAGAAAATGGATACGATCACTGGTGCTGGTTCCATGATTGGCTTTTTAGAGCGTTTGGTGATCGGTGCATGTCTCGTCTATGGGCAATTTGCTTCTATCGGCCTGGTCTTTACAGCCAAGTCCATCGCCCGCTACAATAAAATTTCCGAGAATCCAGCCTTTGCAGAGTATTACTTGATCGGGTCCTTATTCAGTATCTTATCTGCCCTCTTAGCAGCCTGGTTATGTCAATAAATCTGGAAGTACACTAGGTCAGAAAAAATTATAAAATTTTTAAAGATCACCAATCAACAGGAAATTGATCCCGTTAAGATTCTTACTGGAACGAAAATAATCATCGTAAAGATTTTTTTAAAATTGCATGCTAGGAGGGGAAATGAAAAGCAAAGTGATTAAGAAAGTAATTGGCGTACTGTTGCCTATTCTCACGTTATTTATTTTATCGACACGTAACAACTACAGAATCGATCGTGATTTAGCTAAAACAGCTATTTCAAATATCCGTTCAGTAGTAGAAGCTGCAGGACTAGAAGCAGAAGAATACTCGACAGCTGCCTTTGATTATAAGAGATATCCGAATTACATTAAAGGAACTAGAAAAGTAGTTGATGTCTATGTGGATTTTGAAAAAGACTATGTTGAGAAAACTCCAGTCCTTAAATACAATCCGGAGCTTAAAGAAGTTGAAAAGAAAATTTTCTTTGTTTTTCCTAAGAAAACAGTCTATCGTTTAGAAATGGAGTATGATTCTGGTGATGACGACTATGACCGATTTAAAAAAGCTTACAATACGATACTTCAAAGTGCTAGCTTGACTTCAACATATTTAAGCGATGATGCGCTTAGGAAACTTTACATTAAAAATTCAGTTGAATTGGATCACTATCACTTTTGGTTCAATTATTCTTTGGAACCGAAAGAAGAATACAGTGATAACCCTAAAATCCGTCTTGAAGAGAGAGAAAAAAGAGAAGAAATTTTGAAGACGGATGTAGAAGAACTCACTCCCTTAATCGAGGATTTAGACTCAAGTAGAGTCAACAATCTTGATGAAGAGACACTCGTCCGTAATCGAGATATACTCTTAAAAAGAGTTGTTGATAATCGTTCGCCTTTTAGTATTGAGATATTCATTAATATAAAAGAGGTACGAAAACAAAACCTCCAAGTAACTAATGAAGATATTGACAATTGGACAAACTCTGATTTTAACTATTTGCTTGCTCAAATAGTTGAAATTGAAAAATTACCTAAGAATACTGAAGTACGTTTGAGTGTAAAAGATGAAAGAAAACTGGGTAAGGAGATATACATTTTCAAGAAAAAATAATTTTGGAAAGACATTCAGGAATCCTCCTGTCTGTCTTTTTACTTAGCTTTTTGGTATAATGGACCAAGTATTAATTAGAAAGATTTGTGGGTGTCTAACAGTCCAGTGGGGTGTTTTGATACCCAAAGAGGTATTAGTGTCATGTCTCAATCTTATATCAATGTGATCGGTGCAGGCCTTGCAGGCTCGGAAGCAGCTTACCAGATTGCCCAACAGGGAATTCCGGTCAAGCTTTACGAAATGCGTGGAGTCAAATCCACTCCGCAACACAAAACAGACAACTTTGCTGAGCTAGTTTGTTCCAACTCTCTTCGTGGGGATTCTCTGACCAATGCTGTCGGGCTCCTCAAAGAAGAAATGCGCCGTCTGGGTTCTATCATCCTTGAAGCAGCTGAAGCGACTCGGGTACCAGCCGGTGGAGCACTTGCTGTGGACCGAGAAGGTTTTGCTAATCGAGTGACGGAGAAGGTGTCCCAACACCCACTCATTGAAGTCATTCGTGATGAAATTACGGAATTGCCGACAGATGCCATCACAGTGGTCGCAACAGGCCCTCTAACCAGTGATGCCTTGGCAGAAAAGATCCATGCCCTTAATGGTGGCGATGGTTTCTATTTCTATGATGCAGCAGCTCCAATCATCGATGTCAATACTGTCGATATGAACAAGGTCTATCTCAAGTCACGCTATGACAAGGGAGAAGCAGCTTATCTCAACTGCCCGATGACCAAGCAAGAGTTTATGGACTTCCACGAGGCCTTGGTCAATGCGGAAGAAGCCCCGCTCAACTCTTTTGAAAAAGAAAAGTATTTTGAAGGTTGTATGCCCATTGAAGTCATGGCCAAACGAGGCATCAAAACCATGCTCTATGGCCCTATGAAACCAGTTGGGCTCGAGTATCCTGATGATTACAAAGGGCAACGTGATGGGGAGTTTAAGACCCCTTATGCGGTAGTCCAATTGCGCCAAGACAATGCGGCTGCCAGCCTTTACAATATCGTTGGCTTCCAAACTCACCTTAAATGGGGCGAACAAAAACGGGTCTTCCAAATGATTCCAGGTTTGGAACATGCGGAATTTGTGAGATATGGTGTCATGCACCGCAATTCCTACATGGATTCTCCAAATCTGCTTGAACAAACCTACCGTTCGAAGAAACAATCAAACCTCTTCTTTGCGGGTCAAATGACAGGGGTAGAAGGCTATGTTGAGTCAGCTGCCTCAGGTTTGGTAGCTGGAATCAATGCCGCTCGCCTTTTCAAAGGAGAAGAAGCAGCGATTTTCCCAGAAACAACAGCTATCGGAAGTTTGGCTCACTATATCACCCATGCCGATAGCAAACATTTCCAACCCATGAATGTCAACTTCGGGATTATCAAGGAGCTAGAAGGACCACGCATTCGGGATAAAAAGGAACGGTATGAGAAAATTGCCGAACGTTCTTTACAAGATTTGTCTCAGTTTATGGAAAAATAACCCAATAAAGGAAAAAGTTTGGAGAAAATCCAGACTTTTTCTTCTAAAAATGGTATAATGAATAAAATTTAGAATATAGAGAGTTTTCTGACAATGAACAAATCCTATTTTTATTTAGATATGAAGACACACGAGTTGAAAGTGCCTTATACCGGAAAACTCCGTCGTGTGCGAGTCTTATTACCTAAGAATTATGAAACGGATACAGATAGACGTTACCCTGTTGTTTATTTCCACGATGGGCAAAATGTCTTGTATAGCAAGGAAGCTTATGCGGGTCATTCCTGGAAGGTGATTCCAGCCATTAAGCGGAATCCAGATATTAGTCGCATGATTGTTGTTGCGATCGATAATGATGGTTTCCAACGCATGAATGAATACTCTGCCTGGAAGTACAAGGAATCCAATATTCCTGGCATGCAATTTGGTGGCAAGGGAGTTGAGTACGGCGAATTTGTCATGGAGGTGGTGAAACCTTTTATCGACCAAGAATACCGGACTCTTGCTGATCGAGAACATACGGCCATGATTGGTTCTTCCTTGGGGGGAAATATTACCCAATTTTTGGGCTTAGAGTACCAAGATCAAATCGGATGTTTAGGGGTCTTTTCATCTGCTAACTGGCTTCACCAAGATGCCTTCAATCATTATATCGAACGCAAAAAATTGTATGCAGACCAACGGATTTACATCTATGTAGGAACTGAAGAGGCGGATGATACGGATAAAACTTTGATGGCAGGAAACATCAAGCAAGCCTATATCGATTCATCTCTTCGTTATTATCACGACGTCATTCAACAAGGGGTGGCTTTGGAAAATATTGCCATTCGGATTCAATCTGGGGCTATTCACCACGAAGAAGCATGGGCCGAACATTTACCAGAATGCCTTCGCTTTTTGGCAGAAAAATGGGATTAATAGACTGTAAATTGAAGAAATAAAGGAAAGAGGGAACTTATGAATATTGAACATTTAAGCCACTGGAGTGGCCAACTCAACCGTGAAATGTATCTGAACCGCTATGGACACGCAGGTATTCCTGTTGTGGTCTTTGCTTCATCAGGTGGAAGCCATAACGAGTATTATGACTTTGGTATGATTGATGCTTGTGCTCAGTTTATCGAAGAAGGACGAGTTCAATTCTTTACCCTTTCGAGTGTGGATAGTGATAGCTGGCTTTGTAATTGGAAGAATCCTCACGATCGAGCAGAAATGCACCGAGCTTATGAACGCTATGTGATTGAAGAAGCCATTCCTTTTATCAAACACAAAACAGGCTGGTTTGATCCGATGATGACAACTGGTTGCTCTATGGGAGCCTACCACGCGCTCAACTTCTTCTTGCAACATCCAGATGTCTTTAACAAAGTGATTGCCTTGAGTGGTGTCTATGACGCTCGTTTCTTTGTTGGTGACTTTGGAGGCGATGAAGCAATTTACCAAAACTCGCCATCTGATTATATTTGGAACCAAAACGATGGCTGGTTTATCGATCGTTACCGTCAGGCTGAAATCGTTGTTTGTACTGGTTTAGGGGCTTGGGAACAAGATGGACTTCCATCTTTCTACAAACTGAAAGAAGCCTTTGATCACAAAAAAATTCCTGCATGGTTCGCTGAATGGGGGCATGATGTCGCCCACGATTGGGAATGGTGGCGCAAACAAATGCCATATTTCCTAGGCCAAATGTATCTATAAGTAAAAAGGGAGGAGACCTCAATGAATTATATCGTTATTTCACCATATTACCCACAAAACTTCCAACAATTTACAATCGAGTTGGCTAATAAAGGGATCACTGTTTTGGGAATTGGTCAAGAGCCATATGAACAGTTAGATGCGCCTTTGCGCAACAGCTTAACAGAATATTTCCGAGTTGAAAATTTGGAAAATCTAGACGAAGTGAAGCGAGCAGTAGCCTTTCTTTTCTACAAACACGGGCCAATCGATCGCATCGAATCCCACAATGAATACTGGTTGGAATTGGATGCAGCGCTTCGGGAGCAATTCAATGTCTTCGGGGCTAAGCCAAAAGATTTGAAGAAAACCAAGTTCAAATCCGAAATGAAGAAACTCTTCAAGAAAGCTGGAGTCCCAGTCGTACCTGGTGCTGTGGTTAAAACAGAAAAAGACATTGATAAAGCTGTGAAGAAGATTGGGTTGCCTTTGATTGCTAAGCCTGACAATGGGGTAGGAGCAGCAGCGACCTTCAAGATCGAAACGCCAGAAGATGTGGACCATTTCAAGGCAGAATGGGATGGCCATACAGAGTACTTCTTTGAGAAATTTGTCACTTCTAGTGAGATTTGTACCTTTGATGGTCTGGTTGATCGTGATGGCAACATTGTCTTCTCCACTACATTTGACTATGCTTATACGCCACTCGATTTGATGCTCTACAAGATGGACAACTCTTATTATGTTCTCAAAAAGATGGATCCAAAATTGCGTCAATACGGGGAAGCGATTGTCAAAGCCTTTGGCATGAAAGAACGTTTCTTCCACATCGAATTCTTCCGCGATGGGGATGACTATATTGCGATCGAGTACAATAATCGCCCTGCAGGTGGCTTTACCATTGACGTCTACAACTATGCCCACTCGATTGATTTGTACCGTGGCTATGCTGCTATCGTAGCTGGAGAACCTTTCCCAGCTTCTGAATTTGAGCCCCTATATTGCTTGGCGACTTCACGCCGTGCCAATGCAGCCTATGTTCTGTCAGAAGAAGAAGTTTTGGCTAAATACCATGATCAATTCCGTGTCAAGAAAGACATGCCTGCAGCCTTTGCGGAACTTCAGGGAGATTACCTCTATATGCTTACAACACCTAGTCGTGAAGAATTGGAACAAATGATTCATGACTTTGGCCAACGCCAATCATAAGATAACGACCGGTAGGATAGGATCCTATCGGTTTTTTTATATGTATAGCAAAGGAAGAAGAGAAAAGATTGTGAAATATTGTATTTGGATTTTAAAAAGCTTATAAAACCTTCTTCCAAGGAATAAAGTTTGTGAAATCATATGAGCATTATTTTTGACAGTGCTTTCATTTTTGGCTAGAATGAAAGAGAATGAATAAATGCTAAGAAAGGCGAAATGATGGCAACATTAGATAAAAGTCTCTTATTGGAAATGTTCCGTAAAATGGAAGAAATCCGTCGCATGGACTTAAAAATTGCACAGTTAGTAAAAAAAGGGAAAGTGCCAGGAATGACGCACTTTTCTGTTGGGGAAGAAGCAGCTAACGTTGGAGCCATGTTGGCTTTAAACGACGATGATTTGCTGACATCTAACCACCGTGGACACGGACAAGCCATTGCTAAAGGAATCGATTTGAATGGCATGATGGCTGAAATCCTTGGTAAGTATACGGGTACTTGTAAAGGGAAGGGTGGCTCCATGCATATCGCTGACCTCGATGCTGGTAACCTTGGTGCTAACGGGATCGTTGGTGGTGGTATGGGAATTGCAGTAGGTGCTGCCCTTACTCAACAAATGAAAAAGACTGGTAAGATTGTCGTCTGCTTCTTTGGCGATGGTGCAACCAATGAAGGTGTCTTCCACGAAGCGGTGAATATGGCTTCTATTTGGAATCTTCCAGTAATTTTCTACTGTATCAATAACGGTTATGGAATCTCTGCTGACATCAAGAAAATGACCAATATCCAGCATATCCACGAACGTAGTGCTGCTTACGGCATTCCTGGAATGTTTATTCCTGATGGAAATAACGTTATCGATGTCTATGAAGGATTCCAAAAAGCTGTTGAACACGTCCGCTCTGGTAAAGGACCTGTCTTGATTGAAAGTGTCACCTATCGTTGGCTTGGTCACTCTTCATCTGACCCTGGTAAATACCGGACTCGTGAAGAAGTAGAAGAGTGGAAGAAGAAAGATCCAATCGAAAACCTTCGCAAGTATCTCCTTGAAAATGAGATTGCGAGCGCAGAAGAATTGGATCAAATCCAAGAAGAAGTGAAAGAAGCAGTGGAAGCTTCAGTGAAATTTGCGGAAGAAAGCCCATTCCCTCCACTTGAATCAGCTTTCGAAGATATTTACGCAGACTAAGGGGGAGTAGAGAATTATGGAAACTAAATTAATGTCTTTCCGCGATACCATTATCCTTGCTATGTCTGAGGAAATGCGTCGCGACGAAAATGTATTGTTGATGGGAGAAGATGTCGGAGTTTTCGGTGGAGACTTCGGAACTTCTGTAGGGATGCTGGAAGAGTTTGGTCCAGAACGTGTCCGTGACTGTCCGATTTCTGAGGCCGCGATTTCAGGTGCGGCAGCAGGGGCAGCCATGACTGGACTTCGCCCAATCGTTGATATGACCTTCATGGATTTCTCAGTAATTGCCATGGATGCTATTGTCAACCAAGCTGCTAAAACTCGCTACATGTTTGGTGGTAAAGGTCAAGTGCCGATGACTATTCGCTGTGCTGCTGGGAATGGAGTTGGTTCTGCAGCCCAACACTCCCAATCGTTAGAATCATGGTTTACTCATATTCCTGGTTTGAAAGTTGTTGCTCCTGGTACGCCAGCGGATATGAAGGGACTGCTTAAGTCTTCTATTCGCGACAACAACCCCGTTATCATTCTTGAATATAAATCAGAATTCAACCAAAAAGGGGAAGTGCCAGTTGATCCAGACTACACGATTCCACTTGGTGTCGGAGAAATCAAACGTGAAGGAACTGACGTCACTGTCGTAACCTACGGAAAAATGCTTCGTCGCGTGATGCAAGCTGCTGAAGAATTAGCAGAAGAAGGGATCTCAGTAGAAGTAGTAGACCCACGTACCTTGGTTCCACTTGATAAAGAGATCATCATTAATTCTGTCAAGAAGACAGGAAAAGTAGTCCTTGTCAATGATGCCCACAAAACAAGTGGCTATATTGGTGAAATTTCAGCTATTATTTCTGAATCAGAAGCATTTGATTACTTGGATGCACCAATCCGCCGTTGTGCGGGGGAAGATGTGCCAATGCCTTACGCACAAAACCTTGAAAATGCAATGATTCCAACAGTTGAAAGCATCAAAGATGCTATTCGTAAAACATACAACAAAGAATAATACATAACCTAAATTATGTAATATTTATTAAATTAGACGAGGAAACTTTGTATCTATTGATGCAAAGTTCTCTACGTCCTTGATATCTTAAATTAGAGCACGGGCTAAAGTCTGGCTGAAAAAGATAAACTTTCCTAGAAACTAAACTTTCTTCGTCAAGTTTCCTATTTTCACTGAGACTTTTGACGCCCTTAGTATCTTGTAACTGAATCCGGACGGAGGACTGTGAAAAAAAGATAGATTTCCTCGTGTTCATGTAACACAGCGTCAATCTCCTATTTTTTCTTTGTCCTCTACGTCCTTAATATCTTGTAATAGAATAGGAGAAGTCATGGCTGATGATAAGCTAAGAGCGACTCCTGCGGCTAGAAAATTAGCGGATGATCTTGGGATCAACCTCTATGATGTTTCTGGTTCAGGCGCAAACGGTCGTGTCCACAAAGAAGACGTGGAAACATATAAAGACACAAATGTGGTTCGCATTTCACCACTTGCAAAACGAATTGCTTTAGAACACAATATTGCTTGGCAAGAGATTCAAGGAACTGGTCATCGTGGTAAGATCATGAAGAAGGACGTCCTTGCTTTCCTTCCTGAAAATATCGAGAATGAGACCATTAAGTCACCTGCTCAAATCGAGAAGGTGGAGGAAGCTCCAGATAATGTGACACCTTATGGTGAGATTGAGCGGATTCCGATGACACCAATGCGGAAGGTAATCGCTCAACGGATGGTGGAATCTTACTTAACAGCACCAACCTTTACATTGAACTATGACGTTGATATGTCTCAAATGTTGGCCCTTCGTAAGAAGGTATTGGATCCAATCATGGAAGCCACTGGCAAGAAAATCACTGTAACAGATTTGCTTTCTCTAGCAGTTGTTAAGACCTTGATGAAACACCCATACATCAATGCGTCATTGACAGAAGATGGCAAAACCATCATTACTCATAACTATGTCAACTTAGCGATGGCAGTTGGGATGGACAATGGCTTGATGACTCCAGTTGTCTACAATGCTGAAAAGATGACCTTGTCAGAGTTGGTGGTCGCCTTCAAGGACGTTATCGGACGTACCTTGGATGGTAAGCTTGCTCCAAGTGAATTGCAAAACTCAACCTTTACCATCAGTAACTTGGGAATGTTTGGCGTTCAATCATTTGGACCGATTATCAACCAACCAAACTCTGCCATCCTTGGAGTTAGTGCAACGGTTGAAAAACCAGTGGTTGTGAATGGTGAAATCGTTATTCGTCCAATCATGAGCTTGGGCTTGACCATCGACCACCGCGTTGTCGATGGTATGGCTGGTGCCAAATTCATGAAAGACTTGAAAGCCTTGATTGAAGACCCGATTTCAATGTTGGTCTAATCAACGAGAGAATAGAAACAAGAAAAAGAGGGAAATAAAATGGCCTTAGAAGTAATTATGCCAAAAGCCGGCGTAGATATGACCGAAGGACAAATCGTTCAGTGGAATAAGAAAGTCGGCGAATTTGTAAAAGAAGGAGAAGTACTCCTTGAAATCATGACAGACAAAGTCAGCATGGAGTTGGAAGCGGAAGAAGACGGCTACTTGATCGCTATCCTGAAAGGAGACGGCGAAACAGTTCCTGTCACAGAAGTAATCGGTTATCTTGGTGAAGAAGGGGAAAACATCCCTACAGCTGGAGTAGCAGCACCAGAAGCGAGTCCAGCACCAGCTGCAGCAAGTGCTTCAAACGATGACAATAAGAGCGATGACGCTTATGATATCGTAGTAATCGGTGGGGGCCCTGCTGGCTACGTATCTGCTATTAAGGCAGCTCAACTAGGTGGTAAAGTTGCTCTTGTTGAGAAATCTGAACTTGGTGGAACATGCTTGAACCGCGGATGTATCCCAACTAAGACTTACCTCCACAATGCTGAAATTATTGAAAATATTGGTCATGCAGCAAACCGTGGTATTATCATTGAAAATCCAAGTTTCTCAGTAGATATGGATAAGGTTCTTGAAACCAAGAACAAGGTCGTAAATACCCTCGTCGGTGGTGTTGCAGGACTTCTTCGCAGCTACGGAGTGGATGTTCACAAGGGTATCGGTACCATTACGAAAGATAAGAATGTCTTGGTTAATGGTTCTGAATTGCTTGAAACGAAGAAAATCATCCTTGCCGGTGGTTCAAAAGTTAGCAAGATTAACGTTCCAGGTATGGAATCATCCCTTGTCATGACCAGTGACGATATTCTTGAAATGAATGAAGTTCCAGAAAGCCTTGTGATCATTGGTGGTGGGGTTGTCGGTATCGAACTTGGACAAGCTTTCATGACCTTCGGTTCAAAAGTTACTGTTATCGAAATGATGGACCGTATTGTTCCAGCTATGGATGCGGAAGTATCTAAGAACCTTCGTTTAATCCTTGAACGCAAGGGTATGACCATCTTGACGGATACGAAATTGCAAGAAATCATTGAAGAAGATGGTAAACTCCGTATCAAGGTCGAAGGAAAAGATGATATCATCGCCAACAAAGCCCTTCTTTCAATCGGCCGTGTTCCAGACCTTGAAGGTATCGGTGAAGTCGAGTTTGAATTGGATCGTGGACGGATCAAAGTTAACGAATACATGGAAACGTCTGTTCCAGGTATCTATGCACCAGGTGATATCAACGGTACCAAGATGTTGGCTCATGCTGCCTTCCGTATGGGTGAAGTAGCGGCCGAAAATGCTCTTAAGGGAAATCATGCTGTTGCCAAATTGAACTTGACTCCTGCAGCGATCTACACCCTTCCAGAAGTTGCGGCTGTTGGTTTGACAGAAGAACAAGCTCGTGAGAAATATGATGTCCAAATCGGTAAATTTAATTTTGCCGCAAACGGACGTGCCATTGCATCAGATGCGGCTCAAGGATTTGTTAAAGTCATTGCAGACAAGAAATATGGAGAAGTTCTTGGGGTTCACATCATTGGTCCAGCAGCAGCTGAATTGATCAACGAAGCTTCAACCATCATTGAGATGGAAATCACTGTAGAAGAAATGCTCAAGACCATCCACGGGCACCCAACCTTCTCAGAAGTGATGTACGAAGCTTTTGCGGATGTACTTGGCTTGGCAGTTCACTCACCTAAGAAGAAATAGTATTTGAAATGATAGAATGGCTGGACAGCAAATGCTGGACCAGTCTCTATCGTATATAAAGGAATCTTATGAAATACATTATTAATTATTCAAATGATACTGCTTTTAATATTGCTTTAGAAGAGTATGCTTTTAAGCATCTGTTAGATGAGGATCAAATCTTCCTTCTTTGGATTAACAAACCTTCGATTATCGTTGGTCGTCACCAAAATACCATCGAAGAAATCAACCGTGACTATGTTCGGGAGCATGGGATTGAAGTGGTTCGCCGGATCAGTGGTGGTGGGGCTGTTTATCACGATTTGAACAACCTCAACTACACCATCATTTCAAAAGAAGATGAAAATAAGGCCTTTGACTTCAAGAGCCTTTCAACTCCCGTGATCAACACCTTGGCTCAGCTTGGAGTGAAGGCTGAATTCACAGGTCGTAACGACTTGGAAATTGATGGTAAGAAATTCTGTGGAAATGCCCAAGCTTATATCAACGGACGCATTATGCACCACGGTTGTCTTCTATTTGACGTGGATCTGTCAGTCCTTGCCAATGCTCTCAAGGTGTCTAAAGACAAGTTTGAGTCTAAAGGAGTTAAATCGGTTCGTGCTCGTGTGACCAATATCATCGATGAATTGCCAGAAAAAATCACGGTTGAAGAGTTCCGTGACTTGCTTTTGGACTACATGAAGAAAGAATACCCTGAGATGACAGAATATGTCTTCTCAGATGAAGAATTGGCTGAAATCAATCGTATCAAGGAAACCAAGTTCGGTACCTGGGACTGGAACTATGGAAAGTCTCCTGAATACAATGTCCGTCGTGGCACTAAATTCCCTAGCGGTAAGGTTGAAATCTTCGCAAACGTCATTGAATCCAAAATCCAAGACATCAAGATTTATGGAGACTTCTTTGGTATCGAAGATGTTGCAGCAGTAGAAGACGTTCTTCGTTGTGTCAAATATGAACGTGAAGACATCCTCAAAGCCCTTCAAACCATTAATCTAGGTCGTTACTTCGCAGGAATCACTGCAGAGGAAATTGCTGAAGCAGTGGTGGAATAAAGTAAAAGATATCCATTTAACATGGATATCTTTTATCTTAAACTTGATATTTAAATACCATGAGAGTACAATATAGAGGAAATCTGAACACAAAAGGGGATTATATTCGATGATGAAAATTCCAGTTGAAAATCTTGGTCTATTTGAACAGTTAGATCGTATAGTAGTGGCTTTTTTTAGCAAACAACAATCTTCAAGTCCTTATGATTTGTATGTCAGTATTACACAAGAACATGTTGACCAGAAAAAACAGGAGCTAGAACCATTAGGCTATCAAGCTGTCCAACTACCATTAGGAATGGCTTTAGATAACGTCATCCAGCAACCTCATTATGAAAACTTAATCATTGGAGGTCTTGCTCCTGAGGAAATAATCGTTAGCGAACAAGAATTAATGCATTTGAAAGATATCGTGGACAGCTTTTGTATTATGTACGCTGCAGCGAATAACAGATTGGAAAATAGTAAAGCTTATGAATTAATGAAAGATAAGACGGTTTATTTTATTGGTAAACTATTTACAGATTTTCCGAAGGCCGGTGATGAAATTGCTTATTTAGGGATTGATCGAATAGCGAGCGATGGTACGCCATATGAAGCTGTTAAATGCTTTTTAACAGAAGAGAGTGCAGAGAAGTACAATGGTGAAAAAAGACCGGTCACCCCTGCAAATCTGGCCTATCTAAAATCATTTTGGGGAAAACCAGTCATTATTGAGCCACACCGTAATTATTGGATCGAATTTTTATAGAAAGTATAAAAGAGCGTAAGATTCCATAAAAAATCTTACGCTCTTTTTCTATTAGAATGCTTTTTACATAATTTACGTTATGTAATTTTATAAACTATCCAAGGCATTTTTCTGCTCATCATTAACGATATGCGTATACAAGTCTGTAACTTGTGTACTAGCATGTCCCAGCTGATGGCTGACCAAAACTTGTGATTTGGTTGCATCATAGAGACGGGTTGCAAGGGTGTGGCGTAGTTTGTGGGGCGTCACGCGGACTTTGAAGTCTTCTGAATACTTGGCGACCATTTTTTCAACACTAGAAGCATCAATTCGGTTTGGAACACCTCGATACATGGTTATAAAGAGAGCTGTATCAGTTTTTTCAGTCTTGTAACGTTTGTCTCGAATAGCAAGATATTGCTCCAGATAAGGCTTAGCAAAGGCAGCAACATTAACCGAGTCTCGTTTTCCACCTTTTCGAGTGACGTCAATCACCATCATCTTAAGATTGAGGTCACGAAGGTCCAAGTTGACTGCCTCAGATAAACGGACACCAGAGGCAAGAAGGAGTGCTATAATGGCTAAATCTCGCTCTTTATTCTTATTAAAGGAGGATAAGGCGCGATTTGAGAGGGTTTGCGGGTACTCCTGGTCGATATAGTTAAGAAAACCTTCTGTTTCATCACCCAAAAAGAGTTTTTGCTTGATATTTTCAGCTCGAGCAGCCAAGGTTTCTTTCTTTTTCTTGGTAGCAACCTTTTTCATGACATTACGGTAGAAATAAGGTTCCCCTTGCTCGTTTTCAACTTCCTCGGTCAAATACTTATAGAGACTAGATAGTGCAGAAAGGGTACGATTAATGGTCGTTTGGGAAACCCCGTTTTTTGTCGTATTGGCATTAAGCAGAGGACGTTCACGTAAGTAAAGAATAAAGGATTCCATGTCTTTCTTGGTCATGTGCTCCAGGACGTCTAAAGGGATCTCGGCCATGGTGTCAGCATCCGATATACCAGATTCCAAGACCCAGGTGAAAAATCGATCGTATTCCTTTAAGTATTCGTACAAGGTTGTAAAACTATATGGAACGGTCAGTTTTGATTGGTAATATTCCAATACGTACCAGGGCATGACTTGTTTGAGTTTATCAATCCGTTCTAATAAGATCTCGCGTTTCATGTTTTTCTCCAAATCTATCTATACTAGTAGTATAGCATAACCAGGTATATTTTTCAAGAAAATTATAGTTTTTCGGAAAGATGTTATAGGGTATCTATAGGTTAACAAAAATTTTTTTTGAATAACTAAAAAATTTTTTCGGGCAAAAATCGGTCCAAAATGTACTTTATTCATGTGAACACTGGAAATTTTAACCACTCTCAATCCATGCGAAAATGTACTTTATTTAAGTGAAAACTAAAAATTTTTTCAATTATCCATAATCCAAAAAGGATAAACCATTTTCAGCTCCAGAATACACTTTAATCAAAAACCGACGTAAAAAATCCCTAGAGGACTGTTGTCTTCTAGGGATTTAGTGTATCCTTGAGCTGTTTATTCGACAATTTGATTATATTACGTGGGAGTTTATGTGTCAAAAATATCTCTTTATTTTATTTTTTAGAACACGTAGTATGTATAAATTGCAATAATAGAAAGGATTAAGAAGATTAACAAGATAAAAATAATTATTTTTTTCATGATTTATTAATAATACTGACCCTTAGGATACAGTATACTCCTTTCTATGAAGAATTCTTATTATCCCTATCTTTATTATAGGTCTACAGCAATTTATATTCAATTATTTATATGTGAAAGTAGTTTCAGAATTTGAACTTTAAATTTTTTATTATACATTGATTATCATTGAAAATAATCTACAAATTAATTTCTCAGATTAGAGGATATTATGTACTAGAAAACATACAAAATACCACTCCAGAATAATGTACAAAACAAAAATAAAGTACACTCCTTAAAGAATGTACTTTATGCTTCTAATTCAGTTGTATCAATTGTTTAGCTCATGTTAAGTCAATTGTACATAAACTTTTAGTTTTCTTTCTATACTAGATCCCTTTTAAACACAAAACAATCAGCAAATCTCATGGATTTACTGATTGTTTTTCTTTTCTAACTTATTTTTCTACATATCGAAATGGAATCTTGCTACCACAGAGCCAATTATAGACTCGATCATTGACTTGAACATTCATAGCTTCGTGGGCATATTCTGGCATGATTAAATGCTCTTTTGGACCTTCTAATCGATTATAAATGGCAAACTGCGTTTCAGGATAACAGACATCATCATCTAGACCTGTAATCATGTGAACCTGTCCTTTGATACGATGGGCAAAATTTTTCACATCAATATAGGCCAAAGTCTGCATCAAACGATCTTCCGTTTCATGGAATGGATCATGGAACTTGAAATAACGGAAAAGCTCGTCATAGGCCTCACTGGTATTTCCGATCTCTAATACCCGTCTGAAATCCGATAAGAATGGATAAATGGCGACTGTTCGTTGGATTCGGGGATTTAATCCAGCAGCAATCAGGGCCAGGGCACCACCTTGAGAGGCTCCGTAGCTGGCAAGTTTGCTGTCATCTACTTGAGGAAGGTTGGCTACAATTTCAATTAACTGGTAAAGATCCAAGTAGACATCCTTATAAAAGAGCTCATCAGGGCCTTCCACGGCTCCACGGATAATCTGTCCTTTTACCGTATTTCCAAGTGGTGAGCGGTCACCGTCTGTTGAATAGCCTGACTGCCCTCTCACGTCCATAGACACAACACCATAGCCGGCTACTGTATAAGCCAGCATATCAGCCCAATCCCAACAACGACCCATATAGCCATGAAAATGGAAAATGACGGGAACCTTTTGATCCGTTTTTGGAAAAACAACCCGCGCATAAACGAGCCCATCTCGTGTTCCTTTAAAGGTTAATTCATAACAAATCACATTTGGAATGCTGAAATCTCGTTCTTCGAGCTTGTATTCAGGCAGTTCAGTCATCTTTGCTAGGGCTTGATTCCAAAAGTTATCAAAATCTTCGGGAACGTCATCCAGTCCCTTGTAAACTTTCATTGTCTCTAGTAATTTAGGATCTTTCATTAAATCCTCCTTAGGTATGTGTAATCGCTATCAAAAATGTACCATATTTACTTAAGGATTGCAAGAGACAAATAAAAATTACATAACCGAAATTATGTAATTTCATTATAGATTCAAAAATAGACTTAATTGTTTCACTAGATCTGGATTAGTGGGTAAAGCTGAATGATGAGCCTTACGACCGTTTAAATTCACTTCTGTATAGGCTTGTTTCTCAAAAATAGATTTTGCTGCTTGTGCACTAGAGAGAGGAACGATGCCATCTGATTTTCCAGCAAAGCTACCAACAAAATTAAGAACTTCTACTTCTTTTCCCAGACGATGCTTCCATGTTTGAAAATCGTCATACATCTCTTGATTGAAACGGTAAGGACTGCCAATAATAGCAAGCTTGCTCACGGTCAGCTTTTTCTTTTCTAAAAAGCCACTTTCCAGTAAACCAGTCAAAACCAATCCTCCATTGGAGTGCCCGACTGCCTTAAACTCTGTAAAATGATAGTGATCAAGAAGGTAGGTAAGAGCGATCTTAAGGGATTCGATTTGCTGCTTGATATTGCTGTAGCCATCACGATTATTCTCAAAGCCAATCACAATCATCGGATTCGGCTCTTTCGTATTCAGTCTTCCTTCCATCTCTATAGAATCATCTTTATTGACCTTAATTTTTAAAAGACTTTGCTTTTTTCTAGAAAAGCGATGGAGCATACGGATGGTTCCATTGAATCGCTGGATACTAGCTGAACTCCCGGGGACAAAGAGAATCGGTCTGATCGGAGGTTTCTTCGACCCTTTTGGGAATTCAAAGGGCTTGCTGTGCGAAGAAAACAATCTTGCAAAGAAACGAATGACTTGTTGAAATAGTTTTTTTAACATCTTTCCTCTAGTAGTAGTTTCTAAAAGAACCCAGAACAGTGTGTCCTAGGCCCTTATTAGAAACGATTATTTCCGTTTTTTCTTATTTTTGCGCATTTGTTTGGCCATCTTGTTCATCGCCCGTTTCATCATAAATTCACCGGCTTTTCCTTTGAGACCACCACCAAACATTTGGCTCATATCAGGCATTCCAGCGCCTCCGCCAAGAGCTGACAAGTCAGGCATCCCACCTTGTCCCATCATGCCTTCGAGGGCAGACATATCAGGCATTCCACCAGGCATGTTTTTCGGCATATTATTTGGATTGAGCCCCATTTGTTTCATCATCTTGTTCATATCGCCAGAGAGGACGCCTTGCATCATCTGCTTGGCTTGGTTAAAGTCCTTGATGAATTTATTGACTTCGACAAAGCTGTTCCCTGATCCAGCAGCAATCCGACGACGACGGCTTGGATTCAAGAGATCTGGATTTTCCCGTTCAGCTGGGGTCATGGATGATACGATCGCACGTTTGCGAGCAATTTCTCGTTCATCAACCTTGAGGTTCTTCATAGCTGGATTGTTGGCCATCCCTGGAAGCATTTTGAGCAGATCTTCCATTGGTCCCATGTTTTGAACTTGGTCTAACTGATCGATGAAATCGTTGAAGTCAAAGGTGTTTTCCCGCATCTTCTCAGCGAGCTCAAGAGAGCGTTTCTCATCGTATTCTTGAGAAGCCTTCTCGATCAGTGTCAGCATATCCCCCATACCGAGGATCCGGCCAGACATACGGTCTGGGTGGAAGGTTTCGATATCCGTGATTTTTTCACCAGTACCAGTAAACTTGATTGGTTTCCCAGTAATCTGACGGACAGAAAGGGCTGCACCACCACGGGTATCCCCATCAATCTTTGTCAAGATCACCCCGGTTACTTCGAGTTGTTCATTAAACTCACGCGCCACATTGGCTGCTTCTTGACCAATCATGGCATCGACAACCAAGAGGATTTCATTTGGCTCGGCAAGGGCTTTAACATCCCGCAACTCGCCCATAAGTTTTTCATCGATTTGCAGACGACCAGCCGTATCGATCAAGACATAATCATTGTGATTGGCTCTCGCCTGCTCCAAACCTTGACGAACGATCTCAACTGCAGGGACTTCTGTACCAAGTGAGAAGACAGGAACATTGATCTGTTGACCAAGGGTCTTCAACTGGTCGATGGCTGCTGGACGATAGATATCGGCCGCAATCATCAAAGGACGTGCGTTTTCTTCCTTGACCAATTTGTTGGCCAATTTACCCGCAAAGGTTGTTTTACCAGCCCCTTGAAGACCGACCATCATGATAATGGTTGGAATCTTTGGAGATTTGATAATTTCTGCTGTTTCTGAACCCAAAATGGCTGTCAATTCTTCATCGACAATCTTCACGATTTGTTGGGCAGGGTTCAAGGTTTCGATGACTTCATGACCTACAGCCCGCTCGCGGACGCGTTTGATGAAGTCTTTTACAACAGGAAGGGCTACGTCGGCCTCTAAGAGGGCTAGACGAATCTCTTTGGTTGCCTCTTGGACATCCGCTTCAGAGATTTTCCCTTTCTTACGAAGATTTTTAAAGACGTTCTGTAAACGTTCGGTTAAACTTTCAAATGCCATTATTTTCTCCTATTTTTTCAATTCAGTGGAAATCGTCCGAAATGTAGCAAACATTCTAGTTCTTCGGGTGTGACTTCTTTCATGATTTCATTTGGATATCCCCAACAGCTAAAACCTATTTGCATAGCTTTGGAGATATCATTGGGCGAGATAATTTGTAGTCGAGTAGGAAATACTCCCTCTGCGACTAATAGTTTGCAAGGTATTCCTTGATAAATGACGAGACTGCCCATATTCACTCCCGATTGTCAATGCTTGATAAAATTTCAACCTGCTCTTGTAGAAAAGTATCTTCCGGATAGCGTTCTAAAATCTGATCAAAAATCTGACTACGAACAATGTAATCGGAATACATATGGAGTTTCATTTCGTAGTCCTCCAAAATCTTTTCTGTACGTTTAATATTGTCATAGACCGCCTGACGGCTCACTCCAAACTCTTCCGCAATCTCAGCCAAGCTGTAATCATCTGCGTAATAAAGCTCGATGTAGTTCATTTGCTTGTCCGTCAAGAGCGCTGCATAAAACTCAAAGAGCGCATTCATTCGGTTGGTTTTCTCAATTTCCATACCTTTCATTATATCAAAAAAGCCCGCTAAAGACTAGCGGGACTTGATGCTTTTTGAGCTTGAAATAAGAGGATCTATCATTAGAGTTTTAGTGCTAACATATTGACTGTCATCCCTGCTGCAGTTCCCATCAAGAAGATGGTATCTCCCTCCTTCACATAGCCGTGATCAAGCGCATAGGCTAAACCGAAAGGCACGGCTACCGAAACCATATTGCCATAATCGCTGACAATATTGAGATACTTGTCTTTTCCAACTCCCAATTTGTCCATGACGAGTGGCAAGGCCCGGCTGGCTTGGTGGGGAATAATATAGTCTACAGCGTCTTTAGAAATGCCTGATTTCTCTTGGAATTCTTGGAACATTTCTGGAATAACACGAGCAGAAAGTAAGAGAATTTTCTTCCCTTTCATGTCAAACATGAAATCAGTCTTGGTTGATTCAGAGTACAATTTCGGATGATAAGCTGTCAAACCACCCCGAATTTCAGTATCATGGGCTCCCTCAGACCAGGTACGTTGCATGCTAGCAATGATTCCTTTGTCTTGGCTTGTTGCTTCAAAAATAAAGGCAGCTGCTCCATCGCTAAATAATTCAAAACTCTCTTTTTGTTTAGGATTAAGGCCAAGACTTCCTACTTCACTGGATACAATGAGAACCCGTTGGTATTCACCACCTTCAATCAGATAGGAAATGGTGCTTAAGGCTGATACAAAACTAGTACAGGTGGTATTAATATCCATGGCTGGAATCGTCAGTCCCTTGGCCACGCGCTCATGGATCAAAGCAGCCGTACAAGGAATAGGCTGAACGCCAACCGCACTAGCCGAAACCAGGCAGTCGATATCTGTCATCTCAAGCCCTGCATGTTTTAAAGCAGCTTTAATTGCACGTGCTGCAAGATCAATCTGTGTTTCTTCTCCTTCTTTCACGCGGTAACGAGTCTGGTCTTTGAAAGTTACTGTATGAGCTGGAAGCGCTGTTCCATAGCCTTTGATTTGTAGATGTCTTTTTACTGTAGTCATAGGATTCTCCTTTTATTGAAGTCGTTGAACACGTTTTAATTTACGTGTTGGGTCCCATTGGTAATCGATAAATTGAATACTTGGGAGGATGAATTGTTTTTGTTGAGCCAAGAGTTCAAATTGGGCAAAGATCGCTTTCTCAATAAAGTCGGAACGATGACTCAAGGCGATGGTAATAGATCCATCTGTCAACTGAGTCACTTGATAGTCCTGAATATTTTCAACGAATAAAATGCACCGGCGAATAAAATCCGGATAGATGGTTTGGCTGTTTCCATCAACTTTTTTGAAATAGAAAATATCGTCCGATCGTCCTTCGATTTTCGCGATTCGAGTAAAAACGGATCCACAAGGACAGGGAGACTTTTCTTCTACTAAAATATCATTGAGTCGGTAGCGATAGATGGGTTGACTCGTTCGTTTAAAATCCGTAATAATCGGATAAAAGCGTCGATCATCCAGATACTCTTTTTCGACATACAAAATATCTTCGTTGAGGTGAAGATTACCTTCTGAACAAGTACAAGCTAAAAACCCTTCTGTCGCTTGGTAGACCTGATCAACTTTTTCTAGTTGAAAGGCTCTGGCTATTGTCTGAGCATCTCTATCCTCTAGGATCTCTGCGACAGAGACAACCTTGACGGGTTGGATCGCAAGTTGCTGATTAGTGACATAGTTAGCTAACTCAATCAAGGTGGAAGCTGGTGCAACCACAATGGTTGGTTGATAGTCTTTGAGACGCTCTAAATGCTCCTTGCTATCCTTGAAAATATCAAAATATTCCAAGCGAATAAGGCCTGAATTAATGGTTTGATAGAGTTCATTGTCCGCTCGTAAGAAAAAGGCAATGCGATGACCAAACAGTTTTCCTTTCGGTAGCATCTTGGCTAGAATCGCTGCAGCCCACATACTTCTTTCTTTTTCTGTGGTGACAAAAACTCCTCGGTGGCCTGAAGTCCCAGAAGACAAACCTACTGCTACTTCTCCATTCATCTCAGTAAAATCTCGCGTCTGTTCTCCGCGAATCGCCATTTCTAAAGCCTGATCTCGATCCACCCCTAGGGTATTGAGTTCATTGAAATGTGTCATCATAAACGATTTATCCATCGTTCCAAAGGATTCGGGAGAATGGGTTTGAAAATAGGGAGATTGAGAAGTGATAAATGCATGGTAGCGTGCCAATTGCTTATCTTGGTATCGCTTCAAGGCCTCTTTTGAACGGAATCGGTGGCACCATCTGGTTTCAATAAAGGTTTTCAGAAAGACTGTTTTTTTCATTTAAAATCCTTTCAATCCGATCTTGCGGGTCGTGGCTGACAACAACTTGAATACCATCTTGCAAGAGTGTCTCCAGAAAATCAGCTCCTTTTAAATAAGCCTTCTTATCATCCTGAACCAAGGAAGGGATCAGTCGCATTTGCCGTGTGTAAGGCAAGAGGTCCACTCCCCAAGAAAGATCTGCTCCAATAAAGAGCTTGAGCTCATCCAGATAAAGACAGCCTTGCCCTCTCGCATGCCCATCGATGGACGAAACAAGAATGCTCCCATCCCCAAAAAGATCCGCAGTCGGGCGGTAAGGGAAAGCTGGATGCCTTTGATTTGCTTTGAGACAAGTCACCCGATCCTTGAAGTCAGCTGGCAAAAACTCTTTAAAAATCAGATCTTTAAACTTCGGTTTTTGGTACACCTCATAGACTTCCTGGGTGACAAAGAAATGAGCATTTGGGAAAAGGGCTGCTCCGCCGAGATGATCAGGGTGCAGATGCGAAAGAATCACATAGGAAATGGATGCCGGGTCAATCCCACGCTCATGCAATAAATAATCGATCTGGTCTTCTTTTTTCATCTGCATTGGGGTGGCTAGACGGTACCAGAAATACCGAGCTTTTTTCTTAATCTCGTAGTGATAGCCGGTATCGTACAAAATATAACCTTTTTCACGGTGCTGAATCAAAAAGACACCTGCAGGAAATTGCATTTTTTCATTTGGAATTCCTTTAAATAAGAGACCAGAATGACTGCTACAATAGCCTGCTGGAAAATAATCAATGCGCTTGATCATGTTGGACATAGTTGTCAATCCCTTCTTCAATAGTCATTTTTGGATAGTAGCCAAGTTCGGTTTGGGCCTTTTGAATATCGAGGGTTTGGCTATATCGAAGGAGATAATAGGTATAGCGAGTCAATGGAGGTTCAGCTTTCAGATGGAATAAACGATATACCCCTTCAAGGCTATAGGCCGCACCTGCTACAAGACCTGCCGGAATTTTCCGATAGCGAATCGGTTCTCCCAATCCCTTTAATGTTGTTTCGATCAAATACTTAAAGGACTTTGGTTCCCCATTTGTAATATTATAAACTTGTCCGTGAGCTTCTTTTGCTTCCAGAGCCAAGCGAATGGCTAGGGCAACATTTTCCACGCAGGTCATATCCATGAGCTGCTCTCCTCCTCGAATCAAAGGAATTCCAATTTTTCGACTGAGGCGTAAAACCCGAGGCAAAATACTGGTATCCCCCACACCAAATAATCCTCTAGGACGCAAGATGATACTTGGCACATCCGGATAGTCAGAAAAAAGTTTTTCAGACACCAATTTGCTTCGGATATAATTGTTGAGGTGATTTTCTTTTGGAGCATCACTTTCCATGATGTTTAATTGATCTTTTCCAGCCGCGTAAATACTAGGAGAAGATACGTAAACCAAGCGTATTACCGCATATTCACGGCACAATTCAAGGACATTTTGAGTGCCAACTACATTCGCCTGATAGAAGGCCTTCCAAGGTCCCCAGGCAGTGGATAAAGCTCCTGCATGAACTACAGCATCAACAGACTGAAAGGCTTGTCTTAATTCCTCAATAGAGGTCAAATCCCCTTTGATAAATTGAACGCGCTCACCTTCCAGAGCCTTCCCATTTTTTTCGTTTCGGCCAAAAGCTACAATGGAATAGTCGTGATCTAATAACTCTTCGATCACGTATTTTCCAAGGAAGCCAGTCGCACCTGTTACAAGAATTTTCATAGTTTTCCATCCGTTCCACGTCTTAATAACCGTTGAATCTCAAACTCCAAGGTGTCCAACGGCTTGTAGGTTTTTGAAAGTTTGTTTAGTCTCTCTAACTTTTCCCAAGATTCTTTTTCTAATAGGGCATTGAAACCTGCTTGAATCTCTTCGGTGCGATTGCGATGAGCTTGAAAAGCAATTCCTGCTTCTACTCCTCGAATCGCATAGTCAAATTGGTCATAATCATGTGGCAAGATCAAGGCTGGTTTTTTAAATTCGATACATTGATAAAAGATTCCAGCTCCTCCATGATGAATGACATAGTCCATCTGCGGAATATATTCTTTGTAGGGCAGATATGAGACAACCGTCACATTTGGTGCTACTTCTTCTTCAGAAAAGTCTTTTGCCCCATCACCTAAGGTGACGAAAAAGTGACATTCTGGATGCTCTTTGGCCAAATGCTTGGTTTGTTCTAGCAAATTCTCCTTTGCCCAAGGCAACTGGGTTCCACATGTCACGAGTACCTTCGTCTTGTCGTCGTAAGGACGGAGATCTAAAGGATAATCTTCAGCTTTTTCAAGAGAAGTCCCCAAAGGGCCAAGCCAGGCATATTGATGAGGGAAATGTGTTTTCAACTCAAGCTCCATCATACCAATTCCAAAGATGGCATAAGGAGAGTAGATGGTCTCCACTCCATTTTGATTGTACAACTTGAAATTGTAACGTTTTAAGCGTTTGCGTAAGAGGAAGGCGCCACAGTATTTTCCAATGCGCGTGAGTTTACGGCATAGTGCTTGGATCTTCTCTTCCTTCTTTGTGCGCGCGACTCCCATCCCTCCGAAGAAGCAAGGAGGACCATAAGGAGTTTCGATTGCAAATTGGGTCGCCATGGTGGTAATCCAAGGAATTTCTAACTGTTCTGCCACAAAACCAGCTGATAGAGTGATAAAGTCAGCAATGACAATATCTGGACGGTTGACACGCCACTCCTCTAGCAATTGATCCGATACGTGATTAATCAAATCAAGACTCCTAGACAATTGCCGATAAGCTGAAAAGAGATTGTGTTTTTTATCGTTATTCGCCGCGCGTTCAAATTCTTCTACTTTGTTCTCTAGAATCGGGACGACCGTGAAGCCGAGACTTTCTGCGACGGCTTTTTTCTGAGGACCCGTGAAAACTCGGATTTCCATAGTTGGATCATCTAATAAGGGTTTAACGAGATTTAAAGTTGGGTACAGATGCCCACTCAAGGGAACAACTACCACATCGATTTTAATTTTTTTCATTTTTTCCTGCCTTATATCTTTTTTTAGATCTAAAACTAGCTTCTATCTATTAATTCGTAAAAAAAATCAAAAATTGAAGAAAAAATAAAATTTTTTAAATTTTTTTAAATCTTTTATTTTTGACCGTACTATCACTATTTAGAAAGAATGACTTCAACCTAAAAAAAGCTCCCAAATGCCAAAGAGAGTGAGCCTCTCACACATTTGAAGAGTTTTCTATTTTTACGATTTGCGAGCTTAGTTATTTTCTAAATAAAATTCGAACCGCTCGCCGACATACTGACTTTTTACATACTCAAAAGCCGTCCCATCTTCAAAATAGGAAACCTGTGTCAGACCTAAAATAGCCTGCCCTTTTGAAATCTGTAAGTACTCCGCAATCTTATCCTTGGCCAATCGCGCATAGATGGTCTGGTGCGACTTTCCAATCTTATAGCCATGACGCTCCAAGGTTTGGAAGAAATGGCTGGTAACCTCTTCACGATTGAAATTCTTAATAAATTTCTCTGGAATAGAGGCCACTTCATAAACAACAGGGATCCCATCGGCATACCGGACCCGCTCCATCCGAATGATGGTTTCTGTCTTATCAATGCCCAATTTGTCCACTTCTTGGAGGCTAGGAATGGTTTTACGGTAAGAAATCACTTGGCTAGAAGGTTCCTTGCCTTGCGATTTCATAATTTCTGTAAAACTGGTTGTGCCTCGCATTTTTTCTTGGACGCGCGTGCTAGTGATAAAGGTACCACTTCCTACCCGTCTTTCAAGTACTCCTTCTTCGACCAGAAGGGTAATGGCCTGCCTAAGAGTCATCCGACTCACCTGGAATTTTTCAGCTAGATCGCGTTCACTGGGAAGCCGCTCTCCAATTTTCCATATTTTTTGATCAATCTCAGATTTAATCTGATCATGAATTTGAATGTAAGCTGGAATCATAACCTTGCTCTTTCTCTGTGTTACTTCTATTGTAGCGTAAAATTCCTATTTCTTCAATCAGAGATTGGTAAAGACATGGCTTTTGTGTTAGAATAGAGGAAAGTAAATTTCTATAAGAAGGGGATAAGATGACAAACCTATCAACTGATTTGCATGATGTTGAAAAAATCATCGTGCTTGACTACGGTAGCCAGTACAATCAGCTTATTTCACGTCGAATTCGTGAAATTGGTGTCTTCTCAGAATTGAAGAGCCATAAGATTTCTGCTGATGAAGTTCGTGCAATCAATCCAGTTGGGATCGTTCTTTCAGGCGGACCAAACTCAGTATACGAGGAAGGGTCTTTTGATATCGATCCTGAAATTTTTGAACTCGGTATTCCAATCCTTGGAATCTGTTACGGGATGCAATTGTTGACCCATAAATTGGGTGGGAAGGTCGTTCCAGCAGGTGACGCTGGTAACCGTGAATATGGTCAATCTGAACTCAGCTTGACAGAATCTTCTGCTCTTTTTGCGGACACACCAGACAAACAATTGGTCTTGATGAGCCATGGAGATGCTGTTACAGAAATTCCGGCTGACTTTATCCGTACAGGTACTTCTGCTGACTGTCCATTTGCATCGATTGAAAATCCAGACAAGAAAATCTACGGGATCCAATTCCACCCTGAGGTTCGTCACTCTGTTCACGGTTATGACATCTTGCGTAACTTTGCCTTGAACATCTGTGGGGCTAAAGGTGACTGGACCATGGACAACTTCATTGACATGCAGATCAAAAAAATCCGTGAAACCGTCGGAGACAAACGTGTCCTTCTTGGCCTTTCAGGTGGTGTTGACTCTTCCGTTGTTGGGGTTCTCCTTCAAAAAGCAATCGGCGATCAATTGATTTGTATCTTTGTAGACCACGGTCTTCTTCGTAAAGGGGAAGCAGATCAAGTTATGGAGATGCTTGGTGGCAAGTTTGGTTTGAACATTGTTAAAGCAGACGCTGCTAAACGTTTCCTTGATAAATTGGCTGGTGTGTCTGATCCCGAACAAAAACGCAAGATCATTGGGAACGAATTTGTCTATGTCTTTGACGATGAAGCAAGCAAACTAAAAGATGTGAAGTTCTTGGCACAAGGAACTCTTTACACTGACGTCATCGAATCTGGTACAGATACTGCTCAAACCATCAAATCTCACCACAACGTTGGTGGACTTCCAGAAGACATGCAGTTTGAACTGATCGAGCCACTCAACACTCTTTATAAGGATGAAGTTCGTGCCCTCGGTACCGAGCTTGGCATGCCAGATCACATCGTATGGCGCCAACCATTCCCAGGACCTGGTCTTGCGATCCGTGTTATGGGTGAAATCACTGAAGAAAAACTCGAAACAGTCCGTGAATCAGACGCTATCCTTCGTGAAGAAATTGCCAAAGCAGGTCTTGACCGCGACATCTGGCAATACTTCACTGTTAACACTGGCGTTCGTTCAGTAGGTGTTATGGGAGACGGCCGTACTTACGACTACACTATCGCTATCCGCGCTATCACTTCGATCGATGGAATGACAGCTGACTTCGCTAAGATCCCTTGGGAAGTTCTCCAAAAAATCTCAGTCCGTATCGTAAACGAAGTTGACCACGTTAACCGCATCGTCTATGATATCACAAGTAAACCACCTGCAACTGTAGAGTGGGAATGATTTATAAACATGATTTGAAGTGAAATGGTTGTTTTAACAGCACTTTAGGTTATTATAATAGGTTAAAAATCAATCAAAATTGATTGGTTCCCCACCAAAAGCCCCACCAGAAATTGATCTGATGGGGTGCTTTTGTTTTAAGGATGTGAAAGCGCAAATTATAGTTTCTCCACTATAAGAAGAATGAAAAAATTCGTCGTATCTCGTTTTGAGACTGGGAAATTAAACAATAATGTAGTAAATTGTGTCATAGAAATAAATCCCTTATAGAGTAATGTTTCGCAATTCTACTATAAGGGATTTATTTCTTTTTATGTTTACACAACTTCTCCTACACTATCTTAACTTTTGTTATAGCTGTTTCTACTATTGTTCCATCATCAACTATCAACAACTCTACAAAAGAAATCTCTAAATAATTTATATCTAAATCATATTTTTTTTCAAGTTTATTAGTATAATCTATATTCTCCTTAAAAACAATATTTTTTTCTTTATCATATATATAAACGCTAATTATAGCGCTATTAGAATATCCATTTAATAAGCAATTAATGGTTAATGTCGATTTATTTAAATTTTGACTATTTCCTAATACAGCATTAAAATCATATACATGTAGTTTAGGAGTACTATAAATAATACTCTCCGAAATTTTGTCTAAGATTGAATCTAACGTTGAATCTAGCATCACATTATTGTTTTGTTTTTCTTCTTCAATAGAGCATACCTTAATTATAAGTTCATTTTCCTCCAAACGTAGTAGATTTGTAATTTCAAACTCTATAGTCTGTTCAAGTCCCTTTGAAAATCCAACAAAGCACCCATTCATCCAAATATACACGGGCAGATTTAAGCTTTGCATTTTCAAGATAATATTTTTAGTAATTAATTTATCTTCACCTTTAAAATGATTAAACAAAGTTACCAATGTAGATTCGTCATCACCATTTTTTTCATTGAAATCTGATTTCATGTAAGTCCAATTATTGTTTAAGTGTATCTTATCTATTTGAAAATAGTCTAGTTGATTTATACCTACATATTTATCAAAATAATAATGCTCAGAATGTTCAGGTAATTGATTGACTCCTGTTATAGCAGAATTTTTCAACCAGCTATATTCCACTTTAATATTTTTCATCTCTAATACCTCTTTGTAAAGCAATTTATTTTCACATTCCTCCGTCTACTTAATGCGATATATTAGAAAAATCAGAGTCTGCTTTACCAGACTCTGCATATGTTATTTAGTTGCTGGTTGTTGCTGTGTAATACAGTGAATATTACCACCACCATATGCAATCTCTGTAGTTTCAACTCCAACAACTTTACGATCAGGGAACATTGCTTGCACTTGTTTAACCGCTAATGCATCATTCTCATCACCATATTGAGGGAGAATAATTCCCCCATTCACTATTAAGAAATTCAAATATGATGCAATTGCAACTTCTCCTTCCTCTCTTGGAATAGCCCCTTCTGAAAAATCAATCGAATCTGCATCTTTTAGATAGCACGGCTTCTTAGTAACGCACATTTTATGTACTTTTAATTTTCTGCCTTTTGCATCTGTTTGTTCACTTAGGAATTCAAACGCACCTTTTGCTTCCTTGTAGAAAGGATGGCTTTCATCTTCAGTGTAAATACATGCAACTTCTCCAGGTTTTACAAAACATGCTACATCATCAATATGACCATTCGTTTCATATGGGTCAATACCATCTTTCACCCAAATTACTTTTTCACAATTCAAATAATCTTTTAATTTTTGTTCAATTTCTTCTTTTGACAAATGTGGGTTTCGACTTGGATGAAGAAGACACATTTCAGTAACCATCACTGTACCTTCACCATCAACGTGAATTGATCCACCTTCTAAAACGAAATCCTCTGTTTTATAAGAATCAGTATTTGTTAATTCACAAACTTTTCTTGCAACAAGCGCATCTTGATCCCAAGGGAAATAGAGTCCATCGACTAGACCTCCCCAAGCATTAAATTCCCAATCTACTGCACGACGTTCACCTTTATCATTTATAAGAAATGTAGGACCACAGTCGCGAATCCACGAATCATCATTTGTCATCTCAATTACTCTGATATTTTCGCAATTAAGAGCAGATACACGAGCGATAGCATTTTCAAATTGAAGAGGTGGTACACAAAGTGAAACTGGTTCAAATTCACTAATGGCTTTGGCAACATCTAAAAATGCTTTTTGAGCAGGTTTGGCTCCTAAACGCCAATTATCATTTCGCCATGGCCATAACATCCAAATTTGTTCTTGTTCTTCGAATTCTCCTGGCATTCGAAATCCATCTACTTTAGGGGTTGTCCCCACAATACGTTTAGACATCTCAAGTCCTCCTTTTATTGTATTGGTATTTAGTTACTATCATTTTTTGATTTTTTTCATACGAATAATAACTTCACCTAAGATAAGACAAACTAATGAACCGATAGTTACAGGTAATTTATCAGCCAATGTTACTTCATCAAAAGATAATGGGAACGCTGTAAATAAAAGCGAAATCAAAATCATAACAATTGGAATTACAACCATAATTTTTAAAATAAAATCACTTCCTCCTACTTTAAAAGGTCGAGGAGTTTCTGGATCTATTTTTCTTAACTTATAAAATGCTGGAAAAACTGGTATATAAGAAAGCAGGAACATAACAAGGTTTAATGAGAAGAAGGCCCAAAACAAATCCTGATTTGGTAATATTGGTGCAATGACTACTACAAATGTCGCAACAAAACCATTTGCTAAAGCTGATCCAATTGGCATGTTATTCTTTTTACTACGTTTTGCAAAAAACTTTGGCATATCTCCGTTTTCTGCAGCATAACATGCCGTGTTATTCACTCCTAATGACCATGAAATCATATTTCCAAAAAGAGTTAGTAAGAATAGAAATGCCATTAAAATTATAAACCATCCATTTTCTGATCCGGTCAAAAGTTTAAAACTGTCCATCATACCACTACTAGTAGAAATTTTATCAACAGGAATCGCTACACCAATACCAAATGCAGAAAATATATAAATAGCCGCAATAACTAAACCTGCAACAATTATAGATTGTGGTATTTGTTTTTTAGGATTCTCCATATCATCTGCACACGTACATATAACCTCAAAGCCAAGTAGATTAAAAATAATAACAGAAATAAATGATAGACTGTTTAAATCAAATGATGGTAAAAGTGAATCCAACGTAATTTTATTAGCCATTCCTTTTGTAAAGGCAATATATAATCCCAAGACTCCCACTAATAGAGCTAGTATCATTTTTATAATTGCCGCACCATTGAGGATCCATACGCTATCACTTGCAGGATAAAAGCTTATCCATATAATTAACCAAATAAATACAAGTTCAATTAATAATGTCCAGAACGTTGAAAACTCAACTCCTGTTATCGTTGTCAACAACCCAGGAGTCATAACAGCTAGTGATGCTAACCACAATGGAAAATTAATCCAATAATACCAGGAGGTCCTTGAGCCCCATCGATGTCCAAACGCCTTTGTCACCCAATCATAGATTCCACCATCACCTATATAAGTAGTACCTAATTCAGCTGAAATCAATCCGTATGGTAACAAAAAAGCAATTAATAAAAATAACCACCAAAAGAATTGAGAATTCCCAATCGCTGCAACTGGAGCTGCAGCTTCTGCAACAAATACTACACATATTACAGTTAATACTGTAGTAAACAAACTAAATTTTTTCTTTTCTTCCATTTTTTTCTCCTTCCTTTAAGAGGAGAGTTATAACATCTTAAATTTAAAGCAAATTGAACCTTTTTATTTTAAAAATGATTCCAGTTCTGCTTTAGCTACAGATTGTTTTTCAAGGTCATATGGATGTCGTTTCTCAAAATCACGAAGTAGATAAACTAAGATACCTCGCATTGAAGTTAAACGATTTTCCGCCTCATCAAAACAAACTGAATTTGGGCCATCCATCACTTCATCAGACACTTCTTCGCCACGTGTAGCAGGTAAACAATGCATGAATTTACAATTTTCTCCTGCTTTTGCCATCATCTCTGAATCAACATGATATTTAGGATAGAAAATCTTCATACGTTCTTCTTCTGATAATTCCGCTTCATATAGGCCATACCATACATCAGTGTATAAGAAATCTGCACCAGTAATTGAATCTATATCATCAGTTACCAAATATTTACCACCTGATAGTTTACAAATTTCATCATATTTTGACTTATGCATATCATTTAATTGGAATCCCTTCGGACCGAAGTGAACAAATTCCATACCCATTTTCAATGTTATTAATCCTAAAGAGAAGCATACTTGAGTTGCATCTCCTACAAATACTACTTTACAATCTTCTAATTTTTTTCCTTTCGGCAAGTTTTCAATAATCGTAATCAGATCTCCCAATTCTTGTGTAGGATGATTATAATCACTCATACCATTAATTACTGGTACTTGAGAAAATTTTGCTAAATCAACTACACTCTTATGACGCTCAACACGTGCCATTATAATATCTGTTAAGCGAGAAACCACGGTTGCTGTATCTTCTAGTGTTTCGTGTCCTCCTAGTTGAATTTGACCGGGTGCCAAATATTGTGCGTGCCCTCCAAGTTGAGTCATAGCGGTTTCAAAAGATATCCGTGTTCTTGTAGATGATTGTTGAAAAATCATACCTAGAGTTTTATTTTTCAACAAAGGTGGGTAATACCCATTTTTAATACAAGCTTTAATCTTAAGAGATAGCTCAGCCATTTCTAAAAGTTGCTCTTTAGAGAACTCTTCTGTTGTAATATAATCAATTTTATTGCTCATAATTGAGACCTCCTGTGTTGTTATGCTTTAATGATATTGCAAAATTTTATAGTTTGCGATAAACTTAAAGGTGTAAACCCTCTTTTTTAAAAGTTTAAGTACTAAACCCAGTATTTATGCTTTTAAAAATGTAATGCTATTTTAAATATAAACTCCCTATTTTATTGCTTTTAAATAAAGTTTAGAGTTTTAATTAGTTTCACAGAATATATGGAGGCTAAATATGATTGAAATAGTTTATATATACAATGTATTTTTAATTATACTGTATACTTTGACCCTTGGTATTGTATTGACCTATTCTTTAAACTCAGAAAAGGATAAAAAATACTTATTTTTTGTAGTCGGTTTATATCTTGTTTTTTTTATTTTTGATAATCTGATCCTATCAATGACAGAAATAATTAAAGATTTCGGAAACACATATAACCAACACTTTCTGGGAGTTCCATTTGTTAAAACTGTCATATATCTTGTTAATAATATTTGTCAGTTTTGGATAGTTGCTAGACTGAGGAACGAAACACCTTTATTAACGCACTATTGCTTTATTTCTATTACTTTCATATGGATGGCTTTCCCAATTCTAAACAATTCTCCATTAAGAGTTTTTATGTACTATTTACCCAATCAGCTTCTTTTGATTTATACTGGTATATATGCGAGACGAAATCTAACATCTTTGAATATTAGTAGTCGAAATAAAAATTACTTAAAAACTATTTCAAATATCGGAGTGCTATTTGGCATTCTAATTATCTTAGAAGATTTATTTGTAATTTTTAATATAGATTCGTATGACTTGTTGAATCTGCGAATTCAAAATAGAAATATGTGTGAAGACATGTTTACTATTGCTGTTTGTTATTTAATAATCAAATATATTCTTTCTGATTGGAAAGCTATTTCGAATGTAGAAGAACAATTAAGTTCATTTGATAAATCACAAAAAATTGACAACCCCAGTACACTAGATCTATTCTCTGAAAAACTTCATTTAACTGAACGTGAAAAAGAAATTCTTCCTCTACTTCTTGAACACAAAAACAATCAGGAAATTGCGGATCAATTGTTTCTTTCAGTTGGAACAGTGAAGACACATGTACACAATATTTTTTTAAAACTTGAGATCACTAAACGAAATCAACTTTTCGAAGTATATAATTCCTTTGAAAACGAACATCCTGAGCAATAATTGTGTCATAGCCACTACTTTAAAAGACAGAATAAAAGACATCTGATTTAATTTCTTTCAGATGTCTTTTTAGTTGTTCTAATTATCAATTATATATTCGATAATATATTTAAGATAGATACTTAAATTATATTACTGTTTTTCAAAAGTTCCGTCTGCTACACGAAAATCACTGTTAACAGTTTCAATTGAATTAAATTGAATCTTTAAATATTTTACTTCTTTTTCATCTTTTCCAGGTAATTCAGCTTTAGCACTCGCTGCACTAGAAACCTTTAATTTGATGTATTTCCCAGCGATTTTCCAAGTTCCATCTCTAGATTCGTCTTTATTATTTGTTACTTCTAGTGTTTTATCGCTATTGAAAACGATAGTTGAATCGTGCTTACTATCATACCAAGTACCAATAATTTGCTTCTCTGGTCCTGAATTTTGATTCAAGAAAAAGAATACCCCACCGGCAACCGCAAGTACTAAAACAACTAAAGCAATAATTTTTTTCATTATTTTTCCTCCTATAAATATCTAAAGATATTAATTATATTTTTCATATACCTAGTTTCACTAAAATCATTAGTAAAAAATCAAATTTTGAATGATAAACTTTTATTCATTTCTACAATAAGAAATACTTAACCAGCATTTATTAATCACGATGTTTCCGTGATACTGAAATACCAAAACTACAAAGAACAATTCCCATTGCAAACACTAACCAATTCTCAATTGAACCTGTATTAGGCAAGGCTCTATTTGCAGCATATTTAGCTTGATTTCTAGCATAGCTATATACTCGTTCGTTAGAAGTATTTTCTGGTATACTCTTTTCTAACGTAGGATTCAGAGAAATCATCCTGTGATCTACTTTTTCGTTATAGATTTCGCTTTGTCTTGTACGAGTATTTAAATAGGCTTCCCTAACTGCCTCATATTGTGCATTTGCATCCAATTGATCTTGTAGAAGTGTTTTATGTTTAGCTTCCTCTCTTTTTACATTCTCAAGTGCTAAACGATGCTCTTCAATCGCATTATCATAAGCTTCTTTTGCTTTTTTCAAATATGCATCGGCGTTTTCAAGACGATCCAAAAGTGTTTCTAAAGCGACTAAGTTAGTCTTTAATTTAGAAATTTCATTCTTAATTTGACTTTCTTTAGCTTTTAACTCTTCAACTTTATTCTGACGGTTTCTGAGTTCTGCTTCATCCTTAGCTTTTTCAGCTTTAATTTCTGAAAGAACTTTAAGTTCTTTATCCAATTCTGCACGCGCATCTGCTAAAACTTTTTGTTTTGTTTGAATATCTGCATTTAGATTTTCAACTGCTGATTGTGCTTTTGCATAACGAGTCTTGGCAGTAATCAATTGTTGAGAAGCTTCATCTAGATTCTTTTGTGCAAGAGGTGTCTTATCTGAGATTGAGTTTAATCTTGCAATCGTTTGACGTGTAGTTTTTAAGGCTGCCAAATGTTTTTCATGAATTTTAGTTACTTCATCTAATTTGTTACTTGCTGTCTTATCTGCTACTCTTGCTTTTTCAAACTCCTCTTTTGCAGTTTCTAATGCTTTTTGCTTAACTTGAAGATCTGCATTTAAGTTATCCAGAGCTGTTTGGGCTTTGATATATCTTGTTTCAGCTCCTTCTTTTTGTTGTTTCGCATTGTCGTATTTCTTCTGTGCACCTGGAGTTTGATCAGGAACTGACATCAATTCTGCTACTAGTTTTTGAGTTTGTTTCAGATTTTGATTTGCATTTTGATTTTCTACTTTTGCTTTTTCAAGATCAGATTTAGCTTTTACTTCTGCTGTTGTGGCCTGGTCTAAATTATCTTTTGCATTTGCTAAAGCTTGACGCTTGCTTTGAATATCAGCATTTAATTGATCGAGTGCATCTTGAGCCTTATTAAATTGGATTTGTGCTTCATTATAATTTTGTGTAGCGATTTCCAATTTAGTAGTAGCTGCAGGTGTTTGGTCAGGAGTAGCTTTCAAAGCATCTAATTTTGCTGTCGTTTCTTTGAGAGTTTTTGTACTTGAATCATTTTCTGATTTAGCTTTTTCCAAACGATTCTGTGCAGAATTATTCGCTGTATTTGCTGCAGTCTGTTTAGCTTTTGCAACTGATAACTCATCTTCCATTTTTGAAGTATCAAATGGAGTAGCTAGAGGTTTAGCAATCCCTTTATCATAATAGTCGTCAATGAACTTAGAGTGATACTCACCTGTTTGTTCATCTTTAATGTAATCGAAATGGCTAGATTGACCTTTGAATTTAATAAAATGCATTCGACCAACACCACTAGGTGTTAGGCTATTTGCTACCCCGACTGCTTGTATATCTGAAGGAGCTTTTTCTCCAATCATTAATCTCATATGTCCAAAATATGCATGTACATCATTTGCCATAAAGCTAATTACGGCATCATATACCTCGCGATATAATTGAGACATTGTAGCTTTTCGTGTTTCTTTTGCTTCTGAATAATAAGCACTAAAACCTAGTAATGTATTATTGAAGCTCATATTTTCGCCAGCCCAAGCGATTGAATCCAGTCCATCTTTTGCAAGAGCTGTCACACTATGACTTGTACCAAATGGTTTATTTTCTTCAGCATAGGCTTTTGCGATATTTTTAACACCTTGAACAGATTCTTTAGTAACTATAAAATCATGGCTCCCCCAGACTTGGTCTTGCAGATTGTTTGCGAGAAGCACATAATATTGACTCAAAGCTTCAATCTGTTTATCTGTGAGATTATCCAAATTGACTTCAGAGTCATCGATAGGCAAAACAATATCCTTATTTGGCCAACCTTTGATAACAATATTTTGGTGTTCAGGAGAATATTCCGTCTCTGGAGTACCAAAATCATACTTACTACCTGTGAACCATTCTTGAATAACGTCGTTTAATGCATTTTTATTTGCATCTGAATTATCGGCAAGATAAGCCTTGTAAGCATCAATGACATCTTGAGGCAATTGAGGAATAGTGAGATTTTTAATTGCTGCAATTTGTTTTTTGAGGGTTTCAACCGCTTGATCAGCCTTCTCTTTATTCTCTTTTGCTTCCTGAGCTGCTGATGTAGCACTCGCTAGCTCATTTGAAGTTTCATTTACTTTTGCCTCTTCTTGATTTTTCTTAGTAGTTAAAGCTGAAATTTCTGAAGCTTTCTTAGCATCATTTTCTTTAGCTGTTTTGAGCTCTTCTTCTTCACCAATCTTACTATTTTGTTTATTTGCTAAATCATTTGCTTTGCTATCACGATTTGAGATTGTTTGGGTAAGTTGTGATTCAGAAGCATCAAGATTACTTTGCGCTGAAACTTTATTTTTTTGAGCTTTCTTTAAATTCTCTTGTGCTTGTTTTTGTTTTTCCTCAGCTGATGACAAGTTTGCTGCAGTTTCTTGACTTTTCTTTATTTGATCCGCTTCAACAGACTTTGCATTTTTTAGTGCAGTTGCTTTTTTATCATCCGCTTCTTTGGCACGATCAAGTTCTTGTTTCGCTGTATTTTCAGTTGCTATATTAGCATCTAAAGTTTTCCTAGCAGCATCACGTTCTGCTACAACTTCTTCAACGCCAGTACCATCTAATACTTTCTGGGCAGTTTCTTTCTCTTTTTGAGCCTTCACTAATGCATTTGCTGCTTCCTCTGCAACCTTTTTAGCATCTGCTAATTGTTTAGCAGAAACTTGACCATCACTAAGTTGCGTTTTTTCATCAGCAGAAGCTTTACTGAGTTCTTCAGCTTTATTTTTGTCTTCGTTAATGGCATTTTCCAAAGCCTTTTTCGCTGCTAATTCTGCTGATTCTTTTTCAGCTACATCACTTTTTGCTTTGTCTCTTTCAGCAATGATTTCCGATGCTCCAGTACCATCAAGATTTTTTTGTGCAGTTGCTACTGCTTCCTCAGCTGTCGAAACTTTCTTTTCTTGCTCTGAAATTTTATCTTGATCTTTTTTAATAATATCTGATTGCTGATTACGTTCTTTCTCAGCTTCTAGAACTTTATCAGATGCATCTTTTTGTGATGTTTCCTTTTTCTCAATATCAGCTTTTACTTCTGATATTTCATTCTTCGTTTTTTCAATTTTTTCAGGCGTAGCTGATTCTTTATTTGCATCAGCATTCTTTAAGTCAACATTTGCCTCTGTAACTTTTGTTGCAGCAGTTGCTTCCGAAGCCTTAGCGTTTTCTAATGCACTTTCTTGATTTGAAACCGATTGATCCGCTTCTTCCTTGATCGCTCTTGCTTCTTCTACAACTTCAGAAGTTGGCGTTTTCGTTACAGTTGCAACCCCATTATTGATAAATACCCCGTCTACTTGTTTTATATTTGTAGACGAAGGAGCCTTCGATTCAACACTTAATGCTGACTCATTTGGCTGAGTTGCAGTTACGTCTTCTGCTTTCACAACGGAAATTCCCGCAAAAGCTGTAGCTATTGATACAGCAGATACAGTTGCTTTGATCGTTTTCTTTTTCATAATTCCCACCTTTATGATAGAGTATTGAGCAAATTATCACTATATAATTATAAACAACCGAATTATACTATATTTTAGCAACTTTGTAAAGTTGTAACCAACCTTTTAAGAACTAGAACCTAACCTTATAAGGCTGTAAAATAGTCTTAAGAGGTGAGCAATGTCAGAATTACAAAAGTATATAAGCAAACGAATACGGATTCTGCGGACCCAGTCAGGAATGACTCAGGAACAATTAGAAGAAAAAGCAGATCTTGGTACCAATTACGCGTATAAGTTAGAAAATTTAGAGCCCAATATAAAAATTAGTACTCTGGAGAAAATTATAGATGCGTTGAATGTTGATCTACAAACTTTTTTTGATTTAACACTTAAAGAAGAAAGTACTGACTTAGCACAGCTTATCGACACTATCAAATCTTTACCAGAGTACAAACAAAGTAAAGTCATTTCAGCTATTAACACAATTATTAACGAGACAAAATAAAAAGAGTGGAAAAGGATAAGTATAAAAACTATTCCTTTCCCACTTTTTTGCTATGTTTAACCAACCAAACCACTAAAGAATTTGACAATGGCGTTCCAGATGGCTCCGAAGAAGCCAGCAATGGCGTTCCACGCATTTGTGAAGAAGTCGCCACTATCTTTTAAAATGGCATTTGTATCAAAATTGAGATTGATATTGTTAAAGGTATCGCCTGCCTTGTCTACGATACTATCTTTGAGTTCTGTCAAGGTCTTGGTGAAATTTTTGCTGCTGATGACGCTACTCTTTGAGAGGTTCACTGCGAAATTCACGATCAAATTGATCTGGTTACCTGTCACAGTTGTATCTAGCTTATAATTTTTCAGAGTTTCTTCGACGATCTTTCGAATATCATCCTTGCTTAAATCCTGATTGTTCTGTTTGGCATTGGCTACTGCTGTTTTAATATCGGTCAATGCCACGTTCAATTTATCAGCATCGAAGTTTTTCTTGCCAGCGTTTTCCTCGTTGATCCCGGATAGAGTTTTTAACTCTTCTTGAGCCAGATCTTTGCTTTCTTGCGAAACCTTAGCACCATTTTTCTCAAGCGAGTAATAGATACCAGCTAAGGCACTTTCACCTGTTACTTGGACAGGAGATGCGACTGTAATTTGTGCATGCTCAAGTCCCAGCGTAGCTGCTGCATTGCGGTACATATCTGCGGTAACCTTGGTGATGTTTTGAGGCGTTACGATATTCACTTCTAGAGCCTTATTCTTACCTAATTTTTGAATTTTAACAGAGGAATAGAGTTCCAGACTATCATCGTTAGCAACGTTCATAATTGAAGAGTAAACCTCTGGTGTCATGGTCTTCCACTCTTCTTTGTCTTTTGAACTATCGTAGTTCAGCAAACTCAAGGTTTGTTCAATTTGACTTTGGTCTAGAGAATAACCCAAAACATAGTCTGGCTTAACATAAGTTTCATCAATGACTTTCTGGACATTAGTATCTGCAGAAACATGTGGAATTCCACTAAAAAGGGCAACTGTCGACGCTACAAATAAAGCAATTTTTCTTAATTTCATTTCTCTCTTCTTTCTATCTCATATCTACGCTGAGTAGATTTTATCGACTATTTCACCTGACTAGAGATGAAAAAAAGAAGCCAATAAAAGAGTTATTCACTTCAATCTTTATTATATCGTTTCTTTCTTAAAAGAAGCTTACAGTTTTTTTAAGAATGCATGACATTTTTATTTTCCCCAAAGAAACTGGATCAATAGCTTATCTACTATTGGATTTTCATGAAGTTGGCTGTGCTGAGCACCTTTGCCATCAATCTGTTCTTCACGGTAGCTTTTTGCACGTTCTGCTACTAGGTAACGAAGGGCTTTTGAAGAAATATTGAGAACCGATCCATCCGTTTCTCCACCGATATCTCCATAGATATTCAGCACATCGATCTGATTTTCTGGATAGACTTCCCGAAGAGCTAAAAGCTGTTGGTACTGCTCATTCATTGATGAAGGTTTACCTGTTTGTGAATCTAGAACCAAACCTTGAGGTAAATTCATCCCTTCGAGTCCAGCGACATGGTTGGCAATGGCGACCTGCTTGACAATTTTTGGCAGATTCTCATCACTTCCATGTTCCAGAAGATAATATAAGACGGACATATTTCCCATAGAATGAGCGACGACGTTCATCTCTTTAAAATGGTAGGTTTCTTGAAGTTTTTTAACTACCTGATAGGCATAATGGCTGATGACTTTTGGATCGGGCGTGCGATTGTTTTGGTATTCCACTTTGATAATTGGATTGACCGCACCTTTGGGAATGGTCCCTGTCAGCTTTACTTGTCCATCGGTAGCCACGTTTGCAGTAATGACGGTCTCTGTAACCCCTGCTTTTTTTGCCGCATCTGTCATGTGTTTTTCTGCATTGGCACTCGAGCCATAACCATGAAAAAATAAGGTAGGACGAGTATTTTGTAGGTAATTAGTGTGGTCCAGCTGCGTTTTTTGTTGAGACTTCCCCCAAAAAGCGATACATAGGAGAATCAACCCCAAAAACAGCCCGTAGATTGATTTTTTGTTCAATAGAAACACCTCATGTTATTTTATAACTAACTAGTATTTTATCATAGGCATTCAATGATTTCAAAAGATTGAGAATGAAAGAGGCAAAATACACAAAAAGATTTATAGATTATAAGAGAGGCTGGGATAAAAGTCCTAGCCTCTTAATTGTTTTTGGATTGTCGAGCAAGACGCAGTGGTTGAGTGGGCTCTACTACGCTGATTTCATCAGCTTTTACAGCCCTACTCAACTGTGCGGAGGTGGGACGACGAAATCGAATTCTAACGAATGACCTATTTCTGTCCCACTCTCTCTGACTTGATTGATTAAAACCATGAAAATAACTTCATAATTGTCATATTGGTTTCTACTAAACGAGAATAATAAATGTTCCCCCCATTAATGTAGAGTTCCATCCCGTTTAAAAGAGAGATAGGGTGAAGATAAAGATAAGTTTCACCGGTTACATTGCCAAGGCTCGGAGCTACTACATCCCGCGAATAAGCGCGTGCCAACTCTAGGGAATTTGTTCCACCGTGTTTAGCTACATAATCAATGTAATCTTTCCCGAAATTATAGGCTTGAACGGCTGTCCAGCTATCAACCCCTTTTTTCTTGGCTTCTTTTAACTCATCTGAAAGAGTCTGAATACCTTGGCGAATGCTGGCCTTATTATCACTAATGGTATTGGTCTCACCACTTGCACTCTCACTAGCCTGCATGACATCTTCCTCTCGACCTTTGGTCTCTGTATAGATCATAGCCAGAATGAGGTTTTCATTGGCTGTGGTATCTTCCTCAGCAAGGACTTCTCTAACTAGAGAGCGATACTGCATGACTTGTTTGACATCATGATGGATCTGGATCCCCTTGTAGATTCCAAATATAAGTAAGATGAATAAGAAGATCTTCACTATGCGTTTAATCATTATTTACTCTGTATATCCTCAATGTTTTTGATCAGAATAGAATAGGTCCCGTTCTCGTTTAGAATAAATTCAACAGATTCTGCATCTTCATAGACATTATTCGGAACGATCAGTTCAATTCCATTTGACAATGACAATTTCTGATTTTCGAACTTCTTCAACTGGCGAGATGCATCAATTTCTTCAAAAGTGACAGGTTCAGGTACAGCTTCTTTGACTTGGTCAATAAAACTGAGGCGGGCTGTCAGATTGTCATCGAAGAGATCATCTGCTAATTTCTCTGGAGAGAGTTTATTTTCTTCCTCGATATGATTGAAAATAGCTGATTTAACCTTTGATTGAAATTGAAAATCATCTGTATTAAAGCTTTCCGCAATCTTCTGGGCTGTTTTTTCTAGAGCCTTGATCGATTTTTTAGGAGAAATCTTGGGTTGCGCCTGCAAGAGATTCTCAGAAAAATAATTCAAGAAGGTCCCGTTATACTTGATCCGTTTTTCAATCAAGTGGTATTTGCGGCTTTGAAGATTAATGACCAAGGCCTCATCAGCACCAGTCCCAAAACCAGGCAGATTGTTTTGCGTCAACTTAATCGGATTGTCCACTTCACCGCCAAGATGGGTCAAGGTTTCTCGTAAAGCGATTCGAAGAAAGGCGAAATGCTCCACTCCTTCTTTCGAAAATTGGACAAATACCAAATCGTTGGTCTTTTGATTCTCAGAGACGACAAATTCTTCCTTCCAGCGATTCGCTACTGCGACAGATGTTTCTAACAGATCATCTGAAATCATCTCAAGAAAAGGATTGTCCTCTTCGAAAATACCGGTCCTGGCTTCATCGGAATAAACTCGCTCAATCTTCTTGCGCAAGTATTCCTCAATTTTAGGTGTGATATTGAGGAATTTATCTGCCAGATAGAGATCGGTATCATCTGGGTTGAATTGATGAATGATGGCTTTCTTTACGTAAATATCCATAAGATGATTTAGTCCTCGTAAAGTGGGAAGGCATCTGTCAAGGCTTTGACTTGAGCACGCACCTCTTCTAATACTGCTTCTTTATCTGCATTCTTCAGCGCTTTGATCATGAGTTCAGCAACGGTGCGACTTTCTTTTTCACCAAAACCGCGAGCAGTGATGGCTGCTGCACCAATCCGAATCCCACTGGTCTTAAATGGAGACAAGGTTTCATAAGGAATAGAGTTCTTGTTGAGGGTAATGTTTACCTCGTCCAATAAGTTTTGCGCCACTTTCCCATTTTCAACGACTTTGGTCACATCGACAAGGAAAAGGTGGTTCTCAGTTCCCCCTGAAATGACACGGAAATCAGGATCTTGCAAGAAGACATCAGCCATAGCCTGACTGTTCTTAATCACGTTAGTGGCATACTGTTTAAAGGCAGGATCCAACGCTTCTTTGAAAGCGACTGCTTTAGCTGCAACGACATGCTCTAGTGGTCCTCCTTGAATACCAGGGAAGATGGCAGAGTTAATTTTCTTAGCTAACTCCTCGTCATTAGTCAAGATCAAGCCACCACGAGGACCACGAAGGGTCTTGTGAGTGGTTGTTGTCGTGATATGGGCATAAGGAACTGGACTTGGGTGAAGACCTGCTGCAACTAGACCAGCAATATGGGCCATATCAACCATGAGCTTAGCTCCTACCGCATCTGCAATTTCACGGAATTTTGAGAAATCAATAATGTGAGAGTATGCTGAGGCACCAGCAACAATGAGTTTTGGTTTAACTTCTTGGGCTTGTTTTAAGATGGCGTCAAAATCCAAGAGTTCTGTTTCCGGATCTACACTATAGGACACAAAGTTATAAGTTTGACCAGAGAAGCTCACAGAAGCTCCGTGCGTCAAATGCCCACCGGCAGCTAGATCCATCCCCATGACAGTGTCACCAGGTTCAATCAAGGCCATATAGGCAGCACAGTTGGCCTGACTACCTGAGTGGGGTTGAACATTGGCAAACTTAGCCCTAAAAATTTCCTTAGCGCGTTCGATGGCCAGGCTTTCCACGACATCTACGAAATCAGTCCCACCGTAGTAACGGCGACCTGGATAACCTTCTGCATATTTATTGGTCAGAATAGACCCTTGCGCTGCCATAACCGCCTTAGAGACGACATTTTCAGAAGCAATCAACTCGATATTGTTTTGTTGGCGTTCCTCTTCTTTGGAAATAGCATTCCATAGGTCTGCATCATAGGCTTTGTAATCTTCTTTATCAAAAATCATCCGTCTACTCCTTATTAAATAAATTTTTATATACATTATGACAGAGGAAGGTCATCTTCCTCAAAAGAAAGCTCGGGCACTTGTGCAAGCAAGTCAGCTTTCGTAATAGAACCTTGTCGTAAAATCCTTGCTTTGGTCCCAGAAATATCTAGGATAGTCGAATCTTGGCCAGTAAGGAAAGCATCGTCCTCAAAGCCAGGAATTAGCTGATCAAATTCTTTTACAATAGCTTCATACTTTGTTCCGCTAGCATGTCCAGATAGATTTGCAGAAGGACCAACTAAAGGACCATATTTACGAATTAATTCCAAGGTCTTTGGATGGGCTGGCATCCGAAAGCCAACCGTAGACATCCCTGAATGAATCCATTCTGGCACCTTTTCATTAGCCTGAAGAATAATAGTTAAAGGCCCAGGTAAAAATGATTCAATCAGTTTTGTTAAATAGCTAGGTTGATTTTTCGAATAAATTCGAACATCTTCTTCGTCAGCTACATTCAAGTTCAGGGCTTTCTTTCTAGGTCTACGTTTTAATTCGTAAATATATTCAACTGCCTCTTGATCCAAAGCTTTAGCGAAAATACCATAGACTGTTTCAGTTGGCAGAATAACCGCACGTCCTGCTTCTAATTCTTTCTCAATGTGATCCATTGTCTACTACTACCATTCTATCTTGTCCAAATTGGTCTTTCAAAACTCGAACTTGTTTGTCGGGAAATGCCTTTTGAAAGAGCTCTTTTACTTTGTTCCCTTGCTTATAGCCGATCTCTAGATAGACCTTCCCTTCTGGTGTTAAAACACTTGGTGCTTGCCGGGCAATCTTTTCGTAGATAGCATATCCATCACGGTCTGCAAAGAGAGCTAAGTGAGGTTCAGAGGCTAATACATTGGCTCCAACTTCTTCTAGATCATTACGTGAGATATAGGGTGGATTGGAAACAATCAAGTCGTATGGACCTTCTAGATGATCCAGAACATCAGAATACTTAAAATCAAGGATTGCTTCTAACTGCTGGGCATTTTTTTGAGCTAGGGCTAAGGCCTCCTCTGACACATCACTAGCTTGAATCTGCCAGTTAGGTTTAGCAAGGGCTATGCTAATGGCAATGGCACCACTTCCTGTTCCAATATCCAGAACTCGTAAGGCTTCCCCAGCGTTTTCTTCAAGAATGAGTGCGACCAATTCTTCCGTTTCAGGTCTAGGAATCAGCACGCGCTCATCAACTGTAAAAGCATGGCCACAAAATTCTGCACTCCCAATAATATATTGGGCAGGGATGTGATGTTTCAACTGCTCAAAGATGGATAGAAGCAAGTCCTGATCCTCTACTTCCACTTCTTTTTGCAAGGCAAGAACAAAGTCTGTAAAGGTCCAGTTTTTTAAAGCTCGATACGCGAAGGAGAGGCTTTCTGCTTCCTCTCCAACGGCTATTAATTCTTCTTCATACTGGGCTAATAATGATCCCAACAACATTATTTATTCAACTCTTCTAGTTTTTGTGTTTGATCATACAAGACCAAAGCATCGACCACTTCATCTAATTTACCAGATAAGATAGCATCCAGTTTTTGAAGGGTCAAGCCAATCCGGTGATCAGTCACACGGTTTTGAGGGAAGTTATAAGTCCGGATCCGCTCTGAACGGTCACCAGTACCGATAGTTGACTTCCGCTCAGCGTCTTGCTCATCTTGGGCAATCTGAGCGAAGTGGTCAGCCACACGCGCACGGATGATCTTCATGGCTTTTTCACGATTCTTCTGTTGGGTCCGTTCTTCCTGCATCTCTACCTTGATATTGGTTGGCAAGTGGACGATACGAACAGCTGTCGCAACCTTATTGACGTTCTGTCCACCCGCACCAGATGCGTGGTAGATGTCAATCCGAAGGTCTTTTGGATCAATGTCGTACTCAACTTCTTCAATTTCTGGCATGACCAGAACGGTTGCTGTAGAGGTATGGACACGACCTTGGCTTTCCGTCACAGGAACGCGTTGTACCCGGTGGGCACCAGATTCATACTTGAGTTTCGAGTAGACCGATTGACCAGAAACCATGGCCACTACTTCTTTGATCCCGCCAACGCCATTGTAAGAGGCTTCCATGACCTCAAAGCGCCAACCTTGGCTTTCCGCATATTTTTGGTACATCTGCAAGAGGTCGCCAGCAAACAACTGGGCTTCGTCTCCTCCTGCTGCCCCACGGATTTCCAAGATAATGTTCTTGTCATCGTTTGGATCTTTTGGAAGAAGTAAGATCTTCAGCTTTTCTTCGTACTCTTCTTTTTCAGCCTTGGCATCTTTTAGCTCTTGCTTGGCCATTTCTTCCAAGTCCGCATCGCCGCCTGCTTCCTTAATCATTTCCTCAGCGTCAACAATGTTTTGAAGGACTTGTTTATACTCTCGGTAAGCTGTCACCGTGTCACGAGTGGATGCCTCTTCTTTTGAAAGCTCCATAAAGCGTTTGGTATCAGAGACCACGTCTGGGTCACTCAACAATTCTCCTAACTCTTCATAACGGTCTTCTACAGCTTGTAGTTGATCATAGATATTCATGTTTGCTCCTTAATTCTAGGTTGTTAGATCATAGATTGCTACAATTTCGTCTTCTATGACTTGGCCAGTTTCTTTAAATCCATAATGGAGATAGCAAGATCTCGCTTGATTATTTTCCGGTTCATAAGATAACCAAAGACTTGTTGCTTTTCCAGCTGGCTCTGTTCGAACAAAGTCAATGACAGCCTCCATAGTCGGTTTAAAATAGCCTAAACCTTGAAATCGTTTATCAATCATAAAACGAAATAACAAGTAGTTCCCCTTACTGATCCCAATTTTCCGGTCATAGGCAATCATAACAAAACCAACTAATACTTCCTTATCATAAACTGCTAAGGGAGCTATAAAATCACCATTTTTATCATATACATAGGCTTCGGCTAAACTAATGGAATTGGATGCAATAAAATTCCTTTGGTTTGGATGAACTTCTAGATTTAAAACGTCAAAATAATTCTCTATTGTAACATCTTTTAAACAAATAGACATTATTATCCTCTCTAAAACGTTCTAGACGCTTTCAGTTGGTATGTCCGGATTAAAATAATGCTTGCGGCAAACCGAGATATAGGTCTCGTGTCCACCGATCTGGATCTGCTCTCCATCGTAGACAGGTTTGCCCGATTGGGTACGCAAGACCATGGTCGCCTTGCGGGAACAGTATTGGCAGATGGTTTTGATTTCCTCGATCTTGTCCGCTAACAAGAGGAGGTGTTTAGAGCCCTCAAAGAGGTCATTTCGAAAATCATTTTTGAGACCAAAAGCCATCACCGGCACATCCAGTTCATCAACGACTCTTGCCAGATCATAGACATGGTGGCGTTTCAAAAACTGAGCTTCATCGATTAAGACACAGTAAGGTTTGATTGCTTGGTTTTTAATAAAGCCAAAGATATCGGTTTCGTCTTCGATCGCAACGGCTTCCCGTTTCATACCGATCCGGCTAGAAACCACTCCAAATCCATCACGCGTATCGATTGCTGAGGTCATGATGACGACGCTCTTACCTTGCTCTTCATAATTATGAGCCACCTTCAAAATCTCAATGGTTTTACCAGAGTTCATGGTCCCATATTTATAATATAATTGTGCCATTTTCCTTCTGTTCTCTCTAAAATGTGTTTCATTATCATTTTACCATAATTTTGCTGACCTTTGTATCCCAAAATGTGATAAAATAGTCCTATAAAAAATTTAGGAGGTGGCCCTATGCCATTTGTACGAATTGATCTATTTGAAGGACGCACTTTGGAACAAAAGAAAGCCCTCGCTAAAGAAGTAACGGAGGTTGTTGTCCGTAATACTGGCGCTCCTCAGTCAGCTGTTCACATAATCATTAATGATATGCCTGAAGGAACCTACTTCCCTCAAGGTGAAATGCGCACCAAATAATATTTCCACTAAAAAAACCTTTCTTGCTTGTGATAAAACATAGCAGGAAAGGTTTTTTCTTATTTTTCTTGTGCTTGTCGTTCTGCTTTACGTTCTTCGAATTCTTCATCACTCATCAGAGTTCCACCGACATTAGCTGATTTAGCAAAAGCAGTGTAACGGCGCAACCATCCACTTGAAATCTTAGATTTGAAAGGTTTCAAGTGTTTACGGCGTTCTTCAAGCGTTGCATCATCGACAAGCAAATAAAGGGTACGATTTGGAAGGTCAATCACGATGTCATCCCCATCTTCAATTAAGGCGATATTTCCACCTTCTGCTGCTTCTGGAGAAACGTGACCAATCGCAATCCCACGAGTAGCTCCTGAGAAACGACCATCCGTAATGAGAGCCACATCCTTACCAAGACCGCGTCCGACAATCTTAGAAGTTGGCGCCAACATTTCTGGCATACCAGGACCACCCTGAGGACCTTCGTAACGAATGACAACGACATGTCCCTTCTTGACTGTTCCATTGTCAATCAACTCAAGGGCTTGATCTTGTGAATCGCAACAAATAGCCTTACCGCGGAAAGTGGTCACAGACGGATCGACGCCACCGACCTTGATAACCGCTCCATCTTGAGCAATATTTCCGTAAAGGATAGACAAACCACCAACTGTTGAGATAGGATGCTCAATTGGATGGATAATTTCTTCATTTTTGATTTCCGCACCAGCTACGTTTTCTTTCAAGGTTTTACCAGTAACTGTAATACGATCACCCTTAATAGCACCTTTTTTGATCAACTGATTGATAATGGCTGGAACACCACCAGCTTCGTGCACATCATGCATAGTGTAGACACTTGAAGGTGCAATTTTAGAGAGATAAGGTGTCTTCTTGGCAATTTCGTTGATATCTTTGAGATCATAGTCAATCCCTGCCTCTCGCGCAATCGCAAGCGTATGGAGAACAGTATTGGTTGAACCACCCATGGCCATATCAAGCGCAAAAGCATCATCGATAGCTTCTTTGGTCACAATATCCCGTGGACGGATATCCTTTTTAATATTCTCCACCAATTGTTTGGTTGCTTGGCGAACCAATTCACGGCGTTCATCTGAAACAGCTGGGATAGTACCATTTCCTGGAAGAGCAAGGCCTAATACTTCCATCAAACAGTTCATGGAGTTGGCGGTAAACATACCAGAACAAGAGCCACAAGTTGGACAAGCATTTTTTTCCAGGAAATCCAGCTCATCCATGCTCATATCACCAGCCTGATAAGTCCCTACTGCTTCAAACAAACTGGAGAGAGTCGCTTGATGCCCCGTCATGTCAACGCCACCCTTCATAGGTCCACCAGAACAAAATACAGCTGGCACATTAGTACGCATGGCCGCCAAAATCATCCCTGGTGTAATCTTATCACAGTTAGGAATGTAGAAAACCCCGTCAAACCAGTGGGCATTAATAACTGTTTCTGCAGAATCGGCAATCAATTCACGAGATGGAAGACTGTAACGCATCCCAATATGCCCCATGGCAATCCCATCATCCACACCAATGGTATTAAACTCAAAAGGAATACCGCCAGCCTCGCGAATAGCTTCCTTAGCAATATCTGCTAATTCACGCAGGTGAACATGCCCTGGAACGATATCAATATAGGAGTTACAAATTGCAATAAAGGGCTTTTGCATATCCTTTGCTGATTTTACTTGCCCTGTTGCATAGAGGAGACCACGCGCTGGTGCCCGGTCGATCCCCATTTTGATCATATCACTTCTCATCTTGTTCTCCTTCTAGTTCTTCATTTCTACCTCCTAATCTTACCACTTTGACATCAATTGTCAAGAACTTTCAGAAAATTTATACTATTTACGATACATAAAAAGCCTGGTTTCCCAGACTTTAGTTTGTTTGCTTTTTTTCGATCTGCCAGAGCCGAAGTTGGTAGCAAATACCACTCACAACAAGGCTAGAAATAAGACCAATCCAATAGGCATAGGGACCAAGGGTGGTCACATGGTCAAGGAAAATCCCTAGTGGGATAGAGATACACCAATAACTAAAGACTCCTAATAAGAAAGGAACGGTTGTATCCTTATAGCCCCGCAAAATCCCTTGAAGGGGTGCCGCAAAGGTATCAGCTACTTGGAAAAAGAGACTATAGGTCATAAAAATAGCAGTTTGCTGCACAAAGACTGGATCCTTGCCGTATAGCCCCGCCAATTGAAAGCGGAATGTATAAAGAAAGACGAGGGTGACAATCGCAAAGCCAAAGGCTGTCAGCCGTCCCAAACGGCAATATTGTTTGACCACTTCTGGTCTTCCTGCTCCTAGTTCGTAAGATACAATAATAGCCATGGTGCTTGAGATACTGACTGGGAAAGCATACATCAGGGTAGAAAAATTCATGGCCGATTGGTGACTAGCGATGGTGAGTGATGGGAATTTTGCCATCAAAAGGCCAACCAGCGAGAAGATGATGACTTCTGCAAAAACAATTCCACCGATTGGAAGCCCAAGGCGCAATACTTCTTTCATTCCTTTAAAATCATAAGGTTGCGGCTTCCACAATTGGAAAGATGCTACCTTAGGGTGCTTGCACAAGATCAAAACTGCAATAGCCAGCAAGACCCAGTAGGCCAGAGAGGTTCCAAGACCTGCTCCCGCTCCTCCCATCTCAGGAAAACCAAAAGCCCCATAGATCAGGATATAGTTAAAACAAGCATTCAAAGGCAAGAGCAAGAGCATCAAGTACATCGATAAACGCGTCATTCCCAACGTATCAAGGAAGGTCCTCACGATACTAAAGAGCAACAAGGGTAAGATTCCTAGAGAAAGGAAATATAAGTAGCGAATGGCTATTTGAGCAACAACATTTTCTAAGCCGATCTGCTTGAGAATCATGGGCGCAATCCCCCAGACAAAGCCTATTAAGAGTATGGCCATAGCAAATGACATATAGAGGAATTGGTAAAAATCGCCAGCAATCCGTTCTTTATTTCCCTTGCCTAAGTGATGCCCGACAATCGGTGTCAGAGCAGAGACAATCCCGGTCAGGAAAGTAAAAAAAGGATTCCACAGACTGGTAGCTGTAGACACCCCAGCCAAATCAAGGGTCCGGTACTGACCGGTCATGGCTGTATCGACAAAGCTGGCGGAATAATTGGCCAATTGGTAGATCAAAATTGGCAAAAACAGACTCAAAAACAAGCGCAAGCGTTCTTTAAAGTGATAGGTTAAATACATGATTCTAACTCTCTTCTCATCAAATAAGATTTTCTCCTCTTCCACTCTACTATATGTCTCCTTAAAAGTCAAAAAAACCGAAGATCCAAGGACCTCCGGTAAATTTGAGATAATTATTTATTGCGGTTTAAAATCGCATTGAGAACGATCGCTAAGACACTTGCAACTACAATTCCGTTTGCAAAGAACATTTGGAATCCTGTTGGAAGGCCATTAAAGAGGGTACTGTTATTCAAGCCAACCCCTGCTGCAATCGATACAGCTGCGATGAGGAAATTGTGCTCATTGTGTTCGAAATCAACACGCGCAAGGATTTGCATCCCCTGAATAGATACGAAACCAAACATGACTAGCATCGCTCCACCAAGAACAGGGCTTGGGATAATTTGTGCTAAAGCTCCAAACTTAGGAAGGAGACCGAGTAGAACAAGGAAACCAGCTGCATAATAGATTGGAAGACGAGTCTTGATACCAGACAATTTCACTAAACCAACGTTTTGTGAGAATCCAGTGTAAGGGAAGGTATTGAAGATACCACCGAGAAGAACAGCCAACCCTTCAGCGCGGTAGCCATTACGGAGGCGCGTGCTATCAATCGGATCTTTGGTAATATCTGAAAGTGCAAGATAAACACCTGTTGATTCCACCATAGAAACCGTCGCGATGATACACATCATTAAGATTGAAGTAATTTCAAACTTAGGTGCTCCAAAGAAGAAAGGTGTTGGAACGTGAACGACTGGTGCTTGCGATACAGGTGTGAAATCCACCAAGCCCATAGAAGCCGCAATAGCAGTTCCTACAATCAATCCAATCAAGATAGAGATAGACTTGATAAAGCCAGTCGTATAGATATTGACCACCAGAATGATGAGAATGGTGATCACGGCTAAAATCAGACTTTGCACCGTTGGTTTGGCTGCGTTATTCCCCATGTTCCCAATCGCTACCGGAATCAAGGTCAAACCAATGGTCGTAATGACAGATCCCGTCACAATGGATGGGAAGAGGTTGGCGATTTTCGAGAAGAATCCTGAGACCAGAACAACGTAAATCCCTGAAACAATCAAGGCGCCAAACATGGCCCCACTACCATGGCTAGCCCCGATCATGCTGAGAGGTGCCACAGACTGGAAGGCAACCCCAAGGACTACCGGAAGACCGATCCCAAAGTATTTATTGAGCTGGACTTGCAGGAAGGTCGCTACCCCACACATGAAGATATCTGTAGAGATGAGGTAGGTTAGCTGATGAGCATTGTAGCCCAAAGCTCCCGCGATCATGATCGGCACCAAAATTGATCCCGAATACATGGCTAATAAATGTTGCAAGCCTAGAACAGCGGCCTGTGAATGGCTTTCTTGTTTTTGCATTAGATGTCTGCCTCCTTAAATACAACCTGACCATTTTCAAAACGGTCCAAACGCGCGAGGGATACAACTGGATATCCCAACTCTTCTAATAATCCCCGTCCATCTTGGAAGGATTTTTCAATGACGATCCCAACGGCTTCCACTTGAGCACCAGCTTGTTTGATGATCTGAATCAAGCCCTTAGCTGCTTGGCCATTTGCAAGGAAATCATCAATGATCAAAACCTTATCCGCTGGATCCAAGAATTTACCAGCAATTGACACCGTACTAGTGACTTGCTTGGTAAAGGAATAAACCTCAGCGGTCAAAATCCCCTCATTCATGGTGATGTTTTTCGCTTTCTTCGCAAAAATCATAGGGATATCAAGTGCTTCCGCTACATAAAGGGCTGGCGCGATCCCAGACGCTTCAATGGTGACGACTTTGGTAATACCCGCATCTTTGAACCGGTCCGCAAAGGTCTGGCCAATTTCTTTCATGAGTTTGAAATCCACTTGGTGGGTCAAAAAGGAGTCCACCTTGAGGATATTCTCACCTAAAACGTTACCATCTTTTAAGATGCGTTCTTCAAGTAATTTCATACTTCCTCCTACTTTTTTAAAAATCCTCTACTTCATTCATAAAACACAAAAAGGCCTGCTAAGCAAGCCTTGAAATCTCTCTAAAAAGAGAAATAATCCCGACTTACTTATTGTTAGGTGTTCCGGCACCTTGTAGAAACATCACGCCCATTCGTGAAATAAATAAGTAATTCAATTAGTGTGCATCGCCATTCCAGATAGAATTCTTAACGATCACATAGTCAACATGTTTCAAATCTGCTAATTTTCGGCCTCCTGCATACGAGATCGAACTTTGCAAATCTTGTTCCATTTCTGTCAAGGTATCTTGCAAATGACCCTTGGCAGGCAATAAAATCTTCTTACCTTCGACGTTCTTATATGCACCTTTTTGGTACTCTGAAGCAGATCCATAGTACTCTTTGAAAGACTCTCCATCAATCTCTACTGTTTTACCAGGACTTTCAATATGTCCTGCAAAGAGAGAACCGATCATGACCATAGATGCCCCGAAACGAATCGATTTGGCAATATCGCCATGGGTCCGAATACCACCGTCCGCAATGATTGGCTTACGCGCTGCTTTTGAGCACCAGCGAAGAGCAGCTAATTGCCAACCACCTGTACCAAATCCAGTCTTCACTTTGGTGATACAAACCTTACCAGGGCCGATTCCGACCTTAGTCGCATCAGCTCCCGCATTTTCCAATTCACGAACAGCTTCAGGTGTTCCAACATTTCCGGCAATGACAAAGGTATCTGGCAATTCTTTCTTGATGTGTTGAATCATCCGAATGACACTATCCGCATGACCGTGTGCGATATCAATAGTGATGTACTCAGGCGCATCTGCCTTTAATTGACTCACAAAGTCGTATTCGTATTCCTTAACACCAACCGAAATGGAAGCGATCAAACCTTGATCATGCATGCGTTTGACAAAAGGAATCCGACCCTCTTCATCAAAACGGTGCATGATGTAGAAATAACCACCACGCGCCAACTGCTCTGCCACATTCTCATCCAGGATCGTCTGCATATTAGCTGGAACAACTGGAAGCTTGAAGGTATGCTTCCCAAATTGGACGGTTGTGTCTGCTTCTGACCGGCTATTGATGATACATTTGTTGGGAATCAACTGAATATCTTCATAGTCGAAAATAGGAAATTCATTTAACATAGATTGAAAAATCTCTTTTCTAAAAACTGACCTACCTATGCGCAAGCGCATCGCTACGTCTCTTGACGTTTCCTTGATAGATTATACCAAAGATACGGACCTAATGCAACGGGAATGATTTTATAGGAAACAATGTTCGGAAATTACAAGATAAAAACCCGTTTCAAACAGAGAAACAGGTTTTATTTATGAACATTTTGGAGCCAATTGTTGACTTCTCTAGCTACAATTTCTGGCGCCTCTGTATATAGTTCGTGTCCCAAACCTTCTAGCAAGACTTGCTTGATCTGGGGATCTAGTTGCTTCAGAACTTCTTTTCTCCATTCAGGTTCTTCTTGGTACCGAGGTCCAATAAAAAGTACAGGCAGGTCCGCCAGTGGAATCCGGTAAGTCTTGATCTGACGCCGTAGACGCAATATGGCCATGACCTTTTCGAGATCCAGGTTTAATTCATATTGTTCACTCACTGGATTCCAGCGATAGCTAGCCTCTACAGCTTTTCGCGCTATAGGCGTAGGATCTACTCCATCACCAAGTTCTGCTAACACCGCTTTTTCTAAAGTCGCAAAGACTTGCTGCTGCATGAAAGACGCCGTTCCTTCTAGTTCTTCTTCAAGAGGCAGGATCTTTTCCATATCCAGATAACCCCCATCCAGGAGGATCAAAGCTCGAATCTGAGGAAACTCGGCAGCCAAATAACGAGCCAAATCTCCACCCAAGGAATGTCCCAATAAACAGATCTCTTCCACCTGGCCGATCTGACCTTGAAACCAAGCATGAAGATCTTTTTCTGTCCGAATCATTTCCCTATAGGGATCTAGAAAGGTCACAGGAAAGCCTAGCTCATCCATAAGTGGAGCCAGATGGTAGCTATTACCACCTAGGCCACCAATAAAATAAAACTGCATGTGTTTTGTCTCTTCCTTTTTATTTTATAATTAATTCCTTCATTGGTTAGCGCCAGTCTTTTCAATCCAATATTGCTCCTCTTTTGGGATCAAATGATCGAATTTCCCTGAAAAAATCTTCCATCCGTTCGGAACATATCTTTCGTAGTTTTTCATCCCCAGATGGTTTGAATAAAACTCCTCTTTATCAAAATCGATTAAAAGATCCGGGAGTAAACCTTTTCCTTCAAAAATAATCTCTGAATGTAAGTCCTCACAATCTATTGAGCGTTTGATCATTTCGATCAATTCTTCAACCGTCACCTTCAGCCAATCATCTTTATACATTTCTAAGTAGCTCTCAAGATTGCTTTTTGTAATCACATAAAGATTCTGTTGAATCTCAGGTAAATAGGAGAAATCAACATTCAGACCTGCTTCCTGGTATGCCTGAATATATTTATCGATATCCATTGTCCACATATCGTTTGAACAAATATACCAGTTAAACTGATGATTTGCAATAACCCCAACAATATTTATTTCTGGTTTCTCTATCAATTGGTCTTTATCCACTAGTTTTTCTCCTCTTCTCCTATCTACTTGTTCCGAACTGACAATAGGGCTACTTACCAAGCATTATATATCTATGATACCGAATTATACTTTGACAAGCAAGTTAGTGACCGAGTCGCTAGCAAAAAAAGACAGCTAAAAGGGTTTAGCTGACTGATGTCATATCTAATAAAAATTTTTCTCTGCTAGATCATCTAGCAGAGAAAGCAAGTATTCCACATTCATAAATAGATCTAACTGACCTAGGCACTCTATCAATTTTTGACATTTTTCATCGATCAATTCTCTATTCACCAATTGTTGTCCCCATTTATCTGGAATACCTTCCAGTTTATAGAGAGCTCCAGCAAAGCTTCCTGTGATGCCACCAATCGTATCGGTGTCATTTCCGAGATTGACCGCTTTTAAAGCAGCTCCTTCAAAAGTCTCTGTTGTCCCTAGACACCAGAGACTAGCTTTCAGACTATCAACCACATAGCCTGTAGACATTATTTCTTCTCGTTGTTTTTGATAAAAATCCTTGTCAAATAGCTCTCTGAACTGATCTTGGTATTCTTTCCAGTATTCTGAATTAGCTCTCAAATAATCCTCTAACAGAGGTTGAAGGTCTTCTTGGCATTCTGTCAATATTTTGGACACATTTTGGGAGAAAAATTTGAAGGATAGCGCCCTCAGGTTGCTGGACCCCTTCTACGAGATTGTAAAATGAATTTTATAATCTCGTAGAAGGAGTGCTATTAACTAAGCAATTTGTTTTTCAAATTCATTCGGACTAAAAACTCTTTCTTCTTCAAGCTTATCCTCTACTACTGTTTTCTCTTGACCATTCCGGGTTACTATAATAGCGTACATAGAAATTAGGTTTGCCACCAGCTTCATCAATTTTATCTTTAATGTTAATTTCTGAATGCGTGACTTCTCCTGTTTTTGTAAAATACTCTCCGATTTTACCCGTGCTATTTTGAAGCCCCCACGCTACATCATTTCCTTGAATGGCAGCTAAGAAGCCATGGTTCTGCACGAAGTTAAAGAATTCAGCAACAGTGAGGCTTTCTGGCACCTCGAATGTCATCTCATGGTTGTAAATATCATCTCCGGCACAAACTGAATCTCGATCAACTATAATTTTCATCTGGCCACTTCCTCTAATGAAATACTTGTTACTCCATTATACCATATCCGTATTCTATTTTCTTATATTCTATAAAACAAAAAAGCACTCTGCAGAAACAGAGTGCTAAGATCTTGTAAGTAATTCCAGTAACGAATTAACCTTTACTAAATTGTGATGCTTTACGAGCTTTTTTTAAGTCTGGTTTGGAAAGTATGAGTTTCAGTTGGACTAAAAATAGCGTAATTTCAATATTCTATAGTTTTCAACTATCTTTTTATTTGCCCTGTTGAAAAATGAAGTGCAACACAAAAGACATGTTCATCTGATATACTAGAGTTGCGAAAAATAGGATATAGGAAGATTAGCATTTTGTCGTGTATATATTAGTGAGAGGCGTTTGAAATACTAGTTAGCAACTCTTGCGAGTTTTCCCTATTTATTGATAGCAATATAAATTGAAAATAGGCATGAAAAAGACGATAGATTTTTTATTCCTAACGTCTTTATTACTTTATATTCCGTTCGACAAACTTGAAATTGTTTACTTACAGTACTCCTCTATTTTGTAGCTATATTCTTTTAGAAGTCCCCGTGAATAAATTTTTTTATTTTTTGAATCTCTAACTTCATTCCAAAGGATAGCCGCAACTTTTAACTTGTTGGAGTAATGATTGCTAAATTCATCTGCACAAAAGTCTTTTAGAAATTGATTCCATTGGCAAGCTGAATTATCATACTTGGCGTAGTCTGACTCTCCATAGTATATTTTAATCATATCTTTGATTGTAAAATTTATGTTGTTGTCCCGTTTTACTTTTCTCCAAGCAGTTGCCATATCAGCATTAAACTTAAACGGATTAACACCTGTTACAGCTGAAAAATAATCACGAAATTTCTGATTAAAGGAAAACCCACATTCAAGTAATGATGTATTTAGGGTTATTATTTCGGTTTGATTTTTGTTTCTTTTCCTCAAAAATTTTTCTACTCTATTTCCCTTAAAATATTGTTCTATAATATGATTTAATTCTTTTTTTGTACATCTGTATTCTAATCCAAGGTACTTACAAATTTGTGAAAGCTCTTCTCGATACCAGTAGTATCTGTTAAATTCTTCAAATGATTTAATATCTCTAAAATCAGGTCTATGTCCTTCCAAATGCTCACCTCTACAACTCCAAATTTATCTCATTATACCATAGATAATAAAAGTTATATCAATTTATACCCATGCCACATAAAGCTATAACAGAAAATATTACAATCTTGTAATTACTGTATTTCTATTAAGCTTAACTTTCTTATAAAATAGATAAGAAAAACAAACGATATAGTCCATCACTAGCAACAAGAAGATACTAGGAGTTGAAAGATATAAAAACATTGAAATGGAAAACATAGCAATAAACAAAACAGTCAGTAAAACGATGGTTTTGTTGTGTTGTTTCACTTGCTTTCTAAATTCCTCTTTTGACTTTATCCGCAGACGCCTTTTGTATCTTGATTTAGTCAAGGAACTTCTACGAAGTTCACTGACGACCGTACTCACTTAAGGAAAGTTTTTTAAATGACTTTATCTTCAATCTGAGACCGTTAAGACTTCTTTACTTTAATTTTTCTAACTGAATTGGATACAAAAAATCCACTCACACAGGGTGAAATGGATTGTTACTTTATTAACGGTTCAATAAGAAATTGAACAATTTTTCGACAATTTTTACGACTAACCAGCATAAGAATCCGATATAGCTGAAATAGAAAATGAGTGACAAAATCGTAATAATCATGGTTTCCTCCTTCGTCGATTGCAAGTACTTGTCTTATTATACCTTTTTATGCAATCGAACTCAATAGAATTTTGAAAATTGTCTGATTATTCTTTTTCTTCTTTAGCTTCTTTGGCGTCTTGGTCTGCTTCTTCACTGCCTTTGTTGAGAGCTGTCTTAAATTCAGCAAACATTTTGCCGATGGACTGACCCAACTCTGGCAGGCGTTTTGGTCCAAAAATCAAGAGGGCGCCCAGGATGATGATGATCAATCCTGGTGCTCCAATATCACGTAAAATTCCCATTAGTTTCTCCTTTTTCTTGAATAGATGACTTTACTGATGGCGACACTGACTTCAAATAAGAGGATCAAAGGGAGTGTCATGGCCAAGTCACTGATAAAGTCTGCAGGGGTTAGCACGACGGCTAAGACCAGCAGGACAAAGTAAGCGTAACGTCGGTAGGTTATTAAAAACTGTGGTGTCAAGATCCCAATCGAGGTCAGAAAAGCGACCAAAACTGGTAACTCGAACAAGACCCCTAAAGGCAAGGTAGTATGCCATAAGAAGGTTAAATAATTTTGTGCTGTTAATTGGGTATCAAACAGCCCTTCTCCTAAACGCATCAAGACCTCTAAAATCGCTGGGCTGACAAAGAAATAACCAAATGCAAGCCCCAGCACAAAGCAAATAAAGCTAGCTGGGATGTAGGCAAAGATTGCACGCGCCTCCTTCTCCTTCAGAGCCGGCCTTACAAATTGCCAGATCTGGTAGACAATAAAGGGCAAGGTCAGGCTAAAGGCTGTAAGATTGGCCAGCGAAACATAGATCCAGAGAATATCATTCGGTCCCAGTACCAGCAGTTTTTGATGTAGGCTAGCCGTCAAGGCTTGATAGAGTTCTCCACCAAATACAAAAGCCACCAGAAAGACGATAATATAACACAAGACCACAGCGATCAATCGTTTTCGAAATTCGACCAAATGTTCAACAATGGTCATTTCATCTGCTCTACTCTTTGCCATGTTGTCTCACCGTAACGAGTGCGATCAAGGCCACAAAGATACATTGAGGAAGAAGAACTTCCCAGCTTGGATAGATGCCCGCCCAATCGATGGTTGGAAGCCCATTGACCAAATGGCTAGGTAGGATATTGGTCAACTGAAGGGCGTGGATGCTGACACCGAGCATCTTGAAGGCCAAGGCGTATATCAACCAAGTTAGAATGAAAAAGATTCTGTGAGGTTGGATAGCTTGACTGGCCTTGGTCATGGCCACTGCAATGATGATGAGAACAGCTATAGCAAGCCCGATTCCCAGTAAGAAATTCGCAGTTGTAATCCGCGGAATGATTCCGACATAAAAGAGAATGGTCTCAGCCCCTTCACGAAAGACTGCTAAGAAACTGAGAGCAAACATCGACACAAAGCTTCCTGTAGCCGTTACGGTCTTCATTTGACGGTCCATAAAGGCATTCCACTGTTTGACAGAGGACTTGCTGTGGAGCCAAATTCCGATGAGAATCATCATGACTACAGCGAAAATCCCAACGCCACCTTCAATGATTTCCCGGTTAGACCCCGAAGTAACGGCTGGAAAAGCTACTTGCAAAACAAGAGCGATCGCTGCACTGGCAAGAACACCAGCAATAGCTCCACCGTAAACCCATTTGAGGCCTTTCCTCATCTTAGCGGCCTTAAGGGTCGTCACAAGCGCCATGACGATCAAAAGCGCTTCTACTCCTTCACGCAGAAGAATCAACATGGCATCAAAAGCGTTGTAAGAAGCTGTCGTATCGATCGCAGACAGGTCCCTGATCAAGGCTTGTAATTTCTCTTGATAGGCTTTTTCTTTCCCCTTTACCATAATGACTGGGGATTCGCTCTCTACGCGCGTGTAGAGACTGGGATTGGTCGTGCTAACATCCCCCTCGATGGTTGGCCAGATCGTGATGAACTGCTTCATAGTCGCTGCAGCAGATTTATCATCGCCGGATTGGAATTGGCTTTGCGCCTTCTCCAAAAGCTTGATCCCATCTTTCAACGTCAAATCCGTACTGGCACTGCTAATGGCTTCTCCTTTTACAAAGGCATCAATCCCGTTTTTGAGGTCATTATAAGAGGACTGGATGTTGGTGAAATCAGTAGGCTCTGTTTCAATACTACTGCGCAAGAGCGAAATGGCCGTCTCGATTTTGCCATAGTAGGCTGTGCTGTGATCTCTTACCACCGCTTCGTTTCGCGTCCAGGTGTTATTGAGATCTGCATAGGTTTGACGGGTTTTATCCAGATCCTTAGCTGCAATGGCCTCTTGTAGGTTCTTAAAGTAAGGTGCGAGGCGACTCACGAGTTTGTCTTTTTCCGCCTCTAAATCGACCGGATTTTGCTCTTTTTCAAAAGCCAGCAAGGCAGATGAGATCTTGGTGAGGTCCTCTTTCCTTACCTCCCCTTTTATAGCCAGGGCTTGGCTAACTTTTTTCCCTGCCTTGGAATCATGGTGGTCTTTGGATCCAAAATCAGCCTGAATCTCAGCAATTAATTCCTTGGCCTTATCCTGGTCCTTATTTTGTACAGCTGTTGTTGCATCTGTGATCTTGATAAAGAGATCGCTATAAGACTCCGCAGCCACTGGATGAGTCCAGAACAAGGCAAGAAGGCCGAACAAGATCAAGAGTTTATTCAAAGAGTGCTTGACCAAGATACCCTCCTTTCTCAACGCCTGCAAAGCAAGCAAAGAGTCCACTTCCGATATGGGTGATGTACTCGTTCATTTTATCCACCGCACCCAAGTTGGTTTGGATTTTGACAAAGCTGTTCGGATCCTTTTGAAAGGCGATAAAGATCAAGCCGGCATCAAATTGCCCAGTCTGTTCGTTGATACCATCTGAATAAGAATAAGACCGCCGTAAAATCGGTCGATCGACTTCTTTGGCCAAACGGACATGTGAATCTACAGGTAGTTTAGATAAATCTACTTCATCAAATTCGTTAGTTTTACCAAATGGAGCACCGGACTCCTTGTAGCGACCAAAGGTATTTTCCTGCTCCTGCAAATTGGTTCGGTCCCAAGTTTCCAAGTGCATTTGCACTAGGCGAAGGGCCATATAGGAACCACCCTTCATCCAATCCTTGCTGTCTGTCCAGACGACCTTATCAAAATCCTTCTCCGTCGTGACATTTGCTGTTCCATCCTTGAAACCAAAGAGGTTACGCGGCGTTTCTTTTCTGTCACCAATCGCCGCAAAACCGGACTTGCTCCACTTCATGGTGATGGTATTGCGACCTTTGCGGATGAGATTTCGCACCGCATGAAAGGCTACTTGCTCATCGTCGGCACAGGCCTGAATGACGATATCGCCACCAGTGTATTTGTCCTGCAACTGCTCCTTTGGAAATGGAGGCAAATCACGAAAGAGCTTGGGACGTTTGGACTCCAAACCTAATTTCTTGAGAAAGCTAGCAGAGACACCAAATGTCAGACTCAAGCGATAGGGGTTGAGTCCTACTGTTTCACCTGTATCCGTTGGCGGCAAGAGGGCATTGGCGCCATCTTTTTTGACCAACTGCCCTTCGACTAATTTACTACTATAATCGGTCCAGTCTTTAAAGAGCTGGATGACTTCTTTTTTGTCCGTCGTGTGAAGATCCAGCACCACCAAGTAGCAAGCCTTCTGCATGGCCGTCGTAATCCCTGCTTGGTGCTTGCCATAAAAGGAGATGTCTTCATCCCCATCATAAGCTTTTTTACTGGAACTGTCTTGATTAGCGAAAAAAGCAGATGCACCAGAGAGGCCCAGCGCTAGACCAGCCCCTCCAATACCTGCTTTTTTAAGAAATTCACGACGGTCCATTTTTTTATCTAAAAATTTTTCGTCAGCCATTTTTCTTATTTCCCATCTAAAATCACACCCATTTGAGACAAAGGTTCACCAAGTTTGGTCACCGCTTCAGCCAATTCCTTGGTATCTTCCTTGGTCAAATCTGTGTAAGACTTGTAATTTGTTTCATCAGTCATGTGTTTGTCCAATAAATCATTGACATTTTTGAATTCTGCTTCCAAGGTTTTAACCAACTTGGCATCTTTTTTCTCAATCAAAGGTTTAAAGAGAGAGAAAATCTTTTCAGCTCCTTCAATATTGGCACGGAAGTCGTACAGATCTGTATGAGAGAAGACTTCTTCTTCACCTGTGATCTTTTGCGTTGCCACTTCATTTAGCAGATCAACAGCCCCAGTTAGCATCACATCAGGAGTCACATCAACGGTTGCGATCTTAGCTTTTAACTCCTTGATATCGTTCACCAGTTGGTCTGCATATTTGTCAGTGCCATCTGTGGTATTGTTTTCCCAAATGATGCGCTCAATCCGGTGGAAGCCAGACCAGCCTTCTTCTGATTTATTTTCATCCACATAGTCCACCAAACGGTAGTCAATCTTCACATCAGACTCCCCAAAGGTTTCAGCAATCGGTTCTGAGCGTTCATAGGCCATGCGGATCAAGGGATATTGTTTTTTAGCTTCTTCCAAATTCCCAGCTTTTAGGGTATCTCGGAAACCTTCTGTATCCTTAAGCAATTGGTCGATTTGCATTTCAACAAAGTCTTTGTATTCAGCTGTCGCATTGTCCAAGGTCTTCTGGTCAGCCTTTGACAACTGCACCGTTGAGCTGGTTTGCGTCTTTTGACTCGACTGTTTGCTACTAGAATTCGCACACCCTGCTAAAAGAGCAACACTCAATAAGAGTAGACTATATTTTTTCATGAAAGACTTCTCCTCTTTTGTTCTTGACTAATTTTACCAGAAGTTTTCTCATTTTTCAACAATTGTCTGAAAATTTAATAATAGAAAGACTTTTCTAAGAAACTGTCTTTTACAAAAGAATATCCTTGACTCGTCCAATTTCTGATTCTTTCACCACCACAAAGATGCTATCACCTAGATACAAGCGGGTCGCACCATTGACCGTATAGCTCTTACCACTTCTCATTTGCGTAGTAATCAAAATATCTTGGGGAAGTTCGAGTTCATGAACTTGTTTCCCTGCAATCTTTTCGGATACAGGAATCTCAATCAAGGTCAACTCTCCTTCTTCTTGCGCCTTATCTGGCAAGAGTTGCTCCAGCATGGCTTCATAGACTGGTGCTCCATGGAAGAGATCCATGATCATGTAAGCCAGCAAGGTGACCATACCCAGTGGCATTAAACTACGAATATCACCGACCATCTCTGTTACCAAAATCATAGCGGTTAAAGGAGCTTTCGAAATAGCCCCAAAATACCCACTCATTCCTAAAATAATGAAGAGAGGTAATTGATTTTGAGAGATAAAGCCAATGTTTTGGAGGAAAGTTCCAACGATGGCCCCTAAAAGAGATCCTAAAGCTAGAATGGGCAAGAAAATTCCGCCAGGTAGACCACTACCATAGCTCAACATACTCCAGATAAACCGGATCGTAAAATAGAGAAGGATCGATAGAACTGGATACGGTACTCGAGCCAAATCCAAAACCAATTGGTTCCCGCCACCAAGAATTTGTGGAAGGAAATAGCCGATTGGAATAATCGAGACAAAGGCAAATAAGGAAGAGTAATGAGAGGGAACATGAAAAATCTTCTCAAGTAAACGATACAATCGACCGATATTCAGAACCACTACTTCATAGACATAACCTGCTGCCCCCAAAAAGACTCCAAGAAAAAGGTAAATCCAGTACTGAGACAAATGGAGCGGCGGAATATTTTGCGGCATATGAAGTACGGGTGTTTGACCAAAGACATTGAGTGAAATAAAATTAGCAGTCAGACTAGCGGCCAAGGTCGAAATCCAAAAGAATCGAGAAAAATGATGATAGACCTCTTCAACCACAAATAAAAGCCCTGCTATCGGTGCATTAAAGGCGGCCGCAAGGCCAGCAGCAGCTCCACTTGCAATCAAAGACCGCTCTTCAACCGGGCTGACCTTCAAATGATGGGCTACTCCTTTTCCACCCATAGCCCCTAATTGAATACTAGGACCTTCACGACCAAGCATCAAGCCACTTCCGATGGCCAAGACACCTAAAATATACTTCTTCCACAAGGTATCCCACCAGCTCACCGCCAAAAGACCCTTGAGCTCTGCTTCGACTTGCGGAATTCCCGATCCCTTGATATCCCGATTGGTGTGAATAAGACGACCAGCAATCAGTACGATCACCCCATACCCCAACAGCATCGCCAGCAAATAAAGTGGTTGACCAGACATCTCCTTGTAGACGCCTTGAACAAAATGAAAAATATGTTCGATTAAAAAGCGAAAACTCGAGACGACACAGCCCACAACGATCCCAACCAGAACACCTCTGACAATATGTGCCACAATCGAACTAGAGGCAAAACGAAATTCATTTTTAAAGGCTTCTTCTTTTTCAGACATTCCCTAACTCCTTCAAACTCTTATCCTATTCATTATACCTTATTTCACTGCCTATGAATACTTGGAAAGACAAAAAAAACAAAACTAGCACCGCTAGCTTTGTTTTTCATTTAGTCATTATTCAGCAGTTAAAGCTGCCATTGTGATATAGTTGTAAGGTTTGTTGAAGTGTGGCAAGAAGAACAAGTCAGTCAAGGCTAACTTATCAATCGTCACGTGTTCTTGAATTGCAAGTGAGAACATGTGGATGGCCATTGAGATGGCGCTATCACGTGATACCATTTGAGCTCCAAGGATTTGACGAGTGTCTTTGTCATAAACAATCTTGATGCCAACCTCATAGTTATCATGTTTAATAAATTCAGGTTTTTGAAGGTCATTGAAGCCTGTTTCAGTGGCATTGAAGCCGGCAGCTTTTGCTTTTTCAAGAGTCAAACCAGTTGAAACCATGTGAAGGCCGTAGATAGAGATACCGTTAGAACCTTGAACACCGATTCCTTCCAATTCATGACCAGTCGCATTGTAGGCACCAACAATACCTGAACGAACCGCATTAGACGCAAGAGCGATATAGCTCATTTCGTTACGAGCGTTATCGAAGATAGTCGCACAGTCACCAACTGCGTAGACACCTGGAAGTGACGTTTCTTGTTTCTTATCGACAAGGAAGGCACCGTTGCGGAAGAGTTCAATCTTACCATCTGCAAGAGCTGTATTTGGACGGAAACCAACAGCCAAGATGACCATATCTACATCGAAGGTTTCTTTATCGGTTACAAGACGTTCTACCTTACCATCTCCTTCAACTGCTTGAACAGTTTGTCCAAGAGCCAAACGGATGTTGTGGTCTTCCAAGTTTTTCGCCATGATGTCTGTAAAGTCTTTGTCATAGTAGCCGTTCAAGACAGTGTCCACGATATCCACCAAGACAACGTCTTTACCAAGACGTTCGAAAGCTTCAGCAAGTTCAACACCGATGTAACCACCACCAACTACGGCGATACGGTTCAAGTGTTTGCTGTTGTCTTTCAATTTTTCGATCACTTCTTCAGCGTTTTGGTACAATTTAACGAATTGAAGATTTTCAAGAGTTGCTTTGAATTCGCGGTTACCAGGAACGATTTCAACTCCTTTAATTGGAGGAATGATTGGTGTTGATCCGGTCGCAAAGATTAATTTTTCATAAGATTCTTTGTGTTCTTTTCCATCAACTTCTGCAGTTACCACTTTGTTGTCATAGTCAATTGAAAGAACAGGAGAGTTCATGTAGACTTTTGCACCTTTTGCTTCCAATTTTTCTTTATCAGAGTAGAAGAGACCTTCTGGACCATCGATTTGCTCACCGATCCAAAGTGCCATCCCACATCCAAGGAATGAAATGTTTGAGTTTTGGTCAAAAACCACAATTTCATTTTCATTTCCAAAATTATCTAACATAGTGTTGATACAAGCTGTTCCGGCATGGTTTGCCCCTACAACAACGATTTTACTCATAGAATAAATCCTACCTTTAATTAAAATTTACTTCTTGAGTATATCATAAAAATGATATCGGTTACAAGATATTTGCTCAATATTTGTGATCTTTTCTTCAAACCTTCTGAAAGCTTCCTTCCACAGCTTTCACGAAATGTCAAATAATTTGTCCGAAAGGATTGTGAAAACGGTCTCTATTTGGTATACTGTAAGTAAGTGAAAATTGGAAAGGATAGATTTTTAGTGGACCTAAGTAGTCGATCCGAACGTCTGATGGGAACCACTATCACCGTTTCGATCTGTGACCCACAAGCGGATGAACTCCTTGCGCATTGCTTTGAACTTCTTCGCTCCTTCGAACATCGCTTCAGTGCTAATGATGCAAGGTCTGAACTCATGGAAGTCAATCACCAAGCTGGTATTGCTCCTGTTCAAGTTCATCCAGATCTTTTTGAACTGATCGCATTAGGTACCTTGCATAGTCAAGCTAAAAATAGCCATTTAAACATTGCTATCGGCCCTCTTGTGCAAACCTGGCGGATCGGATTTTCAGATGCCAGACGGCCTGCACCAGAAGAAATCGAACAAGCGCTTTTAAAGATCGATCCCCAGCAGATTCAACTAGACCAAGAAAACTATACAGTCTTTTTGAAACGTCCTGGAATGAAGATCGACTTGGGAGCTTTAGCAAAAGGCTATAGCGCAGATTTAATTGCTACCTATCTGAGAGTTAAGGGAATCAAGGATGCCTTGATCGATCTTGGAGGAAATATCCTAACCGTCGGTCAACACCCCGTTAAACAGCAGCCTTGGCGGATTGGCATTCAAAATCCTGTCGAAAAAAGAGGAAATCACTTACTGGTCCTCTCAGTCAAGGATAAATCTGTTGTCACCTCTGGCATCTACGAGCGTCATTTAGAAGTCGACGGCCAGTCGTTTCACCATATCTTTGATAGCGCGACAGGCTATCCGGTTGAGACAGACTTAGCCAGTATCACCATTATATCTGATCGATCCGTAGACGGGGAGATATGGACTACCCGCCTGTTCGGGGACTCTCCTACTTCTATCCTCAACACTGTTGAATCACTTCCTGGTATAGAGACCTTATTGGTTTCACAATCAGGCAAGATCGCCTATACAAGTGGGCTTCAATCTTATTTATAATTCTGTTATCAGAAAGGAAATTTCCATGGTAAAACTTATTGCGATTGTGGGGACTAACTCCAAACGTTCTACAAACCGTCAACTGCTTCAATACATGCAAAAACATTTTGCTGATAAGGCTGAGATCGAATTGGTCGAAATTAAAGATATCCCTGTCTTTAACAAACCAGCCGACAAACAAGTACCTGACGCTGTCTTGGATATTGTTGCAAAAATTGAAGAGGCTGATGGAGTCATTATTGGGACTCCAGAATACGACCACTCTATTCCAGCGGTCTTGATGAGTGCTCTAGCTTGGCTCTCATACGGAGTCTTCCCATTGTTGAACAAACCAGTCATGATTACTGGGGCATCATACGGTACCTTGGGATCTTCACGCGCCCAACTCCAACTCCGTCAAATCTTAAACGCTCCAGAAATTAAGGCGAATGTCTTGCCAGATGAATTCTTGCTATCTCATTCATTACAAGCCTTTGATCAAAATGGAGACTTGGTAGATTTGGATGTTATTCAAAAATTAGATGCCATCTTCAATGATTTCCGTGTGTTTGTGAAAATCACAGACAAATTACGCAACGCCCAAGAATTGCTTCGCAAAGATGCTGAAGAATTTGACTGGGAAAACTTGTAAGATAGGAGACAGAAAAGAATGAAATTTGTAGGACTTGTAGGATCAAACTACGATCAATCATATAACCGTAAACTCTTGGAATTCATTCGCCGCCAATTTAAGATCAAATTTGAATTGGAAGTTCTTGAAATCGATGAAGTTCCAATGTTTAACCAAGATGAAAAATGGGACGAAAGTTTCCAATTACGTCTTTTGTACAATAAAATTACTCGAGCAGATGGTGTCATCATTGCTACTCCAGAGCACAATCATACGATCTCTGCTGCTCTTAAATCTGTTCTTGAATGGCTATCTTTTGAGGTACATCCATTTGAAAACAAACCAGTAATGATCGTTGGTGCTTCCTACTATGACCAAGGGACATCACGTGCTCAGGTTCACCTCCGCAAGATCCTTGATGCTCCAGGCGTCAATGCTTATACTCTTCCAGGTAATGAATTCCTTCTTGGAAAAGCAAAAGAAGCTTTTGACGAAGACGGCAATATCATCAACGAAGGAACCGTCAAATTCCTCGAAACATGCTTGGATAATTTTATGAAATACGTTGAGGTTGTATCCAAATTGAAAAAACCAAAACCAATTGAACCAGAAGATTTAGATTGTAATCATCCAATTGCTACAACTGTTACTGAGGTCGATCCGGATGATCCAGATTGGGTTGAAAAAGTAGCTGAACTTACAGGTGCTGTTTCTGGAGATACTTATGTCAAACTTGACCATGGTATCCTAACCGTTGACCAAATTAATATGTTCTTGAAGGCCATGCCATTTGAGTTGACATATGCCGATGATAACAACCAATTCCTTTACTACAACAATGCTCATCAAGATCCAGATACCATGTTTGCTAAACGCGTGCCACCTCAATCTGGTAGCCGGATGTCAACCGTTCACGGATCCCTTCCACCCGCACGTATGAAAAACGTAGAATGGGTAATCGGCACTCTTCGTAACGGAAACCAAGAATATGTTCGAACCATTGTTCCAGGATCTCCTGAAGGCGTGATCAACACCCACAACTACCAAGCTATGTATTATGAAGATGGTTCTTACGCTGGTATCAATGAGATAGTCTTCAACTTCAAACCATGGTTAGACTGGTACCTGCAAACAACAGGTCAACGCCTTGTAGGTGGTAGCGGACCATTTGCTCCTGCTGGTGGTCATGGTGATGCAGATGCAACTTCTGGTGCTTCTGATGCTGGAGGACATGGTGACGGAGGCCACGGAGATGCTGATGCCACTTCTGGTGCAAGCAACTAATAAAAAAATGAAGCTTTACGCTTCATTTTTTTATTTTAACTCCTTGATAATCTTCTTAGCTTCTTCGTTTGAAATTGCCCCTAGCTGCACATGACCAATCTTCCCTTGGCTATCAATGAAGACTTCTGTAGGAATGGAACGTACTTGATAGTTCGCAAAGGCAGAGCCATCTGGATTATACAAGACGGGCACTGATGGATAATCTTGTTGGGCAAACCATTCGACGAACTCTTCTTCTGTTTTTTCCCCTTGCATTCCCGGTGCCATAACCGTGAGAATCTCAAAATCTCTATCCTTTTCTTCAACCAATTTATTAAGTTCAGGCATGCTTTGACGACAAGGACCACACCAGGTAGCCCAGAATTTCAAATAAACCTTTTTTCCTTTATAATCTGAAAGCTTAACTGTGTTCCCCTTCATGTCTTTTAGTTCGAAGTCACTTGCTTCTTTTCCTACTAAGGGATGTTTACTTGAGGTTGTGTTGGTCATGGTTTGATTGCTCATATTGTTCATACCACTCTCACTTGATTGCTCCATCGAACAAGCAGACAGTAAAGCGATTGAGAGGATTGAAAAACACGTATATTTGATAAATTTCATAGGTATAATACCTCCATTTGATTTATGAAAAGATTGAAGACAAGCTATTTAATTGTCCCAAGAGTAATAGAATTCCCATAATAATGATGATGGCTCCACCGATTTTCTTCAGCAACAAGAGATGGGGTTTGAGACGATTGAAATAAGGCAATACAAGGCCTGATGCCAGTGCTAAGAGCAAGAATGGGATGGCCATCCCTAATGTATAGATAAAGAGATAGAGAGCACCCACGAGGGCATCTTGTCCATTGGATGCTGCTAATGCAAGAACCGATCCTAATACAGGGCCAATGCAAGGCGTCCAACCAAAACTAAAGCCAAGACCAAGAAGAAAGGCTGAAAACAACTCATTCTTCTGTTTGTTGGCTCCAAAATCTACTGATTTTTGCTTCTCAAGGAAATGAAAATGAAAGACTTCCATCTGATGAAGACCAAGGATAATGATCAGCGCTCCCATCACGTAGCGGAACCAGTTGGTATACATAACCTGCCCCAATAAGCCAGCTCCGAAACCTATGATAAGGAAAATAACAGAAATACCTGCGATAAAACACAAGGTCTTAACGATGCCATGCCAGCGTATCTTTTTCCCAAAAATCTGAACGGATTTTTCCTGATCACTTCCTAGCAAAACGCCGATGTAGACCGGGAGCAAAGGAAAGACACAGGGAGAGAAAAAGGAGAGAATCCCTGCCAGAAAGACAGTGAAAGAGAAAACGATTTGATTCATAAAACGCTCCGTATATTGATATGTTAGAAATAGTATAACATGCCCTTCCTTAAATTAAAAATTTCTGCTACGTTTTGGTTTTAAAGAATCCATTTCGTTACTAGTTTCAAAATAAAAAAACTCTAAAGCGGGGAACTTTAGAGTTTCTAGTAAATCTTATTCTTCTTCTGCACTTTGTTTATTGGGCAAGAACAGAGCAAGGACAATACCAACGACTGCTGGTAGTAACCATGGGAGGGATTGGGCAGCAAACGGCAAGTGCTTAATGATGTTTGCTAGACCTGCAAGTTTAAAGGTACTTGCCAGAACGTCTCCAAACGCAACCAAGCTAACTAAGAAAATAGTCAATTGCATCCCTGGTTTTGATAGTTGAGTAAATTTATTTACAATCACAATCAACACAATAGTAATCGTGATTGGATAGAGGATCATCAAGACAGGCAATGAATAGGCAATAATGGCACTCAAACCAAGATTGGCAATGGAGAATCCAATCAAGGTAAAAAGAGTTGCATAGACCTTGTAAGAAATTTTAGGGAAAGTGTTATGGAAGAATTCCCCTGTCGATACGATCAAACCTGCTGTTGTGGTAAAGCAAGTCACCGTTACCATACCTGCAAGGAAAATTTGAGCAACTGGGCCGAAGATAGCCTTGGTTGCTTCTGAGAGGACATAAACACCCTTATTGGCATCGGAAGCCATCACTTCTGCTGGAATTGGGAAGTGATTTCCAAGATAACCCAATCCAATATACAAAATACTAAAGCCAATAGCTACAACGACACCAACAATCCAGATCGTTTTAATGTATTCTTTTTTGCTGGTGAAACCAAGTTGATTAAGAGTTGTCACTGCGATGACGCTAAAGGCTACTGAAGCAAGAGCATCCAAGGTGTTATACCCTTCAAGGAAACCTTGACCAAAGGCAGATGCTTGGTAGTCTTCTGTTGCCACTTGAGGCGCGTTTCCGCTGTACTTGAGAGCACCAAGGACAACGAGTACAACGATCAAGATAGCAAAGACAGGTGTTAAAATCCGACCAATACTATCTAGGATTTTAGAAGGATACAAGGCAATCAAATAGGCCAAACAGAAATAAATCAAGGTAAAAATGAAAAGACCAAGTCCTCCATTGGCATTTCCTAACAAGGGGGCGATTCCAACTTCGTAAGAAACAGTAGCTGTTCTTGGAATGGCAAAGAAGGGACCAATAGACAGATACAAGGCTACCAGATAAACGATGGCAAACCAAGGGGCTATTTTACGAGAAATCTCATGGATATAGCCTTTAGGATTGAGTGTCCCAATAATCAAGGTGATAATTGCAATCCCTACTCCTGATAAGACAAATCCAGCAATAGCTGGCCAAAAATGGCTACCCGACTGGGCGCCTAGCGCAGGTGGAAAGATCAAATTCCCTGCACCGAAGAAAATACCAAATAACAGCAAACCTGTTAAGGAACCTTTTCGTAACATGTGTTCTCCTTTTCATTTGTCAATCTTTTCTAGTATAACAGCTTTTATCCACCACGGCAATTCTTTTTTTCTGAATCTATTGTTTTTCTCAATTGGCAGTTAAGGCTTTTAATAACATTGAACGATTGTGGAGTTCATAAGCACATTTTAGCCAAGTGTGTTACAATTGAACTACTACTATATTTAGGAGTCATCATGTTTTTCTATCTATTCTGGTTGGTTCCAGCTACCATTTTTTTATTTTTCTTTATAAACGACCGCAGACGACTGATCAATGCTTATCTCTTTTCAATAAGTTTCGGACTTTTCCTCCTAATTTCCGCCCTTCTACTAGTTGTTCGTACGGAGCTCTGGTTTAACCAAAAGGTTGCCATCATTATCTTTTCAGTACTTGCTATCCTTGTTTTACTCAGCATTATTTTCTCAACTGTTTTTCTTCTTTTTAACGGCCGTCAAATGATGTCTTTTGAAGGTAAAAGGTTGGCTAACCTCCTCTCACTCCTATATGGGATCTTTATTATCGGCACCTTGGCGCTTCATTTTATTCCTGATTTCCCAGGAAAAGATCTCTTGATTTATCCAACAGACTTTGCTCTCTTTTACTCGACTTTTCTTTATCTTTCTTATGTTTTATATGGGACTTTTTGCAATTACTTTCCCGTTCGTAAAGAGCCTGATGCTATCATTGTCCTTGGCTCCGGTCTAATTGGGGATAAAGTACCACCACTGTTGGCCCAGCGTCTCACTAAAGGAAAGGCTATCTATGAGCAGTTCGAGGGACGACCAAAACTGATTGTTTCTGGTGGACAAGGAGCAGACGAATTGACTTCTGAAGCTGCTGCTATGGCAAACTACCTGATGGAACAGGGGGTACCACAGGAAGACATTTTGATCGAGAATCGCTCACGTACTACTTTTGAAAACTTGACTTTTAGTAAGGCTATCCTTCAAGAACAGGGACTAGGAAAATATGTTTTAGTCGTGACCAATTCTTTTCACGCTCTTCGGGCTGGTATCTTTATGAGACAATTAAAAATCCCTGGACGCAGTGTCGGTTCAAAAACAGCTTTTTATTATCTCCCATCGGCTTGGATCCGAGAGACGGTTGGGCTAGTTTCTCTCTATTGGAAATGGCATGCTGCTTTCTTAGCTTTTCTGTTTCTGCCTTGGTTCTTTTCACAAGTCATGAGTATCGTGAACTATTTCTTTATTTACTAACCAAAAAAGTTCTCTGCAAATTAGCTGAGAACTTTTTTAAATCATGTCTAATGATCACTAAAGCGTCGGTATTCAATACGGAAATCAAAGTAATTCTCTGCCTGCAGTTTATGGAAGATGTCCCGATAAGCCTCTTCATCAAATTGATCGCCTCGATAGAGAATCTCAAAACTCAGATCATCGTATTCTAAAAAGGCATTAGCAGTTTTAAATCCATTTCGCTTATAGAAATCCATCCGAGACTGACGTTGCTCTATATTGTCGCATTCTTCATCTAAACGTTCCACTTCAAGAATCATGGTCCTTTGGTAAAATTCCACCAATTTTTCAATGATTTCTTGACCATATCCGTGGCTTCTTAAATGTGGCATAATGGCAAAAAAACTGACATAAAAAGCTTTCTGATTATAGATTGAAAAAGCAAATCCGACAAATTCTTCCTCGTTATAAAAAGCAAAGAAATTGGCATCGTCATTGTCCGTATAGCGTAAAAATTCTGACAAAGGAACACGCTCTTCTTCTGGAAATGCTTCGATATTCAGCCTTTCGACCTTATCCAGATCTGGAAACGTTTCAGTGATTAATTGGCTCGTTAAGCTCATAAGGCCTCCTTTTCTGACACGATTATATCAAAAAATGTAAGGGGATTCAACCATCGATGCTTGTCGCCGGTTACTGAAGTTGGTATAATGGCACTATGAAAAGAATTCAACGTGTGGACCTCATAGATGGTCCTATTTTACCCGCTCTTTTAAGTTTTGCCTTTCCTATTCTTTTGTCCAATATATTTCAACAACTCTACAATACCTCGGATGTTATGATTGTGGGGCGTTTTCTAGGTCAAAAATCATTGGCTGCCGTTGGAGCAACCTCTGCTATTTTTGATTTGATCGTTGGTTTTGCTGTCGGTGTTGGAAATGGAATGGGCATTATTATTGCGAGAAATTATGGAGCCAAAAACGAAGACCAATTACGAAAATCAGTTGCAGCAACTACTGTTATTGGTGGCATCCTCAGTCTCCTCGTGATCTTCATTGGTGCTGTCGGACTTTATCCACTGCTCCAGTTTTTAGGGACCCCATCAGCTATTGTAGCTCAGTCCTATCTATATATTTCCACCATTGTTAATGGTGTGGCAGTGACCTTTGCCTATAATCTTTGCGCCGGACTTCTGAGAGCGGTTGGCGATAGCTTAGCGGCACTCTACTTCCTGATTATCGCTGCCATTCTCAATATTCTTCTCGATCTATATTTTATTACCCAACTACATCTCGGAGTCCAATCTGCTGGAATTGCGACTATTATTGCTCAAAGCTTCTCCGCACTTCTTTGTTTCTTTTATATCCGCAAAAAGGTCCCTTTTCTTTTACCAAGTCGAAAAGATTTTGTCTGGGATCAAAGGCTGTATCAGGATTTGATTAGCCAAGGACTGACAATGGGTCTCATGTCTTCGATTGTCTCTATTGGAACCGTCATCTTACAATCAGCTATCAACAAGCTTGGAATGACCATCATTAGTGCTCAAATCTCAGCCCGCCGGATCATGTCCTTTGCCCTTCTGCCAATGGCCGCTATTTCTACAAGTATGACGACCTTTACCTCGCAAAACTTTGGTGCTAAACAATTCCGACGCATTCAAAAAGGCGTTAAACAAGCTTGTCTCCTCTCTCTTATTTGGTCCATTTTTGTTGCAGTTTTCCTCTTCTTTACAAGCCCCTTCTTTACAAGCCTCATATCTGGATCTAGCGATCCTAACTTGATCGCAAATGCCAGTCTTTATCTGCAGATCAGCTCTTTCTTCTATCCAGTTTTAGGATGCCTCTTGATTTTAGGGAATTCCCTCCAAGGTATCGGCCGAAAATTGACCCCTTTGATTTCTAGCTTTATCGAGTTAACAGGAAAAATTCTCTTTGTATTTTTCATTATCCCTCATACAGGCTATATAGGAGTCATTCTTTGTGAGCCTCTCATTTGGGTTCCAATGACCCTTCAACTTTGGTTTACCTACCACAAAGCCAGTCATCAGCTTCTTGCATCATAACATTTGACGAGTACATAATAAAACAACTTCTGCTCATTTGAACAGAAGTTATTTTTTGTCATCAGGCGTCTAATTAGAACAAGCCGATCGCTGTTCCGTCAGCAGCCACATCCATATTCAATGCTGCCGGTCGTTTTGGTAAACCAGGCATGGTCATGACATCCCCAGTCAAAACAACGATAAAGCCGGCTCCCAATTTTGGTACTACTTCACGGATAGTGATTTCAAAGTTTTCAGGAGCTCCCAAGGCATTTGGATTGTCTGAGAAGCTGTATTGGGTTTTGGCCATACAGATTGGCAACTTATCCCAACCATTTTTAACAATTTGAGCAATTTGTGTCTTGGCTTTCTTCTCAAAGTTCACCTTAGTTCCGCGGTAAATTTCAGTCACAATCTTTTCAATTTTTTCTTCTACAGAAAGGTTGTTATCATACAAGCGTGTGTATTGAGCTGGAGTGGTTTCGATGGTCTGAACCAGAGTTTCAGCAAGGTCAACCCCACCGTCAGCACCATTCGCCCATACGCTCGCAAGCTCAACTGGTACTTGAATTTCAGCACACAATTCTTTCAAAGCAGCAACTTCTGCTTCTGTATCGGTGATGAATTCATTGATAGCTACTACTGCAGGAATACCAAACTTACGGATGTTTTCAACGTGGCGTTTCAAGTTTGCAAAACCAGCACGAACAGCGTCAACATTTTCTTGTGCAAGAGCATCTTTGCTAACTCCTCCATTCATCTTAAGAGCACGAAGGGTTGCAACAATGACGACAGCATCTGGTGAGGTTGGCAAGTTTGGAGTTTTAATATCGAGGAATTTTTCAGCACCAAGATCAGCACCAAATCCTGCTTCTGTAATCGTATAGTCAGCTAGGTGAAGAGCTGTTGTCGTCGCCAATACAGAGTTACATCCATGAGCAATATTAGCAAAAGGACCTCCGTGGACAAAGGCAGGCGTTCCATAGATGGTTTGAACCAAGTTTGGCTTAATCGCATCTTTAAGGATCAAGGCAAGAGCCCCTTCCACTTCTAAATCACGGACATAAACTGGGCTGCGATCATAGCGGTAGCCGATCACAATATTAGCCAAACGGCCTTTCAAATCTTCAATATCTGTCGCCAAGCAAAGTATGGCCATAATCTCAGAAGCAACTGTAATATCAAAACCGTCTTCACGCGGAATCCCATTCAAAGGACCACCAAGACCTACACTGACATGGCGCAAAGCACGGTCGTTCAAATCCACTACCCGTTTCCAGATAATGCGACGTTGGTCAATACCGAGCTCATTTCCTTGATGTAAATGATTGTCAATCAAAGCTGAAAGAGCATTATTAGCCGTTGTAATGGCATGCATATCCCCTGTGAAATGAAGGTTGATGTCTTCCATCGGTAGAACTTGGGCATAACCACCTCCAGCAGCACCACCTTTAATCCCCATTACCGGTCCTAAAGAAGGTTCGCGAATGGCAATCATGGTTTTTTTACCGATTTTATTCAAAGCATCTGCCAGTCCAATTGTAATGGTTGATTTCCCTTCTCCAGCAGGAGTTGGGTTGATCGCAGTGACTAAAATGAGTTTTCCTACTGGATTTTTCTCAACATCACGAATCTTATCAAAGCTCAATTTCGCCTTGTATTTTCCATACAATTCAAGATCATCGTCATCCAAACCAATTTTCTTAACAACGTCCACTATTGGTTGGAGTTCAATGCTTTGAGCAATTTCGATATCTGTTTTCATAAGGGACTCCTTTATATTTGATAGAACTATTATACCTAAAATTCGCGAAAATAACATTGTTTTTCCATGTTTTGATTTCAACGTTCGCTTTTTATGTATATTTTATGGCTTGTCATAGCCTATTTGAATAGCTTCAGAACTTTACTTACGTATCTTTTTTGTGTAAAATAAGCATATGCATATTTTAATTACATCAGGCGGGACGAGTGAAACCATTGATAGCGTTCGTTCAATCACCAATCACTCCACTGGGAGCCTAGGGAAAATCCTTACAGAAACAGCTCTTGCAAAGGGACATCAGGTGACCTTGATCACAACGCCTACCGCGCTTAAACCCGATCCTCATCCACACCTTCGACTTCTATTGATCGAGAATGTCGAGGAACTACTCACACAAATGCAGAAGGAAGTCCTTCATCATCAGACCTTGATTCACGCTATGGCTGTTTCAGACTATACACCTGTATACATGACAGGCCTTGATGAAGTTGAGAAAGCTCAGGACCTCCATAACTTTCTATATCGCGAAAATCACGAAACCAAAATCTCTTCGAAAGAAGAATACCAAGTGCTCTTTCTAAAGAAAAATCCGAAGATTATCTCCCTCGTCAAAGAATGGAACCCTGCCATTCAACTGATCGGCTTTAAACTATTAGTCGACGTTTCTTCTGAAGAGTTAATCCAGGTAGCGCGTGAAAGCCTGGTTAAAAATCATGCCAGCATGATCGTTGCCAATGATCTAACCAAGATTCAGAACGGTCAGCATCAAGCCTATCTAGTGACAGATGATCACGTCCTAGAAGCTTCTACGAAAACAGAAATCACAGAAGCTATCCTACGTTATATCAAATAAAAAGGAACATATGACACACATTACTTTAGCGGTTACCGGTAGTATTTCCGCCTATAAAGCTGCTGATATTACTAGCCAACTAACCAAATTTGGCTTTGAAGTGAAGGTCCTCATGACTCCTTCAGCCCAAAAATTTATCACCCCTTTAACCTTGCAAGTTCTTTCAAAAAATCAAGTAGGGCTAGATGTTATGATGGAAGACGATCCACAGCGGATCGAGCACATCGATATTGGGAAAGAAACTGACCTCTTTCTTGTAGCGCCGGCCAGTGCCAATACCATTGCTAAATTAGCTATGGGACTTGCAGATAATATGGTCACAAGCACAGCTCTAGCCTTACCTCAAAGGACTAAAAAATTGCTGGCCCCTGCTATGAATACAAAAATGCTAGAACATCCCGCTACCCAACGTAATCTAAAGCTCTTACAAGACTATGGTTACCAGATTATCCAACCTCGTGATGCTGTTCTTGCTTGTGGGGACAAAGGTGCTGGAGCTCTAGCGCCTGTAGAAACTATTGTAGAAACTGTTAAGGAGAATTGTTTATGAGAAAATCATCTTCTATTTCACGAATTGCCATCTTTTTTGCGGTGATGATCACCATTCACTTTGTGACGTCCTTCATTCTGCAATTTGTTCCATCAGGAATTCAACCAACCTTGGTTCATATTCCTGTCGTGATCGCCTCTATCATATACGGTCCACGGATTGGAGCTATCTTAGGACTCCTCATGGGACTCTTTAGCCTCACTATGAATACCCTGGTTATAACACCTGCTAGCTATCTCTTTAGTCCCTTTGTCCCTCACGGGAATCTCTACTCCCTTATCATTGCCATAGTCCCTCGGATTCTCATCGGGGTAACCCCTTACTTCGTCTATCGCTGGATCCGCAATCGTACAGGACTTGTGATCGCTGGAATTGTCGGCTCTATGACCAATACTGTTTTCGTTCTAAGCGGGATTTACTTCTTCTTTGGTAACAGTTTTGGAGGGGGGATTCAACATTTCCTAGCCTTGATTGTCTCTACTAACTCACTCATCGAAGTCATTGCGACAGTACTCATTACCAGTGCAGTCGTTCCATCTCTTGAAAAATTAAAATAACCTTCCAAGCCAAGACCAATTTATCTTGGCTTTTTTTGATGGTGAATAAACTCTATTTTTTTGAAAAGATTTACAATTATCGCTAGAATTTTCTGAAAAAATTTGCTATAATGTAAGCGATTAAATTATAAGCAAAAAGGAGACGCTTGCATGACCTATCAAGAAAACTACCAAAAATGGCTCGACTTTGCTGAATTACCAGCTTACCTTCGTGATGAGTTGGTCGCAATGGATGAAAAAACAAAAGAAGATGCCTTCTATACCAACCTTGAATTCGGTACAGCTGGTATGCGTGGATTAATCGGTGCTGGTACTAACCGTATTAACATTTACGTTGTTCGCCAAGCAACTGAAGGATTGGCCCAATTGATCGACTCAAAAGGTGAGGAAGCGAAGAAACGCGGTGTTGCGATCGCTTACGATAGCCGTCACTTCTCTCCTGAGTTTGCTTTTGAATCAGCTCAAGTTTTGGCTGCTCATGGGATCAAATCTTATGTATTTGAAAGCCTTCGTCCAACACCTGAATTGTCATTTGCTGTTCGTCATCTCCACACATTTGCTGGGATCATGGTAACAGCTAGCCACAACCCTGCTCTATTTAACGGATATAAGGTATACGGTGAAGACGGTGGACAAATGCCTCCAGCAGATGCTGATGCATTGACAGATTATATCCGTGCTATCGAAAATCCTTTCACTGTACAATTGGCTGACCTTGAAGAAAGCAAAACTAACGGATTGATTGAAGTTATCGGCGAAAACGTCGACGTTGAATACTTGAAAGAAGTGAAAGGCGTTAACATCAACCAAGACTTGATCAATGAATACGGTCGCGACATGAAGATTGTCTACACGCCACTTCATGGTACTGGTGAAATGTTGGCTCGTCGTGCTCTTGCCCAAGCTGGATTTGAAGCTGTTCAAGTTGTTGAAGCTCAAGCAGTTCCTGATGCAGACTTCTCAACTGTTAAATCTCCTAACCCAGAAAGCCAAGCAGCCTTTGCTCTTGCTGAAGAACTTGGCCGCAAAGTAGACGCTGATGTATTGGTTGCAACTGACCCAGATGCTGACCGCCTTGGTGTTGAAATCCGCCAACCAGATGGTTCTTACCTCAACCTCTCCGGTAACCAAATCGGAGCGATTATCGCTAAATATATTCTTGAAGCTCACAAAACAGCTGGTACTCTTCCTGTCAATGCTGCTCTTTGTAAATCAATCGTATCAACTGAGTTGGTGACTAAGATTGCAGAAAGCTACGGCGCAACGATGTTTAACGTCTTGACTGGTTTCAAATTTATTGGTGAAAAAATTCATGAATTTGAAACACAACACAACCACACTTACATGCTTGGTTTCGAAGAAAGCTTCGGTTACCTCATCAAACCATTCGTACGTGACAAAGATGCTATCCAAGCCGTTCTTATCGTTGCTGAAATCGCAGCTTACTACCGCTCACGTGGTATGACTTTGGCAGATGGTATCGAAGAAATCTACAAACAATACGGTTACTTCGCAGAAAAAACCATCTCTGTTACCCTTTCAGGTGTGGACGGAGCTGCTGAAATCAAGAAAATCATGGATAAATTCCGTGGCAATGCTCCTAAACAATTCAACAACACAGACATTGCTAAGACAGAAGACTTCTTGGAACAAACAGCTACTACTGCTGATGGCGTTGAAAAATTGACAACTCCTCCAAGCAACGTTCTTAAATACATCTTGGCTGATGATTCATGGTTTGCCGTTCGTCCTTCAGGTACAGAACCAAAAATCAAATTCTACATCGCCACAGTTGGTGAATCTGAAGCAGATGCTAAAGAAAAAATTGCGAACATCGAAGCAGAAATCAATGCTTTTGTAGGCTAAAACACGAGGCTGGGACAAAAGTCCTAGCCTCTCAATTATTTTTGGATTGTCGAGCAAGACGCAGTGGTTGAGTGGGCTCTACTACGCTAATTTCATCAGCTTTTACAGCCCTACTCAACTGTGAGGAGGTGGGACGACGAAATCGAATTCTAACGAATTACCGATTTCTGTCCCACTCTCCCTTTCTTTCGTAGCAAATACCAGCGATTTTATAGAAAATATGGCATACTAGACTTAGAAGAAAGCGAGGTAATCTCATGGAACAATTTTTAGAAGATATTAAAGATCTTGAAGTCACAACTGTCGCGCGTGCGCAAGAAGCGATTGATCAAAAAGAAACAGCGACCTTCTTTATCGGACGCAAGACTTGTCCTTACTGCCGGAAGTTCGCTACTAAGTTAGCAGCTGTAGTAGCTGAAACAAAAGCTCATATCTACTTCATCAATAGTGAAGAACCAAGTCAGCTAGACGCATTACAAGCCTTCCGCTCAACTTACGGTATCCCAACTGTCCCAGGATTTTTACATGTCGAATCCGGTGACGTTACTGTTCGTTGCGACTCATCCATGTCTGAAGAAGAAATCAAAGCATTCGCTCATCTATAAAAAATAGCTAGAGATCAGTCTCTAGCTATTTTTCATTTTCCGAAAAAGTCGTCCAGATCTTCTGCTGAGGTTTAGCAAAAGGATAATTGGAAAATTCTTCTGGTGTTAACCAAACAGTCGATTCACTTGCTGGTTGCTCTCCTTCTTTTACTAGGCCGTAACGAAGTTGAACCTGCCACTTGCGATGCGAAAAGATATGCTGGACGATAGGATACGATCTGTCCTGCCATTCAATGGCCAAGTCATAGTCCTGTTCAAAAGAAAGAATTTCTGGGTTACTCTCTGCATCCCCCTTCCCATCCAGTAGAGATAATTGACCTAGGTTCTCAGATAGGCTATCCACTTCGATCAAGGGGAAATGCCAGAAACCTGATAAAAGCCCTTCTCGCTCATTTTTCTCCAACAAATAGCGTCCTTGACTATCCTTGATAATAAAGGCTGTTAGATAGACAGGTACCGGTTTCTTTTTAGGAGCCTTAATGGGATAACGATCCATAGTCCCATGTTGATAAGCCGCACTAAATTCCTTGACAGGACTCTCTTCCGGTCGTGGATTGACTGGGGACTCAATATCTGAGCCCAAATCCATCAAGGCCTGATTGAAATCACCAGGACGGGCCGGATCGATCAAGATTTCCATCATGGCTTGAAAAATCTTGCGATTGGTCGGTACACCAATATCGTAGTCCACCTCAAACAAGCGGGCTAGAACACGCATGACATTGCCATCTACTGCTGGCTCTGGTAATCCAAAGGCAATACTAGCGATAGCACCAGCTGTATAAGGCCCAATTCCCTTGAGTTTAGATATTTCCTCATAACTTGATGGAAACACTCCTCCGTGATTTTCCATTATCTGCTGGGCAGCTTTCTGCATGTTACGGACACGTGAGTAATAGCCCAAGCCTTCCCAAGCTTTTAAGAGTTTTTCTTCAGGGGCTTGAGCCAATTCAGCGACCGTCGGAAACCAATCTAAAAAACGCTCATAATAAGGAATAACCGTATCGACACGTGTCTGCTGGAGCATAATTTCTGAGATCCAAATTTTATAAGGATCCTGGGTCCTTCTCCAGGGAAGATCCCGTTTATGGGCATCATACCAGGCTAATAACTTTTCTCGAAAAGAGGCGATTTTTTCCTCCTTCCACATGGTAATCCCGTAATCTTTTAAATCTAACATATTCCTAGTATACCACAGAATGAGTTAGAGTTTAGAAATTCTGATTTTATAAAGAAAAAGAGGCTGGGACAAAAGTCCTAGCCTCTCAATTGTTTTTGGATTGTCAAGCAAGACGCAGTGGTTGAGTGGGCTCTACTACGCTGATTTCATCAGCTTTTTCAGCCCTACTCAACTGTGCGGAGATGGGACGACGAAATCGAATTCTAACGAATTACCAATTTCTGTCCCACTCTCTAAATGTATTTCTTATTGCTCCACAGCTTGAGCAGCCGTAATCAAGGTTAATTTATAGACGTCATCTGCATTACATCCACGAGAGAGGTCATTGACTGGTTTGTTCAACCCTTGCAATACTGGACCTACCGCTGCAAAGCCACCAAGGCGTTCTGCCATCTTGTACCCAATGTTACCTGCCTCAATACCAGGGAAGATAAAGACATTGGCTTGACCTGCCACCTTGCTTCCTGGAGCCTTCAAGGCTGCAGTTGCAGGGACAAAGGCTGCGTCAAATTGCAATTCCCCGTCAATTTCAAGGTCTGGACGAAGTTCATGGGCAAGCTTAGTCGCTTCGACAACCTTATCAACACTTTCACCGAAACCAGATCCTTTTGTTGAATAGCTCAACATAGCAATTTTTGGATCAATTCCAAACATCTTGGCTGTGATAGCTGAGTTGATGGCAATTTCGGCTAATCCTTCAGCATCTGGATTGATGTTGATGGCACAGTCCCCAAACAAGTAGCGTTCAGATCCACGAACCATAAGGAAAGCCCCTGAAGTACGTTTTACATTTGGACGAGTTTTGATAATTTGCAAGGCCGGACGAACAGTTGCGGCTGTTGAGTGAATCGCACCTGATACCATCCCATCAACAATTCCCATGTGAACCAACATCACACCGAAATAGTTAACGTCGTCTTTCAAGACTTGACGCGCTTCTTCTTCTGTCATTTTGCCCTTACGACGTTCTACCAAGGAAGCTACCATCTCTTCAAAACCTGGATAAGAATGAGGATCGATGACTTCATATCCATCCAAAATCCCTTCGATTTCAAGATAAATCCGAATTTTATCCGGATTACCAAGCAAGACAGGGGTTACCTCTGTCTCCTTTACAAGGCGTTTGGTCGCTTGGAGAATACGAGGTTCTTCACCTTCTGGTAATACAATACGTGCATTCTTACCAACGAGGTTGGCTTTGAGATTTTCGAAAACTTCCATGAGTTTTACTCCTTTTAATAATTAATAACTGGTTTGAAGCTGTGTTAGAACAGCTTGGAAATCTGGAGGCAGTGGGCTTTCTATGACCAATTCTTCCTCTAGAAATGGATGATAATAGGCTAGACGATGGCAATGAAGGGCCTGGCGCTCAATGCCATCGTCTAGACTTCCGCCATAGAGATCATCTCCCAAAAGCGGGAAACCTATGTGAGAAAAATGAACGCGGATCTGATGGGTTCGACCCGTGTGTAACTGGATATCCACTAGGTGAATATCACCAAAAGATTGAACAACCTGGTAGCTAGTATGAGCATACTTTCCTCCCTTTGCTACCTTTCGAGTAATGATCGACTCTTCATCACGCGCAATCGGGGCAATGATCTCTCCAGCAGGATCTAACTGACCTTCTCCCTTAACCAAGGCATAATAGCGTTTCTGAATCGTTTTAGATTGCAACTGCTTGTCCAAGCGAGCATGGGCATAACCATGTTTTGCAAAAAGCATGACGCCACTAGTATCCTTGTCCAAACGAGTAACAATGTGAACCTGCTGATTTTCATATCCCTGCTTCACATAATAGCCCTTTACAAAATTTGCTAAGGTATTAGAATGAATCGCACTTGGAATCGAGGCAATGCCAAAGGGTTTGTTTAAGACCAAAAAATGATCATCTTCAAACAAAATATCCAAAGGCCGATCCAGAGGTTTTAGGGTTTCGAAACCTTCTTCTGCTGGAATGTCAATGACCAAGCGATCCCCAATATCCAACAAATAAATCGCATTCTCCGGACGTCCATTGACAAGGATTTGGCCACCACGAAACTTAATCTTGGCTAAAAGGCCTTTAGAAACCTCGTGTTTTTTCAGAAAAGTCTTGACCTTGACATGCTCATCGACAATGAATTCAAATCTCATTCTCTATCATCTCCGATAAAGGCATCCTTGACCCGATTCCAGAAACTGGTATGACTGGAGCTTGCCACGAAATTAATCTTATGGTTGTCGATCTGGTATTCTACCTTTGCAATATTGCGGTAAGAATAGGTTGAATTGTCGACAGAGATAATGTGGAAGCCAGGACGCGTCGGTGTAATCTCGATCTTATCCTTTTTAGGGACAATAACAGAAGAACCCAAGGTACGATAGACACGATTGTTGAGACTGGCGATCTCAGCAATCTGCAGCGCCTCAATAGTTGGGTGAAGGACTGCTCCTCCCAAGGATTTGTTGTAAGCCGTACTTCCTGTAGGAGTCGAAACGGTAATCCCATCTCCTCTAAAGCGCTCAAAATCAACCCCATTGATGGTAAGATCGGCAACCATGGTCCGGTCGCTTCTCTTAATTGTCGCTTCGTTCAAGGCTCTCATGGTACGGGTTTCCCCATTGTCGAAAGTGATCTTGACATTCAAAATGGGGTAGGAAACCTTAGCTCCAGTATCATATTTTAAGTTCTCAACCAGCTTATCGATTTCACTGTCTAAGTAATCTGTATAAAATCCTAAGTGTCCGGTATGGACGCCAACAAATCGTACCCGATCCAACTGGTGTTCATACTTGTGAAAGGCCGATAGCAACATCCCATCACCACCAATTGAAATCACAATATCCGGATGCTTCTCCGTCAAAATAAAATTATTTTTCCTAAGCTTGTAGCGCAACTGCTGAAAAACCTCTTCACTTTGACGCTTGCGATTGCGAATAATGGATACTTTTTTACCTGTAGTCTTCATCTGTGTCATCACTATTTCCAACGCCATCATTTAACTTACGATGAAGTGGATCAAACAGGGCTTGAGCCTCCTGAATCGCATCCCGAATTGCCCCCATCTCTTCATCCAAGAGATAGGCCAGGTTTGCTGTCGTCTCTAAGCGTTTTTTGATCTCGTCTGGAAAGTCTCCTTTATATTTATAATTAAGCGAGTGTTCAATGGTTGCCCAAAAATTCATGGACAAGGTCCGAATTTGAATCTCTGCTAAGATCGTTTCATTTCCATCAATGGTGTCGACTGGATACTCCACCACAACGTGGTAACTCCGGTAGCCACTTGATTTCTTGTGGCGAATGTAATCTCGCTCTTGGACCACGCGCATATCCTGCCGTTGTCTCAGAACCTCTAGGATCTCTTCGACGTCGTCTACGAACTGGACCATGATGCGAAGACCAGCAATATCTTGCATATCCTGTGCCAGATTTTCTTCAGAAATATTTCTTCGGATCATCTTTTCTCGGATGCTCTCAATCGGCTTAACACGACCTGTCACAAACTCGATTGGAGAATGCTTTTGTTGCTTACGATATTGCTTTCGAATCCCACGCAGTTTGATTTTTAATTCCCCAACTGCTTGGATATAAGGATCTAAGAAGTTTTCCCAATCAATTGCCATCCTACCACCTTGTAATCTGAACCATTTTTGTATACAATAAACACATCTCTTATTATATCATGAATCGCTTTTGAAAAAAAGCAAAGGACCACAAAATGAACCATTTAGAAATTGAATACAAAACCTTGTTAGATATGGAGGAATACCAATCCCTCCTTCCACTTTTTGCTGATACAGAATTGGTTGTCCAAACCAATCACTATATCGATACACCCGACCAGCTCATCCGCAAGGAAAAAATGGCCTTACGGGTGCGCACTTTCACAGATCAGGCTGAATTGACTCTCAAGGTCCCTGAAGCAGTTGGCCATTTCGAGTACAATCAAAACCTCAGCCCAGAAGAAACCCAGGCGATCCTTCAACACCAACAGTTGCCTGACGGAGAAATCAAAAATCTCTTGATCACTAAAGAAATCCCCGTTGAGCAACTCGCTGTCTGGGGAAGTCTTACAACAGAACGCTTCGAAAAAGAAACAGCTGCAGGCTTAGTAGCACTAGACCACAGTCTCTATCTAGACACTGAAGATTATGAGTTGGAAATCGAGGTCGAAACTGCTGAACAGGAAGAAAATTTCCATCAGTTCATCAAAGAGCATGGAATCGTCTACAAAGCAGCAAAAAATAAAATCGCCAGATTGGCGGAAAGATTGTAAAATAGCTGAAATTATCGCAAATTTTTGCTAAAATAGTGCTAAGATCAAAAATCTAAATGAGGTTGGAATCACATGTCAGATAAAAAAAATATGAAGCTCTTCTCTCTCAATTCAAATCCAGAGATTGCGCAAAAAATCGCGGATCACGCTGGGGTTCCACTTGGGAAAATTTCATCCCGTCAATTCTCAGATGGTGAAATCCAAGTCAATATTGAGGAAAGTGTTCGTGGATATGATATTTATATCATTCAATCAACCAGTTTCCCTGTCAACAATCACTTGATGGAACTCTTAATTATGGTGGATGCTTGCCAACGAGCCAGCGCAAATACTGTCAATGTGGTCATGCCTTACTTCGGTTATGCCCGCCAAGACCGGACTGCTGCTCCTCGTGAACCAATCACTGCTAAACTCGTCGCAAACATGTTGGTCAAAGCTGGGGTGGATCGCGTTGTCACACTGGATCTTCATGCGGTGCAAGTTCAAGGTTTCTTCGATATTGCTGTAGATAACCTCTTTACCATTCCACTCTTTGCAGAACACTACATCAATAAAGGTCTAACTGGTCCTGATGTCGTCGTCGTCAGCCCTAAAAACTCAGGTGTCAAACGGGCTCGTAGTTTAGCTGAATATCTTGATGCACCGATTGCGATCATTGATTACGAGCAAGATGATGCGAACCGTGATTATGGCTATATTATCGGGGATGTCAAAGATAAGAAAGCGATCTTGATTGACGATATCCTCAATACCGGTAAAACATTCTCAGAAGCTGCGAAAATCGTCGAACGCGAAGGAGCTACTGAAATTTATGCTGTTTCAAGCCATGGCTTATTTGTGAAAGGTGCTGTTGAATTATTAGACCAAGCTCCGATCAAAGAAATCTTGGTAACCGATTCTGTTGCTCCAAATGGACCAACTCCAAAAAATATTAACTATCTGACAGCTAGCGAACTGATCGCTGAAGCTATTGTTCGCATTCAAGAAAGAAAACCTGTTAGTCCTCTATTTGCCTACCACAAGAAATAAGGTCTTAATGTGATATATTTTGATAATGCCGCAACAACTCCCCTCCTACCTGAAGTCATTGATAAAATGTCTGAAACTATGAAGACCACTTTTGGAAATCCATCGAGCCTTCATGCCCATGGACGGATGGCTAGTAAACTCCTTCGAGAGTCTCGCGAGCAGATTGCTCAGTCTCTCCATACTCTTCCAAATCGTGTTTTCTTCACTTCAGGTGGATCAGAAAGTAATAATACCGTTATAAAAGGCTACTGCTTGAAACACCAAGCAGATGGCAAACACATCATTACGACCGCTTTGGAACACCATGCGGTTCTAGAACCCATCGAATACCTTGTAGAACGTTTCGGTTTTGAAGTTACGATCGTCCAACCAAGAGATGGACGCATTCAGTCTAGTGATATCAAGGCTGCACTTAGACCGGATACCATTCTTGTCTCTACCATGTTTGCCAATAACGAGACAGGCGATCTTCTACCGATTAAAGAAATCGGAGAACTCTTAAAAGATCATTCAGCTGCCTTTCACGTTGATGCTGTCCAAGCAATCGGAAAGGTCCCTGTCTATCCCGAAGAGTTGGGAATTGATTTTCTCAGTGCTTCCGCCCACAAATTCCATGGACCAAAGGGCGTCGGCTTCCTTTATGCGGCCACCCCAGATTTTGATAATCTCTTACATGGTGGGGATCAGGAAAGTAAGATGAGAGCCAGCACGGAAAATCTTATTTCTATTGTCGGGATGGCAACTGCGCTACAGCAAGCTACACTTCATCAAGAAGAAAATTTCCACCAGGTTCAAAAACTTGGCCAGGAACTAGTCAATGGTTTAGCAGCCTACGACTACTACGTAAATGCGAATGACGATCATCTTCCATTTGTTTGGAATCTTGGCTTTCCAGGTGTCCAAAATGATGTCTTATTGATGCGACTCGATCTTGCTGGAATTTCTGTCTCTACAGGTTCTGCTTGTACCGCTGGTACAGTGCAACCCAGCCATGTCCTTGAGGCGCTCTATGGAAAAGATAGCTCACGTCTAAAAGAATCCCTTCGAATTAGTTTTTCAGAACTCAATACCGTAGAGGAGGTTCAAGACTTCCTCTCAAAACTTAAAGAAATTTTATCATAGGAGAACAATATGGCTTTTGAAACAAGTGTTTCATTGAAAGACTGCAAATATACCTATAGTCTACACCCAAATGTAAAAAAATATACCTTACGTGACAATACATTTGCTGTTACAAAAGTTGGAAATTACGAGTTAAATCGTTTGCTCGAAGCCGTTCCAAATAGCGGCGAAGGCTTCCTACTTAAAATCATTTTCAATAAAGATTTGACAGGTTTTAAGATCAATATTACAGACAAGTCTGGGCTTCGCCTGGTTAATATCTTTAAAAATCCAGAAAATGATATTATCCAACAAAAATTCTATTTCTTAATGGATAGTCTCGTCGAAAGAGAAATTTTCAACAAAACAGAGGTTTAATATGGTAACCCTAACTTATATCGACGCTTACCAAGTAGAACGAACAACTACTTATCCCAACCTTGCAGCCTGCATACTAGCTTTTTCAGGCTGTGTAACCTTGCCTGACTCTTACTCAATCGTATCCATTGAATACAAGGGAGAAAAACTCCCCTATACAGGACGAGTCGATGGACTCTATGCTTTTTTGAAAAAGGTAGAGCAAGCTGAAAACTAAGCTGATGATGATGGAACTCTCCATCGCCATCAGCTTTTTCTTTAGACAAAAATATTTTTGAAAAAACACTCTAGATAGTTGATTTTTTCACAATCTTCCTATACAATAAGAGGGAAAGGTTGTGATATTGTGAAACATGATAAAAATACTCCAATTCCACGCGCAACAGCAAAACGCTTATCGCTCTACTACCGAATTTTTAAACGCTTTAACTCTGAAAAAATAGAGCGCGCCAATTCCAAGCAAATTGCTGATGCAATTGGGATTGACTCTGCTACCGTTCGCCGAGATTTTTCTTATTTTGGTGAATTAGGAAGACGTGGATTTGGTTATGACGTAAAAAAACTGATGAACTTCTTTGCAGATCTTTTAAATGATAATGCCATTACCAATGTCGCTATTGTGGGGATCGGAAATATGGGAAGTGCGCTCCTCAATTATCGCTTCCATGAACGCAATAAGATGAAAATTGTTATGGCGTTTGATCTAGACGATCATGAACTGATTAATACTAAAAGTAAGGACGGAATTCCTATTTACGGTATTTCCTCTATTAAAGAAAAGCTCAAACAAGAAGGCATTCAAACAGCCATCCTGACTGTTCCAAGCGTCAAGGCTCAAGAAGTAGCTAGCCTTTTGGTAGACGCTGGGGTCAAGGGAATTCTCAGCTTCTCACCAGTGCATCTGACAGTCCCTAAAGATGTCGTCGTCCAATATGTCGATCTCACCAGTGAATTGCAAACACTCCTTTATTTCATGCGAAAAAACGAAGAATAAAGACTTATAGTTTAACAAGAAAAGAGGCTGGGACAAAAGTCCTAGCCTCTCAATTATTTTTGGATTGTCGAGTAAGACGCAGTGGTTGAGTGGGCTCTACTACACTGATTTCATCAGCTTTTACAGCCCTACTAAACTGTGCGGAGGTGGGACGACGAAATCGAATTCTAACGAATTACCGATTTCTGTCCCACTCTCTTTTTTATACCAAATAATCGGTTTCTTCTCGGTAACTATAATAGTTTTCTTCAGATACAATCAAGTGATCCAATAGGGTTAAGCCCATCACTTCACAGGCCTCTAAGACTCGATGCGTTACTTCATCATCATTTTTACTTGGAAATACGGCACCAGATGGATGATTGTGAGCCAAAATGATGGAGGTTGCCATGTGTTTTAGTGCATAATGCAGGATTTCACGTGGCTCCGCAATACTTCGATTCACGGTTCCAATAAATATGGTCTGTTGATGAATAATTTCATTTTGCGTATTTAAATAGAGGGCAACCAGGTGTTCCTGTTTCTTATGGCCGATTTCCTGTTGAATTTTATGGGCCAATTTCTGACTGCTCATGATCTGTTCAGAACTCATTAATTCATCTTTATGAATCCTTCGTCCAAACTCAATCACAGCCTGAAGTTCGATGGCCTTCACCCGGCCAATGCCAGAGATTTCCTGTAGCTCCTCTAGAGTTAATTGACTTAACTCCTTTAAACTATTAACCGAACTCAAAAGCCCTTGTGCAATCTCATAAACGCTTTTTTGCTTATTGCCTGTCCGTAAGAGAATGGATAACAATTCTTGATGACTCAGCTTATCCACCCCTTCAGAAACCAAACGTTCTCTAGGAAGCAAAGATGGTTCAATAAATGATATGTCGTACATAATTTCCTCCTCACTTATTAATTCGTAATAAATGGAGAAAACGACGATCTTTCATTATTTACAGGCAATTTCTTGTTTCAAATCATCTAACACTAAGACTTCATCTTTATTAAAGCGGATCTGGTAACCTGTTTGAACTTGTTCAAGCTCCTTTAAAAACTGTTGAATTTCACAGCGAATCAAGTACTCCTGGCTCTGAGGAATGGCCTCTAAAGCTTGGTAGACCTGCTCTACTTCGTAGATTCCTTTCGTAATTAAACCATTTCGTGGAAAATCGTTTACTAAGAGATTATAGAAATGATGCAAGAGATGATAAATTCGCTCTTTTGTCACTATTCTACCTCCTTATCATACTCTTTCCCCTTTATTATATACTGATTTTCCCTTAATATTATGACAAATTCCTTACATAATATTACCAATCTCTTACAATTTTACAAGAATTTCTCCTAGCTTCCCACATAGAAAAAAGCCCTCGCATCTCTGCCTTGGGCTTTATTTTCTTAAAGTTGCATTTGATTATAAGACTTGCTGAATGAATCCAGGATGTCTTTTGGAGCCTTGTCATAGTCAACAGAGGTTTCCAAATTTCCTTTTACAATCGTACGGTAAGTCGCTGCAGCATCCTCACAGGTCACTAAAGTGATCTCATTAACGCCTTCACGATCTTGAATGACATCTACACGATCTGGAGTCACTGTCTCAACTGACGAGATGACATAAGTATAGATTTTTTCTTTGTCCGTGATGTAGATCTTCATTCCCGCCTTGGCTTTCTCTAATGGTGAGAATAACATGGCATTTGCTCCAGTTAGGCCAAATACATGGTGGCTAGCAAGAGAATAATTGCCTTGCCCCATGACTTGGTTTTCCTTCATGGTCCCTGCTCCGTAGTAGAGGGCTACATTTTCAAGCCCCTTAAAGATCGGAAGGTTCATGTTTAATTCAGGAATCGAAATCCCCCCAATTACTGGTAGCTTTTGAGCTTGCCATTGGGCATTGATGACGGCTTCCGTCGAGAGTGACTGGACATGTTGGAAATCAAAGCTCGTCTTCACTTCTTTATTCTTATCAATGGTTTTTTTATCGACCTTGCTAACCTGGTATTGGTTGGTATGCCAAACCATAATCATGTTTCGGATCGGAGCATTGAAAATCAAGAGAAGCGAGAGAATAATCAAAAGTGTTGCAACGATGTTGATAAGAGTATTACGTAAACTCTTTTTCTTTTTTCTTTTGCGTGACATGCTGTCCCCTTATCTATTCGTTTTCTTCCACTACTTCTTCATCTTTTTCATCAGCTTGTACAGTTGTAAAGGTCACAATTTTCGCATCTTGATCCAGTCTCATGACTTTAACACCCTGAGTTGAACGACCCGTTTGAGAGATATTACCAACACTTGTTCGGATCATGACTCCGGTATCGGTAATGATCATCAGATCTTCATCCCCTTTAACGGTTAAAAGACCAGCTAAGGGACCATTTTTCTCTGTGATATTGGCTGTCTTGATTCCTTTACCGCCACGGCCTTTGGTTGGATATTCGCTAGCCATTGTCCGCTTACCATACCCTTTTTCAGTGATGATCAATACTTCATCTTGATCCGTAACGACACTAGCCCCAACAACCTTGTCTCCTTCGCGGAGATTCACACCACGTACACCTGTGGCAGAACGTCCCATATTCCGAACCACTGCCTCATTAAAGCGGACTGAATATCCATACTTGGTACCGATAATGACGTCAGCATTGCCATCTGTAAGGAAGACATTGATCAATTCATCCTCATCACGCAGATTCAGAGCTTTGAGACCATTCTGACGGATATTTGAAAATTCAGCTACATTGGTCCGCTTGACCAAACCTTGTCTCGTCGTAAAGAAGAGATAAGCTTCGTCACTGCGATCTTGCTCCACATTGATAATGGTTTGAATCGATTCACCTTCGTCCAATTTTAAGAGGTTGACGATTGGTAATCCTTTGGCTGTCCGGCCATATTCTGGAATCTCATAACCTTTCAGACGATAGACACGCCCTTTATTGGTAAAGAAGAGCAAATGATCATGGGTGCTCGTAGAGACCAGTTCACGGACAAAGTCATCATCTTTGACACCAGTTCCCTGAACACCACGTCCACCACGTTTTTGAGCCGTAAATTCCGCTTGATCCAAACGTTTGATATAGCCTTTGTTAGAAAGGGTGATCAAGACATCTGTTTCTTCGATCAAGTCCTCATCTTCAAGAGAAAGGACTTCTCCGACCATTAACTCAGTTCGACGAGCATCGCCAAACTTGCGTTTGACTTCTTCCAATTCTTCCTTGATGATAGTTGCCACACGTTCTGGTTTCGCCAAAATGTCAGCCAAATCAGCAATCAAGGCAACCAAATCATCGTATTCACTTTGGATCTTGTCTCGTTCCAAACCGGTCAAACGACGAAGACGCATGTCCAAAATGGCTTGACTTTGACGTTCAGAGAGCTTGAATTTGGCCATCAATTCAGCTTGTGCTTCAGCGTCTGTCTGGCTATTGCGGATAATCCGGATCACTTCATCGATGTGATCCAAGGCAATGAGCAAACCTTCTAAAATATGGGCACGTGCTTCCGCTTTTTCTTTATCAAAGATGGTCCGTCGAGTCACCACTTCTTTCTGGTGCTCAATATAAGCCCCTAAAATTTGGCGAAGAGAAAGAATCTTTGGAACACCATTTTGGATCGCCAACATATTGAATCCAAAATTGGTTTGCATTTGTGTCATCTTAAAGAGGTTGTTCAAAATAACGTTAGCCGAAGCATCTCGGCGGACCTCAATCACAAAACGAACCCCTTCACGGTTTGATTCATCACGTACAGCTGTAATCCCTTCGATCCGTTTTTCTTGCACCAAGCGAACGATATGTTCGTGAACCTTGGTTTTGTTGACCATATAAGGGAACTCGGTAACGACAATCCGTTCACGACCACTCTTGGTCACTTCAATCTCTGTACGAGAGCGAAGAACAATTGAACCTTTCCCTGTTTCATAGGCCTTATGAATACCTGATTTCCCCATGACCAAGGCTCCGGTTGGAAAATCTGGACCAGGCAGCACTTCCATGAGTTCACGAGTGGTCACTTCAGGATTGTCCATCATCAATTTGACGGCATCTATTGTTTCACCGAGATTATGAGGTGGAATATTGGTAGCCATACCTACAGCAATCCCTGTAGCTCCATTCACAAGAAGGTTAGGGAAGCGTGCTGGTAGCACCATGGGCTCCCGCTCACTGGCATCATAGTTATCTGCAAAATCAACTGTATTCTTATTGATATCCCGCAACATCTCAAGTGCGATCTTGCTCATACGGGCTTCGGTATACCGTTGTGCAGCGGCCCCATCTCCGTCCATAGAACCAAAGTTCCCATGGCCGTCCACTAGCATATAGCGATAGCTCCACCATTGCGCCATCCGAACCATGGCTTCATAAATAGAGGAATCACCGTGTGGGTGGTATTTACCCATAACATCCCCTGTGATACGGGCTGACTTCTTATGTGGTTTATCTGGCGAAACACCCAATTCATTCATTCCGTACAAAATACGACGGTGAACGGGTTTTAAACCATCCCGAACATCAGGGAGGGCACGAGCAACGATAACACTCATGGCATAATCGATAAAACTCGTCTTCATTTCTGATGTTAAATTCACATCAATTAGATTCTTATCCTGCATTCAAAAAATGCCTCTCTTTACTTAATTCACCATACTATTATAACACATTTTAGCCTATTTTTCTTCTTAGGAACACAAACGTAAAAACGTTTACATCAAGGATTCATACTGTTTCAGATGACAAAGACTTTCAAAAGTGGTAGAATGAAATCGTATGAGAATCTATCTCAAAAAAAAATGAAGGAGACGTTTAGACTCATGGATTTGACTAAACAACACAAAAAAGTTATCCTTGTCGGTGACGGTGCCGTAGGTTCATCTTATGCATTTGCACTTGTCAACCAAGGAATTGCACAAGAGCTTGGAATTATCGAAATTCCTCAATTGCACGAAAAAGCTGTCGGAGATGCGCTTGACCTTAGCCACGCCCTTGCCTTCACTTCACCTAAGAAGATCTATGCGGCTGAGTACGCTGACTGTGCGGATGCTGACCTTGTTGTAATTACTGCAGGTGCTCCTCAAAAACCAGGTGAAACTCGCCTTGATCTTGTTGGTAAAAACCTTGCCATTAACAAGTCAATAGTAACACAAGTTATTGAATCAGGATTTAACGGTATCTTCCTTGTAGCTGCTAACCCAGTTGACGTTTTGACATACTCTACATGGAAATTCTCAGGATTCCCTAAAGAACGCGTTATCGGTTCTGGTACTTCTCTTGACTCAGCTCGTTTCCGTCAAGCACTTGCTGAAAAATTGGACGTTGATGCTCGTTCAGTGCACGCCTACATCATGGGTGAACATGGAGACTCAGAATTCGCTGTATGGTCACACGCTAACATCGCTGGTGTAAACCTTGAAGAATTCCTTAAAGATACTCAAAACGTTCAAGAAACTGAATTGATCGAATTGTTCGAAGGTGTTCGTGATGCTGCTTACACCATCATCAACAAAAAAGGTGCTACATACTACGGTATCGCTGTTGCCCTTGCTCGTATCACTAAAGCAATCCTTGATGATGAAAATGCAGTACTTCCACTTTCTGTATTCCAAGAAGGTCAATATGGTGTTAGCAACGTCTTTATCGGTCAACCTGCCATCGTAGGTGCACACGGTATTGTACGTCCAGTGAACATCCCATTGAACGATGCGGAACAACAAAAAATGAAAGCTTCTGCTGATGAATTGCAAGCAATCATTGATGAAGCATGGAAAAACCCTGAATTCCAAGAAGCTTCTAAAAACTAAGAAAAAAACATCTCCTTATTAAAAAGGGGATGTTTTTTAGCTGCTTTATTTGGATTTGTCAGCAAGGATTTCAAGCAAATAAGGCACAACGAGATTGCTCTCTATGTCTTTCAAAGAAGAAATCCATTTAAAGTCTGTATGCTCTTCTGGATCTAATATAAAATCACGCTCTTCCAAAATCTCGCCAGCATAAACTAGGCGTGTAAAGACAGTATCTTTGCTGGCATCAAATTGACTATCTTCGTGGATAATCTTATTAATCCGAAGCTTTTGATTAACCTCCTCCATAGCCTCACGTAGAGCAGCCTCTCTGGGCAATTCATTCTCTTCTACACTTCCACCTGGAATATCCCAATAAGATGGATAGACATTAGGGAGACCTCGCTTTATTTTCGAGCGTTTGATAAGCAGATACTTCCCGTCTTTCTCAATCAAGGTATGGGCGATTAATTTTACTGTCATTGCATGTTCCTCCAAGAAAGAGCAAAAAAGACTCCGAGGAGCCTCGTTATGAATCATCCACCCTGAGGGAATCGAACCCCCATCTCAAGAACCGGAATCTTACGTGATATCCATTACACTAAGGGTGGCAACTGTTACAGTATATCAAATTCTCGAGAATTTTACAAGTAAAAAAAGCTTACCGAGAGGTAAGCTTTTTGAATATTACAATTCGATATCGCCAAACAAGTCAGCCATTGAGAATCCAGTTTGAGTTTCTGGAAGATCAAAGTCGCGTTTTTCTTGTTTTGGACGACGTGGGCGAGATTGACGTTTTTCTTGTTTTTCGCCTTCTTCTTGAGCTGGACGTTCTTCAAGAGCTTTGATAGAAAGTGATACACGTTCATCTGCAGCATTTACTTCAAGAACTTTAACAGTTACTTCTTGTCCAACTTTAAGAACATCTTTTGGATTTTCAACACGTTTGTGTGAAATTTGTGAGATGTGTACAAGACCATCGATACCTGGCAATACTTCAACGAATGCACCGAAGTCAGTCAAACGTTTAACAGTTCCTTCGATAACATCACCAGCAGCCAATTTTTGTTCAACGCCATCCCAAGGTCCAGGTGTTGTAGCTTTCAATGAAAGTGATACACGACCTTCTTCTTCGTTCAAGTCAAGAACTTTCACTTGGATTTCTTCACCAACAGTTACAACTGATTTAGGTGATACGTTGCGTTCGTGTGACAATTCTGTCAAGTGAACCAATCCATCAACACCACCAAGGTCGATGAAGGCACCGAAGCTTGTAATACGTGCAACTTTACCAGTTACGACATCACCAACGTTCAATTTACCAAATACTTCTGCGCGTGCTGCAGCTGATTCAGCTTCAACAACTTCACGACGTGAAAGGATAAAGCGGTTTTCTTTTGGATCTACTTCTTTGATTTTAGCATCAAATTCTTGACCTACGAAACGTTCAGTGTTACGTACAAAACGAGTATCAAGCATTGAAGCTGGAATAAATCCACGAAGTCCTTCAAATTCTACTGAAAGTCCGCCCTTAACAGCGCGAGTTCCTTTAACAGTAACAACTTCTTCTTCACGTCCAACCAATTTGTCCCATGCTTTGCGAGCTTCCAAACGTTTTTTAGATACAAGGTAAGTTACTGTATCAGTATCTTTACCAACTACTTGACGAAGAACAAGCAATTCAAGTGTTTCACCTGGTTTTACCAAGTCGTTGATGTCAGCATCACGATCGTTTGTCAATTCGCGAAGAGTCAAGACACCTTCGACACCAGTTCCAGAGATTGCAACGTTAGCTTGGTTCGCGTCAACTGTCAATACTTCAGCAGTAACAACGTCACCTGGTTCAACTTGGCTAACACTGTTTAGCAAATCTTCAAATTCATTCATCTAAAAAATCCTCCAACAATCAAGTTTTCTAAAACTTGACATACTTATAATTATTTTTCCTAAGCAAGCACTCGCAATGAGATCAACTACAATCTTTAACGACTCATCCTATAAAGAAATAAAATACCTGGATAGATATTTTATCACTTATCTGATATTACCTAAGAACTGGGGTAGCTGGATTCGAACCAACGCATGAGGGAGTCAAAGTCCCTTGCCTTACCGCTTGGCTATACCCCAAAAAGAGCGCTGACATTAGTCACTTTATCATCGTCACAATGAACGCTAATGGAGAGAGAGGGATTCGAACCCCCGAACCCGAAGGAGCGGATTTACAGTCCGCCGCGTTTAGCCTCTTCGCTATCTCTCCATATAAATCAACAGGATCTATTATACCATTGATTTATTATGATTGCAAGCCCTTATTTATTCAAATTATAATTTTCTATCAAAATTTCAACGGCTTTTTCAAGTTTTTTGTAAAGAGAATCCACATTTCCATTTTTGATAATGGCAAATTGACCAGCCATGTCTGCAATTTCACCAATCGTTTTCTTTCCAATGGACAAAGTGAAACCATCAAAAGTGTCTTTTCCGACGGTTACTTTACTATCAACGATTTGAATCTCAATTTTCTTATCTTTTTTACTCATTTCAACCCTCTTTTCACTTTTTCTATTTTACAAAAATTCTCTTGATGACGCAAGAGAAAAGGGAGTGGGTCAGAAAGAATTTAGTTAGAAATTCCTTCTTTCTCCCACCCCCGAAAAGGTCATTCGGCACTCTTCTATTCCTAAAAGCGAATGAAGAGAAACATTAGCTACTGCGTTTTTTCGTTAAGACTCCTTCTCATTGAAGTCTGGACACTTTGGTCTCAGACGCTATCGGTTTAATCGACTTTGACAATCCATCCTTCTGGCGCTTCGACATCACCAAATTGGATACCGGTCAACTCGTCATAGAGCTTCCGTGTGATAGGACCTACTTCTGTTTCAGAATAGAAGACATGGAAGTCATCACCGTGTTGAACTCCTCCGATTGGAGAGATGACAGCTGCGGTACCACAAGCTCCTGCTTCTACAAAGCGATCCAAGTCATTGATAAAGACATCCCCTTCAATTGGTGTCATACCAAGACGGTGTTCCGCAAGGTAAAGCAAAGAGTACTTGGTGATCGATGGCAAGATAGAAGGACTCAATGGCGTCACAAATTCGTTATTAGCAGTGATACCAAAGAAGTTTGCAGAACCAACTTCTTCAATCTTGGTGTGCGTCGCTGGATCGAGATAAATCACGTCAGAGAAGTTACGGTCATGCGCAATCTTACCTGGCAACATACTAGCTGCGTAGTTCCCACCAACTTTTGCAGCCCCTGTACCATTTGGTGCAGCACGGTCATACTCATCTTGAATCAAGAAGTTCGTTGGAACCAAACCACCTTTAAAGTAGTTACCGACAGGCATGGCAAAGATGGTAAAGATATACTCATCTGCAGGTTTTACGCCAATAATATCTCCAATACCGATCAAAAGAGGACGAAGGTAAAGGGTAGCTCCTGTACCATACGGTGGAACATACTCTTCATTTGCTTTTACAACTGCCTTACAAGCATCCACAAACATATCTGTTGGAACTTGAGGCATCAGCAACCGATCAGCCGTGCGTTGCAAACGTTTGGCGTTTTGATCTGGACGGAACAATTGGATGCTTCCGTCTTTTGTACGATAGGCTTTCAACCCTTCAAAGGCTTGCTGACCGTAATGCAAACTTGGAGAAGATTCAGACAAATGCAAGGTCGCATCTTCTGTCAATTCCCCTTTTTCCCAAGCTCCATTGCGATAATGGGCTAAATAGCGATAAGGTAATTTCATATATGAAAAGCCAAGATTTTCCCAATCAAGTGATACTGTCATGATAATGCTCCTTTTAATTCTTTCTATTCCTAGTCGATCTGATGCAGGTCGATTCAGTTTCTCAATCTATGTACACTATTGTACACCATTTCATGAGAATTTCAAGAGAAATTTTCAATTTTCAGAAAATTTATTTTTAAAGAAAGTCAGTCCTAGAATGGACCGACGCTTTCTTTTATTTGATAGTGGCTGAAAAAACTTCTTGATCCGAAATGGTATCGTTGACAAAGGATCCATTGCTTGTTCTTTCAGAAATGCTTAATTGTGTCAAATCAACTTCTGTCACCTGACCTGTTGTAGAAATGATCTGAAGAATTTGATCTTGTTCTGCCACTTCTTCTTGACTCGTAAAGAGATCAAAATCTCCCTGGTCAGTGAAGACTGGACCTGCCTTGAAGACACGGTGTGGTTTATTTTTCAACTCACGCAAGACCTGTAGTCCCCGTTTAGCTCGACTGGTCACAGGAATATCGTCTTGTAACATCCGTTTGAGACTGCCTCGTTGAGTCAGAATGTACATGCTTGGAGTTGTCGACTTAAAGGCGGCAGCAACTTGATCTCCGTCTTTGAGGTTAATGGCTTTGACCCCTGCTGCTTTGGCTCCTACGACAGGGACCTCTTCAATATTGAAACGCAAGCCATACCCATTTTTAGTAATGATCATGATGTCTTCAAGGACAACTGGTGCAACTGCTACGATACGGTCGTCTTGGTCTTTTAGCTTAGCATACTTAGTCGATTTAGAACGATAAGTCCGCCATGGGCTTAATTCCTTGCGTTCAAAGCGCTTGATTTGTCCTTGTTGAGTTGCCGCAAAGTAGGTTACTCCCTCAAACTGATCCACAATCTCCGCAAAGAGAATTTCTTCCTCTTGCTCGAAATTGGTCAAGGTCTGACTGAGGTGCTCTCCGATATCCTTCCACTTGGTATCTGTCAATTCGTGGATTGGTCGATAAATGGCATTCCCCAAGTTGGTAAAGAGTAAAAGATGCTGAGTGGTCTTAGCAGGCTCTACAAAAATCAACTCGTCATCGTCTCGCTTACCGACTTCTTCCAGTGTTGAGGCATTGAAAGAACGAGGCGAGGTCCGTTTGATATATCCAGCACGGGTTACGCTGACGAAGGTTTCCTCTTCAACAATGAGACTGGCTGTATCAATCTCGATCGTTTTAGCAGTGTCTTGCAACTCACTGCGACGCGGATTACCAAAGAGCTTCTTGACTTCACGCAACTCTTTCTTCATAAGATTAAACATGGTCCGTTCATCCCCAATGATGGCTGCCAAGGTTGCGATTTGCTCCTTGAGACTGGCATGCTCTTCTTCCAAGGTGACGATATCGGTATTGGTCAAACGATACAATTGCAAGGTAACAATAGCTTCTGCTTGTTCTTCCGTGAAATCGTAGCTGACCTTGAGGTTTTCTTTAGCATCTGCCTTATTATCAGAAGCACGGATCAAGGCAATCACTTCATCAAGGATTGAAATGACGCGAATCAAGCCTTCTACGATATGGAGGCGTCGTTCTGCCTTTTCCTTATCAAAGCGCGAGCGAGCGACAATGATATCCCGACGGTGAGCAATGTAGCTAGAGAGAATCGGTACAATCCCCACTTGACGAGGGGTATAATTGTCAATCGCCACCATATTGAAGTTGTAGTTGACCTGCAAATCTGTGTACTTAAACAAGTAGTTCAAGATCAAGTCTGCATTGGCATCTTTTTTGAGCTCAATGGCAATACGAAGACCATCTCGGTCAGACTCATCCCGAACCTCAGCGATACCTGCAACCTTGTTGTTGACACGAACATCATCGATCTTCTTGACCAAGACAGCCTTGTTGATCTCATAAGGGATCTCGGTAACAACGATTTGCTGCTTACCACCTTTGAGCTGCTCGATCTCTGTCTTAGAGCGGACAACCACCCGACCCTTACCAGTTTCATAGGCTTTCTTAATCTCATCCCGGCCTTGGATAATGGCACCCGTTGGGAAATCAGGTCCAGGCAAGAATTCCATCAACTTATCGACCTTAGCAGAAGGATGGTCGATCATGTAGACCACGGCATCGATGACTTCAGCAAGGTTGTGTGGCGGAATATCTGTCGCGTAACCAGCTGAAATCCCTGTAGCTCCATTGACCAAGAGGTTTGGAAAGGCTGCCGGCAAAACAGTTGGCTCTTTTTCTGTATCGTCAAAGTTCCAGGCAAATGGTACTGTGTTCTTTTCGATATCTTGCAAAAGATAACCCGCAATTTCAGACAAGCGTGCTTCGGTATAACGCATGGCTGCCGGTGGATCACCGTCCATGGAACCATTGTTTCCGTGCATTTCGACTAGAATCTCACGATTTTTCCAGTCCTGAGACATGCGGACCATGGCATCATAGATAGAACTGTCCCCGTGAGGGTGGAAATTCCCCATGATATTTCCGACAGACTTGGCAGACTTGCGGTAGCCTTTGTCATGGGTATTGCCATCCTTATTCATCGAATAAAGGATCCGCCGTTGTACAGGTTTCAAGCCATCCCGAATATCAGGAAGAGCCCGCTCTTGAATAATGTATTTGGAGTAGCGACCAAAGCGCTCCCCCATGATGTCCTCCAGGGACATATTTTGAATATTAGACATAAGATACAAAGCCCTTAAAAATACAAAGTGAAAATTAGAAATTTATCTTTTTCACACAGCACTCAGGGCGTGTTCAACTCCTTTCAAAGAATGTTGAGTAGTCTTTTAGGAAAAAGGAATTCGGTTACACCAAGTAACCAAACGTTCCTTTCTGATGTTTAAAATAAATTCATTAATGATTAGAAAGTTTCTCTTTAGCATAAGAAGTCATTTTCTCTGCAACTTCCATATCGTAAGTAAATCCCATCTTTTGGGCCAGAATTTGAGCTTCTCGATTGAATAGCCCCATGGTAGCAAATAAAGACTGAGTGATTTTATCGATACTAGATAAATCAAGCAGTGCTGAGAACTCCTTCTCTTGCCCGGCTGGTAGATACTGGAAGAGGTGCTTGTAGTTCTTTCCGATATCAACTACTCCCCTATCGCTTGCTACCTGCCAAGCTAAGAACTTGAGAAGTTCTTGCTGACAAATGCCATAGAGATGATCAGTCGCATAGATAAGCTGATTTCTTCGAATGGCTTTTACAACATAAGCCGATACCCACCAAAATTCATTGCAGGATGCTGCAAATTCCTCTTCAGTAGGCGGACAGGTCCAGTAGCGTTTTGGGCTTGGGAAATACGATTCAAACAAACCTTTGTCATCTTTTATAACTTCAAAATTTGCTTCGCTGTCTACCCACTCTTGGATATACTCCTTAGGACAGAGGGTCAAATCAATGCGATTTCCATCTTCAAAAAGCATGAGATAAAGATGACGATGGTCTACTACGTTATGTTGTGAAATCAGGCGATTTCCAAACTGGTTTAGCCAAGATAAATCTGAAATCAGGTCTTCCAGATCATCAACTATATAGACCACATCGTAATCTTGAAACTCATCTTTTACGGACTGAGGATTCGTTCGGGATCCGGATAAAGCAATTGCTTCTACTTTCAGAGCATCAGCTATCTGCAAGATCAGAGTCATCATTTCTGTATCAGTTCTCATGTCGATTCCTTAACATTTCTACATTACGGCTTATTTATTTTATAGTAGAAAGTAATTAAAATACCGTATTTTCTTCCAAGGTAAACTTAACGTTATCTTCGATCCATTGGCGCCGAGGTGCAGCCTTATCTCCCATGAGGACTGAGACGCGGCGTTCTGCACGAGCTAGATCATCAATGGTGACACGGATCAAAGTACGGGTCTCTGGGTTCATGGTGGTTTCCCAAAGCTGATCCGCATTCATTTCCCCCAACCCTTTGTAACGTTGGAGGGTTGCGCCACGGCCAAAGGTCCGACGCAACTCCTCTAATTCGCTATCTGTCCAAGCATAGGCCACTTCTTCTTTCTTGCCTTTGCCTTTGGACATCTTATAAAGAGGAGGAAGCGCAATGTAGACATGCCCTGCTTCTACCAAAGGGCGCATATAGCGATAGAAGAAAGTTAGGAGAAGGGTTTGAATGTGGGCACCATCTGTATCCGCATCGGTCATGATAATGATCTTATCGTAGTTGGCATCTTCCACAGAGAAATCTGCCCCAACTCCTGCACCAATAGTGTAGATCATGGTGTTGATTTCCTCGTTCTTGAGAATATCACTCATATTGGCTTTCTCGGTATTGAGAACCTTCCCACGAAGGGGGAGAATCGCTTGGAACTTACGGTCCCGTCCTTGTTTGGCAGAACCGCCGGCTGAGTCTCCTTCGACTAGATAGAGTTCATTCTTCTTAGGATTTTTAGACTGGGCCGGTGTCAATTTACCAGATAAAAGTCCTTTGTCCTTTTTGCTCTTCTTGCCATTTCGGCTTTCATCCCGCGCTTTTCGGGCTGCTTCACGCGCATCCCGGGCCTTAATAGCCTTACGAATGAGATTAGAAGCCAATTCTCCATTTTCCATGAGGAAGAAGGTCAATTTATCAGAAACAATGCTATCAACGACTGGACGAGCTAAGGGACTTCCTAATTTGTCTTTGGTTTGCCCTTCAAACTGCAAATGGGCTTCTGGAACCAAGATCGAAAGAACAGCAGACAAACCTTCGCGGTAGTCTGATCCCTCTAGGTTCTTGTCTTTTTCTTTGAGAAGACCCGTCTTTCTTGCATAGTCGTTCATGGCCTTGGTAATGGCTGTCTTCAGACCTGTCTCATGGGTTCCCCCATCTTTGGTACGGACATTATTAACGAAGGACAAGATATTATCTGAGTAACCATCATTGTATTGCATGGCCACTTCTACCTGAAAACCATCTGATTCGCCACTAAAGTAAAGAACAGGTGTCAAAGTTTCCTTATCTTCGTTCAAGTACTCTACAAAATCTTGGACACCATTTTCATAATGAAAGGCCACATGGTTGTCTTCTTCCTTGCGGAGGTCGGTCAGCGTCAGCGTTACGTCCTTAAGCAAGAAAGCTGATTCTTTGATCCTCTCAGCAATGGTATTAAATTTGAAATCCGTCGTTGAAAAGATGGTTGGATCCGGCATGAAGGTGACCTTGGTCCCTGTCTTAGACTTGGGAGCCGTTCCTATCTTCTCGAGAGTAGTGACAGGTTTCCCGCCATCTTCAAAGCGTTGCTTGTAGACAGCTCCATCACGGGTAATTTCTACCTCAAGCCAACTAGAAAGGGCATTGACGACAGAAGATCCCACTCCGTGAAGACCTCCAGATGTCTTATAACCTCCTTGACCAAACTTCCCTCCGGCGTGGAGGACCGTAAAGATCACCTCAACGGTTGGTTTACCCATAGCATGCATCCCGGTCGGCATTCCACGTCCCTGGTCTTCTACCGATAGCGAACCATCTTTATTAATCGTTACATCGATTTGTGAGCCAAAGCCAGACAAGGCTTCATCGACCGCATTATCCACGATCTCCCAGACCATGTGATGCAAGCCATTTCCGTCGGTCGATCCGATATACATCCCTGGACGTTTACGGACTGCATCCAACCCTTCTAGTACCTGAATGGCATCGTCATTATAATTATTAATATTGATTTCCTTTTTTGCCACAAGGAACCTCCTGTTTGTTCATCTTTTCTATATTACAGTTTTTTAGGAAATTTTGCAAAATTTTTTCTCTCTATATGGAGATTTCTATATCTCAGTAAAAAAAGCTGGCTGGACACTTTCTTCAGATGTCACACTTGAACTCCAGAAATTGCTTTTTCTATCGTTGGCTTTTTGATATAATGAAGGTATGATGAAAGAAATAAGTGTTTTAATTTTAGCCTATCTGTTAGGCTCCATTCCTTCGGGATTATGGATTGGGAAAATCTTTTTCCATATTAATTTACGAGAACATGGATCAGGCAATACAGGAACGACCAATACCTTCCGGATCTTAGGAAAAAAAGCTGGGATCATTGTCTTTGCGATTGATTTCTTGAAAGGGACACTGGCCGTCCTCCTTCCGACTTTCTTCGGAATTCAGGGGATCTCACCGATGGTCTTTGGTCTCTTAGCTGTTTTAGGTCACACTTTTCCAATTTTTGCTGGATTCAAGGGGGGAAAAGCAGTGGCGACAAGTGCTGGTGTCTTACTCGGCTTCTCGCCTATCCTACTACTAATCTTAGCTGTTTATTTTGTAGCCAGCCTTTATTTAACCAGTATGATTTCGTTTTCGAGTGTTACTGTTGCGCTACTCGCCATTTTATCGGTCCTCCTTCTTCCTTTGACTGGATGGATCTTGCACGGTTATGATCCGCTTTTTACAGTCATTGTCTTGGCCTTAGCGACCTTGATCATTCTTCGTCACAAAGACAATATCCAACGGATCAAAGAGAAAAAAGAAAATCTCATCCCTTGGGGAAAGAACATCACCCACCAACAACTAAAAAACTAGAGCCTGCGCTCTAGTTTTTTTATGATTTGAACGGAAGTCATTTTACATTTCTCAAGCTCTGAAATCTGTATCCACTATAAAGCATCGACTAAGTCCATCAAAATTTCCATAGGAGTTTTTCTCCTACGACCATTAACAGTTTCGATCATGTGATAAACTTTTAAACGATTGTCATTGCTAAAGACAAACTCAAAGCGAAATTGACGTCCATTGGGTGCCACTGTATCAAATTTTGTTTTATATTTATCATGAACAGGGCTAACTGGAAATTTATTAAAGAGCAAGCGTCGTTTCTCTCCTGCTTCTTTCAGACAATTTTCTAGTTCCTGACAATAGTTGTAAAACAGCTGATAGAGGTCTTCTTCTGAAATTCTTCTTCTCCGAACCAATGATTTAAAATCCGAAAAATTTCTGCGCGGGATTTCAATGCTAAATGAGAAGCCCTCTTGGTTGATTCTTTCTAAAAATGCATCTCTTGAAATCATAGAACCACTCTTTCTTTTATCAATCTGTAGTGAACCCTTATTGTTTCTATACACAGTCAATCCATTATGTAGTCAAGCAGATCCATCAGGGTGAGTTTCTTACGACCATTGACGGTCTCAAAGAGATTATAAACTCTTAGTTGTTGGTTCTTTTTAAAAGCAAACTCAAAGCGAAACTCCCGGCCATTGCATGCCACTATATAAAATCCGGTCTGATACTTCCTCTTATCCTCTACTACTTTCATTTGCCGGTCTTCTACCTCTCTACAAAGTGAAAGAAAGATCTGATAGAGTTGCTCCTCAGAGAGCCTTTTTCTCCAAACTAATGACTTGAAGTTATTGTACCGCCACCATGGGATTTGGATATTGAAGGAAAAACCTTCCTGATTGGCTTTATCGATAAATGCTTTTCTGGAGACCATACTAACTCCTCTTCTAATGGAACATCGTTTGACTCTATTATACCATCTTTTATCCTTTCACAAAAAAAGCATTCCAAATGGAATGCTTTTTTCTATTTCTTAATAGTATTCCCCTTGGCGGTAGTTCCAAGAGTTGAAATGATCAGATAAGTGCATCATGATCTTATCAATATCCAATCCTTTACGGATCACAACTGGACAAGTATTGACAGAACGGCTACCTGCTCCTTGTTCTGGGATGAGTTTTCCTTCCGCATCAACCATAGAGACCATCACGCCTTGTTCATAGCGAGTTTCAATGGTCTTGTCTGGTTGGATAGAAGCTACATAATCATCGGCTTCGATAACCAAGTCCACGGCACCTTCGATGCGCTCACCGATTCCTTCGACCTTCCCGCGGTTTCCTTTACCGGAAGGGTTGGCTGAAGAAGCGTAAACCATCTTGCCTTCTTTTTCCCACATTTCTTTGGCGATTTGCTCACCAGCTTTACCAAATTTGATGACAAAGCATGAAGTTCCACGAACGTCTGTCATGAGTTCTTCACGTCCATCTCCGAAAGCTTGCAATTTTGCATAGGCATCTTCACGCCAAGGAAGTATACAACCAAGCAAGATATCTTCATCCCAATGTTTTTGGTAGAAGGCTTCAATTTCAGGATTCAATTGCGCAAGGGCACGAAGTTCATCCATGCTTCCGCAGAGAACCACACCTGGTTTGTTGCGGTTGCGTTCTTTGGCTTCGAATTTACGTTCCAAGCCAGCCTTGTCACTGGTCATGATGATGTAGCCAACTTTGGTAGGGCAGACGATACAGCCACCCTCTCCTTTAAGAATATCAAATCCTTCTTGTGAAAGTTGTCCGTCCCATTGAATGTGTTTTGTCATAAGTCTCTTTCCTTTTCTATTCTTTTTAGTATTGTAACAAAAAATAGTCTCAAATTCAATATATTTTCAGAAAATTCGTAATTAAGTATACAATTTTATCATTGCCAGTAAGCTGGCCGGTTCTTCTCATAAGCTGCAATCAAGTCTTCGTACTGAAGCGTAATCCCGATATCATCCAAGCCGTTGAGCAATTTGTGCTTCCAATCTTGATCGATCTCAAAGCGAAACTCTCCAACAGGCGAGATAATCTTCTGCTCTTCCAAATCTACTGTCACTGGATCTGTCGGCTTCAAACTTGCCAATTGTTGACGAACATCTAGTGGTTGGACAATCGGCAGCATGCCATTATTAAGCTCATTATTGTAATGGATATCTCCGAAAGATCCAGCGATAACGACTTTAAAGCCATAATCAGCTAAAGCCCAGGCTGCGTGCTCCCGAGAGGAACCAGCCCCAAAATTGTCACCAGTAATCAAAATGGTCGCCTTGCGGTATTCTGGCTTGTTAAAGATAAAATCTGGATCCTCAGTATACTGGTCATCCAAATAGCGCCAAGCATACATGAGGTATTTCCCAAAACCTTTTTTATCAATCAACTTTAAGAATTGCTTGGGGAGGATTTGGTCGGTATCAATATTATCGTTCATCAAAGGAACTGTTGTTCCTGTATAAATGGTAAATTTCTCCATGCTTCCTCCTTTTACTGGACTTCTGGCATTTGGCGCACGTCGACAAAGCGACCAGCAATTGCTGCTGCAGCGGCCATTGCTGGGCTACAGAGATGGGTCTTGGCTCCAAATCCTTGACGATCTTCAAAGTTCCGGTTGCTAGTAGAAGCACAGTGGACCCCATCTGGAACCTTGTCTGGGTTCATTCCTAGACACATGGAGCATCCTGGATCACGCCATTCAAAGCCCGCATCCATGAAGATCTTGTCTAAACCTAATTTTTCAGCGGCTTGCTTAACCGGACGAGAGCCAGGTACCACAATAGCAGTTAAGTTTGGCGCAATTTTTTTGCCTTTCACAAACTTGGCTGCCAACTCCAAATCGCTGAGACGCGCATTGGTACAAGAACCGATAAAGATATAGCCTAATTCAATGTCTGCTGGTTTTTGACCAGGTTCTAGATCCATATAATGATAAGCCCGTTCATCATTCATGTCTCGAATCTCTGGAAAAGGAGTCTCGAAGTCCACTCCCATAGAAGGATTGGTCCCCCAAGTCACCATCGGAGCAAGATCAGATACATCCAAACGGATGACCTTATCATAAACAGCATCGTCATCACTAACCAGAGTCTTCCAATCAGCTACTGCGGCCTCAAAATCATGTGGCACACATTCGCGTCCCCGTAGGTAGTCAAAGGTCGTCTCATCTGGATTCATGATCCCCATTTTGGACCCGAACTCGATCGACATGTTACAGATGGTCATGCGTTCTTCCATGGTCAAGCGATCAATTGCTTCTCCTCGATACTCTACGACATAGCCAACTCCGCAAGCAACACCGTAACGCGCTATCAAAGCTAAGATGTAATCTTTTGAATAGATCCCTTTTTGTGGGGTTCCGGTGAATTTGACCAACATCTTCTTTGGTTTGACTTGCCAGATGGTTTGGGTCGCAAAGACATGCTCCACTTCACTGGTTCCAATCCCAAAGGCAATGGCACCGAAGGCTCCGTGGGTTGCGGTGTGACTGTCTCCACAGACAATAAATTTTCCTGGCTGGGTCCGACCAGTTTCTGGGCCTATCATATGCACGATTCCTTGCTTAGCAGAACCGTGACCTGCATGATCAATCCCAAATTCCACTACATTTTCAGCTAATTTATCAATCTGGGCTTTTGAAATGACATCTCGGATATCAAAAATATTGACCGTTGGAACATTGTGATCAAAGGTTCCAAAGGTTAAATCGGGTCGTCGAACCTTGCGACCTGCATCCCGTAATCCTTGAAAGGCTTGCGGACTCGTCACTTCGTGGATATAGTGTTGGTCCACATACATGAGTTGGGGTTGCCCTTCCACTCCTGTAATCACGTGGCGGTCCCAAAGTTTATCAAAGATAGATTTTCCACTCATCATCTTTCTCCATTTATCTTCTTGTTAGGAAATCCATTGAAGGATTAGAAAGAGGGCACCTGCTAAAAGAAGGCTACTGCCCCACCAGCTAGCTTGAAAATACCATTTCCGCACCTTGTGGTGAAAGAGATATCCACCTAGTAGAGCTCCGAATCCACCAAGCATCCAGCTCTCGAGTAACAGGACCTTTTCAGGAATCCGCCACCTCTTTTGGATGGCTTTTCGTTTATCTAAACCATAGGTCAGAAATACGATACTATTCCAAATAGCAATAACAACTAAACAGCGATCTCTCCAAGTCATCTTAGAGATTCCCAATAATGGCTGCAGTCATCTCAGCAGTAGAAGCCTGACCACCTAGATCCCGTGTCAAGATTCCTTGATTCAAGGTTTGATTGACAGCTTCTTCGATCATTTCTGCACCTGCTGTTTCTCCAAAACTGTCTCGGAGCATCATGGCAACGGACAGGATCATGGAAATCGGATTGGCAATGCCTTGACCAGCAATATCAGGTGCTGAACCATGAATCGGTTCGTACATACTTGGTCCTTGGTCAGAATGACTAGCAGATGGCATCACGCCTAGTGTTCCAGGAAGGACGCTGGATTCGTCAGATAGGATATCTCCAAATAGATTCTCTGTCACTACAACATCAAAGCGGGCTGGATTGGTAATCATGATCATGGCCGCACTATCGACAAGCTGATGCTCTAAGGTCACATCTGGAAATTCTTTGGCAACTTCTTCTGCCACTTGGCGCCACAATTTAGAAGTTGCAAGGACATTTTGCTTATCGATACTGGTCACTTTCTTACCACGTCCTTGCGCGATCTTGAAGGCTTGGCGCATAATCCGACGGATTTCTTCTGCACTGTAATCATTGATATCACGCGCTGTATCTTCTTTCAAGATATGCTCTCCAAAGTAAATCCCACCTGTCAATTCACGCACGACTACAAAGTCGACACCCTCGATACGCTCTGGTTTCAAAGGAGACAAGTGTTTCAAGGCGTCAAAAATCCGTACAGGACGAATATTGGCAAAGAGATTTAATTCCTTGCGAATAGCGAGTAAGCCTTGTTCTGGACGAACAGGAGCATTGTCATACTCAGGACTCCCGATGGCTGCGAGAAGAATAGCATCCGCTCCTTTAGCTGCTTTTAGAGTATCTTGGGGAAGTGGGTGGCCAGCGGCATCAATCCCAGCACCCCCAAAAGGTTTGTCTTCTAGACTATAATCAAAGCCAATTTTGGGAGCAACGGCTGCGAGGACCTCTAGTCCAGCTGCCATGATCTCAGGGCCAATCCCATCTCCTGCAAGTGTTACAATTTTCTTTGTCATGTTTATTTCCTCTTAGGCTTGTGGAAGATCACGGTAGGAGACAGCTCGTCCCATCTCACCCGCATTCTCTTTTTGAACCAGCGTGTTGGCATTGATATAAGCGATGGCAGAGGCTTTCAATACGTCAAAGTCCAAACCAGAGGCATTGAAAATCGTATCTGTATCGACATTTTCCACAGATACCAAGACACGGGCTTGGGCATCGATCCCATCTGTCACTGCATCGATATTGTATGAGGTCAAGCGAACGGTTTGGTTGAAGAATTTATCAATCGCATTAAAGATCGCTTCAACTGACCCTTGACCATTGGCAAGGAATTCAAGTACTTCCCCTTCTTCATTGCTGAGGCTAACCGCTGCTGTAATCGTTTCGTCTGCATTGGTGGTTAAGCGGAGATCATTAAATTGGAATCCTTCTGGATTTTCCACTGCTGTACCGGCAACAAGGGCGCGGATATCGGCATCTGTGATCTCGTGTTTCTTGTCTGCCAGAGATTTGAACTTAGCAAACAACGGCTTGATGTCCTCTTCTGTATATTCCAGTCCCAACTCATGCAGTTTTTCGACAAAGGCATGGCGACCAGACAATTTTCCAAGAGGGAGGCTATTGCTCTTGACACCCACCAGCTCAGGGGTGATGATTTCATAAGTAAGAGGATTTTTAAGAACCCCGTCTTGGTGAATACCAGACTCGTGTGAGAAGGCATTGCCACCAACAACCGCCTTGTTTTTAGGAATTGGAATACCAGAGTAACGAGAGACCAACTCAGAGGTGTTGATGGTTTCATTAAGAACAATCGGACTCTCAACTTGGAAATAGTCTTCGCGAATATTGAGAGCAACCGCTACTTCTTCAAGCGCCGCATTGCCGGCCCGTTCACCGATGCCATTAATGGTTCCTTCGACACGACGGGCACCATTTTTAACAGCAGCGAGGCTATTCGCCACCGCCATACCTAGGTCATCATGGCAATGAGGTGAATAGATAATCTCGCGATCTGTCTTGACATGGTCAATCAAGTATTTGAAAATGGCACCGTACTCCGCTGGTGTCGTGAAACCGACTGTATCAGGAATGTTGATGTAGCTAGCACCAGCATCAACTGCAGTCTGTACGACTTGCAAGAGGAAATCCAATTCTGTCCGGGTAGCATCTTCTGGTGAGAATTCCACAATCTCAAATTTTGAGCGAGCGTAAGAGACGTGCTCTTTGATCGCTTCAAGGATTTCTTCCTTTGTCTTGTTGAGTTTAAACTCCCGGTGAATCGGACTGGTTGCGATAAAGACGTGAATTTGTGGATACTTAGCATCCTTCAAGGCTTCATAACAAGCATCAATATCTGATTTGACAGAACGGGCCAAACCTGTCACGGCTGTCTTGGTCAAGACCTTGGCAATCTCTTGAACAGCTGTGAAGGAATCAGGACTAGCTGCAGGAAAACCTGCTTCAATAGCAGAAATGCCCCACTTTTCCAATTGTTTAGCAATGGCAATCTTTTCTTTGATAGAGAAATTAACTCCTGGAGTCTGTTCGCCATCCCGAAGGCTGGTATCTAAAAATTCAACTTTACGCATAGGGTCTCCTCATTTCTATGTAGTGGATATAAAGAAAAACATCTCACTCGGTTAACCAAGCGAGATGTTTTTGCCCGCTTGGTAAGCCAAACAGGACTAATGCTTCTGCACTAGCCCTTGTACCTCAACAACAAAGCAAATTGAATAAACTTAGCTGTTTTCATGTTTGACTTTCTCCTTTGTTCAATGTCTTGTTTAGTATTTTAGCATAGGGAAAAAGCAATGTCAAGAATTTTCTGTAATATTCTGAATTTTTTGAATAGAAACAAAATAGAGCTTTCGCTCTACTTCTTCTGATACAAATCAAAAACGATCTTGTCATTATAGAGATCAATGGTATTGGCCTTGACATAGATTCCAAAGTCATTGTCAATTTCTGGTAATACAATGGTGATGGTAGACTGCTTTGGAGAAATTTGGATAAATTCTGGAATAGATTTATTTTTACTCAAGAGCTGCAAGACCATCCTTTGTGGAATTTGAAAGGTTCCAACTGAAAAATCTTTCACCGTCAAGAGGATGTTCCCATTTTCCAATTTGGATGGTTGAAAGTAAATGTATAAGGGATAATCCTTTCCTAAGAGACTCAACTGCCCTTCTAATAGGATTTGCTGATTGTCCGCATAGACCTTGTAGTCGGACAGCTTATATTTTTTCAGTAGCGATTTGATAGTATCATTGAGTTGATCCCGAGTCGTTGTCATGGTTCCAACTTTGACATCTTTGGTGCCAACTGCTTGATGAAGCTGACTAACATCTTCTCTTGGCGTCGCTAAGCGTCCTTGCACGACTATAGCAAAGGCTAAGAGAAGGCTCACCAATCCTAAAAACAACCATTTCCAAATATTAATTTTTTGAAGGAAGGGGACCTTCTCGTTGATGGGATTATTTTTGACTCCAAGTTTTCTTCGTGGCATTGATTTTCTCCAATATTGCTTGTTTCATCTTTTCATAGCCCGTATTGTTAGGGTGAAAGCTATCCTCTTCATACAGGGCATCATTGATAACGGTAGTCTTCCCGTCACTGACTTCTGATACGCCCATTTTGCCATCAATTCCTTTATAAAGCAGATCATTGATCGGGACGAAATAGACCAGATCAAATTGCGCGATGGTTTCTTCCGTCCTCTCATTCCAACGATCGACAGCCGTCTGGATATTAGTTAATTCAGGAAAATTCAGGTAAAGAGGATTGTAGATCCCCACTACATAAATGGGAAGATGGGGATTGTCCTTTCTGGCCTTTGTAATAATTTCTTTGAGGTTCGCTGTATAATTCTTGAGCGGCTTTTGGATATCCGATAGGGAAAAGTCACTCAGATGATCGACAACGACTTTGCGCAGGTCATTTCCCCCAACCGTTAAGGTCATGACACGCGCCTTTTTGAGATCCTTCTGAAGATCTGTTTGCTTCTTGAGTCGATCTAAGATCTGAGCACTTGTATTCCCAGCTACTCCATAGTTGACAGGCTGGTACTGACCGTCATTTTCATTGGATAGGCTTTGGGCAAGAATGGGCACGAAGCCCCCTTGCTTGGTGCTATCCCCTACTCCTTCAGTCAGTGAATCCCCTAGAGCTACATAAGTATAGGTGATTTCTTTCGCAGCCGTTTTGGGCTTGGTCATACGAGGGGATGCAGTTGGTAGCAGAGCACGAAATAGAAAGACAAAGACAAGAAGGCTGGTTAAAAAGAAAACCAAGCCTTGCATCATTTTTTTAAGATTCATATGAATACGATCGCTTATCCTTGAAAAATCACTTGTCCATCACAGATTGTATAAGCAACTTTCCCTTTTAATGTTTCACCCACAAATGGTGAATTTCCAGCTTTTGAAGCGAAATGATCCGATACCAGACGATCTGCTTCTGGATCAAAGATGGTTAAATCTGCCGGTCCATCCACTGCGATATAGCCAGCATCAAAATCATAGAGACGTGCTGGATTATAGGACATCTTTTCAAGCAATTGCATCAAGCTTAAATGGCCAGCATGCACCAAGTAGGTCAAACCAAGAGAAAGCGAAGTTTCAAGCCCAGTCATGCCAGATGGTGCTTTGGTAATATCAGGGACATTCTTCTCATCCGCATGGTGAGGCGCGTGATCCGTCGCAATCACGGAGATGACGCCTGACTTCAAGCCTTCAATCACTGCTAGACGGTCTGATTCCAAGCGAAGGGGTGGGTTCATCTTGGCATTGCTTCCTTTAGTCAAGAGCAGACTTTCTGTTTTTGAAAAGTGTTGGGGCGCTACTTCTGCTGTCACATGAGCTCCTAACCCTTGGGCAAATTCCACAACCTTGACACTTTCTTCCTTAGAAAGGTGTTGGATATGGAGGTGAGCACCTGTCGCATGGGCAATCATGGCATCACGCGCAGCCATTGAATATTCGGCTACACCCGTCGCCCCACAAACATGAAAATGTTCCTTGGCAATGTTCTCATTCAACCCAAGAATGCCATTCAACTCAGGGTCTTCTTCATGCAGACTAATAAAAGTTCCTAGACGCTTGGCTTCTTCCAAGGCTTGACGGACAACCTTGGTGCTTTGAAGGGGAATCCCATCATCTGAAAAACCAGCCGCACCAGCCTTAAGCAGGCCTTCAAAATCTGTCAGGTGTTGACCGTCAAAATTCTTGGTCACCGTCGCAACCGTATGAATGTGGAGATTTTCCTTGGCTGCAGAAGCTAAGACTTCCTCTAAGGTAGCAATATCTGAAATGGTCGGATTGGTATTGGCCATCATGACCACTCGAGTAAAACCACCCGCAGCTGCTGCTAAAGCACCCGTATGGATATCTTCTTTATGGGTTTGCCCGGGTTCACGAAAATGCACGTGCACATCGATCAAACCAGGAGCTACCACTAGACCTGAGGCATCTAGCACCTCTTCTCCATCCGTTGGGAGATTCTCAGCGATCTCTACAATTTTCTTTCCTTCGATGCGAAGGTCACAGACTTGATCCAAACCGGTCTTTGGATCCATGACACGACCATTTTTAATGACAACCATTGCATTCTCCTTTATTCATAAAAATCGACATGGGTCTCTAGCAAGCGATCCCCATCATAGCGAAACATTGCTGAAAAGAAGGGTTTATCCTCTAACAACCACTCGACAAAAGTGTGGTCCCCTTCCCAGGTTGGTTTTAAGAGGACTTGATCGTAAGGTACCCACTCCAAGGTCCCTTCGTTACACTCGATCAGTTCGCCCTCAAAGTCCGTTACCTTAAAGACATAAGTGTACCAATCCAAGTCCGGAGTAAACTCAGGAAAGGTAATGATCCCTTTCAAGACTGGCTTGGCTCTAAGGCCTGTCTCCTCAAAAATCTCACGGGCAGCACACTCCTGTGGGGTTTCCCCGCGTTCTAATTTTCCACCAACCCCGATCCATTTACCTTCATGGACATCATTGGGCTTTTTATTGCGATGCAACATGAGAAATTCTTTCCCATTGTCGATATAACAAATCGTTGCTAATTGTGGCATTTCTTTCTCCTATCTTAACCAATCAATTGGCTCGCGTCCCGCCTCTGTCAAAAATTGATTGGTTTTTGAAAAAGGTTGGGACCCAAAGAATCCTCGGTAGGCCGATAAGGGACTTGGGTGAGCTGATTCAAGGACCAAATGTCGATCGTGGGTAATTAGAGGCTTTTTCTTACGGGCATAAGATCCCCAGATGATAAAGACAACTGGCTCCTCCAACTCATTAACCACCTTGATCACAGCATCTGTGAACGGCTCCCAAATTTGTCCCGCATGACCATTGGCCTGACCAGCAGGAACCGTCAAGCAGGCATTGAGCAAGAGCACCCCTTGCTCCGCCCAAGAGGTCAAATCATGCGACCGCTTCTCCCCAATGTCTGAGCGCAATTCTTTGAGAATATTTTGCAAAGAAGGGGGGGCTGGGACATGATCCGGCACAGAAAAACTTAAGCCCTGCGCTTGATCCGGTCCGTGGTAGGGATCTTGGCCTAAAATCAAGACCTTGACCTGCTCCATCTCAGTCGTCTGCAAGGCCTTAAAGACCTTGTCACGCGGTGGATAGACCACCCCTTTGCTATAGACCTCATTCATAAAGTCATTAATCTGATGAAAATACCCTTCCGGAAGATGGGATTTGATGGCTTCATGCCAGGGGGAATGTTGCATGGAAACTCTCCGCTATCCAATAAATTCTTACCTTTCATTATACCACATTTGATACAGATCCACTGGATAAAAAAGAGGCTGGACCATTTTATCCAACCTCTGGTTCTGCCTGTTAAACAAGCGAGAGTTTTTATGTATTTTCTTTCTTAATGAATCCTGCTAGACCGATCGAAGCCACTAGCAAAATTTGCGGCAAGAATTGGATGAGGTAGCGGGTCTTCCCACCTTCAAAGATGGTTAAGAAGAGCAAGCCGCCAAAGACCGCTAAGGAAAGGAAGTTAAAGGCATCTGTATCTCGACGTTTGAGATAAGCCCCAACCAAGCCAGCTGACAAGACGATCCAGATCAGCTGTTTCACAAATTCATAATACTTGTACTGTGGGCGATCCGTGCTGAGGAAATAGGTTCTCACCCATTTAGCCAGACCATTGTTTTTAGTCAGTGGCGCATAGAGAGGATTAATATAAGGTGTCTTCTCATACTCTACATCTCGGTAAAGCCAACCTAGGGTCCCTTCTGCTACCGTCAAAGATTGCTTGTAGTAGATATGACCGATCAAACCGACAGGTCCATACTCTTTGAGACGGCGCTTGATTTCTTTGATCACATTTTCTTTCTTAAAGAGACCATTGTTGTAGTCCGAGCGTTTATCCTCATCGATATAAGCTAGCAAGCCCTCTTTCATATCTTCTTGGTTATGCCCCATATCCGTCAAGCCTAGATTGATAAACAAGAGTGGGCCCTTTGCGAGACCTTCCTTTTTCAAAATCGGAACAACCGTTTGATGATTGACCGCTGTATTCAATCCTGCAAAGACAAAGCCCGTCATCATCACGGTCACCGTAGCAATCTTGCCAAAGGCCTTCCAGTTTCCTCTAAAGAAGAGGACAGCCCAAAAGGCAATCATGATAATAATCGTCGTTGGACGGATCAACATGGTCACGCCAGATAAAATCCCTAAACCAAACATCTTCTTCCAAGAGACCCCTGCTTGGTCTTCCTTTAAGAGATCCAAGGCCCACCACAATTGAAGAGCGATCAAAGGAAGCGGAGGAATGTCCGTATACATGGAATAGAAATAAGGCGAGTAACAGATCAAGCTGACATAAAAGAGATAAACTAGATCAGCTGTTTTCTGATTGAAATGCTTCTGAGACAGCTTGTACAAGAGGACGGCACCCAGATTGACATAGAGTATATTGAGAATCTGCATGACCCACAAACCGCTAGAACCGAATAAAAGATAGAAAAACTTTTCATAAAGAAAGAGCGGAATATTATTGGGATTGCGACTGAGGTAGTTGGTGATGGAAGATTGCTTAAGAAGATCAAAAGCCCCTTTGAAAACAACCGCAGCATCCCGACGGATAAAGAGCTCCGCACAAACCATAACAATCAACTGAAAGACAACCGCTCCAAGTAAGAAGCCTTTTTTATGCCGAGTCAACCAAGCAAAGGCACTCTTTAGCCCATCGCGTTTCAACCAGGCTAGCAGAAATAGCAACCCAGCACCTAAAATGGCTAGCCATGAAATCTCTCTCAGATAGGTCACACTGATCAAGAACCAGTGGACCATCACTAACAACATGACAACATGAAGCATCCCAAATAGAATACGTTTACTTTTCGATAACATAGGTCCATTATATCAAAAAAACAGCATTTCTGCTGTTTTGGGGTGGTACGAAATCATTCAGGTTGGGGAATAATCTTAATTATTTAGGGTCTTCCTTAAAATCAAACTCTATTTCCCGAGGCTCTGTGAATTCAAGGCCTCTATAAAAAAGAACAACCAACAAATATAAAATCAATCCCAAAAACAAGCGCATTTGAACAAAATATGCTAAAAACAGAACAATAGAGCTTAAACAAACAAGGGCAAACAATTGACGTTTTCTCATTTTTCGCATTCACCACACCTCGGTTCCATTTGCTGTTTTTTGAAGATACTCTGTAGGCTTTATCTGACCAACAAATACTAGTTCTGCTTCATTTTTCTTAACAAACCGTTTCAACTGCACATATCTAGCAATAGCGACCAGCCATAAAGTGATCATAACTGCAAATAGAAACAAAAAGACATTTATCGCCCCTTCTCTAACATTCAAATCAAGATTTGCTTTCCCAAAGAAAAGGTCCATGGGAAGGATCTTTCTAAATGTCCTTGCTAATAATAGGCCTAGTGGAACACCAATCAAAGAATAAATATTTGCTGGTGCTTTCTTTGAAAAAATTTGATCTTTAAACGAATGGTTGGTCTGGTACACTTTTCGGTACTTGTCGAAAGGGATTTTACTATTGCGTTTGACGATGAATTCTTCCCCTTGATCTGTCACCAACAAAAAGTACCCCCAGAGTGGCCTTTTCCCATTCAAACTGATATTAAAACATTGACCTCTTTTGATCATTGAAAATCCTCTCATTCAACCAAACATATATGAATGTGCTTTTTATTTCAGATAGGTCGGAACAATTCAACCTAACAAAGCTAGAATACATACTAACCCAAGATAAATTCCAACCGTTAGAATCATTCCGATTTTATAGAAACCGACTAAGCCGGCATATCGTTCGACAAAACCGATCTGTGGGTCGACTGGATTATAAAAAACTGTCATAGGAGACCCAATTGGGAATATCATCCGCAAATCCAGATTTTTGCCGGCTCCAAGAACATAGGTTCTATCGAAAACATTGACCTGCCTAGATTTGGAAGAAGTCTCCCTAAAATAAGCGTAGGAAAAGGTCTTTTGGTATCTTTCACCCTCGACTTGATACTCCACCACAGGCAGAGAAATAAGCAGTTGATTTTTGTAATCAAAAGCAACTACTTCTCCCAGAACTTTTGCGGTTGATTCTGTTTTCACTTTTATTTCACGACGATACAAGGTGTAAAAGATAAGCAGCATGATCAAGAAAACAAGTGTCAGAATGCCCAACCTAAGCCAGAATGTTGTTACTGTCATTGATTTTTTACCCTTTCACATAAACTTGTTGGTTTCAAATCCCTTGAAAAATTTTTATTCTCCCCTTTTCAACCAATTCTGTTGCTGCGCTTTTTCTGCAAGATCTTTTGCTTTGTTTATATCTAGTGAGTTTGAATCTGATGGGGCATTGGATTCGATTTCTTCTTTCAATTCTTGTAAGGTTTGAACATCTTTCGGAGTCAAATTGGAGATCGAGCTAGATTCTTTTTCTGTCGAACTTTCTGGTACAGACTGGATCTCTCGATAGGTATTGATCACTTCAGTTCCTGCGTCTGTTGTCGGAAGAGGACGATAGAACATGAAGAAACCAATAATGACAATCAGAAGAGCCGTAATGGATACAAGAAACCCTTTTTGCAGATTCTCTTCAGTTATTTTAGTATCTTTAGTAGACAAACTCTTCCATTCTGGATGTTCTTCCTCAGCTTCTTTTTTGGCGTTGAAAGCAGGGGTAACCAAGACTTGGTTCATCAAAGTCAGTGCCCCCAAGGCCATCAGTAAAAATGGGATATGACGTGATTTACTTATGACCACTAAAATTCCTCCCGCAATAGCAATCAAACTGATGATGATATTGACGGTAAACCAGACCCGAGCCTGCTTCTTCATTTGCAAATAATCTTCTTTTGACATCTTCTTCTCCCTTAAAAATAGATTTTCCTTCATCCATAAAAACAATTACTACTATCATACCGGATTTTACTTTGAGATTCAAGTTAACCACCAACTAGTGAAAAGAGTATAAAAAAGAAGCGTTAGAAACGCTTCCGTCCTATTATTTATTTTGCCAAGTTTCTTGGTTTTCTTTGAAACGGCGTAACAGTTCTAAACCTTCAGAAGTGATGTAACCTTGTTCTTCTGCCAAATGAATCAATTCTGTATAGTTAGACAAGGTTTCAAGTTGAACGCCAGCTTCCGCAAATTTCTTATCGGCTTTCTCCAATTGGTAGGTGAAGATAGCCACCACACCAAGGACGTCTGCTCCTTCACGCTTGGCAGCTGCGACAGCATCCAAAACAGACCCACCGGTAGAAATCAAATCTTCCACTACGACCATCTTTTGACCTTGTGGTACACGGCCTTCGATTTGGTTTCCAGCACCGTGGTCTTTTGGTTTGCTACGAATGTAGGCAAATGGCAAATTCATCTTGTCCGCAATAATGGCTCCGTGAGGAATCCCTGCAGTTGCTGTCCCCGCAATCACTTCTACTTCAGGGAAAGCTTCCTTGATTTTATCTACAAATCCATTTTCGATCAAGGTACGAGTTTCAGGATAAGCGAGGGTTACACGGTTATCTGTATAAATAGGGGACTTGATCCCAGATGCCCAAGTAAAAGGTTCTTCTGGTTTCAAATAAACCGCTTCGATTTTCAAAAGATGGCTAGCAATATCTTTAGCTAATGACACGACGACTCCTTTTTACGATTTTAATCATATACGAATTAAATCATTTTTTTGATTTAAACAACAACATTTCAGGTTAGTGAATGCGTTAGGGAAGGCCCTATCGGGCTCCCCGTAGAACTACAAAAGTTTCACTTTTAGTAGCGATTGGTGTTCCGACGATTTAGAGGATAAAACGATTATTTTTATCCTCTAAATCTAGTGAATAGTTTAGGGAAGGCCCTATCGGGCTCCGATTATTCCGACGATCACCGAAGAGAAACGATCATTTTCTCTTCGGTGATCTAGTGAATGCGTTAGGGAAGGTCCCATAGGACTTCCCGTAGAGCTACAAAAGTTTCACTTTTAGTAGCTCTTACGCATTCCACTGTCTCTTAATTTCATGGTAAGCGTCCCATGGGTTTTCTGCTTGGATGATTGGGCGTCCAACGACAATATAGTCAGATCCAATTTTATGAGCTTCTTGTGGCGTCATGACCCGTTTTTGGTCACCGATTTCAGCTCCAGCAGGACGAATCCCTGGTGTGACACAGACAAAGTCTGATGAAGTGGCATCCTTGATCAAGGCTACTTCATGGGCTGAACAAACAACGCCATCCAAGCCTGCTTCTTGGGCCTTGCGAGCGTAATTAACTACAGATTCTTGGACCGTTGTTTGGATGTTTTGGCAATCACGCATGTCTTCTTCACTGGTAGAAGTCAACTGGGTCACGGCTACCAACTTAGCCCCTTCACCAAGAGCTGCCTTGGCTTCGCGCATCATCTCTACACCACCGGCTGCGTGAACTGTCACCATATCTACTCCGAAAGTCCCCAGTACGGACATGGCTGATTTGACTGTATTTGGGATATCATGCAATTTTAAATCAAGGAAAATACTGTGTCCAAGCCCTTTGAGGTAATGTACAATTTCAGGACCAACTGCATAGAAAAATTCCATTCCGATTTTTACAAATAATTTTTCGTCTTCTGGAAAATGCTCTAAAAAGTGTTTGACATCCTCGAAAGCTGGGAAGTCAAGGGCGATAATAGGACGTTCTTCACGCATGGATTACTCCTTTTTTGATTGATCATTTTATCTACAAAAAAACCTTGCCCGAGGCAAGGTTACACGAAAATTAGGTAGGAACAACTACCATGATTCACCGTCTAGACCTTAGGAGCCTCTCTGGACTGCTTTAAAGGTTTTTATTTATTGTAGTACGATATTTGGGAAAAGTCAAGGATTTACAGTAGATTTTCCCGTACATGTTTTCGGAAGTTCTCAAGGGTATCAATACCATAGCGATCCATGACTTGTGGCAGATCTTCGATGATGGTTGGACATGCATAAGGATCAGTGAAATTAGCGGTTCCAACTCCAATCGCAGAGGCCCCTGCAATCATCATTTCAATGGCTGCTTCGGCTGAATCGACACCTCCCATTCCGATAATCGGAAGTTTAGTGGATTGAGCAACCTGGCGGATAAGTTTCAAAGCAACTGGGAAAACAGCTGGACCCGACATGCCTCCGGTTCCATTGGCAATGATGGGCTTACCAGTCTTGAGGTCAAAGCGCATGCCGACCAAGGTATTGATCATGGTCAAACCAGTCGCCCCTGCATCCTCTGCTGCTTTTGCGACCTGCGTGATGTCTGCTACACTAGGCGTTAACTTGACATAGACAGGGACTGAGGACGCTTCTACCGCTGCTTTCACAGCCGCATAGGCCAACTCAGGAACCTGCCCGATTAAGAGGCCATTGTTGCCATGATCTACGTTTGGACAAGAGATATTGAGCTCGATGGCCTTGACATTTGGCGCTTGCGAGATCTTACCAGATACCGTTGCATACTCTTCATTGGAGAAGCCAGCTACATTGGCGATAATCGGTAGATCTGGATATTGCTGGGCCAACCAAGGGAGTTTCTCTGCTAGAACCACGTCTACCCCTGGATTTTGGAGACCAATGGCATTGAGCATGCCTGCAGGCGTCTCGGCGACACGTGGCGTTGGATTGCCGAAACGAGCTTCAGCAGTTGTCGCCTTGATCATGATGGATCCAAGCAAGTCTAAGTCATAGTATTTAGCATATTCCTGACCGAAGCCAAAACAGCCAGATGCCGGAATAATCGGGTTTTTCAAGTCTAAACCGGGTAAGGATACGGCTAGTCGATTTGCTGTCATAAGGTCCTCCTACATCACAATCGTACCGGTTTCAAAGACCGGTCCGTCTTCACACACGCGCTTATTGGCTGCTTGGCTTTCATTTTCCAGATGCACTACACAGGCATAGCAAGCACCCATCCCACAAGCCATACGCGATTCCATAGAAATGTAGGCGCGGGGATGATCATGGAATTTGGTATTGACATATTTGAGCATGCCAGGTGCTCCACAAGAATAGATAGCATCAAACTCCTGGTCCATCTGATCAACGATGGTTGAGACATAGCCCTTAGTGCCATAAGTCCCATCGTCTGTCGTTACAGTGACATGAGCAACCTTGGAAAGCTCTTCTTCCAAAATGACGGCTTCTTTGGTCGCAAAGCCGACAACCACTTCAACTTCTACCCCTTGCTCATGGAGTTGTTTGGCCACTTGGACCAAAGGAGGAACACCGATCCCGCCACCGATGATCAAGGCTTTCTGACCTTGACCGAGATTGGTGAGATCAAAGCCATTTCCCTGTGGCCCCATGACACTGAGTTTGCTACCAATTGGCAATTGGGAAAAGATAGCTGTCCCCCCACCTTCGATGCGGTAGATCAAGCGGCAAGTCTGTGTCTTACGGTCAATCTCAGAAATTGAAATCGGACGGCGAAGGAGCTTGGACCCATCGGGGACGCGGATATGAAGGAATTGACCTGGAAGCATCTGCGCCACCATTTCCCCCTTTAAGATCATAGAATAAATGCGGGGAGCGATCTCTTCTTGAGCGACCAGCTCCATCTCCTCCATCATGATTTTGCCAAAGCGTTTTTTACAACTTTCACTGACCATTGATTTCCTCTTCTTTCTTTCAGCAAAAAAGACCTCGCAAAAGCAAGGCCCTACAAATGATCAGCTAGACACAGTCTGCTGATCTTTTTTCTGTCTTTCCTTGCAGGCCTCTCTGGACCTCTTAAAGGTTAAATTTGTCTCATTATATCGCGCTCCTTCTCGCTTGTCAAGTAGAAATCGGTGACTTAAGAAGCTTTCTTGGGGTCAAAATCTTTTGGAATTGGCTTGATGTATTGCATGGCGATTCGGTTTTCAGGCTTGCGATCGACTAGATAAAGAACCAGTAAAAAGAGCCATTCCAAAGGTTTCATCAGGTAATAGATCAGGTCCATAGCCCATTTCTTCTTGATATGTTTGGCAAAGGGATAACCATAGCGGTCATAATTGCGACGCAAGAAGCGATGGAATCGTGGCGTCTTTTCTTCTAGTACCTGTTCAAAGGCATTGGCAATACAAAGCTGACGATTGACAACGACTGGATGACCGTGGCGGACGCCCATCCGCTGGGGCTTTACAACTTTTTCATGCCCACCAGCCGCAACCGTACAGAGATAGTGCTCATCAATGATAAGATTCTGAGGAGGGATCTTTTGAGAGAAGGCCCAGTCAGCTGTGTTCGTCCAGGCCTTGATCATGGAATCCGGTTGCTGCCCAAAGAGCATGAGAATAAGGACGACGAGAGCAAGGGTTGGAAGAGCGACAAGGACCGCTAACCAAGGCCAGTTACGCGACTTATTTAAGAGCTGATGGAGCCATTGAAGTAGACGATTCTCATATCCTGTCTCTGTTCGATCTTGCTGCCACTCCCTGATACGAACCCACAAGAGATGAATGGAATAGATCAATAAGAAAAAGGTGTGAAAACTTGCTACCTGCAGTTGATTATCGAAAACTAAGAGAAGAACCACACCTCCTAGAATGCCACTGATGCAGAAGACATTTGCTAACGGCGAGAGAGAGTTCGCATCCCGATAGGAATAGATGATTAAGGCTAGCAAGGTGAGAGCAGCAAAGGTAAAGAAGGTTGGATAGGCACCTGACCAAATCAGGGCATGCTTCTGAGAATTGATCAAAGGCTCATTCCATTCGTAAAAGGTCATTTCCTTGACGATGTAAATGAAAATCGCTTCGAGAAAGCAACCAAAGAGACCAAACCAAAGAACAATTGTAGGCTGTTGCTTTTTCTTTTTGACAGGCTTAGGACTAGGTGATTCTTGCCTTTCTTTCATAAGGAATGCGTCATCTTCTCTTGTCCCTTCTCCTTCCTTTGGCCCTCCATCTTCAAACAAATCCGGATCTTTGAGAGCTTCTTCCTCTGCTTCTTTGAACTGGAGGCTAGACCACCGACCGATCCCATAAATGATGACAAAAATATTGGGAATAAAGAGTGCTACGGTTAGACCGTAGGGCAAGATCTTCATGGTAAAGGCAATGATCTCCCAAAAACTAAATTGGATAAATGGATCCGATAGAGCATAGATCGACTGACTAATGACCAAATAGATGTAAAAGGCCAATAGAATCAGAGCATTGGTCACAAAATTGATCTGTAACAGACCGGCTGTGAAATGGGTTTCCAATTCCTTATCCTTTTTCTTATACCAGGAAACGAGTTTTTTCATAAGATCTCCTCAATGAATTTTTTACCATTTTATCAATCAGCTCACCCCTTAAGCAAGGCAAAACTGTATTTTTCCATCAAAATCAGTCCCCAGATGGAGATTTTCTTTCAAAGCTTCTATTTTTTTCTAGCCTACTTCTGATTACCTACTTCAGCCTGCGTTATTCTCTGATACAGTCCTTGAAATGTCCACATTTTACGGGAAAAACGCGCATTTTTATGTTAAAATAAAAGCATGAGAATACAACAATTACAATACATTATCAAAATCGTCGAAACCGGCTCTATGAATGAGGCCGCAAAACAACTCTTTATCACGCAACCCAGTCTCTCCAATGCCGTTAAGGACTTGGAAAATGAGATGGGAATTGAAATCTTTATCCGGAATCCTAAAGGGATCACTTTGACTCGCGATGGGATGGAGTTTCTCTCTTATGCCCGCCAGGTGGTGGAGCAGATTGACCTCTTGTCCGAGCGCTATAAAAATCCTGTAGGTTCTCGTGAACTCTTTAGTGTCTCTTCACAGCACTACGCCTTCGTCGTTGAGGCCTTCGTTTCTCTCCTCAAGAAAAGTGACATGGAAAAATACGAGCTTTTCCTACGGGAGACACGGACTTGGGAGATCATCGATGACGTCAAGAATTTCCGAAGCGAAGTTGGCGTGCTCTTTTTGAATAGCTACAACCGGGATGTCCTCTCTAAGATGCTGGATGATAATCACCTGATTGCCACTCACCTCTTTACAGCGCAGCCTCATATCTTTGTCAGCAAGACCAATCCTCTCGCCAAGAAGGAGATCGTCCACCTGTCAGATCTGGAAGATTTCCCATACCTTAGCTATGACCAAGGGACTCACAACTCCTTCTACTTCTCAGAAGAGATCCTCTCTCAAGAACACCATAAGAAATCCATCGTCGTCAGTGACCGGGCAACCCTCTTTAATCTCTTGATTGGGTTGGATGGCTACACCATTGCGACCGGGATCCTCAACAGCAATCTCAATGGAGATAACATCGTCTCTATTCCTCTTGATATCGAAGACCCGATCGAGCTGGTCTATATCAAACATGAAAAAACAGCTCTCTCAAAAATGGGAGAAAAATTCATCGAGTACTTGCTTGAGGAAGTGAAGTTTGATAAGTAAAAAATATCTGAGTGATCCATGTTCACTCAGATATTTTTTATGGTCATTTCTATATTTCGAAATCAAAATGGGTCAATAATTTGTATCCACGAAGTCATTTAAGCATCCATATTATTTGAAATCAGTTAACATTTTTACTAAGTATTTCAGTTGTGTATTCATTTTTATCTGTGTATGTTTTCGATTGTGATAAAACTCTAAAACCTTTAATGTTCTTGCTTCGGTCTTTCATGATATATGTATCTGTTATAGTAGTTTTAAATGAATTTCCTGTCATACGAATTCCAACCGGTTGATTAGTAAATCGATCAGAATAAAATAAATAAACAGAAAATTTTTCTTGACCAATATTTAAACTATTTCCACCATGATCAAACCGTGTATCCCAATAATTGTGTGATTTTGACTGATCATAAGCATCAAAAAACCTTTGATTCCTTTCTGCTGTATTCATAACAGATTGCCGAAAGAATACTGGGCGGAAAAAAGTAAATTCTGGTTCCGTACCATATTGGTAGTAAGTTTGTAGTTTTCCACTCTTTGGATTTCTAACTTGAAATCTAATCTCATATGGATATTCTGGTATTTGAACCAAGGTATCTCCTTGGTAGAGCATTAAAACTAAATCAGTTCTATAAATGTAGCTGTGATCCACCTCTTTTAGATTTGGAAAACGGTTAGATAGTTTCGTAAGAAGCTCATTATTTAAAATTTTCTCACTAAATGCAGGACCAATTGAACTTACATCAAAGGGGATGTCCGCTTTACTTTTATCTGTAAAGGTCACATGTAGTATTCTGCGACTACCATATTTTTCTATGTCTGTTCGGATAGATTCTTTCCATTGTCCATCAAATGGTTTCTTTTCTATGTCATCATGAATAAATTCGAAATTAATGTCTTTGATAATCTTTTTCTGTGGCTTTATTTTACTGGTTTTGTAATTGTATACATCATAATAAATAGCTCCTGGATCAAATAACTCAGGTTTTAAATAATAACGAAGGGCAATATAACCGATGAATACACCAAATAAAGCCAGGTAGATATGTTTCTTCTTAATTTCCAACTTCTTCACCCCCTAAAGATGGACTCTAGTAACAAGATTGTAACCCCTTGTTTCTTACTTACGAAATATTTTTTTTCTTGCTCTTTCACTATCATCATAATAATTTCTCAGTTCGTTGAGGACTTCTTTTTCATACTCCTCTTTATTGTTTTCTGTATAGATCTTTTGTGTAGTCCGTACTTTCATCCGATCATTTTGATCACGCTTTATCAGTTGTGTACGGGTAACTGTTAATTTAAATTTCGATCCTGTAGGATTTATATTAATGGGAAGGTTAGATAAAGAATCTGAATAATACCAAGTATCGTAATAAAATTTATATTGATAGGTATTTGACAATTCTTTAAAAATGGTATCGGTTCCCCTGTCCCAGTAGCCCTTCCAACTGTTATGGTAATCATCATAAAAAGATTGCATGTCTGCTTGACTCACATCTTTTTTAGTTTTTAAAAACACAGGTGTATTGGTTTTCTCCGGCAAATTTCCATATTCATAATAAGTTTGTAACTTTCCGGTTTTTGGATTCTTTAGGTCAAAACGCGTAACAGCTTCTATTTCTGGAACATGATAGAGAGTATCCCCTACATACATCATTCCAGCTAAAAAGGCAATTTTGAAACCACTATTTTTCTCTGTGATCACATTTGGAAATCTTCGGAGCATTTCTTGTTCTAATTTTTTATCATATAGTAAATTACGACTGAAGGTTGGACCCATTCGAATCGTCTTTTCTAGGGGAATTCTAATTTTTGAACCATCTTCTAACGTGGCATGTAAAATTACATCCCCACCATTAAAAAGGCCAAGATCAGACCGAGTTTCTTCCGACCAAGTTAACCCTTGAGGAACCTCTGATTTTTCATAATAAATAAATTCAAGATTGATATCTTTTACTTTTTCTTTTTTAGGCTTAATCTTCTCTGCTTTGTAGTTATAAACTCTGGTATATTGATAGTCCCTATCAAATAAACCAGGATCAACGTAATTTTTAAAATATTGATAAATTCCAAAGAAGAATAATCCTAAAGCTACTAAAACAAGTGGCAATTTCTTTTTAAACTTCTTCATGCACGCCTCCTTGACAAAATCTATTTCATTATATCATAATCAACTACATTCTTATAGCTCTAGTCCAAAGGGAGACATAAAAACACCTGAAACAAGTGGATTTCCACTTCTCTCAGGTGTTCTTTTATTGTCTTAATTGAGAAAATACTTCCCCAATCTTTCCTTCGATAACCAGGTCTGCTTGCTTGTCTTGTGGGATACTGGTTTTATTGATGACAACCAGCTTCTTCCCTTGGAAATACTGGATCAAGCTGGCTGCTGGGTAGACCACAAGGGAGGTCCCGCCGATAATGAGAAGATCAGCTGCCTGGATGGCTTGGGCTGCTTGGCTAAAGACCTCCATATCGAGAGGCTCCTCGTAAAGAGTCACATCTGGTTTGACCACCTTACCACAGTCCAAACAGTGGGGAACCGGGCCTTCTAAAGCTAGAAAGGCCTCTAAATCATAAAATCGCTGGCAACCCGTACAGTAATTACGGTCAGCACTACCATGGAGCTTCAAGACTTTCTTAGACCCCGCCATTTCATGGAGACTATCGATATTTTGTGTCACGACTGCCGTGAGCTTACCAGCTTCTTCAAGACGAGCCAGATACCGATGGGCTGCATTGGGCTTGGCATCGGGATAGAGCAGGTATTTCTTATAAAAGTCGAAAAAGTCCTCTGGATAGCGCTCAAACATGGTATGTGAAACCAATTGCTCGGCTGTCAAATGCCGTCCTACCTGAACACTATAGACACCGTCTGAGCTTCGAAAATCCGGAATATTTGACTCCGTGGAAACTCCTGCCCCACCGAAAAAAACGATCCGTTGACTCTGATCAATCATCTCCTGTAGTTGAGCAATCTTATCCATCTACTTCTCCTTTAGTAGCTCTTCCATGACAGCATTGGCCTGATCAAAATAAAAGTTAGCTTGATCATAATGAATGCCTGTGTAGCTTGCAAGGTCAATCAAATTCTTCATAAAATCCTGAGAAGAGAAACCCGTCGTCCGATGGAGCTCTTCCTCATCAAAGGGTTTGATCAAATGGGCCAAGGGGTTGCGAACGGATTTTTCTAACTCCCGCAATTGTTGGGCTGCAACTTTGACGCTATCTGGCAAGTCCAACTGCACAATCAACTCCGTTAAACTGGATGAATTGACCACACTTTCGCTGTGGAATTGTTGCAGGATAGGGTTGTCGGACGCATGCAGGCTCTCAAACTTCCAACGGTCATAACTGGATTCTTTGGAGTTATGGATATAGTTGGTAATATCAGGAATTTTCAACTGAATCAATCGCATAAAGATCCGATAGATGGCTGGGCTAACGGCACGAACAAAGTCAATAATCTGCTCATTTCGCAACTTCGCCTCGAGATCATAGAGGTAGTTAGCCAACTGCTCATCTTCTGGATCTTCATGCCAAAAAAGCTGAAAACCAGTCGCTTCTAGCAACTCGGTTCTCAACTTTTGATTCATGACAGGTTGGATATTAAGCTCTCGACGCTCCGCCATTAACTGTAGTAAGCTCACCAACAAATCCGGTACTTCTTCCTGCTGCTTGATAGAGCGCAGAGCCCGGCTGTAGTGATAATTTTGGAGATCGTAGAGCCATTCATCATGAAAGAATGTTGCCATTAGTCTGCAATCAAGGTCTCAAGACCAACTTTCATCATGTCTGTGAAAGTAGTTTGACGTTCTTCAGCAGTTGTATCCTCATCTGGATTGACCAAACTGTCTGAAATAGTCATGATAGCAAGCGCATCAACATGGTGTTGAGCAGCAAGATAGTAAAGAGCCGCTGCTTCCATTTCTACAGCTTTCACACCCCATTTACCAAGCTCGATGTTCTTTTCACCATAGTTTGAATAGAAGACATCTGATGACAAGACATTGCCGACGTGAGTCGTCATGCCAAGGTCTTTGGCAATGTGGTAAGCCTTGTCTAAAAGATCAAAGCTAGCGATTTGTGGGAAATCGTATTGAGGCCAGTCGTTGCGGATGATATTTGAGTTGGTTGCAGCAGCTTGTGCCAAGACCAATTCACGAACATGCACATCCTCATTCAAAGAACCAGCCGTTCCCACACGGATCAATTTCTTCACACCGTAGTCGACAATCAACTCACGCGCATAGATAGAGATTGATGGCATCCCCATTCCAGTACCCATGACAGATACACGGTGACCCTTGTAAGTCCCTGTATAACCAAACATGTTACGGACTTCGTTGAAGCAAACAGCATCTTCAAGGAAATTCTCAGCAATAAATTTCGCACGAAGAGGATCCCCAGGAAGAAGAATTTTATCAGCAATTTCACCCTGCTTAGCAGCAATATGGATAGACATAATATAAGATACCAAGGGCGTTAAAGAGGCAAAGTAAAAATAGGAAATCCGACAAAGATGCCTCGCATCTAGGAGGATTTATCTTTTTTACACAGCCTCTAGCCCGGGTTCAATTCAAACCCGAACTGCCCTTCCTTTCATTTTTTGTTTAGAAAAGCTTTCCGCTCGGGTTCAAATCTGAACACATGCTCTACCTTTCTTTCTTAATTTTGATGATTTAGAGGAGAGTAACCCGTATTCAGTTCAGCGAATACGGTTAACCCATCCTTTCATTATTTATTGAGTAATTAGAAAAGCTTTCCGCTCGGGTTTAAATTAGAACACATGCTCTACCTTTCTATAAGATACCAAGCCCGTAAAAAGCAAAGTGACAATCAATCTTTTTCACACAGCTTTTAGGGAGGGTTCAATTAAATATCGTTTTGAAAGTCATAGCTTGCCCGGGTTCAATTCAAACCCGAACTGCCCTTCCTTTCATTTTTTGTTTTGTTAATGAATCCAAAAATGCATAGAGTTTGGCATTCATTTCTCGATAATCGTAATTACGAATGGCTTCAGGTTTTTGAACAAAGGTCAGTTTTTGACTTTGTTCTTCCAAAACATCTTCACCGTCTGCAGCAATCAAGAGATCGACTGCTTCTAGATCAAATTCCAAGTGGGCTTGGAATGCATAGTGTTTAGGACTGAAGCGAATAATCTGACGTGGACAACCTTGACTGGTCGCAAGAACGAAAGCATCCTCTGTCAATCCTGGCATATCGCCATGCCAGTGACCGGTTTCAAGAGTTTCTCCCAACAAGCGGACATGCGGATCTGTTAGACCATGCGGTGTCAAGGTCACAGGATAAACGCCAATCTCGCGCTCAGGACTGTGTTCATACTCTGCGCCATAAGCAACAGACAGGAGCTGCGCCCCCAGACAGACCCCAACAATGTAACGATCTGCCTTCATGGCTTTTTGAATCAACTCGATCTCTGCCTGAGGATCGTAGTATGGAAAAGCTTCCTGATCTTCATCTGGCGATTGAGGTCCTCCCATTACGATCAAAAAGTCGATCTCATCCACAGTCTCAGGTAGGGCTTCATTCTCATAGACTTTGGTCGTTGTCACCTGATGACCACGCTCCTGCGCCCATTTTAGATAAGCGCCCGGCACTTCAAATGTTTCATGCAGTACAAAATGTACCTTCATCATCTCTTCTCCCATCTCATTCGAATCACGTAAGACACACCTGTTGCAAGTACAAGCGGGATTGTTAAACTTAAAGACTGCCCTGTAAATTCAAGGCTCAGGGCAATAGCTGTCAAAGGAGCTTGTAGGGTCGTTCCTAAAAAGACGGTCGCACCAAGTAGCATCCCGAGAGCAGGATCTAAATGAATTCCAACGATTGTCATCAATAAAGTCACTAAGTAGCCAGACCCTATTCCTAAGGCAAATGATGGCGTCAAGGTTCCCCCATAGGCACCATTGCTCAAGAGGAGATAGACTAAAAGCCCCTTCACTGCAAGAGTCAATGGAAGATAGGGAATCGACTGACTAGACAACAAGGTCTGGGCTAGTACCTGACCATTTCCCATAAAGATGGGGTAAAAGACTACTAGGCTCCCCAGCACAAGAAAGGCTAGAGGAAGAGCCCAAAGAATCGTTCCATCCTTCCGTCGTTTGCGACCTGCGCGTTTAGCTAAAGATCGAAAGCCTAGCGCAAATGGAGTAAGCAATAGAGCCACTAGGACAGCCTGCAAGAAACTGCTAGCTGACCAATGGACTAGCGAAATATGATAAATAGAACCGTGCCAAACGATAGGCTGGGCCACCCAAGTCGCCAGATAAGTACTGGACAAAACCAGCAGAAGGTTCTGCCAACTGTAGGCAAGTCCTAAGGTCTCAAAGACGAACAAGCTACTAGCAAAGGGAACCTGATAGACTGCAGCTAAGCCAGCTCCTGCACCACAGGCGATTAAAACTTTTCGCGCTTTGATTGCCAAGGAGAAGGCTTTGCCCAATCGACCAGCTAGAAGAGCCCCGACCTCTCGTGGGGCTCCTTCTTTTCCGACCGATGCACCTGCTCCAACAATCGCAACCTGCATCCCTGCATGAAGGAGGTGGGCTAAGAACGCTGGCTCACTGTCTCCAGCTAGGTCAATTTGCCTACGAATGGAGAGAATTTTATAGCGCCGTTGCAGAATATACCAGAAACCTGCTGCCAAGACCCCTGTCACACCTAGGACAAGGAATCTACGGAAACCTCCAGCGTGATTAAATTGCTGAAGCAAGTCCCCCTTATCTTGGCCAAAGGCCAGTCCTTGCACACCTTCTAGTAGATAATGACAGGCAATTCCGACCAGACCCGTCCCTATTCCCAATGATAGAGTGGCTAGAAGCAACCTCAGTCCGTAAGGCAGGCTTTGGAGTCTTGCTTTCATAGGATTAGAGTTCAGCAAGAATCGCTTTCAGCAAGCCTTTGAAGTCGTCTTTAACGCGCTCAGTGACTTCTACCACTTCTTCATGGTTGAGCTCTTCTTGGAAACCAGCCGCAAAGTTGGTAATACATGAAATACCAAGAACTTTCAAACCAGAGTGAGCCGCAATGATGACTTCAGGAACAGTTGACATACCGACAGCATCTGCACCAAGAGTCTTATAGGCACGGATTTCAGCTGGAGTTTCATAAGTAGGACCTGTCACACCGATATAAACCCCATCATCCAAATTGATACCCAATTTGTCAGCGACTTTATGAGCAGTCTCGCGGTATTCAGGTGTGTAAGCTTTCGACATATCAGGGAAACGTGGACCAAAGTCATCCAAGTTTTCACCGATCAATGGGTTTTGACCAGTCATATTGATGTGGTCAGTAATAGCCATCAAGGTACCAGGACCGAAGCCGATACCACCAGCAGCGTTGGTGACAAGCACTCCTTCACATCCCAACACTTTCATGACACGAACTGGGAAAGTCACAACTTCAAGAGGATTTCCTTCATAGAAGTGGAAACGACCTTGAAGTGCCAATACCTTACGTCCAGCAAGATCACCATAAACCAACTTACCAGCGTGGCCGACAACTGTCGAACGTCCCCAGTTTGGAATCTCAGAGTAGTCTACTACGACTGGATTTTCGATTTCTTCAGCCAGTTCACCTAAACCTGATCCAAGGATCAAGCCAAACTCAGGCGCTTCCATTCCTTTGCCCTTCAAGAAAGCAGCTGTTTCATTGATTTTTGCTAACAATGTCATTGTGTATCTCCTTTTATTTCTTAAGTAATGTGCCAATTTTGTCAAAGGTGTTAACGTTGCGAATAGTGATCTGACGATAGAAAGGCATCTTCATCAGATATTTGTGGTAGGCGGTTTTAGCGTAGCTTGCTTCTGAGGATTTGCCCCAGAAAACCGCTGTTTTGCCAAGGTGAAGCACTTCATCTCCTAGCTTCAAAGCAAGCAACTTCTCTTCTACGGATTCCCTATCCAAGCCCTCGGTGTAAAAGAGAACATCCTTACGAGCCATCTCTTCTGTCCACCATTGCGGTAGGTTTGCACATTCTGCTTCATAGTCTTCTCGACTCAGGAGAGAAAAGCGTTCAATAAAGGGATAGTGATTCTCAAAGAAGGTCGACAGGCACTCTACTAACTGAGATCGGGAAAGACCTGTCGTAAAGAAGATATTGCCACTGTTGATGTAGGTTTCAACTTGTTCCAATCCCAGCTCCATCAATTCTTGACGAAGTTGAGCCATGACCACTTTGTTTTTGCCGCCAACATTGATTCCTCTTACGAGGAGAGCAAAGCGCATCATCTTAGACCAATTTATCTAAGAAGCTTTCTCCGATCATGGCTTTCTCAACACCAAAGTTTTCCGCCACAGTAGCTGAGATATCCGCAAAGTGGCCAACCGGAATCACGCCATTGCCTTTGAAAGATGGGCTATAAGCCAAGAATGGGATGTATTCACGCGTATGGTCAGTACCAGCGTAGGTTGGGTCGTTACCATGGTCAGCCGTAATCATCAAGAGATCGTCTTCACGCATGGCTGCGATGATTTCTGGCAAGCGTTCATCGAACTCATGCAAGCAATCGCGGTAGCCGTGCGCATTGCGACGGTGTCCGTAAAGAGCATCAAAGTCTACCAAGTTGGTAAATGAGAAGCCTTCTTGGAACTCAGGAAGTCCCATGGTCTTAATCAAAGTATCCATACCGTGGCTATTTGATTTGTTGTGGCCCATATCGTGGTTGATACCAGCACCGTTGAAGATATCGTTAATCTTACCAACTGCATAGGTATCGATGCCTGCTTCGTTCAACTTGTCCAAAACAGTTGGCGCAAATGGTGAAACAGCCAAGTCACGACGGTTGGCCGTACGTGTGAAGTTTCCTGGTTCTCCAACATAGGGACGAGCAATGATCCGACCAAGAAGTGCTGGACGTTCCAATGTGATCGAACGAGCGTATTCACAGATACGGTACAACTCATCCAAAGGAATGATGTCTTCGTGAGCTGCGATTTGAAGCACAGGGTCTGCTGATGTATAAATGATCAACTCACCAGTTTCCATTTGACGTGGTCCAAAGTCATCGATAACAGCTGTACCAGAATAAGGTTTGTTGGCTTCGCGGATAACCTTGCGACCTGAGAATTCTTCGATTTTTGTCAAGATTTCTTCAGGGAATCCATTCCAGAAGGTATCAAAGGGTTCTGTAATATTAAGCCCCATGATTTCCCAGTGACCTGTCATGGTATCTTTTCCAAGAGAGACTTCTTCTAACTTCGTAGCGTAACCAGTTGGATTGCTTTCAGCTGGCACGGTTTTCAAAGCTTGTTCACGCGGAATATTTCCAAGACCGATTTTCGCCATGTTTGGCACATTCAACCCAACTGCTTTTGAGATGTGTCCAAGTGTGTCAGATGCTCCATCTGGAACTCCTGCATTGACAAAGTTATTGGCATCTGGTGCAGCACCGATCCCAACTGAATCCAGCACAACTAAGTGCATGCGTTTAAATTTTGACATATACTGCCTCTTTCCTTTATTAAACTAGCTATATTATACCATATTCCTATAAGAAGAGAGCCGTTGATTGATCCGGCTCCTCTTTAGAGAAACCTATTTTTCAATGATGACAGGACCATCTGGTGTCCCTACAATCACTTTTGAAATCATATTCAAGAACAAGCCGTGCTCTACAACGCCTACGGTGTGATCTAGTTCATTAGCCAAAGCTTCCGTATCCTTGATTACCTTGAGATCCAAGTCGATGATAAAGTTGTCTTGGTCAGTGACAAAGCGTTGATCTTCCGCAAGACGGAAGGCAGGATGGTAGCCTTTTTGCTCAAAGTGACGGAAGAGATTTTCAGCCCCGTATTGCACTACTTCCACTGGAAGTTTGAAAGCCCCAAGGGTTGGGACTTGTTTGGATTCATCCACAATCCAAATGCAGTCTTTAGAATTGGTTGCGACGATCTTCTCCATGAGGAGAGCCCCACCTCCACCTTTGATCCCGTTTAATTGAGGATCCACTTCATCTGCGCCATCTACTGTCACATCGACCACTTCGACATCGTCGATGGCCTTGAGCGGAATGCCTAAACTTTCAGCCTGATCATAGGTCACACTTGACGTCGTGACAGCTGTGATTTTCAAGCCTTCTTCTTTGATGCGACGACCCAATTCAGCCACAAAATAATAAGCAGTTGACCCTGTACCGAGACCGACAATCATGCCGTCTGTGACAAACTCAGCCGCTTTAATTCCTACCTGTTCTTTTAGGTTTACCATCATAGACCTCCTTTTATATTCTCTTACAGTATAGCATATTCTGTAAGAGATTTCACTAATTAATTGAAAACCTTTCCAACTTTTAGTTCTAAAAGCAAAACCTTGCCCGTCTGCGGACTTTACGATAGAATAGAGATGAATCTACAGGAAAAGAGAATTGACATGATTACTAAAGAATTTGATACCATCGCTGCCATCTCGACTCCTCTCGGTGAGGGGGCTATCGGGATTGTCCGCTTGAGCGGAACCGACAGCTTTGCCATTGCGCAAAAAATCTTTAAGGGAATAGATTTAAGCAAAGTGGCTAGCCATACCCTTAACTACGGCCACATCGTGGATCCAGATAAGGACGAGATTCTCGACGAAGTTATGGTGGGAGCCATGCGCTCACCTAAGACCTTCACTCGTGAGGACATCATCGAGATCAATACCCACGGCGGGATTGCAGTGACCAATGAAATCCTGCAGTTGGTCATCCGTGAGGGAGCTCGTTTGGCCGAACCTGGTGAATTTACCAAGCGGGCCTTCCTCAACGGTCGGGTCGATTTGACCCAGGCTGAGGCGGTCATGGATATTATCCGCGCCAAGACTGACAAGGCTATGAATATTGCCGTCAAACAGTTGGACGGCTCCCTGTCTGAACTGATCAACAACACCCGCCAAGAAATCCTCAATACTCTTGCTCAAGTTGAAGTCAATATCGACTATCCTGAGTACGATGATGTCGAGGAAGCTACCACCGAGATCATTCGTGAAAAGACCACCGAGTTTGAAGCCCTCTTGACCAATTTGCTGAAGACAGCTCGCCGTGGAAAGATCTTGCGTGAAGGGATCTCTACTGCTATCATCGGTCGTCCAAACGTCGGCAAGTCTAGCCTCCTCAACAATCTCCTGCGCGAGGAAAAAGCCATCGTGACCGATATTGAAGGAACCACCCGTGACGTTATCGAAGAATACGTCAACATCAACGGGGTTCCCCTCAAGTTGGTCGATACGGCGGGGATCCGCGAGACCGAAGACATCGTCGAGCAAATCGGTGTCGAACGTTCGAAAAAAGCCCTCAAGGAAGCTGATCTGGTCCTCCTGGTCCTAAATGCTAGCGAGCCCTTGACCGATCAAGATCGCCAGCTCCTTGAGATCTCTCAAGATAGCAACCGCATCATCCTCCTTAACAAGGTCGATCTCCCGCAACAAATCGAGTTGGATCAAATCCCTGCAGATCACATCAAGATCTCTGTCCTTAAAAATCAAAACATTGACCAAATCGAAGACCGCATCAACGCCCTCTTCTTTGAGAATGCCGGCCTGGTTGAGCAAGATGCTACCTACCTTTCCAATGCTCGCCACATCTCTCTGATCGAGAAAGCTGTTGAAGCCCTGCAAGCTGTCAACGAAGGCTTGGCTCTAGGTATGCCGGTTGACCTGCTTCAAGTCGACCTCACCCGCACCTGGGAAATCCTCGGAGAAATCACAGGGGATGCCGCTCCAGATGAGCTTATTACCCAACTCTTCAGCCAGTTCTGTCTTGGTAAATAACAAAAATGCGTATGTGTGCAAACATACGCATCTTTTTTTGGTTTATTTTCCTTGTTCTAATCGCTCGACAGTTTGATAAGCTAGGTAGATCAGGAAGAGACCAGTAGCATTCAAGACTGGAATCGCAATCGGCAACTCGGTCACGATTTGTGAGAAGGGTGAATTTCCAACAAAATGGAGTCCAAACCCAGCTACTAAATAGCCCCAGCCTGCTAGAGCTAGATCCTTGCGTCCTCTGCTAGCTTGGACAATCAAGTAGAAACCGAGCATGACAAGGCCTGTGTAGACCCAGTGAGACATGGGCGCATTGGCTACACGACCGAGAATCCCTGACACCGTGTAAGAAAAGCCATCTGGCAGATCCTGACGGATATAGGCAAAATCCTCCACGATCTGGAAGCCAAGCCCAGACGCAATAGCTAAGAGGAAGATCGACTTGATCCGACGGACATTAAACAGATAGAGAACAAAGAAGATGGGAATCAACTTAAAGGGTTCCTCAAAGAGTGGCGCAGCGATGGCACTCTCGTACTGGTTCCAAAATTCGCTATTTGGAGCGATAGCTTGAATCATGTCATGGAAATAGGTATTGGCAAAGCTAGATAACCAACCAGCAACAAAGCCCCCACCTAGTAGAGAAAAGAGCACCGGTACCCAAGACAACTTCCACTTCTTGGCGAAATGAAACAATGCCCAGACAGCAGGAATCGCATAGACCAGGAGGAGCAGGGTTGAAAGACCCACAATCCCGTACTGGCTACCAGACATCCAGCCTTCCGTCAGTGACTGGGTCTCATAGGCCAGCCCAATCGCTAGCAAGAGTAAATAGAGAAACAAAATCGATTTGCGTTTCATAAAAGACCTTTCTATAGTGAAATGAAAAAGGCTGGAAGACCAGTCTTTTCCGTGTAGTATCATTGTAACAGGATCAGCTTAAAAAAACAATAAATGTGGATTAGTGAGAAAAATGTAAAACACAGATGCCGCCAGATGGTTGACTGAATTTAGTTACTTAACCACCAAAGCTCCATTTTCCTCCGTCGCCAAAAGCTTCTCATCTTTATCATATATTTTAATTTTTATACTGCTCGGTTTGTTTTGAGTTGCATTGTATTGCTTTACTATCTCTTCTTTTAAATCAAAAAGCGTCTTACAATAATCTTTTGGATTTATATTTGCTGAAGATAATAATTTTTCTGATACAGATAATTTGACAGTCAAATACTCTTCATCATAATACACTTTCCCCATCTCAATTTCGCCATTGATTTGATTTTGAAGCATATAAGCAAATACTACATTAGGTTTTTCATTTCCAACCAATGAGGTAGGGGCTTGATCCATTCCTTTGACCACTGATTCTTTACTTTCCTTTGTAGAATCTTTTACATTCTGTTCAGTAGACTGCTCTTTTTTGTCTTCATTCTTCGCTTCTTTTTGCACGCACGACGACAGAAATAGCGAGAGAATGGCCATTGTTGCAAACATAGTTTTTTTCATAGATTGCCTCCTTTTAATTTTTAACAAGTCGAAAATGACCTGTAATTGACCAAAATTACATAAAGCTTCCAGTAAAAGACATTCCAAAATTTTAATTTTATAACCTTATAAGTGCTTAGATATTTAACAGTTTAAAAATTATCATTTACTATTATTCTACCATAATCTCTCTCTTACTTCAGTACGGCAAGAATCTGACGAATCATATCTGGATCCCCATCTGGCAAAGTCACCGTCTCTGCATGATCCAAGATTCCTTGGGTAAATTGCGTCATAAACTCATCACTATTAAGTTCATCCGCAGACTGTTGCCAGTGGCTCGGTACAGGATAGATCGTCACCGTCCCATCACCGTTAGACGCATAAGTCACATTACCTTCTGCAGAAATAGGTGTAAATAACTGACGAACATCTTTAGGATAGTCAACTCCTAGCCCACCAAAGTAAATTTTTGTACCAGCACTCTTTTCGTTAATACTCAATTCTGTCGGTACAGACTTGATCACATAAGCCCAGACACGAGCAGCTTCAACCTGAGTAGCGATGTAGCCTGGATAATCATTCTGGTCTGCCTTCTTCGAAGACTTGACCTCACCATCCGATCGAGTATTCCACTTCTTGGCCTTACTCGTCTTAGAGCTACTACTGCTATCGTCTGTATCAGCTTCTTCCCGATCTTTCGGCTGCTCTTTCTTGCGATAGTAGAAATTGTCATTATCGCCATATGCCGGTGACTGACCAGCCCATATCCGATCCTTGGACTTATCCGAAGCATCATCTTTGCCAGCTTTCTGACCTTTTGGAAGGAGCAAGAGATCGTATCCTCCAACACCCGACTTGGCACTGACCGTCATCTCTGCGATCTGGTCCTTCTGCTTAAAGCTCGATGCATCAAGCTCAACATCCTCGCTGACCAAGCCCTTGTCATCAAAGACCAGCTCATTGCCAAGACCATCGATCCAAGTTCCCTTGATACTCGAGTAGTCCTTAGCCTTAATGGCTTTTAAGTCCATACCAGACTGTTTCTTTTCTGACGTGCTGGTCTGCTTGGTCTCCGAACTCTTAGGCATAACCGTCCTCTGAGGACGACCACACGAAGCCAAGACCAAAGCAGAAAGCACAATCACAAAACCTTTTTTCATATCAATCTCCCTTCACACACCTACTATTTTAGAAAAATAAGAAAGGAGAGTCAAAGAAAAAGCGGAGGGGGAAAATAAATTAATGACATAAAAGTCTGTAAAATTATGATTTGAATTTCTAAAGAAAAAGAAGCTCAAAGTATCAAGCTCCTAGACCATCATTTTTTGTTTTTCTTGTTTTGGGATCATTCTAAAGAACTCAGCTCTAAAACTAGGAAACATTGATACTATCAACCAACACATCTCATTTAGACAGCTTCCCTTATCTTTTTTTGTATTCTTCAAAACTATATCTTAAACAAATTATTTAATCTTTCTAACTCTGATACATTCATATATACTTCTACTCCAGTAACTACCCCCTTACTATAAATAATTCCACAAGAAAACACAATCCTCTTCTCACTCAAAATATTTGACAATATTACAAATGATTCCAAAACATAATCCTCTATAGTAATAAAACAATTATTTTCATCTTTAAAAAACTCTATAAATCCAATATCCTTACACCTATCACCCAAATGAAACCTAAGTGATTTTAAATAATAATCAAAAAACACATCACTTTCCATAGAAAACCCCTTCATTTTTAAGATATTCTGTTATATCATACAAAAAATAAGTTTTGGGACCATTCGAAACAACACGGCTCTAAAACGTCAACACTCTGTCATAAGTGAACTACTCCCCAAAAGTTAGACAGAAAAAATCTAACTTTTGGGGTGCAGTTCAACTGTCAGTTTTATCTTTTCTATCTCTGTCCCCTGCCGAAATATAAAATATGCTTAGAAAGCCTATTCTAATAGGCTTTTAGAAAATTTTGTCTACTTTTTAGCTATCTTGTTTTTTGACTGACCTTCGCTTTAATACTTTTAATCCCTCATAAATTGATTAATTTTATTCTTCTTAGTTGTTCTTTACTCCGGCAATTCTACCTTCAAGCTCATATCCGTCGGTTGCAATACCTTCTGAACCGCTACGAGGAAGGCTAAGCCGTTATCCGATGGAGAATATTGGAAGGTGATATGGATGATTTTCTTATCAAACTTATCGCCATATCTCTCCTCATATTGCTTGCTTTCGAGGAAGTGAATGTAATTGTTAATTTTTTCCTGCAGAATTTCCAGATGGACTGCTTCTATCTCTTCCTGCCAGCCGACTGAATCCACCAGAAGAAGCTCTAAATGATTATCAACTATACCAATAGCGTCAAGTTCGCTAGGTTCTAGTTCTGAAACAATAGCTTTTTTTACAAGAGCTTTAAACTTTTCAACATCAAACAACTCACGTTGAACTTCTATACTTGGTAGCATAGTTTCAGGATGATTACGTATATAGTTTCTATCAATATCATCCTGCTTACTTAAGGGCCAGTTCCCTGTTTCGGCATAAATCATCACCTCATATGCTTCCCTAGAAGATTGAAATGCTTTATCCATTAGTTCCTTAGTAATGGGGTAGCATACTTCTGGGCCCATAGCTCCTCCAACTTCTTTAAAGAAGCTAATTTCGTAATAACCATCTGTTTCATATACAACAAATCCATCGCCTCTATGTACAATCGTATTGGAATGATTATAATCATCTAACTCATCTTTCTTTGGCCAACGATGATGTTCACAATAAAACATTACTTCTAAAGCATCTTTTTCTGATTTTGAAACACGTTCTGCTAATTTTTGGCTAATGGGAAAGTTAAGCACTTCTTTCCCTCTACTCCACAGAATCTGATAATCATTATTGTTTTTTAATACCGTACAATTTTTGTATTGTTGAATTTCTGTTGTCATACTATTTCTTTTTGTCTATTTCAATGGTGACACATAATCATCTGGAAGTTTGCCTCTCCAGTCAATCCATTTTTGTTCAGCAAGTGGAATTAATGTCTCAAGCTCTTCCTGAGTAAATAATTCCCAACTCTTAGGATTAGCTATTAAAGGAGTTAAGCCTTTTAATACAAATTGTTTCTCACTAGCCTTCTTTTCTTCTTCCGTCGGTGGCCAAGAATCGTGTTTAATCTTCCAAGATACTTCGAGTAGTGATCTCTCTCCACTATCTAATAGAGAGAATAATTCTTGGGGTAAATCATAGACTGCTAACCAAGAAGCCACAGTTCCCTCTTCTGAAACTAAAAAATATTTATCCTCATTTTTCCAAATTGACTTCCCGTATCCTTTTACTTCTTCAAACTGGATAACATCTTCCCATTTTAGGTTTGTTGGTTTCATTTTATATCTCCTAGTGCAGGTTATTTTCTCAACCAGAATATCATAAAATCAGGCTTCTTTTTCTCCTCCTCAATAGGCAATGCCATCTTTTACCCATTTTCTAGTTTCTAACTCCAAATTAAAATAGAAATCACTTCGACCAAATTTATCAAAGGAATCTTCTTTAAGAGCCTCGCATACAATTCTCAGTTTCTTCTTACTTATCTCAGAAATATATAGCATAGTAAACCCTGCAGGAGATTCAATTTGGTCAATTTTCTCACCTTCTAAATTATAAATCTCTAATTCTGAAGGGAGTCCAAAGTCACTTGATGAGCGAAATATACTGAAGATACGCTGATATTTAGGGCTAAAGCGAAGATGATGTAAATGATGAAAAACAATCTGGTGTTGACCATTATGATTCCAATCTACGGTTCCTTCTAGTAGATTTTGTTGCCCTAACAATTTTCCTTCTAAGCTAAAGTAGAAAATGATTTTACTTACAAAGTTTTCTCCACTATAGACGATAACAATGTTCTCATTTTTATTATATTCCGCATGAATGATATCTGGTAGTTCTATCTTTATTACACAACCATCCCACTCCCATGTGACCATCTGTTCACTGTAATCGATTCTCATCATCCTTCTCCTACTCTAACTCAGATAAATTCGATCTGTATTGTTTGCTCAGTCATCATGGAATCCACTTCCTCAACAAGTTTATCTATCTCGCTCTCTGTGATACGAATGTGGTTGTATGGTGGCTCCCAATTCTGTATACTTGACCTATATGCAGTAAAACTTCCATTGGTTAACAATTCTCCCTTTGCTTTTAAAACATAACCATTTTCATAGTCAAATGTGATGATAGACTTTGTACCAGAAATTTTCATTTTCTCACTTTTCTTATATCCCTTTCAGATTAAACTTTTAGAGCACTCATAATTTTTTTAATTTGGTATTCAAAAAAGGTAGGACTACCTTAAAATTCAGTGTCTCTTTTTCCACTATTATACCATACAAGAACTTTCCCTAAGATCCATCCTTGTATAAACCAAAAAAAAAACACTGGCGAATCAGTGTTTTACTTATCTATATTGTCCCCTGCCGGAATCGAACCAGCAACTACTCCTTAGGAGGGAGTTGTTATATCCATTGAACTAAGGGGACTTATAAAAAAAGAAGCGAGATCACTCCCGCCTCCTTGTTCGTCTTAACGACGGATTTCTTTAATACGAGCTGCTTTACCTTGCAATGCACGAAGGTAGTACAATTTCGCACGACGTACTTTACCGTAACGTACAACTTCAATCTTGTCTACACGTGGAGTGTGTACTGGGAATGTACGTTCAACACCGACACCGTTAGAGATTTTACGAACAGTGTACATTTCAGTGTGTCCTTGACCTTTACGAGCGATAACAACGCCTTCAAAGATCTGGATACGTTCACGAGATCCTTCGACAACTTTCGCGTGTACACGAACAGTGTCACCAGGACGGAATGCAGGGATATCAGTACGAAGTTGACCTTCAGTCAAGCTTTGGATTAATGGATTCATTTTATTCTCCTATCTTCGTCAATCTTGAGGGACCTCCCTCAGCGGATAAACTGTATTTTTGTGCTTCCATTACGCACAGAAACTATCATATCAGATATTTTCAGGTTTGTAAAGCTCTTTTCTCTACTTTTTTGCAACTTTTTGGCCGGAATAAATGCTCCACTCTTTTGGTAGGCAATAGGCGATGGCGCAGGCGATCACAAAGAAAGGAAGGTTGGCATAGCCAAAGACTTCTCCTCCGATCAAGATCGGTGCGAGCAAGGTCGTGGTCGCACTACCAAAGACACTGGCATAACCGATAGCAGCCACCACTAAGACGGGTAAGCCCAGCAGAGGAGCGAGAAAAACGCCAAGTGTAGCTCCGATCGCAAAGAGCGGTGTCACTTCTCCTCCTTGGTACCCAGCCGAGATGGTCACCACGGTAAAGAGGAGCTTGAGGATCCAGTCATAACTCTGCGCACTTCCTTGATGAAATGCCATATCAATCAGATTGGTTCCGAGTCCGCTATAAGAGCCGACCTTGGTCAGCTGGAGAGTCAAGAGGATCAAGCTGAGTCCAGCCCCAATGACCGCGATTCGGATATACGGATTAGGCAGTACTTTCGCGACTGTTTTTTTCAACCAGGAAAGGCTAACTGCAAAGAGCTTCCCAGCGAGGCCAAACGCCAAGCCAAGAAGGGCAACTTTGATCAAGGTCTCTGGTGTCCAGCTCAGCGTTTCTCTTAGTGGCACAGCAAATTTCTCTAAACCAAGGGTATGAGAGGTAAAGCTCGCCACGATCGAGGCGATGAGGGCTGGATAGAGAGCAATCAACTGCAACTCCCCAACTGTCAAGACTTCCAGGGCAAAGAAGGTTGCTGCCAGTGGCGTCTGAAAGAGCCCCGCAAAACCGGCTGCCATCCCGGTCATGAGAAAGATGCGCGAAGCATCTTGAAACTGGAAATAACGGGCAAAACGATGCGAAAGGGTTGCTCCGATCTGGACCGCTACGCCTTCCCGACCAACCGAACCACCGAAGAGGTGGCTCATCCAGGTCGTCAGCATGATCAAAGGCACCAAGATCAAGGGGATTTCCTCCTCACGCTCATGCCCGACATCAAAGATCAATCCCATCCCTTTTGAAGCCTTCCCACCAAAACGTTTATAAAGATAAACGATGACAAGCCCTGCTATAGCCAGAAAAAGAATTAAGGGCCAATGCTGGCTTCGGAAATCCCCGATCATAAGCAATCCTTGACCAAAGATCATATCAATAGCACCAACCAAGAGACCGATGAAGAGGGCCATAATAGTCAGCACTAGATACTGTTGTGCTTTTTGCTTGATGGATAGACTAGTCACGCGCCCTCACCTCCTCTTGGAAGTCTCTCGAGCGATTCATCATATCTTGAAACTGGGCTTGAATGGTCGCCCGATACTGCTCATCCGCCACAAGAGAGCCGACTTTCTCAAGCACCTCTCTTTCCCTTCCTTGATCGAGCACAGGTAAGCCCTGCTGCTCCTTATATTCTACAATCTGACCGACACAGACCATCCGTCTTTCCAGCAAGGCTACAATCTCTTGATCGATCTGGTCAATGTCCTTACGAATCTGATCTAAATCCATGTGTCTCCTCTTTATTTTGGATATAAATCGAGGCTGTAATCCATCGATCCAGCCTCTTTGTCATTAATTTGCTTTTGCTACAAGTTCTTCTGCAAAGGCTTCTAATTTTTCAATGTCTTCGTCTTCTGCAGACAAATCAACCTTGACACACTCAGATCCTTTTTCAGCACCAGTCGCAGCGAAGCAACGGTCGAAATCATCAACTGCTTTACAGAATTCATCGTAGAAGGTATCACCTGATCCTACCACACCGTAAAGTTTGCCTTTGAGATCAAGGCCAGCCAAATCTTCGTAGAAATCTTGGATCTCATCTGGAAGCTCTCCATCACCGTATGTATAAGTCGCTACCACTGCGATATCCGCATCAAGGAAGTCCTCCGCATCCACAGTTGTACACTCATCAACATCTACTTCGACACCAAGATCACGGAATTTGTCCGCTACGATATCAGCAATTTCTTCAGTATTTCCAGTCATACTAGCAAAAACAATCTTCGCTACAGTCATAATTTCCTCCCAAAATCTATTTTCCGTATTATACCACTTTTTCAAGCATTTTGCACGAAACCTTTCCCGATAAGCTGAAAGAAAGAGCACGTTACAGAAAATTGGACCGATTCAACCTAATCGCCCTCGTTTTCTTCTTGAATTGCTTTAATAGTTCAATTATTATCCGTTTTTCTTCTCCAACTCGTACTCCTCTTTAATATCTTTAATACGCTGGATTTCTTCATCTAGTTTTTTATTAAATTCAGATTCAGTCTTATATGGATATGAAAAACGGCTCCAGGTATACCACTTCAGCCCTTCATCGCCTTTAAAATACCATTCAAGTTTTACTGGTAAATAATCTTTATTATAGGTGATCCGAACTTTCGAAAATTTGTCAGTTTTATCTAAAACTCTAGCCTCAAATTCAGGTGTCTTTTCATCTTTCACTAGCGATTTAGTAATTAGAGGTTTCGGATCTCGCTCAATGATAAAGTTTGATTGTTCGATCTCATCTTTTGAAACCTTTAAATTCAGAATTGCGGAAGTGACATTTCGGTATAAGAATAAATGATATCTGTCATCAGGCTTTTCATCTGAACTACCATCATACATCTTCCCATTTTTTTCAACTACCTGAGTTATACTATAAAAATTATTACTCTTTAAATCATAGCCATTCTCAAAATTAAATTTATATAAATTTTCATTTTCCGAATCATCTACAACAATAAATCGTTGTTGTTCTAATATCGATTTTGAATCCTTACCAATCTTACCTCTCTGGACATCTATGAAAATACCAGCAACAACTACTAGAGACAAAGCAGCTAGAAAGACTTTCAATCTGAATGGTCTATTTTTAATTTCTTTCATCATATTCATCCATTCTAACAAAATATCTAACCAATGTAAAACCGCTTCCATAGCTCCTAATTAGTGATAAATGCTTGCTGGATGGGCCTTTCTTATGTTAAAATTGACAGAGAAAATGAGGTAATGTATGAACGTAATGAATGACATTCTTGAAAAGATTCAAGCTTATGACACGATTATTATCCACCGTCACCAGAATCCGGATCCGGATGCGATTGGGAGCCAGGTGGGCTTGCGGGATCTCCTGCGTGCCCACTTCCCTCAAAAGCGGGTATTGGCAACTGGCTATGATGAGCCGACCTTGACTTGGCTTGCTGAAATGGATGAGGTTAAGGATGAAGATTTTGAGGGAGCTTTGGTGATTGTCTGTGACACGGCCAATACTCCCCGCATCGATGACAAGCGCTATACGAATGGTGATTTCCTGATCAAGATCGACCACCATCCAAATGACGATTCTTACGGCGATCTGCTCTGGGTTGATACAGACTCAAGCTCTACCAGTGAGCTGATTGCACTTTTTGCTAAGGAATTGGATCTTGAACTCCCGGTCAGTGCTGCTCGTCTTCTCTATGCTGGGATTGTCGGCGATACAGGTCGCTTCCTTTATCCTGCTACTTCGACTCGGACCTTTGAGATCGCTGCAACTCTTCGGAGCATTCCTTTTGATTTTACTGTCCTTGCTCGTCAGATGGATACGATCAATCTCAAAACCGCTAAACTTCAAGGCTATGTTTATGACCATCTTGAGATCGATGAACATGGCGCTGCGCGTGTGACCTTGACACAAGAGCTCTTAAAGAAATTTGATCTACGTGATTCCGAGACTGCTGCAATTGTCGGTGCCCCTGGACGCATCGATACCGTATCTGTTTGGGCCATCTTTGTCGAGCAGGCCGACGGTCACTTCCGTGTCCGGATGCGTAGCAAACGAAAAGTGATCAACGAAATTGCCAAACGCCATAATGGTGGTGGCCATCCACTAGCTAGTGGAGCGAACTCCTACTCCCTCGAAGAAAATGACCAAATTTACCAAGAGCTACAAGAAGTGGCACGCACAAACGAAGGCTGAGAACGGTTTCTCAGCCTTTTTATCTTGGTCATGGGGTTTTCATTTGATCTTTCTTATGGTAAAATAAAGCTATTAAGATTTTTAAGGAGACTTATTATGGAAAAAAATCGATTATTTATCATTATCTCTGCTGCGGTAGCAATTCTTGGTACTTTCTTGCCATGGTATACCACTCCGTTTGGAGTTATTAGCATTTCTGGAATTCAAAATAGCGGATTGATTGTAATCGTCCTTTCTATTGGCTCTATCGTTCTTGCCTGCTTGAATAACATCAATACCCCTTTAAATAAAACTTTTTCAACTATCATCATTGTTGCAGGTTTTATTTCTACATTGGTTTCATTGTTTGCAACCTTCAAGGGAAGTGAGTATTCTTCTGACTTAGGGGGATTGGTTTCGATCGGCTTTGGTTTGATCCTCACTTTAATTGCAGGTATCGCTATTGTTGTGACTGGTCTCTTGGCAATGTCTGGTGGTAAAATCACTAAAGGAACCTTCGAAGAACTTGCCGAATCAGGTAAAGGATTCGCCCAATCTGTTGGACGTGTGACAACTTCTACTGTAAAAACTGCTGTAGATGAAATCAAAAAAGAAACTCACGAACATACTGAGGGACAAGCTGATCAACCGGTTGAAGCACCAAAAGATCCAAATCAATCTGAACAATAATAATATCAGAATCACCTTGGCTAAGCCAAGGTGATTTTTTGACCATTATTTTAAATAAAATTAGTGAAAATACTTGTCAAGATCCTAGAAATTTGATACACTAGCTAAGTAACAATCTATGGCTCGGAAAGAGACCATGGCAGAAAGGAAATATTGCAAAATGAAAAAAGATATCCATCCAGAATATCGCCCTGTTGTCTTCATGGACACTACTACTGGTTACAAGTTCGTCAGCGGTTCAACTAAGTACTCTAGCGAAACAGTTGAATTCGAAGGTGAAACTTATCCATTGATCCGTGTTGAAATTTCATCAGACTCACACCCATTCTACACTGGACGTCAAAAGTTCACTCAAGCAGATGGACGTGTGGATCGTTTCAACAAAAAATACGGTCTCAAATAAGAACCAACACAGAACCACTTCCCTTTCGGGAGTGGTTTTTTTGATCTAAATATATATTCGTATAAGGAATTCTTTCTCCCTTTTCTGAAAAATCATTTTCATTGTCTTCTCCTCTATCCTCTGCTATATTTGGATTATCAAAGAAAGGAGACAAACCGATGACATTGTCCAATAAATTCACACTTTCTCTTGCCTCACTGGCAATTCTTGGTCTTTTAGCAACCTGCTCGAACCAGACAGCTCAAACACCTGCAAACTCTGCTAGTTCACAACAGGTTTCTTCGAGCGATTCAAGCTCTAAAGATTCTCAAACGGCTAGCCAAGCTGAAAATCTAGACGGTACATACAAAGGGACTGATGAAAATGATCAGATCACTCTGACCCTGTCTGGTACGACGGGCACATGGGAAGAGGTTGAAAGGGATGACGAGAAAGAAAGCAAGCCTGTAACCGTTCACGCCGACAATCATACCCTCACTGTGGGGGATGATCTCAAATATTATAAACTAGAAGGTAACCAACTCACTATTGAAGATGACGATCGCAATCCTTCTGATACCATTGTATTAACAAAATAGCATAAAAATAAGAGGTTAGGATGTTGATCCCAACCTCTGTTTTTTATCTTAATGGAACTGCATTCCACCATCCACGATAATGGTTTGACCTGTGATGTAGTTTGAGTCAGGTCCAGCAAGGAAGCTGACAGCCGCTGCTACATCTTCTGGTTCAGAAAGACGTTTCAAAGTGATATCTTTAGCGAATGTTTGCATACCCCATTCGTCGTCTTTGCCCGCGTTCTTACCAACTTCATGAGCAATGTCAAACATCATTGGAGTCTTCACGATACCTGGTGCATAAGCATTGACAGTGATGCCTGAATCCGCTAAGTCACGCGCCAAAGTCTGTGTGATACCACGAACTGCAAATTTAGTACCACCATAAACAGTCAAGTTAGGGTTACCTACAACACCTGCTTGTGAAGTTGCATTGATGATTTTTCCGCCATGGCCAAGCGCTTTGAATTGAGCTTGTGCAGCTTGTGCACCCCAAATCACTCCACCAACGTTAATAGCAAATGTACGTGTAAATTGTTCTTCTGTAATCGTATCAAGTGGTGTAGTTGGCGCAACACCTGCATTGTTTACGACAACATTCAAATCTCCAAAATGGTCTACAACTTTTTGGAAAGCTGCAGCTACTTCTGCTTGTTTGGATACATCAGCAACGACTGCAAAAGCATTTTCTGCGGACAACTCAGCAACTGCTTTTTCAGCTGTTTCAGCATTGTAGTCCAAGACTCCGACCTTGAAGCCATCTTGCACCAAACGTTTTGCGATTGCAAAACCGATTCCTTGACCAGCACCTGTGACAATAGCTACTTTAGACATATGATTCCTCCTTGGTATCAACGATACCAGCAAACGTTCCTATCAGAACAGCAAGGGTTGACAACTAGTTTTGATGGGGTCTTTTATAAATATCCGACAAAACTATGCTAACAGTATACTCTTTTGTGAAAAATATTTCAAACTCTAGCCTGTTTTTTGAAAAAAAATAGTTTATTTATATGATATTTTTATTTAGTGATAAGTGAACGAAAGCGTGAAATAGAGTATGGCTTTTAGCCAAAACGGTTCACTGTTCTATTCTGTAAAAACTACATGAGGCTGGGACAAAAGTCCTAGCCTCTCAATTATTTTTGGATTATCAAGCAAGACGCAGTGGTTGAGTGGGCTCTACTACGCTGATTTCATCAGCTTTTACAGCCCTACTCAACTGTGCGG
>NZ_JAHZPC010000010.1 GCF_019929185.1 Streptococcus parasanguinis
GTCCCACCTCCGCACAGTTGAGTAGGGCTGTAAAAGCTGATGAAATCAGCGTAGTAGAGCCCACTCAACCACTGCGTTTTGCTCGACAATCCAAAAATAATTGAGAGGCTAGGACTTTTGTCCCAGCCTCTTGACGGACCTTCCCATAGGATGGTTTAACCCAATTTATTATTGGCCATGATTTCATCAATAAAGCCATATTCAAGTGTTTCTTGCGCGCTCATCCAATTGTCACGTTCAGCATCAGCATGCACTTTTTCAATGGATTGACCTGAATTTTCCGCAAGGATTTTTTCCAAGTTATTCCGTGTTTTGAGCAAGTGTTCTGCTGCAATCGCCATATCGGTTTGTTGGGTACCACCACCAGTACCACCCATTGGTTGGTGAATCATGTACTCAGCGTTTGGCAACATGAAGCGTTTGCCCTTCGCACCGCTTGAAGCGATAATAGTTCCCATAGAAGCGGCCATCCCCATAACAATGGTTTGGACATCTGACTTGATAAAGTTCATAGTATCTACAATGGCGAGACCTGCAGAGACAGAGCCACCTGGTGTATTGATATACATATAGATATCTTTTGTATTATCTTGGGCATCCAAGAAGAGCAATTGAGCGATAATGGAGTTAGCCATTTGGTCCTCAACTGGTCCTGTTACCATGATAATTCGATCTTTCAACAGACGGGAATAAATATCGTAAGAACGTTCTCCACGACTGGTTTGTTCAATAACTACTGGAATCATCTATTCTTCTCCTTTAGTATCCATTCATTCTCACGATTCGTGAGGTTCAAAGTATATGTGCTATTATAAACCAATGGTCAAAAAAGGTCAAATCTTAAGCACCTTTCGTACGAATCATGAATGGCTTCTTATTTGGTACCGAATAAACGGTCACCTGCATCTCCAAGACCAGGAACAATGTAGCCATGTTCATTCAAATGATCATCGAGGGCTGCTGTAAAGATATCAACATCTGGGTGAGCTTCTTGAAGAGCTTTCACCCCTTCTGGCGCTGATACTAGGCAGACAAATTTGATATGGCTAGCGCCACGTTTTTTCAAGGAATCAATCGCTAGAATAGCGGATCCACCCGTAGCAAGCATCGGGTCTACTACAAAGATACGACGTTGATCAATATCTTCTGGCAATTTCACCAAGTATTCAACTGGTTTCAAGGTTTCTTCATCACGGTACATCCCGATATGGCCAACCTTAGCAGCTGGTACCAAACTCAAGAGACCATCAACCATCCCAATCCCTGCACGAAGAATTGGGACAATAGCCAATTTCTTCCCTGCGATTTGTTTTTGAACGGTTTTGGTAATAGGAGTTTCAATCTCAACATCTTCAAGAGGCAATTCACGCAACACTTCGTAGCCCATCAACATAGCAATTTCATCGACCAATTCACGAAAGGCCTTCGTAGAGGTATCAGTGCGACGAAGAATAGACAATTTGTGTTGAATCAGTGGATGTGTAATAACTTCTAATTTTCCCATTTTGAGATCCTTCTTTCTAAGCTGTTATTATTCAAAAAAGAGCTATGATAAAAGTGGAGTCAATCTCTACTCTTTCTTTCAGTCCCTCTTTGATACTCACAGCACATGGAAATCTTCATTTCCAACTTTACATTCTTCTTATTATACCAAATTTTACAAAAAAAAGAGAGCCCTTACACTTAATTTTTTAAGTTCGGACTCACTCTTTCTATCAATCAATTACAACCATTCTTTGTATTTCTTAATATAGATACGTTTGACAACCGTCACACTCAGCATATAGAGGACGATAATCGCAAACAATAGAACAAAGTACAATCCATTTAGTTGGCTCAACTTCAAGATAGAAGCCAAAGGACTATATGGAAGGGAGGTTACAAAGAAGGCTGCTGCTAGAGTCGTCACCACGACTGAGAAGGCTGGACGACTTTGGATAAATGGCAGTTTTGGTGAACGCAACATATGAATAACCATGGTTTGAGACCACATAGATTCAATAAACCATCCAGTTTGGAACACCATGATAAAGGCTGCTGCATCTGCTGCTCCATGGTTGTATCCATGACCTAAAATCATTGGGACAACAAGGAAGTAAAGAAGCATGTAGGTAATAATATCAAATACAGATGAAATTGGACCAATCCAGGCCATGAAGCGCATGATAGAGTTTGCTTCCCAGATACGAGGTTTCTTGAGAAATTCCTTGTCGACATTGTCAAAAGGAAGGGCGATACAAGAAAGATCATAGATAAGATTAAGCACAATCAAATGAACAGGAGCCATTGGAAGGAAGGGCAAAAAGATGCTGGCGAAGAGCAGAGAGAAGATGTTCCCGAAGTTAGAAGAGACCGTCATCTTGATGTACTTGGTCATATTGGCATAGACCTTGCGGCCTTCAACCAAACCTTTTTCAAGGACCATCAAGTCCTTATCTAGAAGGATGACATCTGCTGTTTCCTTGGCAATATCCACAGCGGTATCCACAGAGATCCCAACGTCTGAGACCTTCATGGATGGAGCATCGTTGATACCATCTCCCATGTAACCAACCTTGTGGCCATTGTTCTTGAGGCAGAGGATGATCCGCGCTTTTTGATCGGGTGATAGTTTGGCAAAGACCGTTGTTGTTTCCACAACTTTTGCTAACTCTTGGTCAGTCATCGTATCGATTTCGCTTCCCAAAAGAATCCGCTCGACATCTAGTCCTACTTTTTCACAGACAGCTTGGGTGACCTTTTCATTGTCCCCAGTTAAGATCTTGGTGGTTACCCCATATTCTGCAAGAGCTTTGATCGCTGGAGCTGCAGAAGGTTTTGGTGGATCAAGAAAGGCCAGGTAACCGGTTAGGATCATGTCTCGTTCATCTTCAACACTAAAGATGTCATTTTCGTCCAAGTCGGTTTTGTAGCTGACGCCCAAAACACGAAGACCTTGTTCATTTAATTGAGCAACTTCAGCGAGGACCTCTTGACGGACTTCATCTGTCAGGCGTTTAATCTCACCCTTGTATTCAACATAAGTCGATACAGAAAGCATTTCTTCCAAGGCACCCTTGGTCACCATGCTGACCACACCGTCTTCGTCTTTGACAATGACACTCATGCGACGACGTTCAAAATCAAAGGGCAATTCATCAATCTTATGGAAGGTTTGATCCAGGTCGCGAACAATTTCATGTTTCTTGGCTTCTTTCTGGGTCCGATTGATAATCGCTCGGTCCATCAAATTTTTTAGCCCAGTTTGGAAATAGGAATTCAAGTAAGCCCGGCGAAGGACTGATAGATCCAACTCGCCATGGATATCAAGCGGATACTCCAAAACGATTTCATCTTGGGTCAAGGTTCCTGTCTTATCAGTACACAAAATATCGATAGCGCCGAGGTCTTGGATGGCATTGAGCTTTTTGATAACGACTTTTTCTTTTGCCATAATGATGGAGCCCTTAGCAAGACTCGCTGTAATAATCATCGGCAGCATTTCCGGAGTCAAACCAACCCCAACGCTGAGGGCAAAGACACCCGCTTCTAACCAGTCACCATCTGTGAGGCCATTGATCACAAAGACAATGGGCACCATCACTAACATGAGCCGAATCAAGAGCCAAGAGATGGTATTCATTTCTCTCTCAAATGAGGTTGGTTCGTCATAAGTGTTGATGGTTTGCTCAATAGCTCCCATCATGGTTTCATCTCCCACGACCAAGACCAAGGCTGTCGCCCGTCCGGAGATGACATTGGTCCCCATAAAGGCCAAACTTTCACTTTCCAAGAGACTATCTAGATTTTGACTGTCGGCTTTTCTGAGACAAACCTTTTCAACAGCATCACTTTCCCCCGTGAGACCAGATTGTTGGACAAAGAAGTCACGGGAATCAATCAAGACCACATCTGCTGGGATCATATCGCCGGCACTCAGTTTGATCACATCACCTACGACGATTTCATCGATCGGAATTTCTTGTTCCGATCCATCACGCAGAACGGTCGCTGTATTGACAATCATACGTGATAGGTTGCTAGCTGCTTTGTCGCTCCGCAATTCTTGAATGAAGCGGATACCACCTGAGATCAAGACCAAGGTCACAATGATGATGGAGGTCGTTGGATCCTGTTCACCTGGTTTTGCTAGCCAGACATTAGTAATGAAGGAAACCAGCGCAATGACTAACAAAATCACTGTAAAAGGATTGATGATGGATTCGTAGATCTTTTTGATCATGGAATCTTCTTGACCTTTTGTGATGACATTTTCGCCATAGGCATCGCGGTTTTCTTCTACTTGATCGTCAACTAAACCAAGGGCACTGGTTTTGTAGTTGGCAAAGGTGCTTTCAAGTGGTTCTTGAAGAGCAGCAATGAGTCTTTCTTTATTTGTTTGCATTGGTATCTCCTTTTTCAATCAGGAGCCAATCACTTTTGGAGTCCCTACGACACAAATCAGCGATTGGCTGGTTCGGTGCGGTTCGGGATGATCGTCGATTTGTATCATAGCTCTCTCCTTTCTCTTTTCTTGGTAAGGCATAAAAAAGAGTCCTACCCTCGATCGGTAGGACTCATGAAACTCGTCATTTATTTTTCAATCAAAACTCTCAAAAAACTGACCGTCCAAGCTTTAGCTCCACAAGGCAATGAAATGAGCTTAGTCTTGACCTTTGCGATCAGGACTGTTAACCAACGAGTAGTGTCTCCACTGCTTTGCGGTAGTCATCCGTATCCTTGTGGTAGCCTCACCTACCGTATTTCGAGTTTATTTTACTCCTTCACTCACAGAAAGTCAACACTTATTTGTGAAAAGTTTCCACCAAGCGTTTGGTGATTTCTTCAATGAGGGTGAAAGGGGCTGCTACATTGAGGCGAGCATGCAAGTTTCCTTCTTTTCCAAAATCTGTTCCACGGTTCAAAATCAATTTGGCTTGGTCATGAATTTTAGCATGCAGCTCATCATCGGTATAAGGATAGGCTGAAAAGTCCAACCAAAGAAGATAGGTGCCTTGGGGTTTCATGACACGGATTTTGGTCTTTTCATGCAATTCATCTACCACATAGTCGATGTGTTTTTCAAAAACTTGCTTGAGCTCTGTCAACCAAGGCTTGCCATGACGATAAGCCGCTTCTGTAGCAATATACCCTAAGCCTGAGATTTCATGTTGATTATTAGTCAATTGCCGTTGTTTAAAAGCCGTACGAAGCTTTGGATTTTCAATGACCACATAGGAATTTTTTGTTCCTGCAATATTGAAAGTCTTGGTTGCACTGGTTAAGATCAAACTGAAGTCTTTAAAGATTGGATCAACCGTGTTAAAGCTGGTATGACGGTGGCCAAACAAGGCCAAATCTTGGTGGATCTCATCTGAAACGAGAAGGACACCATGTTTTTGACAGAGGTGGCCGATTTTTTCCAAGACTTCACGATCCCATACACGGCCTCCAGGATTGTGCGGATTACACAAAACATAGAGTTTAACTTCTTGCTCCACAATGTCTTTTTCGAGCTGATCAAAATCAATTTGGAAAAGACCATCCTTTTCAACTAATGAATTTTCGATCAATTTTCGACGATTGAGTTTGACACTTCTGGCAAATGGAGGATAGACCGGCGTATTGATTAAGACAGCATCCCCTTCCTTAGTAAAGGCTTGAATAGCTGTTGAAATGGCTGGAACAACACCTTCGATAAAGACGACAGCTTCCTTGTCAAAGGAATAGCCGTGCTCTTCTTTTTCCCAATCAAGGATAGACTGGTAGAGGGTATCCGATGCGTAGGTGTAGCCATAGACCATTTGGTCCGCATAACCGATCACCGCTTCTCGTACTTCTGGAATGACATTAAAATCCATGTCCGCGATCCAAGCCGGAATGATTTCTGGATCTGTCTCTGTTTCTTTCCACTTGTAGGTATGGTGGGTCAAGCGATTCGGTAAAGTCGTGAAATCATATTTGGTCATCTTAAGCCTCCAATGCTTGTTTCAAATCGTCAATCAAGTCATCTGCATCTTCGATTCCGATAGACAAACGAAGGAGATCATCTGTCAAACCGTATGAATGACGAACTTCTGCAGGAATGTCCGCGTGAGTTTGGGTGGTAGGATAAGTGATCAAGCTTTCAACTCCGCCAAGACTTTCTGCAAAGGTAAAGACTTGAAGGGAATTCAACAAGTTAGGAATTTTTTTCTCATCTTGAATTTTAAAGGAGACCATTCCACCTTTTCCAGTGTAGAGGACTTCTTTGACCTGAGGGGAGGTTTTCAAAAACTCGACCACCTTGCGGGCATTCTCAGTGGAGCGCTCCATCCGGATAGAGAGCGTCTTGAGACCACGGATCAGCAGATAGCTGTCAAATGGGGAAAGAACAGCACCTGTCGTGTTCAAATTGTAAAAGAGTTTGTCATACAAGTCCGCATCATTTGTCACGACAACACCAGCCAAGACATCGTTGTGACCAGCTAGGTACTTGGTTGCTGAATGAAGGACAATATCCGCTCCCTCTTCAATTGGGCGTTGATAGATCGGGCTATAGAAAGTATTGTCCACCACGACTTTAGCACCTTTTGCATGGGCCAATTTGGCTAAATGAGCAATATCGAATTCAAACATCAATGGATTGGTTGGTGTTTCAATATAAAGGACATCCACCGGATCATTATCTAGATGGTGGATCAGTTCTTCTTCTGTATTGGCATAGGTGAACGAGAAGCGGCCTTCTTGCTCTTGTTGGTTAAACCAGCGGAAAGAACCTCCATAAAGGTCACGAACGGCTAAGACTTTTGAACCAACTGGGAAAATGCTAAAAGCAAGCACAATGGCTGACATTCCAGAGCTTGTCGCCAAAGCATAGTCTGCACTTTCGATAGCTGCCAAAGTCTTCTCAGCTGTTGCGCGTGTTGGATTTTTTGTACGGGTATAGTCAAAACCTGTAGACTGACCAAATTCTGGGTGCTGGTAAGTCGTAGAGAAATGCAAAGGAGTCGTTAAAGCTCCCGTTGCTTTATCCGACTTGATTCCTGCCTGTGCCAAAATAGTATTGATATTACGTTTTTTACTCATATTGTCCTCCGATAAACATTCAATCTAACTGCTTACTATTTTATCACTATTATGAAGAGAGCGGTTTTCCCATTTTCAAGACCTAGCTATAGTTTCAAACTATAAGAAAAGGCTTGGCATAAATGTCCAGCCTGAGAGTATAGACAAACAGTTCTTCTTTACAAATCGAATAAATTCTATAAAAATTTATTCGTTATAATTATTCAATCATCTATTGAAACTTTCCGCTGTGAGAAAAGTGCCTGAAACAATTCAGTTTCAGGCACTCGGAATTATTGAGACCTTAGGCTCAATAATTAGTCTTGGAACTTCAAGGAAGTTCGCTGACGTCCGTACTCACTTAAGGAAAGTTTTTAAGATAACTTTGTCCTCAATCAGAGACTGGACATAAATGTTCAGCCTTTGATTTATTTAATCCGGAATTTTTGTCTGAGACGTGCAGCTTGACCTCCGATAAAGCGGTCAAAATACCGTAGCCATAATCCTAAGGCTCCATAGATAACAACTCCTAATCCGCCAATGACGATGATATAAATCATGCTCGATACACGGCCATTTGGTGGGAAAATCCAGCCCAAAATCAAGCCTGCGATCAAGACTCCAAGTAGCATCACCACAGTCAGGATAGAACCAAGCAAGGTCCGCTTGAAGACGATGGTTCGATTAAACTGAGTGATGGTTTGGATCTCTCGATACATGAGAACGATTGGCACCATTAAGGCAATGGTCGTTGACAAAAGTGGTCCATAAGAACGAAAAACCAAAATAAATGGAATTTGTAGGACCAATTTCACCACTACACCATAAAGGAAGTAGCGAATGGCCTTACGATTTTGAAAGAGGGCTTGAATCATTGGAGACAAGACTGTGTAAAGGCCGAGAATTACGGTCTGCAACATTGCTACGATGAAGAGTCCTAAGGCCAAGCCATCTGGTTGCCCATAGAAAACCGTATAAAGTGGTTTTGCGACTGCTACTGCACCAAAGGTGGCTGGAAGTAAGAAAGCTAGCAACATGGTCAAGTTATCCTGTACGAGCTTCCCAGCCGCTTTTAGATCCCCCTTCACATAATTCTCTGTCAAAAGAGGAATCCCAACTCCCCCAATCGAAGTCGCTACCGCAATCAAGATCATGGTAATTTTGTTTGGATTAGCAGAGAAATAACTAAACATGACCAAGAGCTGCTTTTGACTATAATCTGTGAACCAAGACATGACATTGATAAAGGTCATCTGGTCAACAATTTGGAAGAGCTGAATCGCGGAACCTGTGATGATAAAAGGAATAGCCTCACGAATCGTATCGATCAAGAGAGCCCGAGTATCAATCCCTTCACTTCCCTCTTGCTTTCTAAAAATAGAAGAGAGCAAGCCTGTCTTTGCAAGGTAATAAAAGAGCACCAGAAGGCTCGCTCCCATCCCGATAAAGGCCGCAAAGGTCGACTGCGTCACAGCCTGCACGTAATCACCTGAGCCAATCTTCATAATGAAGAAGGTCGTGAGCAACATCCAGATGACCCGGATGACTTGTTCTGCAATCTGGCTTATAGCGTAAGGCTTCATGTTGTTAAAACCTTGGAAAAATCCCCGAATGACACTCATCGAAGGAAAGATCAAGACAGCCCAAGAAAGGCTCTGCATGATCGGAATCAACTCATTTCCCCCACCTGAAAGGCTAGCAAAGACAGGAGACAACAGATACATGAGAATGGCAAATCCTAGGCCTAGAATTCCCATGAATTTTAAGAAGCCTCGAATCAAAGCAAAGCTATGATCAGCTTGGTCTCGAGTATTGTACTTGGCTACTTGCTTGGCAACAGCTACGGGTACTCCGGCTGTCGAAATCAAGAGAAACCAAGCATAGATATTGTAGCCCATTGTAAAAAGACCATTGGCTTGTGGCCCATATTTCCCCATCCAAATATACCAAGGAATAATATAAGCGGCTCCTAGCAAACGGCTGATAAAGTTGCTGGCTGTCATCCAGGCAGTCCCGCGTAGCATCTGGGCTTGCTGGTCATTTTGTTCGTGACTCATTGGTGTCCTCTTTCGTTTCTTCTTCTCTTCATTATAAACTTTTCCATGACACTTGTAAAATAGGGACTTTAGGTTTACAATAGTTTTATGATTACAATTGAACAAACCCTCAACATTTTAAAACAAGACCAAAATTTCCGAGAAGTTCTAGTAAATGGTGAATACTACTACCATCTAGAAGGAACAAGTTTTGATGCCATTAGCTATGATAGCCGCAAGGTTTCTGCTAGCACCCTCTTTTTTGTCAAAGGGGCCAACTTCAAAAAAGAATACCTGGAACAGGCTATTTCTAATGGACTCGGCTTTTATGTCTCTGAAAAAGATTATGAAGTTGGTATTCCTGCCATTCTCGTCAATGATATCAAACAGGCCATGAGCTTAATTGCCATGGAGTTTTATGGACACCCTGAGAAACAATTAAAACTATTGGCCTTCACAGGGACTAAGGGAAAGACAACCGCGGCCTATTTTGCTTACCATATTTTGGAACAAAGTCACCGACCAGCTATGCTGTCGACCATGAATACAACACTGGATGGTAAAAACTTCTTTAAATCGACCCTGACAACGCCAGAGAGTTTGGATCTTTTTGCCATGATGGCTCAGGCAGTAGCGAATGATCGGACCCACCTTATTATGGAAGTCTCCAGTCAAGCTTATCTGGTGAAGCGGGTTTACGGTCTGACTTTTGACGTCGGTGTTTTTCTCAACATCAGTCCAGACCATATTGGACCGATTGAACACCCAACTTTTGAGGATTATTTCTACCACAAACGTCTCCTCATGAAGAATAGCCAAGCCGTAGTCATCAATAGCGATATGGATCATTTCCAAGTTTTAGCGGACCAAGTCGCGAACCAAGACCACGATTTTTATGGAAGCCGGTCTGAGAATCAAATTGAAAACTCCAAAGCTTTCAGCTTCGCAGCCACTGGTAAGCTAGCAGGCGACTACGATATCCAACTGATTGGACATTTCAACCAAGAAAATGCTGTTGCTGCAGGTCTTGCCTGTCTTCGTCTAGGTGCGAGCCTTGAAGACATCAAAGAGGGAATTGCCAAGACGCGCGTTCCTGGCCGAATGGAAGTCTTGACTCAGAAAAATGGCGCTAAGGTTTTCATCGACTATGCCCATAATGGAGATAGCTTGAAAAAACTGCTCTCAGTTGTCGAAACCCATCAAACGGGGACCATTTCACTGGTCCTTGGATCAACTGGGAATAAGGGAGAGAGTCGCCGCAAGGACTTTGGCTTACTCTTAGAAGACCATCCTGAGATCCAAGTCTTCCTCACAGCGGATGACCCCAACTATGAAGATCCTTTGGCTATCGCTGAAGAGATTAGTAGCTTCATCACGCGCCCTGTAGAGAAAATCACAGATCGCGAAGAAGCCATTCAACGGGCTATGGCAACTACCAGCAAGGCTGAAGATGCTGTCATTATCGCAGGAAAAGGAGCTGACTGCTACCAAATCGTCAATGGCGTAAAAGAAGAGTATCCAGGTGATGCCGCCATTGCTGAACGTTACCTATAATCAAACGAAAGAAGGCTAGGAAATTTTCCTAGCCTTTTATTGTTTGATAAACATCAGTCTTTCCTTGTCCAAGTCCACTACTAATTCATATTTGCCTTCATTATTTTTTTGAATATAGCCTAAGACTTCTAAACTATCGACAAAGATGTCTCTGCGCTTTTGCTGGACTTCTTCTTTCTTGAGGAACTTGAGCAAAAAGCTAGTCATATACTTGAGAGCATACTCGGGATTAACATCGCCCAAAATAGCATAGAGCTTTTCTTGCTCCTCTGTCAATGGATATTGCTGAGCCACCTTGTAGAAGTAATTGGAAAGAGTCTGTGCATTTCGCGCAAAGTCCGTCTCCTCTATCAAAATCGCTTCATTGGCCGTATTGCGGAGTTCTGTTTGGAAGACTTTGGCTTTCAATTCCTGAAAAAGTTCACTATCCTCTCGGACAAAGACTTCTTGATCCAGGTCAACAAGATCAGCTGACTCTAAGAAAGGCAGGTTGAGGGTGTAGCGTTTATTTTCTCGAAGGATCAAGCCCGCTTTGATATACTCCTCCATCAGTTTATCCACTGGTTGATCTGGAAATTGGGCCTTGATTTGCCGCAAAATCACATCATCCTGCTGATCCAAATAGTTGATCAAGTCCTTGAAAAATGGCTGACGCGTCAAACGTGTGGGATTAATGATGGTAATCATCCATATACCTTTCTTTAAACTGTAGTTGCGAAGACTGGGCTAACTGACTCGGATTGGTCCCAGGCTGATCTAAAGGAACGGCTAGGCCGAGTTCTCTGTAGTAGGCTTTCCAAAAGGAACTATTCTCTTCTTCTCCCTCTCCAAACTTCATGGGAATGGTATCAAAAATAGGAAGAATTTCTGCTACAAACTGGGAACAATAGAAACCATCTCCATCTGGATAAAAGGAAGCATTGTAGGGAGAACCTAAAAGGTTTTCCGACAACTTTTTGACCTCTTTGAGATCGATTTTCGGATAGCGATAAAGGTCATAGACTTTTCCAACTTCAAAGAATTCCTCAGGGGTCTGGACCAGGACGCCACCTTCCACCGTAGCATGATAGACCTGTCCGTCCAAAAAGATAGCCACGTGACTGTAGTTACCTGTAGAAGCCTGGATAGCCTGCCCCATTTCTGTATCTTCTTTCACAAAAATCAAATCGCCATTTTCTAACATACTTCTCTCCTAGCAAAAAAGGAGCCGAAACTCCTTTTTAACAATGGGCTTCCCCATCTATGATTATGCATTAAAGCTTTCAGTCAATTGTGGTACCACTTGTTTCTTACGTGAAACAGCACCTGGAAGGAAAGCGTGGTTGTTTTCAAGTTTGAAGTTGAAAGCTGCTTCTACCTTGTCCATATTAGCACCAAGAGCCAAAATTTCTGAGTTTGAGTTGACGATGTCTGTAATCATCAAGACAAAGTCAGAGTAGCCGTTTGCAGCATTTGTGGCTTGGATGGCTGCTTCGATTTCAGCTTGGCGTTCCAAGACTTCAGCGATATCAACTGTATTGACCTGAGCCACACGGACATTATTTCCGTTGAGTTCAAAGGTCTTGGCATCGATGTCGATCAATTCTTCTGCTGATTTGCTTGCCAAGTTGGTACCAGCCTTGAGCATGGCAAGACCGTATTCTTCCAAGTTCACACCAGCCAATTCAGCCAATTCAGGCGCAATCACTTTATCAGATGGGTGGGTTGTTGGTGATTTCAAAAGAAGGGTATCTGAAATCAAACCTGATAGCATCAAACCTGCGATTTCTTTTGGAACAGCTACACCATGTTCTTTGAACATGCGGTACACGATAGATGATGCGGATCCAACTGGTTCCAAACGCATGTAAAGTGGGCTTGCCGTTTCAAAGTTAGCCACACGGTGGTGGTCCACCACACCGTAAACTTCTACTTCAGCGATATCTGAAACAGATTGTTGGAATTCATTGTGGTCTGTTAAGATGACTTGCTCTGCACCTTCTGCTTTAGCTGATGTGATCACGCGTGGTGCTTCCACACCAAAATAATCCAATACGAAAGCTGTTTCTTCATTTGGAGTTCCTAGAGCAACCGCTTCTGTATCCAAACCGTAAGCTTCTTTTGCAAGATAAGCAAAGGCTACAGATGAACCAATGGCATCTGAGTCAGGGTTTTGGTGACCAAAAACAAGAATTTTTGACATGTTTCTACCTCTTCATTTTCATTTCTATAGTCACTCTATTTTAGCACGTTTTTCCGTTTAAAGAAAGGGAATAGTTGTGTATTTTGTTAGAAAAAGACAGCTGGAAGCACCAACTGTCTTAACTTCATTATCCTTTAACTCGTTTCAGGTAATCTTGGTAACTTTCAGTTTCCATTAAATCCTTCGCATTTTGGACCCGTTCTTTTGTCGGTGGTTTTACACCCTCCAATTTGTAGGGAATTCCCAACTCCCGCCATTTGAATTCCCCCATGGTATGATAAGGAAGAATTTCAAACTTATCAACATTTTTAAGGGTTTTAACAAATTTTCCAAGTTCGATCAAGTCATCATCTCGGTCTGTCAAACCTGGCACCAAAACGTGACGAATCCAGACTGGTTTTCCAATATCAGATAGGTACTTGGCACAAGCTAGAATCGTTTTATTGGTATGGCTGGTCACAATTTTGTGACGTTCATCATTGATTTCCTTGATATCAAGAAGCACCAAGTCTGTCACTGCCATCAAGCGGTCAAATTTTTCCAAATAACGAGGCGTATTCCGGAAAGGAAGAGCACAGGTATCCAAAGTACAATGAATGCCCAACTCTTGAGCCTTGGTAAAAAGTGCAATCAAAAAGTCAATCTGCAAGAGGGCTTCTCCACCACTGACAGTGATTCCCCCTTTTTCGCCCCAAAATCCACGATAACGGAGGGCTTCTTCTAAGACATCATCCACCGTCCGCTCACGGGACTTGTTGGTTTCCATTGCCCAAGTATCTGGATTGTGGCAGTATTGACACCGCATTTGACAGCCTTGAAGGAAGACAATAAAGCGGATCCCAGGCCCGTCTACTGCCCCAAAACTTTCTGTTGAGTGTACCATTCCTGTTACTTTTCCATAGTCAACTGTTTCATTTTCCATTGAGGAACCTCTTCTCTTGAAAACGTTTTATGGTTTTATTATAACACGATTCCATCTATTTTAAAGAGTTTAAGCTTCTTTTTGAAAAGAAACTGTTCTTTTCAGTAGTTTTCATTGTCCTAGTACAGTTTCCAATATGGGACTATCTGTCCTGTATTTTAGGAGAAAAAAAGGAGCCAGCGACTCCTTTTTTAGATCTTTCTTTTGAAAACGTTAGTAAGTCTTTTTCTTCTTATACCAGACAAGACTCATCGTAGCTATTGCCACTCCAAAAAGAGCTAGATAGCTTGTTTCTTGTCCAGTTGATGGAAGGATTTTCCGCTTGCCTGGTGTCTTCGTTTCTGTTGTTGCCTCTTCCTTGTCGTCTTGCTTCTCATCTTCGTTCTTGCCCTTCTCTTTGCTTTCAGATGTTGAACTCTTTTGTTCATTAGCTTGGGCCTGATGAGGGACTAGTTGAGATCCTGTATTCGATGAGGAAGGGCTGTTTTGATCCGTTGCTTGGACTGTATTTCCTTGTTGATCATCCGTCGGCGTTCCTGGAGTTTGTGCTCCACTAAAGTCGATTTGGACCAAGACAGGATCATGGTCTGATGCACGACCGTGTTCCTTCATAAAGGAAGCATTGATATGGACGGGTTCAAACCTTGCTTTAGCTGCCATGTTGTTTGAGATAAAAATGTTATCCAAAACCTGATTGCTTCCACGGTAGAAATAAGAATAGCGATCGCCTGCATCATGTTGGGCCATTAAGTTTGTTAGTTCGTTGCCAGCAAGGATCTGCGCCGTGGTTGAGAAATCGTAGTCATTAAAATCACCCGTCAAAACAAAGGTGGTCTTCGGATTTTGCTTCAAGCCTTCTTGAACGAATTGATGGATGACACTAGCTTGTGCTTCACGAGTTGGCAAGGTATGTTCCACTGCTGGTTGGCTTGCCCCATAAATAGCATCATCTCCGATTTTTGATTTCAAGTGATTGGCAATCACCACAACTGGTTGACCTTTGAATTCAAATTCAACAGCTAAGGACTTGCGAGTATGATCAAACGATGGGTCATTAGGGGCAATCCGAGCTGGATTTTTAACCAGGTGTCCCTTGTCAAATTGCGCTGCCTCGTTGCTCGTTGCTGCCTCTTTTTTGGCTAAGCTCACGCGTTCTGGATTGTAGAGGATTCCCAAACGAATATTAGAACCAGGCTTTCCTCCGTCAGCGCCATCTACTGGAGCAACCTCCGTATACTCATAGCTCTTGCCACCCAATTCCTTGATCCGATTGGCTAGTTTGCGTCCACTTTCAACACCACTGGTCGTTCCGTCATCCACACTACCATTATTGTCCTGAACTTCGATCAAAGTGATGATGTCCGGATTGTGAATTTCATGGATAAAGGAATTGGCAATCAGCGTCACCTTATCCTCTGGGGTTTCATTTTTGGCATTGTTTGCCGAGAAATTTTCAATATTATAGGAAGCAATGGTCAGCTTGTCCTCACTTGGTTGGGTTTGAGCTGCTTGACGCTGCAAGCCACCGTCTTGGACCATCAACTGTTGAGTAGGCTCTAACTTATAAAAGCTATTCCGATACGTTACCACTCCTGTTAGGTCTTCCGTAAAGTAATCCTTGGCTTTTGCGACAAACTGATTCCCAACATAAACCGGAATTGTCGCTGTATTTTGCGCATGTGGCCGTAGATTCAGACCTCCAATATTGTTTAAAGGAAGGCCTGTAAAATCTTCTCCCAATACATAGATATCTCCTTTGTACTGGGGACCAAGGACATGCGGTTTCTTCACCACAGTGAGCATTCCTTCCAAGCTTTCCCAATAATCGAGAGCATCGGTCTCTGGGGCATAAGCAGTCGGATTAGGCTTAACATCCGCTGGCATCCCCGCAGTGATATTCACAGCTTCTGGAAGAGGGGCTGTCCCATCTTTTGTGATCCAAGTATCGACCAGCATGGTCACCGTTAAACTATTCGTTGGTTCCTTAAAGGTTTTCCCAGCTCCCAAGGTGACTTCTTCCATATAGCCTTCCTTGACGGTACCAGTGATTTTCACCTTGTCACCGACCTTTACCTTGTATTTGGAAACAACATAAATCCCATCTGAAGTCCGACTATTGCCATCCGATTCAATATCTTGGGCATAAAAACCATAGCGGTCTGTTTTGATCACCACCGCATTTTTGATGGCTACCTTTTGCCCTTCCAGTGGAGAGCGTTGCGATTCCCCTTGAATCTCCCCGATCTTAACCGTTTTCTCCTCAGTATCGTCTGAGGAACTGCTAGATGGCTCTTCTTTATCACTCGAAGCTCTCGTCGTAGCTTCTGTAGTTGTTGTTGTAGCGGAAGTCGAACTATTTGTCGAGCTTTCCTCGCTGCTAGTGTTCGCCACAAGAGCTGGCTGTGAAGTCGAAGCTGTGGTCTCGTCTGCAACTACCGTAAGGGCACTGCTAAAAACCCCCAACTGACTAGCCAATAAGGTGGCTACTCCCAGTAAGCGAATCTTTTTACCGTTTTTTCTCATACGTTTCTCCATCCCTAAAAAGTTTTCCTCTTTTATTATAAGGGAAGAACTTTGTATTTTCAAGCGCTTTCAAAAATATTTTTCAAAAAGAAAAACACTTCGACCCAAAAAGATCGAAGTGTGAAATACTTAAACTAATATCGCCAGTGTCTGATACGGTTTAAGAATTACTTTTTCAGAAAGCTTTACATTCTCATAGTTGGACAAGAGCACGCGCCCTGCTTGGTAGTCTTTTGGAATCGCTACTTCGACTTCACTTCCATAGAAATGATTGAGTACCAAGAGTTTTTGACCGTCTAAGTGGCGTTCAAAGGCATAGACTTCTTGACTATCTTCAAGTGCTGGCTGATAGCTGCCTTCTGCAATGATAGGCATCTCTTTGCGCAAGCGAATCAATTCTTTATAGAAGGTAAAGATTGGTCCATCCATCTCCTTTTCAACGTTAATGTCTTTATAGGACTTCCCAACTTTCAACCATGGAGTGCCTGTTGAAAAACCTGCATTTTCAGAAGCATCCCATTGCATAGGCGTACGTGAATTATCACGGGATTTGGCTTGAATGATTTGGAAGGCCTGCTCAGGTGACTTACCTTGATCCAAAAGCATCTGGTAAGCATTGATGGACTCGACATCCACATAATCTGCCATCGAATCATAGTCTGGATCAATCATGCCGATTTCTTCGCCCATATAGATATAAGGGGTCCCACGTGACAAGTGAATGCTAGCTGCGAGCATGGTCGCTCCTTCATTACGGAAGTTCTTGATATCTACAAAGCGATTCAAAGCACGAGGTTGGTCATGGTTATTCCAGAAAAGGGCACTCCAACCACCACGTTCACTCATTTCCTTGCCCCAAGTATGATAGAGACGTTTGAGCTCTTGCAGGAGGAAGGCTTTATCGAGACTGTTCAAGGGATGGGGTCGCAAATTTGTAGGCAGGCTCACTTTGATTTCCCCGTTTCCCAATTAACCAGCTACCAAGAAATCGTCAAAGCTTCTGGTCTTCAGTCAGAAACCAATGTCATTCGTTTGGAAAAAATCACTATCGATGAAAAAGGAGCCAAAAAAACTGGCTTTCCCCTCCACCGCTTAGTTTGGAAGGTGAGCCGGCAACGAGTGGTGGATGGCGTCGCTTCTGTCTTAGATATTGATTACCTAGATAGAGAGCTGATCCCTGGCCTGAGTAAGGAAATTGCCCAGCGCTCTATCTACCAATATATAGAAGAAGACTTGAATTGGCAGATTGGCTATGCCAAGAAAGAAATTTTGATTTCACCAATCGATAATCGCGATAAGATCTTACTGGATCTTGGAAAAGACCAACACGTGGTAACGGTCCGCTCCCAAGTTTACTTAGCAGACGGTCGGCAATTCCAGTTCACCGAAAGCCGTCACAAATTAGACAAGTTTCATTTTGTCGACTATGCAGAGCGGAGGAAATAAAAAGGAGGCTGGGACAAAAGTCCTAGCCTCTCAGTTATCTTTGTATTGTAGAGCAAGACGCAGTGGTTGAGTGGGCTCTACTACGCTGATTTCATCAGCTTTTACAGCCCTACTCAACTGTGCGGAGGTGGGACGACGAAATCGAATTCTAACGAATGACCGATTTCTGTCCCACTCTCTTTTATTTTATCCTAAGACCAATTCATCACTAACCAGAGTTTCACCACTGTTTTGTTGGAAGAGGCGCATCAAATCTTCAACCGTTAGGTTTTTCTTTTCTTCTCCTTTGACGTCGACAACGATCTTGCCTTGGTAGAGCATGATCAAGCGGTTGCCGTATTCGATAGCATGGTTCATATCATGCGTAATCATCAAGGTTGTCAAATCATGGCTTTCCACAATCTTTTGTGTCAATTCCATGACCATTTCACTGGTCTTGGGATCAAGCGCTGCGGTATGTTCATCCAGAAGCAAGAGTTTGGGTCTAACCAAGGCTGCCATGACCAAAGTCAAAGCTTGACGTTGCCCACCAGATAGATATTGAGTATCGACTTTGAGTCGGTTCTCTAAACCAATATTCAGTTCCTTCAAGGCTTCACGGAATAATTCGCGATCCTTCTCCCGAACGCCCCAGCTCAAACCACGAGATTTTCCACGACGTTGGGCAATGGCCATATTTTCTTCAATGGTCAAACGAGAAGCCGTCCCCATTTTAGGATCTTGGAAGACACGCGCAATATCCTTAGCACGCTTACGAACACTCGTATTTTTGATAGAGTTACCCTCTAGCAAGATATCCCCTTCATCCACGACTAGATTTCCTGCCAAGATGTTCATCAAGGTTGATTTCCCAGCTCCATTTCCACCGATGACCGAAATGAAATCTCCTTCTTCCACTTGGAGATCCAAGCCTTTTAAGACGTGGTTTTCATTAACCGTTCCTGCTTCAAATGTCTTATGAATACCTTCAATTGATAATAATGTTGCCATACTTTTCTCCTACTTATTTCCTAACTTCAATCCGCGAACACGAAGACGTTTTTGCGCCTCAGGAGCGAACAAGACAATTGCGAGCAAGATCGCATTGAAGAGACGAACCATATTTTGATCGAGATTTGGGATCTCGTAAATATTTAAGATAATCAAACGGTAAACAATGGCTCCAACCCCGATTGAAAGCAAGCGCCAACCAATGGTCAATTCGTGGATCAAAACCTCAGCGATAATCACCGCACTCAAGCCAACCACGATCGTCCCTGTCCCAGAAGTCACATCTGAGAAACCATCATTTTGAGCAAACATAGCGCCACAAAGGGCAATCAATCCATTGGAAATCATGTAGCCCAATATCTTCATGTTATCTACATTGACCCCATTAGCCTCACTCATTGGGATGTTATCACCTGTCGAGCGCAAAACCAAGCCAAGTTGCGTCTTCATTAAGAGGGTCAACAAGATACAGACGATGATCAAGCAGGAAATACTAATCAAAAAGACAGCTTCTTCATTAGAAAGTCCAAATTTCATGACACTCTTGAAAATGGTACTGGCATCGCCAATAGAGAGATTGGGAACTCCCCCCATGATTTTGATATTGATAGAGTAGAGACCCGTCAAAGTGACAATCCCTGTCAAGAGGGCTGGAATTTTCATTTTTGTATGGAGAATCCCAGAGACCAAGCCTGCAATCATCCCTGCAAAAAAGCCCAACAAGGTTGCAATCCAAGGGTTTCTTCCCGCTTGAATTTGTGAGGCTACAACTGCTGCCCCAAGTGGAAAGGCTCCTTCTGCCGTCATATCGGCAATATCTAAAATTCGAAATGTTAAGTAAACACCGATCGCCATGATCGACCACAATAAACCTTCTGATAAACTTGATAAAACGAAATTCATCTCAAACCTCCTATTTTTCTACCTTCAACGAGCTAATATCAATTCCTAGTTCTTTAGCCATCTCTTTATTGGTATGCAATTCTAATTTTTCAGGTGTTTCAACTGCGACTTTTCCAGGTTTCTCGCCCTTCATGATGCGAATAGCCATCCGAGCAGCTTGTCTCCCCAATTCCTCATAATCGGTACCAAAGTTGTACAAACCACCAGTGGCCACCATCTCAGCAGATCCACCAAAAACGGGCACCTTATGGCTGATAGAAACCTGTTTGACAGTGTCCATTGTAGAAGAGATAATATTGTCCGTCGGAACAAAGACGATATCTGCCTCTGACATGATGCTGTCTGCTGCAGCTTTCACATTGTTACTATCGAGAATTGTTTTTTCAACCACTTGATAGCCTTTAGCTTCTAGGATCTTCTTCGCATTGTCTTTTTGGACGACGGAGTTAGGCTCACTTTGCGTATAGAGAATCCCAACTGTTTTCGCCGTTGGAAGCACTTGCTTAATCATGTCTACCTGTGTAGCGATCGCATCTTCTGACTGGTCACTTGTCCCTGTGATATTGCCACCTGGTTCTTTCAAGTTTTTCACCAATTTCGCTGCCAATGGGTCGGTCACAGCTGAGAAAACAATAGGTGTTGATTTAGTGGTATTAGCCAAACTTTGTGCTGAAGGGGTTGCAATCGCAAAGACTAGATCACTTTCTTCTGCCAATTGTTTAGAAATATTTTTCAGATTTCGTTGCTCCCCTTGAGCATTTTGGAAATCGATCTGAATATTTTTCCCATCTACATAGCCCTCTTTCTTCAACTCCTCGATAAAGCCTTTTCGTGTCGCATCAAGCGACTTATGGGTGATGTACTGGGAAATCCCAATTCGAAAGACATTCTCTTTTTTAGTATCCTTTAGGTGGTGTAAGGTCACCAATGATGTTAACAGAAGTCCTACAACCAGGACAGGTGCTAGCAATTTTTTCACTACTTTCATTTTTTGACTCCTTTTCTGCAAAATAAACAAAAAATCCGCTTAGATGATTCTCTAAACGGATGCTTGAAATTCTCCAACAAGTTACAAAACCTCGGTCCATTTAGATACTAGCTCTATGGACCATCATCAAAAATCTTAGCCACATAGATACAAACAAATTGCTTGGGTTGTTTGCATCCATGAGATCATGTCTACAAACACTATCTAAAGTAGCTAAAGTAGAATTTTTGAATAGAAATGGCTTGTTGTTTCATGTTTATTTTCTGCTTTCTTTATTTATGGGTATTATCTTACCGTAATTTATTTTTGATGTCAAGACTATTTCAGAAATTTTTGAAATTTTTTGAAAATTCAACCGGTCCTGACAAGAAAAAAACAGAGGCTGGAACACATCCAGGCCTCTATTTTCTAATCTTCTTTTGATTTAGTTTCTTCATCTTCCTCGACGATTTCAGAAATTTCAACTTTCACCTTGGTCACACGACCATTTTTTACTTTGTCATTTGTCAAAATGAGGTGTTTCTTTTGACTATCGACTTCACAGCTGAGTCGCTCTTTCAAGGTTGGAATTCGCCCAACCTCTGTCAGATAATACCCTGCAATGGTATCCACATCATCACTTTGCAACTCAACATCAAAATATTCGTTAAAGTCATTTAGTGACATGGCTCCTTGTACGACATAGGTATTGTCCGCAATTTCAAAGACATCAATTTCTGCTTTGTCAGTCTCATCGTCAATTTCACCGACGATTTCTTCCAAGAGGTCTTCAAGAGTAACCAAACCAGACATCCCACCATATTCATCAAGCAGAATGGCCATTTGATTTTGGGTATTGCGCAATTCCTTCAAAAGATCATCCACAAAAATGGTCTCTGGAACAAACAAAGGTTCTTGTAAAATCTTTCTTAAGACAATATTATCAAAGCCATTGATAAATCCTTCGTTCAAGAGACGTTTGGTATGGATGAGACCGATGACATTGTCCTTGTCATCATCATAGACAGGAATCCGTGAAAAGTTTTGCTTAAGGATACTTTCAATGATTTCTTTGGTATCATCATTGATATCAACCATGAAGGCATCTGTCCGTGGCACCATGACTTCACGCGCTACCATTTCATCTAATGAAAAGATCCCTTGGAGCATCTCAATCTCGTCCGCATCTAGTGTTGCTTCACTATTGGTCAGCATATACTCGATTTCATCCCGCGTCATCTTTTCATCCGGATCATCGAATTCCATTGGCGTGATACGGCTCAAAAGGTTGGTCGACGCTGAAAGCAACCAAACAAAGGGGCTAACAATTTTTCCTAATAAAATGACAATCGGAGCCGTTCGAACAGCTAACTCATCTTTCAGGTTCATAGCGATTCGTTTCGGATAGAGTTCCCCAAATACGATCGAAATATAAGTCAAAAACGCTAGAGATAAAAAGCTTCCAGCTGCAACAGCCGTTTTAGTATTGCCCATCCATCCAGCAATAACATGACCAAGGCTATCTGCAAGACTCGCCCCAGATAAGATGGTAATCAAGGTGATCCCCACCTGAATAGTGGATAAAAAATGGTTGGGCTGTTCCAAAACGCTAAGAAGACGAATGTATTTTTTATCTCCTTCTTCAGCCTTTTGCACTACACGAGAACGATTCAACGATACCATTGACATTTCGGTTGCCGAGAAAAAGGCGTTCAATAATGTCAAAACAATCAATAAAATAAATTCCAGTAAAATTTCCTGACTGCCAGGGTCTTCCATGGATACTTTCCTCCAGTATATAATATCGTATATTATACCACAAAATATGAGAGCCTGCATTCTTCTATGTCATTTTCTTTTTTCACCATCAAAAAATCAGGACCAGGTCCTGATTTTAGTGCTCTGCACTGGTAAAATCATAAAAGAAGGCATTGAGTTTTTCAACCAGCTCTAGCGATGAGAGACTACTTGTACAGATAAAAGGTTTTTTCTTTAATTCCGGCATCATAAAGTTGGCCACCACGACATCTGCATCTGAAGCTTCGATATCCTCTACTGTTAGATTATACTTGATCATCTGAGTAAATTCAAAGTTATCCGTACAGTAGAAATCTAGAAAATCGATCATGGATTTAGCATGGTGGTCATCAAAACGACTGATAATCAAGACCTTAATGGACTTCCGGCGGCGCAATAATTGTGGTAAGAGACGTTCCCAGTGAGTGTAGACCGTGTAGATCATGTGCTTGATAATTTCTTCATTCAGATTATGCTTCATGGTCTTCATATAAGTGATGATATGGTCTCTCAAATCATCATAGAAGGCTGGGAAGATGCTCATAAAATCTTCGTTGGTATTGGTCTTGGTATCAAATAAGAGGAACTCCGAGAACAATTCCTTCCGACCTAAGTGAGCTGTATTATGAACGTGCATCAACATCTCATCAAGATTTTCGATATCTAAATCATAGGTATAGCATAGATCTTTGAACATATCTTTAATGAGTCTAGTGGATTCTTTTGCATAAGGATCTGTTTCTGCGGCCTCAATCAAGCTTTCTGGGCTGAAATAGAAATTTTCTTGAATAAAGATGATGAAGAACTGCTCCAGCACTTTTTCATTTAACTCGACACCCAACTGCAAGCTAAAGTAGCGCAACATCTCCTCAACATTGGTCACCCCTTGATATTGATCTTTATAGGCTTCAAAGGTCGTTGGAATGTCGATGAAATAGCCTTGCTTAATACGTGATAAGTACACTGTCAAGAGAACTTTGTAAGACTTAATGACAGAGAAGGTCAATGGATAGCCATAGAGCTTGAAGAAGAAGGTGATCAAATCGGTCACGGCCTCTTCCTTAAATTCTGGGAAAGGCCACTCCATATAGTAATAACGTTCCGCAAAATACTGGGCATAGAAGAAACGAACATCTACTTCATCCCCGACAAGATTCAAGGGTTTCAAATCAATCTTTACATTGTATTTAGTTTGAAGCTTCTGATTAATCGTCCGAATCAAGCGGTAGAAAGACTGGTAACTCAGATCAAACTTTCTGCAAATATATTCATTGGAAACATCCTTGTGGAAGAAGAGGTATTCAATCAAGGCGAAGGCTTGTGATTCTTTAAAAAAGTGATGGTAAATCACCTCAAGACCAACCGAATCTTCATAACTGATCTTGATCCCATTGGTAGAGGATTCAATTAAAAAATCATCAAATGTACTACGAAGATTAGACAAATCTTCTTTTAATGAACGTTCTGTACAATCCAAACGCTTGGCCAACTCTTTCAAGTGGAACCATCTTTTTTCCTTAATCAAGATTTCCAACAATTGCAATTGGCGTCTCTGTTTTTTGGATAAGAGGAGTCTCATCTTTCCCTACCTTTTCATATTTTCTTTCAAAATCACTTATATTTTAACACATTTCATAACACTTGTTGACTTTTTTACGGTATTTTTTCAAAAAAATGTACAAAAAAGACTCCAAGGCCCATATAGGCGCTAGAGTCTAAGATTTATTAATGATTCCAAATTCTTCTTTTTTCTTCTGCTCCTTCGCAGCACGGTGGTTATCATAAAGATTTACCAAGAATTTTACAATTTCTTTCCCAATCGAATAGACTGGAATCGCGACGACCATCCCGATAATTCCGTAGATATTACTTGAGAGCAATAAGAGAACCATAATGGTAATCGGGTGAACCTTCATCACGCCTCCAACAATACGCGGATAAAGAATATTGCCATCGATCTGCTGGATGATCAACATGTAAATGACTGCTTTGATCATCATATCCATATCGGTAAAAGCATAAGTGATGATCATCGGAATCAAACCGATGGTTGGTCCTACATAGGGAATCAAGTTGGCCAGCCCAGAAAAAATGGCAAAGACCAAAGCATACTTCAATCCAATAAAACTATAGCCAATGTAGGCTAGTGTTCCAATGATCAAAGCATCGATCGAAATACCACTAATATAGCGAGAGACCGTTTCATTCAAACTAACCAAGAGGCTTGAAATGTGGAGTTTGTCATTGCGTAAAATGGTCCGTTCTAACATCGGCAACAACTTCTTGCCATCAATCAAGAAATAAACCAAGAAGACAGGGGTCATGATTAAGATAAAGACCGTATTGACAATGGTGTTAACCACACTTCCTAAACTGTTGGTCACACTATTCAAGAGATTTTGTAGGATATCCATATAAGAGAGATTCAACTGCTGAATCGTCGACTGGATATTTACATTCTGGAACAAAGGATTGGTTGAGAGTTTTCGAACCAAACTTTGGACTTCCCAGTAGAGCCCTTGAGTCGAATTGATCAAGCTGGTTAACTGATTGATCAAGATGGGGAGCAGATAAAAGATCCCTAAGCCAATGATCCCAAACAAGAGTACTAGGGTGATCAAAATGCCAAACACACGCTTGATTTTTAAGTGTTTTTCCAACAATTCAACAATCGGATTGGTAATGTAATATAAAAAACCTGCAATTAAAAATGGTAAGAGGATGGTATTCAGAACAGAGACAAATGGAGAAATTAAAGTCCCCATTGATTTCCAAATATAGAAAATCACCGTCAATAATAAAATTTCACATGTCCAGAATAACAATTTACTATTTCGAAACATTCCTTACCTCCTGTTTTCTATTCTACCATATTTTATGATAGAATAGAGGGGATTTTAATCAAAAGGATGAAGTTATGAATAATTTGATTGAACTACAAGACGTCAATTTGATCCGCAATGGAAAAGCCCTTTTAAAAGAGGTTAACTGGCAGGTGAAAGAAAATGAATGCTGGGCGATTTTAGGCCTCAATGGAGCAGGAAAATCAACCCTCCTCAAACTGTTGATGTCAGAATACTGGGCTAGCTCCGGTCAGATAACCGTCCTTGGGACTCGTTTTGGAGAAGGGGGAATTCCTGAATTACGGAAGCGTATTGGAATCGTTAGCTCCTTTATTTCAGAAAGATTACCAGAGCATCTCCTAACCGAGCAAATTGTCCTCACTGGTCAATACAAGAGTAGTATTTTATATGCTGCATACGGGGAGGAGGAACTGAACTGGGCACGGGATATGCTGACTTCGATTGGGGCTAGCTCTTTGATCGGCCGCAAATACCGGGAGCTCTCCCAGGGAGAAAAGCAGACGGTCCTCATTGCACGAAGCCTCATGGACCAGCCAGATCTGATCATCTTTGACGAAGCTTCAAGTGGATTGGATCTCTTTGCCAGAGAAAAGCTCCTCCGTCAGATCCATCATATCAAACAACTGGATCACGCGCCAACCATGATCTACGTCACCCACCATGCAGAAGAAATTACAAAAGATATGACCCATGTGCTCCTGCTCAAACATGGCCAAGTGGTCGAAGAAGGGCCAAAGGAAAACATCCTAACTCCTCATGTACTTAGCCAGTTTTACGAAGCACCAGTATCCCTTATTGATCTGGGTGACGAGCGACTCTTTGTCAAACCAGAAATCGCACACACAGAAGACCCTGAATAAATCAAAAAGTGCTAAGATTTTCATCTTAGCACTTTTAGAATGTAGACAAACTACTTTAAAGTAAAATAAGTTAAGCGATTTTGCAAAAAAATAAAAATGAGTTCCAATTTTTAAATCGATTCAAGAAAATACCGAAACTTTCCGCCGTGAGAAAAGTGCCTGAAACGTTATTGTTTCAGGCACTCGGAATTATTGAGGCCCTAGGCTCAATAATTAGTCATGGAACTTCTTGGATTGCTGAAATCATCCACTGGATAATTTCACCTAACGTCCGTACTCACCTAAGGAAAGTTTTTTATATGACTTTTTCTTCAATCTGAAAGTGCTAAGATTTTCATCTTAGCACTTTTACGCTTATCGATTTTGTGCATACTCGATCATATCGTATGGAAGAGTATTGGCACTTTCTCTTAGGGAGTAGCTTTCTAATTCATTGACATTTTGACGCATGCGACGCGCTTGCTTGGCGGTAATCAGGTGTTGCGCTTCGTATTCAAAAATAATCTTACGCTCCAAATAATAGCCTCTCAACATTTCATCGATATTATTTGGTTTTACCCGGTTAATAACCCGCTCCACAAAGGCTCCACTAGTAATAATGGCCGTCTCTCTCAGACGAGATTCTTGCAGGTAAGAGATCAAACTGCTCCGATAAACCCCTTTGAGGTCTTCCAAACTTTCAATGATGATTTCCGTATTGGCCAAATAAAGGGCCGCAATCTGGTCATAATCAATGGCTTCTAACTTTCTATCTTCTCGGTTCCACCAAGTTCGAAAGCCAGAACCTAATGTTAGGATTTCATGGACCAGCAAACGCAAGATGCGGAAAGAAACCAAGAGGTAGTAAGTTAGACGAGACGAAAGGTTGCGATTGACCCGCTGCTCCATATTACGAAGATAGCGTTGGTAGACACGGTAGCCCCGCTCGCGCATCTTTCCTTCTTCGTAGGCTTGTTCCAAGCCGTCACTTTCAATACTCAAAATCAAGAGCTTCAGCTGTTCCCAGTCCTTTTGAATGAGCTTATTTTCTTGACTTAGAATCAAATTTTCAATCCGACCATGATAGTTATCAATCGCCGCATACAAGGGTCCCTTGTGCTTACTATTCTTTAGGTCTGCTTCTAATTCCATGACGACATCATTTAAAATCGCGATCTGCATCAGGTAGTCATTGGTTTCTTCCTTATCTTCTGATAATTTTGGAAGTACCACTAAGCCAGCAATAAAGCTGACAAGGGTAACTCCTGCCACTAAAAAGAGTAGGACGGGGTATTCTTTTTCGATTTTGGTTGGAATCAAAAGAATCGTCGCAATCGAAACTGTTCCCTTCACACCCGAAAAGGTCAGCAATAAGGCATCTTTCAGATAATTTCTCAATGATTTTTTTAGTCGAACCGTTCGGAACCAATAAAAGAGGTAAACCATGACAAAACGAATTAAAAAGAGCAAGGTTGTCAAAAGAAAGACAGAAACAACTAAAAGAAGATTGTTGTAAATGGGGCTACTTAAGATGGGCTTGGCGATCATTTCTAGTTCCATTCCCAAAATCACAAAGACCGACCCATTTAAGATAAAGTTGACCGTATTCCAGACGGTATGGCTCACAGTATCCACCCGGGCTTCAAGAAGGGTAATGTGCTTAAAGCGACTGGCTTTTAAGATCCCTGACACGACCACAGCGATGATACCAGAGACATGGAGTTCTTCTGCTAAGAAAAAAGTCAATAACGGGAGACTCAATTCTAATAACAATTCACTGGCAATATCACTAGCGCGAACACTCAAGAGTAATGTTTGCAGCCAACGGTTCACAAAGGCCGTCAAGATCCCCACCGCAAATCCTCCAATAATGGAGATTCCTAAGGAAATCCCTGCCTCTCCAAGAGAGAAACTCCCGGTCGCAAGGGCTGCCAAGGCCACTCGAAAGGCAACTAGACCTGAGGCATCATTTAGTAACCCTTCTCCTTTTAAGATATTCGAAACCCGCTTTGGAAAGGTAAAGCGCTCAGACAGGGAAGCAAAGGCTACTAAGTCTGTTGGACCTAGAGCTGCCCCTACGGCCATACAGGCTGCTAAAGGAAGGCTCAGCCACAAGGAGTGAGCTGCCCACCCCAAACTAATGGTTGAGATAAAAATCACTGGAAAAATCAAATAAAGAATAATGCGCCAGTGCTTTAAGACAGAAGTAATATCTGCTTCTTCTGCCTCTCGAAATAAGAGAGGGCCAATGACCAAGGCCAGAAAGAGCTCTGTATCTAGATGAAAATTTTCTTCTGGGACAAAGATGGCCCAAACGATCCCTAGTAAGATTTGAATCAAAGGCAGAGGAAGGCTCGGCACAAGCTTGTTGGTGACATTTGAGACGATCAAGATCATCGAGAAGATCACTGCATAAAGGAGTAATTCCATCTTCCTCCCTCCCTAGCGTTCTTGGCAGCAAGTCTCAAATTGCTGTTTTAACTCCGCAATCTTTTGGTCTGTCTTGGTTACATCCTTGTGCTCAATCTTCTTTTGGCACCGCTCCATCTCAAGCGCAACCAATTTCTTTTTAATTTTGAGCATCTTTTTGGTCATATGGGCTTCATCATAAAAACCGATTGCACGCTCGTGAATGGTTGATTCGACAAAATGGTGTCTCAATCCTTCAATTTTATTTTTTAAATATTCTTTATCCATGACGATAGCTTTCTAATTTTTCAATCATGACCAAAAACGGTGGTTGGTTCACTTGATTCAGTGTCCGGTAGATGGTCGCTGTATATTCTTTTTGTGGGAGCTGGCTGACAAAGTCCAGCACTGCATCACGCTCGATGTCTCCTCCCTCATGACCATAATAGATCATCAAAGCCATTCGCCCACCTTTTTCTAGGCGAGCACAGATTTTTTCCATCGCTTCAATAGTAGTAGCCGGAAGAGTAATGACCGATTTATCCGCAGATGGCAGATAACCTAGATTAAAAATAGCTGCTTTGAGGGTCTCCACATATTGGTCCACATGCTGGTGGCCATCTAAAATCAACTGAACATGCTGAAGCCCCAACTTTTCCAATCTTTCTTGGGTATTTACAAGGGCCTGTTCTTGAATATCAAAGGCATAGACCTGGCCTGCTAGTTTGGCTAAAAAGGCCGTATCATGTCCATTTCCCATGGTGGCATCTACCACGACATCTTCTTTGGTGATGACTTCTGCTAAAAATTGATGGGCCATTTCAAGTGGTCGAAGCATTGGCACTCTCCTTTTCTTCTAGCTTACATCCTTGAGTACTTCCACGACGACGCATTTCAGTTTCAATAGCGTTTAAGACTTCCCATTTGTTGAGGCTCCACATAGGGCCAATCAACATATCCCGTGGTGCGTCTCCTGTAATCCGGTGGATGACGATATGTTTGGGGATAATTTCTAACTGGTCACAGATGACCTTGACATATTCTTCCTGGCTCATGAGTTGGAGTCGTCCTTCATGATAGTCTCGTTGCATCCGTGTATTGGTCATCAAATGCAAGAGATGCAACTTGATCCCATCAATTTCATTATCGGTCACACAACGGCGAACATTTTCTACCATCATCTCATGCGTTTCCCCCGGAAGGCCATTGATCAAATGGGACACGATCTCAGCCTTCGGCACCTGTTTGCGAATCCGCTTGACTGTTTCAACATAGAGGTCATAACTATGGGCCCGATTGATTAATTGAGACGTCGCTTCATAAGTCGTCTGAAGCCCCAACTCAATCGTCACATGCATGCGATCGGTCAGCTCTGCTAGATAGGCCAAGGTATCATCTGGTAAACAATCCGGACGCGTACCGATGTTGATTCCTACTACTCCTGGTTCATTGATGGCCTGCTCATAACGCTCTCGAATGACGTCCACCTTATCGTGGGTATTGGTGAAATTTTGAAAATAGACCAGATACTTCTTCACATCCGGCCATTTCCGATGCATAAAGTCAATCTCTTTGTAAAATTGTTCTCGAATCGGAGCTTCTGGGGCCACAATGGCATCTCCTGAACCCGAGACCGTACAAAAAGTACAGCCACCGTGGGCGACTGTTCCGTCTCTATTGGGACAATCAAAGCCTGCATCAATAGGGACTTTAAAGGTCTTTTCTCCAAATAAGGTTCGATAATAATCATTCAAGGTATTGTAGGATTTCATACTTTTCATTATAGCAAAAAAAGAGTCGAACTCAAAACACGAGTCCAACTCCTAGTTGTTAGTTATTTTTGCTTCCCTGTAAAGCGCCATTGAAACCGCAAGCGATCGTACAAGGGGTACTCAAATTGCAAGACAGCAAGGCCCAAAATCATACTGCCGAGAACGTCTGATGGATAGTGGACCCCGACATAAATACGGGAGACCACAATGGTCACAATTCCCATAACCAGCAAGCCTTGAAGACAATAGCGGGCTGTTTTATGTTTTACATGTTGGCCGATTATGATGATCAAACTTCCCAAAACAAGGGTAGACGCCAGTGAATGACCACTCGGGAAAGAAAAGCCCTTTTCCTCTACAAGATGAAGAATACTTGGTCTCGGTCTCTGATAGATATTCTTTAGAAGAAGAACCAAAAGACCAGTCAATACCAGATTGCTCCCAAGAAAAAGAGCTTCACTGTACCATTTCTTATAGGCAAAGACCGCTAGCAGAAGGCCCACCCAGATGACAATGATCTTGGTATCCATGACGTGGGTCACCTTGGTAAAGAAAGCCGTCAGTGGTGCAGGCAGATCGCCTCGAATAGTAGATTGAATCGCGCTATCAAAACCAGTTAATTGTTGCGGGTAAAAACGAATCATATACCCGAGAATGACAAAAATGAGAAGGGCGAAGCTTGCCTTCGCCCAATGTTGTTGTTTATTTTTCATATTTTTTCAAAATCGGTTGCAAAAGAGTGTAGATCAAACCAAATGCGATGGCCCAAATCACTCCTTCGATCAGGTTAAACGGTGCAACCATTGCAGCTAAATAGTGGACAAGCCCTAGTGTTTTCGAAATATCATAGTTCATAAAACGAGCATACAAAGGGATTGCATAGACATAATTCACCAATACCATCGTGATACTCAAGCTGATCGTTCCAATAATCGTAGCCAGGACAAATCGGCCATGGGTCCGTTCCTTGTTCCAAATCCATGCAAAAGCAAGGACAAAAACAAGAACTCCAATGATATTGATTGGTAGTCCGATCAAGGTCTCAAGCCCCTTATTATTAAGAGCTAATTTAAGAACAGATCGGATCAAGGTCACCCAAACAGCACTTTTAAAATCCAACAAGACCAAAGCCAACAAAATGGCGATGATACTCAAATCAATTTTGAAGAAATCTATCAAGAAAGAAAATTGATAGAACATCAAAATAAAAGATAATGCGGATAAAACAGCCACTAGGGTCAGTTTACGTGTATTTGTCATAACAGGTTCCTCCAATTTTTTAAAAATTAGAGAAGCTGGAAAGACGTCTACCCCATCATTCTACTCTAAACTATTTAAACAAAGCTTAAACTAGAGAACATTCTAGTCACTTTAGCTGGTCCCCATTGAAAATACCGCTAGTCAATCATAGCACCTAACGTCTTATTCCTATGCATCAGCTCTAAACAGATCAGAATAGCTGTCAGTCTATTCGTCTCTCGTCTTCTCCCATCCAGACTATACTGTCGGTTGTGGAGTCACACCACATCAGCTTGCGCTCGCGGACTTCTTTTAGAATATGGAGATGGAGATTTTTCTTTTAAACGATACGACAAGCTGTAGGCATAACTTCTCGTTAAGCAAAGCTTGGCAACAAAGTATAAAAGGAAAAGAACATTTCCTAGTAAAAGTCACCGCCGGTCGGGAATCTCACCCTGCCCTGAAGACCTTTTCATGATAACAAAAAAAACTTGCCTAGGCAAGTTTTTGTAACGTCATGGATGACGTCGTTCGGATGTTTGGTTTTTATCGGCTATTTGAGCTTGTCGTGCTCATAACGATGGCTCAACTCCAGCCCCTTAAAACCTTGCTGGCGGAGTGCCTCATAGACAATCATGCAGACGGTATTGGAGACATTTAAACTACGGACATGCTCATCATTCATCGGAATGCGAATGGCCTTCTCTTCGTGCTGGCGCATAAAATCTTCCGGCAATCCTTTGTCCTCGCGTCCAAACAAGAAATAATGGGATTTCCCATCCTGATAAGAAACGTCCGAATAAGTCTGATTTGCAAACTTAGACACCAAGTGCACCTGACCGTCACGCGCTGCTTCCATAAACTCTTCTAAGCTATCATAGAAACGGACATCCAGCTTGTCCCAGTAATCGAGTCCTGCTCGCTTCATCTTGCGATCATCGATCGGAAAAGCCATGGGACGAATAATATGTAAGGGAGAATTGGTTGCCGCACAGGTCCGTGCAATATTGCCCGTATTTTGTGGAATCTGAGGTTGGAACAAGACGATGTGGTTTTGAGCTGCTGACTCTTGGTAGTCCAGTTCTTCAATATTCATACTCGATCTCTTTCTGATAAAAAAATAGCCACACTGCCCGGAGTCAAGCTCAGCAAACAGCGTGGTTACAGCTTCATTAACTTAACTCACAACAGGTTTGAGGTAAATCAACGAAGGTACTTTTTAAGTATATCACTTTTGAAGCTCCTGTCAATAGTTTTTTTAGATTTTTTTAAGAAACTTTATCAAAGTTTTCGATCCCTCCTCATTCTTCTATTTTGACAATTTTTCCCACTTGTTCTTAGCTTGGTAAGATTCCTCCAGAAAGTCCTTAAAATAGATGAATTTTTCTTGAAAATAGAGTATGATAGAAGCATACTCTGGAGGTAATCTATGAAAATTATTGTTGTTGGTGGAGGAAAGGTCGGAACGGCCCTTTGTCGTTCTCTCGTTGCTGAAAACCACGATGTTATTTTGATCGAAAAAGACGAATCCGTTCTTAACCATATTACCAAACGGTTTGATATCATTGGGATTTTAGGAAATGGCGCAAACTTCAAGGTCTTGGAGCAAGCAGATGTTGAAGACTGCGATATCTTCATTTCCATGACCGAGTACGACGAAGTGAATATGGTTTCTGCTGTTTTAGCTAAAAAAATGGGAGCCAAAGAAACCATCGTTCGGGTGCGGAATCCGGAATATTCCAATTCCTACTTCAAGGAAAAAAATATCTTGGGCTTCTCCCTGGTTGTCAATCCTGAATTGCTGACAGCTCGTTATATTGCTAATATCATTGACTTCCCAAATGCCCTTTCTGTGGAGCATTTTGCAAACGGCCGTGTTGCCTTGATGGAATTTAAGATCAAGCCAGATAGCAATCTCTGCGATATGAGCCTATCCCAATTCCGAAAGAAATACGGAAATGTCATTGTTTGTGCGATCGAGCGTGGCAATGAACTCACGATTCCAAATGGAGACTTTGTTTTACAGCCCCAAGACAAGATTTTCGTGACAGGAAATAGGATCGAGATCGTTCTCTTCCACAACAATGTCCGACCTCAAGTCATTAAGAGCATGATGATGATTGGTGCTGGAAAAATTGCCTACTATCTGCTCAATATTCTCCAGGATGTGCGTCGCAAAATCGATCTCAAGGTCATCGAGGTCAATCGCGAACGAGCTGAATTCTTTAGCCAAGAATTCCCTGACCTCTATGTCGTCCATGGAGACGGAACCGCTAAAGACATTCTTTTAGAAGAGAGTGCCAATAATTTTGATGCTGTGGCTACTTTGACAGGGGTCGATGAAGAAAACATCATCACCTCCATGTTCTTGGATTCTGTCGGAGTCAAAAAGAACATTACCAAAGTCAACCGAACCAGTCTGTTGGAGATCATTGGCGATCAGGATATGACCAGTATTGTCACTCCAAAACGCATCGCTGTAGACACCATTATGCACTTTATTCGCGGGCGCTACAATGCACAGTTCTCAAACCTAGAAGCCTTGCACCATGTCGCAAACGGCCGGATTGAAACCTTGCAGTTTCAAATTAAGGAAGACAACAAACTAACCCAATATCCCCTCTCTGAATTGAAATTGAAGAAGGGCGTTTTGATCGCTGCCATTATTCGAAACGGCAAGGCTATTTTCCCGAATGGGGATGACCGTTTGATGGTAGGGGATCGGATTATCGTGACCACCTTGATTCAAAATGTCACTAAAATCTACGATCTACTTGAGAGGTAAGCCTGATGAATAGAAGCATGATTCGTTACCTCTTATCCAAACTCCTCTTAATCGAGGCAGGTCTCCTAATCGTTCCCCTAGTGGTCGCTGCAATCTATCGGGAACCTGCCAAGGTCTTTGTCTCCATTGGAGCAACCATGGCCATCCTACTTGCGTTTGGCCTCCTTGGTAGTTTTCACAAACCTAAGGATTTTCACATCTATGCTAAGGAAGGAGTCCTGATTGTAGCACTTTGTTGGATCCTATGGTCCTTCTTTGGTGCCCTTCCCTTTGTCTTTTCGGGCCAAATTCCAAACATTATCGATGCCTTCTTTGAAGTCAGCTCCGGCTTTACAACAACAGGGGCAACGATTTTAGACGATGTGGGTGTCCTCAGCCACTCTCTCCTCTTTTGGCGTAGTTTTACCCACTTGATAGGGGGGATGGGAGTATTGGTCTTTGCCCTTGCGATTATGGACAATAACAAGAACAGCCACCTTGAAGTCATGAAGGCAGAGGTTCCTGGTCCAGTTTTTGGCAAGGTCGTTTCCAAATTAAAAAACACGGCTCAAATCCTCTACTTCTTGTACTTGGGTTTGTTCTTCCTCTTTGTGATTCTTTATTTCCTTGCTGGCATGCCCCTGTATGATAGTTTCGTCATCGCCATGGGGACGGCTGGTACTGGGGGCTTTACCGTCTTTAACGATGGAATCGCTCACTACAACAGTAGTCTAATTACCTATTTGGTCAGTATCGGGGTCTTGGTCTTTGGGGTTAACTTTAACCTCTACTACTTCCTTATGATCCGAAAATTCAAGGCCTTCTTTAAAGATGAGGAATTGCGGACCTACATCACTATTGTAATCCTATCTAGCGTATTGATTGCCTACAATTGCCTTCATCTCTATGCTAATGTTGCGAAGAGCTTTGAGATTTCCTTCTTCCAAGTGTCCAATATCATCACCACCACCGGTTTTGGTTATGGAACGACGGAAAAATGGCCTCTCTTTTCTCAGTTCATCCTCTTAATGCTGATGGTCATCGGTGGGTCTGCTGGCTCGACCGCTGGGGGGTTAAAAGTCATTCGGTGCTTGACCTTGTGGCGAATCGCAAAAAATCAGGTTCTTTCGACCTTGTCTCCAAATCGCGTTTTGACCTTGCATGTCAACGATACGGTACTCGATAAGGATACCCAACATCAGATCCTCAAGTACTTTACAATATACAGTTTTATTACGATCGGCTTACTCTTTGTAGTGAGTCTAGACAACAATAACTTCATGACGGTTGTCAGTGCTGTCTTTAGTTGTTTCAACAATATTGGACCTATGATTGGTACGGGTCAAACCTTCTCCATCTTTAGTCCGATTTCAAAACTGTTACTTTCCTTAGCCATGATTGCCGGACGGCTTGAAATCTATCCAATGATTCTGCTCTTCCTGCCTAAAACATGGTCTAAACGCTGATAAAACGAGAGTGTTATAAAAAAATGAGGCTGGGACAAAAGTCCTAGCCTCTTAATTGTTTTTGGATTGTCGAGCAAGACGCAGTGGTTGAGTGGGCTCTACAACGCTGATTTCATCAGCATTTACAGCCCTACTCAACTGTGCGGAGGTGGGACAACGAAATCGAATTCTAACGAATTACCGATTTCTGTCCCACTCTCATTTCTGTTTATTTGTGATCGTCCTATTTTGATTCTTCATTTCGTCTCAGACTAAAGTGGTCTGGCAGAGGGTCTGGTCCCGCTTGGGTACCAGGATGGCATCGCAAGATTCTCGCAACCCCCATCAAGACACCTTTCACACCAAAGCGTTCAATCGCTTGGATCATATAATTGGAACAGGTCGGTTGAAAGCGACAAGAAGGCGGAAATATGGGAGAGATCCATTTTTGATAGCCTCTGACCATAGCAATCAGGATTTTTTTCATGATTTTTTAGATTTAGTCACTGCTAGATTGTGCAACTGGCTAATTTCTTTTTTGTTCAAGCGACGGTATTCACCCGGACGAAGTCCTGAGACATCTAGGTTTCCAAACTGGGTTCGGGAGAGTTTGTCCACTAAAAGTCCTACAGCTTCAAACATCTTTTTGACCTGGTGGTTGCGCCCTTCATGAATGGTCAACTGAACCACTGAACGGTTCTTTTCAACATCCACTTTTAAGATCTCGTAAGTCGCTGGCTTGGTTTTCTTGCCATCAATGGTCACCCCTCGTGTCAAGGGACGCAAATTTTCCTTATTGGCAATCCCTTTGACACGCGCCACATAGACCTTATCAATCTCATTACGTGGGTGAATCATCTCATCTGTAAAATCACCATCATTGGTCAAAATCAAGACACCAGATGTATCCCAGTCCAAACGTCCCACTGGGTAGATACGCTCTGGCACTTGAGATAAAAGGTCAACGACTGTTGTCCGCCCTTTATCATCAGATACACTAGAGATGACGCCACGTGGCTTATTTAAAAGATAGTAGACCTTTTCTTCGTTGTAGATTGGAGTGCCTTCTACTTCAACCTGATCACCGGTCTTAATAATAGTCGCTAATTCACGCACAACTTGGCCATTTACTGTAACCAAGCCTTGCTTGATCAGTTCTTCGGCCTTGCGACGACTAGCCACGCCTGCATGGGCAATATATTTGTTAATTCTCATCTAGTTCCTCTGTTCTCTCTGAAAATAATTGACCTTCCTCTGGATCAATGTCCACTTCCTCAACCTTTGGTAATTCCTCCAAATGATTGATTCCCATATAATCCAAAAAATACTCCGTCGTGACATACAAATTGGGACGCCCGAGGACTTCTTTTTTCCCATCCTCTCGGATCAGATCAAATGACAGTAGTTTGGTAATGGCACCGCTGGAATTGACACCCCGAATATCATCGACCTCCACACGGGTGATTGGTTGCTTATAAGCAATGATTGATAAGGTTTCGAGGGCAGCCCGAGACAAACTTTGATTCATGGGCGTTCTAGAATAGTCTCGTAAAACTGAAGCGTAGTCTGCCTTTGTCACCAATTTATAACGGGAAGCTGTCTCCATCAAACACAGACTGGTATCTGTGTCCTCCTGGTATTTTTTGCTTAATTTTTCTAAACTTTGCACCACACCTGTCGGAGGTAAAGAGAGAAGGTCTGCGATTTGTCTGGCAGTAATTCCTTCTTCACCTGCTACAAATAAGAGTGCTTCAATTTCAGCTAATTTGCTCATGTTCAATCCTATTTAAGTAAATTTCTCCAAAAGCCCTATCCTGGATCACCGTTACTTCTTGAATCTTGATCAATTCAAGGGTTGCAAGAAATAGAGTAATGACCTCTTGGAGATCCGTTGCTTCTAGAAACAAGTCCTGCAAGAGAACTTGTGAGCGATCGTGGAATCGGTGACGCAGCTGGTCCATCAGATCCTCAATCTTGTATTCATCCTTTACAATGGTCGTATGGTTCTGACGGAATTCTTCTTTTTTCTTGGTCAATAGTTTTGAGAAAGCCAAGAAAAGATCCACCGTTGTACGATCGTGAAGCAATTCCGTATCGTCGTAGACCAATTCCATCTTGGGTTTTGAATAATAGAGGGCGCGCTCCTCGTGCTGTGAGGCCATCAACTCTCCTAATTGCTTGTAAGTACGGTACTCTTCCAATTGAGAAAGGAGGTCCTGCTCGAGATCCTCTGCTTCATCCATCTCCTCTGCAACCTTAGGAAGAAGTCTTCGACTCTTGATCAAGGTTAGTTGACTAGCCATCAGCATGTATTCCCCTGCTACCTCTAGTTTCATCGCCTGGAGAGTCGCCAGATAAGCCAGATACTGTTCGATCACCTCAATCAAGGGGACCTCATAAATATCCATCTGGTATTTAGAGACCAAGTGGAGCAAGAGGTCCAAAGGCCCTTCAAAATCTTTAATTTTAATATCCATTATTTATATTTTTCTAATGTCACCATGGTTTTTAGGCCCAATTCACGCGCAATACTAAAGAGATCCACACCGAGTTCACGTTGTTTCAAAATATATTGCTCACGAATCGATTGCGCCGAAAGGTCTTGATTCCCTTTTTCGATCAAGAAGGCTTCTAATTGTCGGAATCCCCACTGACGGGAGTAGCATTTTCCTTTATTATCAAAGAGATAAATACCATCTAGGAAGAGTTGCAATTCATCCAGTAACGGCTCTGGAACCTTTAAAACCCGTTTTTGGCCATCTTTGCCCACTCGAATGACATGAAAGTCCAGCTGAATATCTTCGACTTTGACTTGGAGGATCTCACTTGGCAACAAGCCCATCTCCAGAATCAACAAGGCCATCAAGCGTCCCTGTGGGTTAGTTGATTCTTCCCAAAAATGGGTCAGATCCAACAATTCCCGATCATGGGTCTTGGCCGGTTGAATTTTAGGCAAGACCAAACGATGGTATTCAGAAATAAAGCGTTCTTGATACAAATAATATAAAAATTGGTTGACGGCGGATAATTTTCGTTTTTGAACCGCCGGTTTAAAATCTTTAATCGAAGCTTGGTAAATTCTCAAATTTGTCGGTGTCACTTTTCCATGGATCGACTCAATAAATTGGTCCAAATCATAAAAATAGGCAGACTGAGAATTTTCACTTAATTCTTTTTGATCAATAAAACTTGCAATAAATTCTTTCATTTTGGAATCATCTCGTATTCATTTGAAAAACCATGCATTAGCGAATTGATGGCTTTAAGAATCGATTTCCGTGTAATAATCCCTTGGAAATAGCCTTCTTCATCCACCACCGAAAGGAAGGAGTCATCCACCAACTTGTGCAGGACTTCTGTCAAATTGAAGTCTAAGCCGATGACCCCGACCTCTTTTTTTGCAACGTCTACGATATCCATCGAGGCAAAAGTCTCCTCAGGAATCTCGTGTTTCAATTGATAAGATAGAATATCCGTTAGGGAGATCGTCCCCACAAACTTGCGTTCATCCGTCACTACCGGAATACGACTATAGCTAATCTGGCTCAACAACAAGACAGCATGGTCTACATTGTGGTTATCAATCAAGACCGCTAAATTTTTGGCTGGAGTTAAGAACGTCTCTTCCTGCGCCAGCAAGAAACGTTCAAATTCCTTTGCTATCATCTGCTAAACTCCTTTGTCAATTCAGGATACAATACATGGTCTCTCGTGTAGTACTCTACCTTGTAATTAGAATCATCTATCTCAATTTTAGCATAGAGACACTCTCGAATCAGACCGCGTGGCTGACTGATCGATCCAGGATTCACAAAGAGGGTTCTTCCTTCCTTCCAAGCATCTGGGATATGAAGGTGGCCGTAAAGACAGATATCTGCTTCTTCCTCTTGGGCCCACAGATCCAATTTTTGAAAACTAAAATTGATCTGGAAGAGATGCCCATGGGTCTGGATGATTCGTGTTGGCCCTAGTTGGGTCACCAAGCGTTCTGGATAGCCATCATAAAAATCCATGTTTCCTTGGACAACGTGAATCCCTTCCCAGACAGGATCATCACTTTTTAGTTCAGAATCCCCATTGTGAAAGATTCCATCGACCTTGCCTAGGTATCTTTCTTTAATAGCTTCAACAATGGAGCGGTCTCCATGCGAGTCACTCATCACGATGATTGTTTGCTTTGCCATGATGGAAATACCTCCAATAACTTTTTAACAGCTAAAGCACGATGCGATTGTGTATTTTTTTCTTCAAGTGTTAATTCAGCGGCAGCACGGCCCGTTTCCCCAACTAAGAAGAGTGGATCATAGCCAAACCCGTTTTCACCCTTAGGTTCAAAATTAATATACCCTGGCCAATCAGCTTCAACCACCAAGCTTTCCTTGCCTGGCCTTGCAACCACCAAGGTCGTATGGAACTGGGCTGAACGATCTTTCAAGTCAAAAACCATGGCCAATTCGTGCAACAATTTCGCATTGTTTCCCGCATCTGTCGCACCAACTCCCGCAAAGCGAGCTGACCAAACTCCTGGTAAGCCTCCCAAGATATCTACCTTCAAACCTGAATCATCCGCTAAGACTGTTTTCCCAGTTAGCTCTGCGATGGTTTCAGCTTTTAGGCGGGCATTCTCCTCAAAGGTCATCCCTGTTTCTTCGACTTCTGGAAGCTCTGGATACTGATTGAGGTTTTCCACTTCAAAGCCTAGCTTTTCAAACATGTTACGGAATTCTTTGGTTTTTCCCTCATTTCGAGTCGCAATAAGAATCGTATCTTTGACCTTGTCTTGACCCAAAAAGGCTTCCAAATCCACCCCATCACTTGGCAAATGTAAATAGAGCAATTTCCCTTTTTCAACCAAGAGCAAGGCTCCTTGACGCTGGATAATTTCAAAAGATCTTCCCTTGACTTCATTCAAGATTTCCGTCAAAAAGGTTAGGAAACGAAAGGCTGATCCATAGCGCATCACCGATAGATTGAGAGGAAATCCTTCAGGATCCTTGGCAAAGAGAAGTTCCAGCTGGTCTAACAGAGTGGAAGCTTCCGCAGGAACTTGACTAAATTGGTTGTAGTCTGCATCTTCTCCCCATTGGGCAATATACCAATCTTGGGAATCTTTGTATTCAAATAGTTTGTCACTCATAAATTTACATGCTCCACATTCACTGAACGTTCTAGCCATTTTTCGGCAATCGCTGCAAAGCTATTAGCATTTGCAGTGGTATAAAAGCGGTGGGTCTTCTCTAAGAGTTCGCGGCTCTTATTGAGCTCAAAATAGTTTAATAAGACGGAAATATCCCGAACACACTCCGCTCCACTATCAATCAATTTGACATCCGGTCCCATCACATTTTGAATGATCGGTTTTAAAAGGGGATAATGGGTGCATCCCAAGACTAAGGTATCAACCTTTCCAACTAGTGGTTTTAGGGTTTCGTAAACCACCTTTTTGGTCACACTGGATGCCAATTCGTTTGATTCCACTAAAGGAACAAACTTGGGACAAGCTAAACTGGTGACTTTCATATCTGGTGCCAGACTTTGAATCTTCTCTTTATAAATTCCAGAAGAAACCGTCATCGGTGTCCCAATGACCCCAATTTTTTGATGGGTCGTTGATTTAATGGCTGCAGAAGCTCCGGGCAAGATCACTCCCAAAACAGGAATATCAAGTTTTTCCTTGACTTCTTCCCAAACCACTGCCGTCGCTGTATTACAAGCTAAAACAATCATCTTGACATTTTTGGTCAGAAGGAAGTTCACCATCTGCCAAGTATACTCGCGAATTTGGTCTGCTGGTCTAGGACCATAAGGTGCACGCGCTGAATCTCCAATATAGACGACATCTTCGTGAGGAAGCTGACGGAGCAATTCGCGGACAACAGTCAGGCCCCCTACTCCAGAATCTAAAAAACCAATCGGTCGGTTATCCATATCTCTTCCTTCCAAAAGGAGGGACTAAGAAATTCCTCCAAGCCCCTCTCATTTATTATCGTGAGATTGCCCCACTCTTATTTTTTCTTGTTTTTCGCCATTGCTGATTTTTGTTGGCTCACAATTTGGCGATAGACTTGTTGAACTTTTGCTTCGCTTGGGCGTTGGCCACTCGCTCCTAAAAGCGTACGAACTGCTTCAACATTCAAACGTGGGTTTGATGCAAATTCTTTTTCAAATTGACGACGAAGCAAGAACATTCCTGCAATCATCCCACCAAAGAAAGCTAAAATAATCAACAAAATTCCTAAAAAGAGATTCATACAATTTTCTCCGATCCATTATTTTTACATAACTATCATTATATCAGACAATCGCTTATTTTTCAATGTCAAAGCCGTAGAGTGTCGCAAGATAATCTTCTGGTTTTTCTGCTCGACGAATCAAACGGGCCTGCCCATCTTCTTGAAGCAAAACTTCTGCCGAACGCAATTTGGCATTGTACTGATAGCCCATTGAAAATCCATGGGCTCCAGTGTCATGGATCACGAGTAAATCTCCAATCTCCGTCACGGGTAGTTCTCGTTGTTTGGCAAATTTATCGTTGTTTTCACAGAGACTTCCCACGACATCGACCACTTCAGTTGGTTCATCTGAACGATCCATATTGGTAATATGGTGATAAGCACCGTACATAGCCGGTCTAAGAAGATTCACAGCTGAAGCATCGACACCCACATAGGTCCGGTAGGTTTTCTTTTTATGCGTCACTCTGGTTACCAAGAGGCCGTGTGAAGCCAGCATAAAGCGACCAAGCTCGGTATAGATTTTCACATGACCAAGTCCTGCTGGTTTAAGAATCGCATCAAAAACGCGATGCACGCCCTCCCCAATAATGGCAATATCATTTGGTTCTTGTTCTGGCTTGTAATTGACCCCAACTCCACCAGAGAGGTTGATGAAGCCCAAGTGGACACCTGTTTTCTCGACGACTTCTACTGCTAATTCAAAAAGTTGACGCGCTAGCTCTGGATAGTAGTCGTTGGATACAGTATTAGAAGCTAATAAAGCGTGAATGCCAAACTCTTCCACACCTAGTTCTTTCAACTCGATAAAGGCTTGGATCAATTGCTCCTTGGTCATTCCAAACTTGGCTTCTTCAGGATTGTCCATAATATCGGTTCCCAGTTCAAAAACTCCACCAGGATTATAGCGGCAAGAAATGACCTTGGGAATGCTAGTCACAGACTTCAAGAAAGCAATGTCTTCATAGGCGTCCAGATTGATCGTTGCCCCTAATTCTCTAGCATAGACAAATTCATCTGCTGGCGTATTGTTAGAAGAAAACATGATCTCTTTTCCACTAAAGCCCAGTTTATCCGCCATTAACAATTCGACATAGCTGGCAGTGTCGACACCACAGCCCTCTTCTTGCAAAATTTTTAGGATCGATGGGTTAGGAGTTGCCTTGATGGCAAAGTATTCCTTAAATCCTTCATTCCAAGCAAAAGCTTGATGGAGAGCACGAGCCGTTTCACGAATTCCTGCTTCATCATAGAGATGGAAAGGGGTAGGGAATTCTTGGGTCAGGCTTTCTAATTGTTCACAGGTTACAAAAGGTGTTTTCATAAGCGCTCATTTCTATTCTTTAGTCACTATTAGTATAGCACAAGTCGAAAGACAAAAAAAGCCGAGGCAACTGCCCCAGCTCAATCTCTCTTTGATTAGTCGTTTCTTCCGAAGATACGAAGAAGGCTGATAAAGAGGTTGATAAAGTCAAGATAAAGTTCCAAAGCCATTGCTACTGCCCAACCTGTAGCAGGTTGACCATTTGTTTGATCATAGACATAGCGAATCTTTTGGTTATCCCAAGCTGTCAAACCTGCAAAGAGGAAGACAGAGATAATACTCAAGATATAGTCCATTCCAGAACTTCTCAAGAACATGTTCACAACAGAAGCAATGATCACACCGATCAAAACTCCCATCAAGGCACGTCCCATTCCAGACAGGTCCTTTTTCACGACGCGTCCGATAGCTCCCATGACAATAAACATCAAGGCACTGACCAAGAAAGCCTTATAGACAGTTGCTTGCATGTAGCGAGCAATGATAAAGCTCAAGGTAAAGCCATTCAAAGCTGAGTAGATCAAGAAGATCGGAAGAGCAGACGGGCTATTTTTAACAGCCTTCCCACTTGCAACAAAGACCAAGATCAATTCTACAACAACTGCTGCGTAGTAAACCATTGGTGCGGTTGTCAAGATTTGTACGAAGAAGTCTTGAAAGACTGTCATCATCAGGCCAGACACAAGGGCTGAAATCCCCACACCGATCCCAACTAATGAGTAGATTTTGTTATAAAAAGCATTCAATCCACTTTGTTCTTGGATTACTGAATCATTATACATATTAACAAGTTCCTTTCAAATTTGTTTACTACGATTTTAACATTTTTCGATGAAAAAATCTCTTTTTAGCCATCTTTTTACGCCAAGGTTCTGAAGCTTCTTTAACAGCCCAGTATTTATCTACCATGGTCACTACGAAGGATTCTTTGTAGCGAGGCGGGGCAAGGGTAGCTCCCCACATGTGTTTAATGATGATGTCTTCTTCCTTGGCATTGAGATCTGTAATCTTTCGCGCATTTCTCACGGCAATGCGGGGATGGATCCAGGCGTGACTCTTGGTAAACTTGGTCTCGCGCCAATCATAGTAAAAGAGGTCATGCAAGAGCCCACCCCGAGCCGTACTTTTGGCATCCCAGCCAAATTTTTTTGCCAATTTATAACTGGTATAGCTAACATGAATGGAATGCTCCAAACGATTGGAATGAATATGGTGGGGAATGTCGGCTAATTTTTGAACCTTCGGATGCTGGATCAAATGTCCCACATAGGTCATGTATTCTTTGTCACGATGATATTGCATAAGATAACCACCTTTCCTTGATAGGCTCTCCCAATAAAACATCCATCAACTTCTTACAGTTTAAGTATACTATTTTTTCTCAAAATTCCCTTAAAGAAAACATCAAAATTCCTGCTGCCACTGCAACATTCAAACTCTCTGCCCGACCTGGCATGGGAATATGAACCAGCTGGTCTGCTTGTGCCGCCATTTCCTGGCTGATGCCATTTCCTTCATTGCCCATAACCAGGATAAACTGATCGGTCTGAGAAAGCTGACGGTAGTCAATGGAAGCTTCTGAAAGCGTCGTTGCGAGAACTGCTAGATGAGAGTGCGCAGCTCGCTCCAATAGTTCTTCTCGATCCAGTTTCCAGATAGGAATATGGAAATGACTGCCCTGCATGGATCGAAGGGTCTTGAGACTGTATAGATCAGCGGAGGCTTTCGATAGCATGACACCATCAAAGCCTGCTGCATCTGCTGTTCGAATCATAGTCCCAACATTGCCAGGATCCTGTACATCCTCCAAATAGAGGAATCGCCCTTGTAGCTGATCCGGAAGCTCTGGCTGCTCTAGAAGAATCTCTGCGACAATCCCTTGAGGAGTCTTCGAATCTGCCAAGAGGCTTAAGATCTCCGGAGTCACGATAGTGACTTTTTGGATGTCCTCTACCCGGTCTAAATAGGCTTCTAAAACAAAGACCTGCCGAATCTTCGCATGATTTTCTACTGCCTCTTCAAACAGATGCCAGCCTTCAATGAGATAAGAATCTGTCCGGTATTTTTTTTGATGTAATTTTTTAGCATTTTTGATTACATTATTGGATTTAGACGTTATAATATTCATAGAACTATTATAGCACAAAGAAAAAGAAGAAATCATACCTCAGATAGATTTCTTCGAGTCAAGGAGGTCGCACATGCAAAAGGTAAAAATGATTGCCCAAGGACGGGTTCAAGGGGTTGGCTTTCGCTGGGGAGTCTACAGTCTTGCTTTAGAGATCGGTGGGATTACTGGCCGTGTCTGGAATAATGACGACGGAACGGTTGGCATTCTGGCCCAGGCAGAGTCTAGTAGCCAAATGGCCAAATTCATTCAAGAAATTCGCAAAGGTCCTACACCTTTTGCACATGTAACTTATTTAGATGTTACGCTCGCAAACTTTGAAAACTATACAGACTTTAAAATTGCAAATTAAGACTAGAGAACTATTGTGTATTTTAAAAAAAAACAGTAGAATAGAAAGGTAACATTTTAAAAAAGAAGGAACTATTTGTGAAAAAAAATAAACTTGCATTACTTGCATCGATGGGACTAGCTTCGCTTGTCTTCTTATCAGGATGCGTGAGTGTCGATCGGAAAACTGGAAATCCGACTGGATTGATCTGGAATCTTCTTGGCCGTCCAATGGGCGAAGCCATCAAATTCTTTGCCAACAACCTTGGCTTGGGCTTTGGGATCGGGATTATTATCGTCACCTTGATCGTGCGGTTGATCATCTTGCCACTTGGTTTGTACCAATCATGGAAGGCAACCTACCAATCTGAAAAGATGAACTACTTAAAACCTATCCTTGGGCCAATCCAAGAGCGCATGAAGAACGCTAGCACACAAGAAGAAAAGCTATTGGCGCAACAGGAATTAATGGCTGCTCAACGTGAAAATGGAGTTAGCATGTTTGGTGGAGTTGGGTGTTTGCCACTCTTGATCCAAATGCCATTCTTCTCAGCTCTCTTCTTTGCAGCTCAACACACCAAAGGGGTAGCAGATAGTAGCTTCCTTGGCATTGCTCTCGGCAAACCAAGCTTGCTCTTGACAGCGATCGTAGCAGTTCTTTACTATATCCAAAGTATGCTTTCTCTTCATGGAATTGAAGATGAAACCCAAAAGGAAAGCATGCGCAAAGCATCACTGATGAGTCCGATTATGATCGGTGTCTTCTCATTGATCTCCTCAGCCGGAGTGACTCTTTACTGGGTAGTCGGTGGGGTGATCCAAATTATCCAACAATTTGTCATCAACTACTTGATTCGTCCAAATCTTCGCAAACGAGTCGCTGAGGAATACAAAAACAATCCTCCTAAAGCGACTAGTCACCGCGTGAAAAAAGATGTCACACCTACTGCAACGACACAAATCCAACACAAACCAAAAAACAACCGCAATGCAGGAAAACAACGCAATAGAAAGTAGTACAAACTACTAATTCTAGCGGTATACAGTAGCACTTGAACCCAAGGTTCAAGTGCTTTTTTTGATATCGTTCAGTCAGCAAAGAATTTTCACTCTCACAAAAAGATTAAGAGCACAAAAAAACAAGCCCTCTTGGAGGGCTTGCGTTTTATAGTTACGCTGTTTTTTCTACGTTCAAAATTTTCACTTGGTAGCTTCCAGCTGGTGTCTCAACAGTGACAACGTCACCTGTCTTCTTACCAATCAAAGCGTGACCGATTGGGCTTTCGTTAGAAATCTTTCCTGCAAAGGCATCTGCCCCTGCTGAACCAACGATGCTGTATACTTCTTCATCTGTTTCGCCAACTTCTTGAACTGTAACGGTTTTTCCGATCGCTACTTCGTCTACTGCAACAGCGTCACTATCGACGATTTCTGCATAACGGATTTTTGTTTCCAAGCTAGAGATTTGACCTTCCACAAAAGCTTGTTCATCTTTTGCCGCTTCATACTCAGAGTTTTCTGAGAGGTCACCATATGAACGAGCGATCTTAATCCGTTCCACCACTTCAGGTCGACGGACCAATTTCAATTCTTCTAATTCTTGTTCCAATTTTTCTTTTTCTGCTAGGGTCATTGGGTATGTTTTTTCTGCCATTATTCTTCTCTTTCTATTATTTGAATGAAAAAGCTGTGGACGCGCCACATGCTTTTTCTAGTTTGAACTTGCTTGTGTCAATTTACTATTGACGTGTTCTTCAACATTTTTATTGTGTTCTTCGTATGTCTTAGCGAAGAAAACTTCACCATTTTCGACATTTGCGACAAAATACAAGTAATCGGTCTTACTTGGGTTCACCGCCGCTTCGATCGCTGATACTCCAGGGTTATCCACTGGGCCAGGCATCAAGCCGGTATTCTTATAAATATTATAAGGTGAATCCAGCTCTGTATTGATCGTTGCATCTTCTTTTAAGGTCGTCTTTTGACCAAGTTTCCCTTCTGCATAAAGAATTGCAATATTACTTTGCAAAGGCATGTCTTGGTTCAAGCGGTTATAGAAGACACTCGCGATATCTTTGCGGTCCTGATCCGTCGCCCCTTCTTTTTCAACCAAGGAAGCAAGAGTCAATACTTCGTTTACATTGATGTTCTTGCTCTCAAGTGTTTCATAGTATGGGCTTAAGTTTTGATCCATTGCCGCAAGCATCTGATCGATCATCTCTTTCACTGTGGTATCTTTCCCATAGTTATAAGTTGCTGGGAAAAGATAACCTTCCAAACGATAGCGAACACCAGAATCCTTACTTGGCAGGTTAGCCAAGAGCTTAGGATATTTGGCCACCATCTTCTCAATAAAGGCATCATCTTGGACAGCCTTCAAGAAATCTTCTTTCTTAAATGGAGTCTTTCCTGCCTTCTTACTAGAGACATCTGCTGTGATAGCCGTCGCAATCTGATCGATCGTATAACCTTCTGGAATCGTGACCTTTCCAAGAACTGGAGCCTGAGGAGTTTTGGTTCCCTCTTCTTGCAGTTTTTGGATGATGGTTTCTAGATCCATGCTCTTTTGCAAATTGAAATAACCAGATTTGAAATTGCTATAGTTCTTGAACTTGGTATAGTAGTTAAAGAACTGACCATTTTTCACGAGTCCTTTTTTCTCAAGGATCGCACCAATCTCACGATTACTTGAACCTGCTGGAATCTCAACCGTTACGAATTCTGTTGCATTTTTATCCATTGGCTTGACAGCTGAATGGATATAGGTCGCTGCAAAGATCCCTGTAGCCACGATCACAATCAGCAAAAGGCTGACCACTGTCCGCACAATTCGCTTAGCGATTTTATTTTGTTTCTTTTGTTTTTGTTGGCGCTGGTTACGAGAAGAGCGCGATAAGCTTTCCTCTACCGGTTCCTGACTTGGTTCTTTTGGAGCAGGCTTTGTGAGCTCACTCTTTTCTTCTACAATAGGAGTCGCCTTTTCTGGCTCCACTGGTATTTCTGTGGAAGCCACAACAGCTTCTTCTTTTGGAGGTGGTGTTGCTTCTTCCTCCTCTTTCAGTGAAGAAGGGGTTTCAATGCTTCGATCAGGTAGATCATACTCTTTTTCGATTTTTAGAAGTTGCTCATTGGCCTCTTCTAAGTCTCTGAGGATCTGCTCTTTGAAGCTTAATAACTTCTCACTGTCTTGTGATTTATCAGTCAAATAATTGACCTCCCTCATCATAATCCTTAATATTATATCTTAAAAGATTTAGAAAAGCAATACAAATCGCCTTTCTTCTTTAAAATACCTATTTAATCAAGTTTTTCATTTTCCCAGACCAGATTGTACCAAACTTCACCCGCATATTGGGATTCTGACCGGCCTTCATTGGTAAATCCTTGCTTTTCATAATAAGGAATCAAATAATCATGACAGGTCAAATTGATCCCTTGGCGATTATCTTTCAACGCAATCTCTTTCATCGCTTCAAGCAAAAGGGTTCCCACTCCAAGTCCTTGAGCTTCTTTAGCAATGGATAGACTCGTAATGGAAATAAAGCCCTGTTCTAACTGACTTAGATCTTCAACCTTTGAAAAAGAGGAATCGATCAAATAGCGCTCCGGTCTAACAGGTCCTTCTAAATAGCCTAAAATCTGACCCTGGCACTCTGCTACAAGAAATGTCGTTTGAATCTTTTTGATGTGATCTTTTAAAATCTCACGCGCAATCGCTTCTTCTTCTGAGAAATTCTCAAGCTCAATGCGCTCGATGGCATCCAAATCCTGCAGCTCTGCCTGTCTAATGTGAATCTTTTCTTTCATCATTTACTCCTTCAATCGTTCCCAAACCATATGGACACCTCGATCAGACTCAGCTTCATCACGAAATCCTTGCTGGGAAAAATAAGATAGTAAGTCTTCTGGGCAATCGATCCAAATGGCTTCCTTTTCCTTTTGAACAGCTAGATCCTTTAAAGCAGCGATCAAAATAGAACCATAGCCTTGACCTTGAAAGGCTGGCCTCACTGCTAGTCGCAATACAATTAGGTCTCCTTTTAAAGGCTGGTCTTCTGTCGCCAACAAGTAAGCCACAGCATCCCCCGCCTGCTCTGCAAGCAAAGAAAGGGTTTCCTTCGAACCTAGCGCTTCCTCAAGAGTGGCCCTGTGCTCCTTTCCTTCATTGTCATGAAGTTCTTCTTCTAGCAACAGCAGCTGTTCTTGATCAGCTGGGGTGATTGATCGAATCATCATCCTGCTTTCCTCATCTCATACTCCTTCAGTGGACAGATAAATTTGAGTCTGGAATCAATCGATTCCAGACTCAATCATCTCTTATTGTACACTATGTGTCAAACTAGATAATAAACGCTCAAATGAGTATTCATAGGTTTGAATATCTCCTGCTCCCATAAAGACATAGACTGCATTATCATGGTCAAGAAGAGGAGAAACATTCTCAGCTGTAATAATCGCTGAGCGTTTGACAATTTTTGCTTCCAAATCTTCAACTTTCACATCGCCGTGATCGACTTCACGCGCAGAGCCATAGATCTGTGCCAAGTAAACAGCATCTGCTTGATTCAAGGCTTCTGCAAATTCATCTAACAAGGCAATGGTCCGTGTAAAGGTATGTGGTTGGAAAATGGCCACAATCTCTTTACTTGGGTATTTTTGACGGGCCGCATCCAAGGTTGCAATAATTTCCGTTGGATGGTGCGCAAAGTCATCGATGATCACTGTTCCATTGACTACTTTTTCAGTAAAGCGACGTTTCACTCCAGCAAAGGTCTTCAAATGCTCGCGGACTAAATCTAAATCAAATCCTGCAATGTAAAGCAAACCAATGACTGCTGTAGCATTCATGATGTTGTGACGACCAAATGTTGGGATATGGAATTGCCCCAAATCTTCTCCACGGAAATGAACGTTGAAGGTTGAACCTGTCGTTGAGCGAAGCAAGTTGCTTGCCACAAAATCGTTCGTCTCCTTATCAAAACCATAGTAATAAATTGGTGCTGATGAGGTAATCCGACGCAATTCTTTGTCTTCTCCGTAGATGAAGAGGCCCTTACTGATTTGTTTGGCATAATCGTTAAAAGCATTAAAGACATCTTCCAAGCTCGTGAAATAGTCTGGATGGTCGAAGTCAATATTGGTGATGATGCTGTATTCAGGATGGTAAGGCATAAAGTGGCGTTCATACTCATCTGATTCAAATACAAAGTATTTGGCTGCTGCAGAGCCACGACCTGTCCCGTCACCAATCAAATAACTGGTGTCAGTGATATTTGATAAGACGTGAGAAAGCATCCCTGTTGTCGAGGTTTTTCCGTGTGCTCCGGCAACCCCCATGCTGACGAAGTCACGCATAAATTCACCAAGGAATTCATGGTAGCGTTTATAAGTTAGGCCATGCTCATCTGCATAAGCAATTTCCACATTGTTATCTGGACGGAAAGCATTCCCGGCAATGAGGATCTTGTCGCCTTCCAAATTTTTCACATCAAATGGATAAATTTGAATTCCTGCTTGTTCCAAGCCACGTTGCGTAAAGTAATACTTCTCAACATCTGACCCTTGAACCGTATGTCCCATTTGGTGAAGCATGAGGGCTAAAGCACTCATCCCTGCTCCTTTAATTCCAATAAAATGGTATGTATTAGACATGTTTTCTCCTTATTCTTGATCTAGATGGGTTAAATCCAATTCTTGTTTGATTGGCTGTGGTTTCAACTTGTGCTGATCTTTATTGTATATTTGGCTAGTCTTTAAGAAATCATAATTGTTTTTCTTTTCAGTCGGTTCTGCCACTTCTGGTTCTCCTGCAGATTCGAACTCTGCAAGGATCAACTGATCTTGTCGTAATCGTTTGCTATATTTCAATAATTCACCCGGATTTTCCTTTTGGAAGGGAGCCGTTGGCTGACCAGGTTTTCGTTCAGAAATAAATGGTTTTTTCCGTTTACTTGTAGTAGCTGCTGGATCCGTTGTCAGATAGGGGGCTGTGCGTTTCTTTTTCAGATCTTCACGAGCGCGCTCTCTCGCTTCCTCTGCATAACGATTGGCTGGGCTTTTTTTATCAATCGGCTCTTTAAAATCAGGTTTTCTTACTGGCCGTCTTTTCGGTAGGGGCTCTTCTAGTGGTTGGTGGTAAGGATGCTTAGGTTTGGTATTTTCAGCAATCGGTTGCCATTCCAAATAATTTTTATCCACATAGTCGCCTGTAATGTTACTAATCAAGTCTGTTTCATCATACAGGTTCATGTGGGGCATCTCTGTTAACATCAACTCATTATCCCCTACTTGAGGAAAATATTTTTCTGTCATGCTTTCTTCCTTTCGACACTCCATTAATTATAAACTATTCACAGAATTTTTCAAGCTATTCTGACTGAATTCCAAGAATCTCACGAATTTCCTCAACCGATAAACTAGATCGTGTTTCCGTTCCGTCTAAAATCGTTGAGACCAAGTGTCTTTTGGAAGCTTGTAGTTCTTGGATTTTTTCTTCGATCGTACCACGAGTAATCATGCGGTAAACTTCAACATTTTGTTCCTGTCCCATTCGATGGGCACGTCCAATAGCCTGGTCTTCCACTGCAGGATTCCACCACAAATCGACTAAGATGACCGTATCGGCACCAGTGAGGTTCAATCCAACCCCTCCAGCCTTCAGAGAAATGAGAAAAGCATGGCGCTCACCTGCATTAAAAGCATTGGTCATTTCTTGTCGATCTTTAGCGGGAGTAGAACCTGTGATTTTAAAGGAGGTCATGCCAAGCTGGGCAATCTCCTGCTCTAGGATATCCAGCATGCCTCTAAATTGAGAGAAGATCAAAACCCGGTGTTCGCCATCTTTGATTTGACCCAAAAGATCTCGAAGACTCTCCAATTTCCCACTATCTCCCTGATAGTCTTCCATAAAGAGGGCGGGGGTATCACAGATTTGGCGAAGACGCATGAGACCCGAGAGAATTTCCACCTTGCTCCGATTTAGTTCTTCCTCACTAGAGGTTCGAACCCGATCTTGAATTTGTTTTAATTGAGCCAAATAGATCGTTTTTTGACTTTCATCCAACTCATTGTGGTAGGTTGTTTCAATTAAGTCCGGTAATTCTTGGAGCACTTCATCTTTTTTCCGTCTCATGACGAAAGGTTTGACAAAACGCGCAATGGTCTCAGGACTCAATTTTTGAAATTCTCTTTTAGCTGGGAAGAGCCCTGGAAGGACAATTTGGAAAATAGACCAGAGTTCACCCACATGATTTTCAATCGGTGTCCCAGATAAGGCAAACACATGCGGAACCTCAAAGCCACGTAAGTGTTGGGCAATCTTGGTTTGGGCATTTTTCATGACCTGGGCTTCATCTAGAATCAAGTACTCATACTGATTCTTCTGGTATTCCTCCACATCTTGACGGAAAGACGCGTAACTAGTGATAACTACCTGTGGATTGGTTGCGATGAGTTCATCTCGGTGCTGCTTGAGACCATAGACAACTGCCACTTCCATCTGAGGAGCGAATTTTGAAAATTCTTGTTTCCAATTGTAGATGAGACTAGATGGAGCTAGAATCAAGATTTTAGTTTCTTTTTTTGCGACACTGGTCAAGAAGGAAATAGTCTGCAGGGTTTTCCCAAGCCCCATATCATCCGCTAAAATACCACCAAAACCATAATGATTTAACATGGAGAACCATTTAACCCCTGTTTCTTGGTAATCCCTCAGGGTCGCTTGGATTGTCATCTGAGGGAGTTGGAAGTCTTCTGGATGAGTCAAATCATGAGCTAAATTTCGAAAGTCTTCTGAAAAATGAACATTGTCTTGATCTGCCAACAAATCAGATAGCTGATAAGCGGCAATCCGGCGGGCTTGTAGTTTCCCACCCTTGCTCATTTTCGCCCGCAGATCTGCTAAGGCTCGACTGATCTTCTTGGTTTCTTCATCAAAGACAAGAACTTTCCCTGTATGGCTGACAAAATAGTCTTTTTGCCCTACTAGAGCTTTGAGGACCTGGTCCACTTCGGCTGGATCCACACTTTCAAAGTCAAAACCGATCTCCAGTAGACTGCCATTAGTTTTAACATCAATTTTTGGACGCTCCACTTGATAAAGATCTAAAAGGCTATCAGAGAGGGTAACCTCTCCTAAGGCTTCAAAAGTCGGGATCTGTTGGTGAAAGAATGGATAGATTTGCTCACTTGATAAAGGACTTCTTTGGGAAGAAAAATCATCCGTAAAACCTGCTGCTAGCATGGTTGAAAAGACTTCTTGCTCCTTATCGAAATCACTAGAATAAGGAAGATTGAGGAGTTCCTCACGCGTGGTCACCACACGATCCTGGTATTGAAAGACAACATCCAGTAATACAGTCTGATCCTGTGCTAGATCAAAATGAAATTCCGGAGTGAAATCGTGGATTAAAAAGCTGGTCGGTGCGGTAATTTGTCCCAGTTTTTTGAACTCTTTTAAACTATAGGAAAGTTTGGTCTGATCCGTTGGATCAAAATGCAGGCGTTTTTTGCGATCCTGATCCATTGGAAGATCTTGAATGGCCTTCCATAGGGTCCGCTGTTGGGGCGTCAGGTGATAGAAGACACCATTTCGAAACAGGTAAACAGCAGACTCGACAACCTTCACTTGTGGCTCAGTAATGATCAATTCGTAAAAATCACCATGGTCTTCCACCTGAAAATGAAAGAGATCTTCCTCCCCATGGACATCCTGAAAATAGACTTCAGAAAAATCATACAAGCTATATTGCAAGAGGAAGGAATCCAAATTCATCAGTAATTCTACAGCTTCTTCAAAGAGAGTCGGTGGAAAATAAAGATGGCGCCCAGCATTGGGAAAGAAATCTTGCTCTTTTGATCCACTATCTGTGACCAAGCCTTGTAGGAAATTGATCACATCCTGACTAGGTCCATCAAATTCTAAGTAAGAAATAGGTTCATAGTAACTTTTGCCAATTGCAAAATGGCCTTCTTTCTGAAGGGTCTGCAAAAAAGCTAGCACATCTCTGATCACATAAGAACGCTCGTCTGGCAAGCGACGAATGCGAAGGGTCCACAAGAATTGACCAGAGTATTCATCCTCCTGCCCAACTGCCGATAAGACATAGCGTGTTTCTTTTTTTTCGATTTTTGGAAGGACCTGGTCTAAAAACAAACTTCCAAAAGAGACCTTCTCCTGCGTTTCTTCAGTCGCCGTGGCATCTTCTTCAAGGCTTGTAAGAGCTGCTTTCCCACTGTCATCATTCTTCAAAAAAGCTTCCACAGCTGCTAGATGTGTACAGAATTTTTTCTTTTGAAAGAAAGCACAGCTACAAAAAACAGCATCGTCGTCCAAACTGTACCGCAAGCTTTCTTCTTCCACCCGAAAATATAGGTATTTTTCTTTTACTTCCTGAAGGGAAACCTTCCCAGCTTCATAGAGAAGGCTCCCTTGTGAACGAACCTTCCCAGGAATTAATTTTGCCATGTTTACCACCTTAGATTAATCCCTTTATTATACCATATTTAAGCAAAAATTAGAAAAAATACTTATCATCTTGAAAGGATTTTAGCCCGTTTTTGATAGAAAAACTGAGACAGCATTGTCCCAGTTTTTTACCTGATTTCGTAACAGTCTCAGCTTAAACAGCTATCCCTAATATCTATCTGTTAACTGTTTGATCAAATAGCTAAACAAAGGGAATAGCAAAATCCCGATTGCTCATAGAGAAAAGAAAAAAACACGACCTATTTTTTTCTAAACTAATAGTAGCCTCAGTTGCAAATGAGAAAAGGACTCCTTGTAATCTATTACAGGTGACAAAGAGTCCTTTTTACTTATGGTTCAATCATGTTCGAACTTTACTGAACCTTAACCATCCCGTTTTCTTCTAACGTTTTTTTGGTTTTAATATAGTCAGTTAAGTCCTTCAATTTATTATTCGACTTAAAAGCTTTGTTCCAAGTTTTTAGGTCCAATTTTGAAAAATCTGTCACTATATGGATCTGCAAATGGCCTGACTTGGACTTTTCAACAGTATAGTCCACTCCTTTGATATGACCATAATTTTCAAGCAAACTATCTTTTGCTGAGTTAAATGCTAATGAGTCGGAAGCATCAATATCCGGTATTTCTTTCCAGAACTCCGTCTTAAGTATTTCCTTATTTTTAATGGTCAGTATGATTGACTCATCCCCATTTCCATAGGATCCCTGATACTTTTCTTGACGCGTTGACTGACAAGCTGTTAAGAAAACAATGATGAGGCTCGTAAGCAAAAATTTCATCAAAACAGTAATTTTTCGCATATTCCCTACTTCCGTTTTCGCGCAATCAAATGGATTGGAGTTCCTTCAAAAACAAAGGCCTTGCGAATTTGGTTCTCCAAGAAACGGAGGTATGAGAAGTGCATCAGTTCTTCTTCGTTAACAAAGACCACAAAAGTTGGCGGCTTGGTTGCCACTTGTGTCGCATAGAAGATCTTGAGGCGTTTTCCTTTGTCGGTCGGCGTTGGATTAATGGCAATGGCATCCATAATCACATCGTTCAAGACAGCTGAAGGAATCCGTGTATTTTGACTCTCACTGATCTGTTTGATCATCTCTGGCAACTTGTGCAAGCGTTGTTTGGTTAAGGCAGAGACAAAAACAATCGGCGCATAAGAAAGATATTGGAATTGATCGCGAATCTCATCTTCCCACTGCTTCATGGTATGGTTGTCTTTTTCAATGGTATCCCATTTGTTGACAACAATGATCATACCTTTACCAGCTTCGTGAGCAAAGCCAGCGATCCGCTTGTCATACTCCCGAATCCCTTCTTCGGCATTAATGACCATCAAAACCACATCTGAACGGTCGATGGCACGCATGGCACGCATGACAGAATATTTCTCAGTGTTTTCATAGATTTTACCAGATTTGCGCATACCAGCTGTATCGATCATGGTAAATTCTTGGCCATCTGCATCGGTAAAATGGGTATCGATGGCATCCCGTGTGGTTCCAGCAACAGGGCTTGCGATAACGCGGTCTTCTCCCAGGATCGCATTGATCAAGCTTGATTTCCCAACATTTGGGCGACCAATCAAGCTAAATTTGATGATATCTGGATTTTCTTCTTCTGTTTCATTCGGAAGATTTTCAATAATGGCATCCAGCACATCCCCAGTTCCGATCCCGTGGACAGAGGATACCGGTAGTGGCTCACCCAGTCCTAAGGCATAAAAGTCATAGATATCATTGCGCATCTCTGGGTTATCCACCTTGTTGACTGCAAGAATCACCGGTTTATGGGTCTTATACAAGATACGAGTGACATATTCATCCGCATCCGTGATCCCTTCTTTTCCAGAAACAACAAAGACGATCACATCTGCTTCGTCCATGGCAATTTCTGCCTGATGTTTGATTTGCTCCATAAATGGGGCATCTACGTCATCAATTCCCCCCGTATCAATGATACTAAATTTTCGATTCAACCACTCAGCTGTTGCATAAATGCGGTCACGAGTGACTCCTTCTACATCCTCAACGATGGAAATCCGCTCACCGGCAATCCGGTTAAAGAGTGTAGATTTTCCGACATTGGGACGGCCTACAATCGCAATAGTTGGTAGGGCCATGATTTCCTCTTTTCTAATGAAAGGCGAGACTTCGGTTCAAGAACGCCTCTCTTCATTTCATAATAGTTTGTGTTTTTCTAGTAGTTTTTTGGTCTCTTCTTGTTCAGGTTGACCAAATTGAGCTGCAAGGCGCTCGCTCCAGCTATCGGTTGCACGCGCTCCAGCGTAATCTGCCTGAACCTTGTCATAGGCAGTCACAACTGATAGGTCTTGTTCTTGGTATTCTTCTTCAAAAGCAACCTGCTCCAATGGCAAACGTGGTTTCACCGCATGTTGCTGGTTGGGTACTCCGAGAGCAATCCCAAAAACCGGATAGGTATAGTCTGGCAGACGGAAGAGTTCTGCGACTTCTTCTGAACAGTAGCGCAACATGCCGATCATCACTCCACCATAGCCGAGACTTTCAGCTGCCAATAGCGTGTTTTGAGCTGCTAGAGCCGCATCCACTGAGGTGATCAGTAAGTTGTCCACCCCTTCAGGATGGAAATCCTGCTCATGAAGTTTGACAGCTTTTTCAGCACGGTTTAAATCTCCAACAAAGAGGAGAAAGACATCTGATTGGCGAATCGCTTCTTGAGGAAGCAAGTCGTAAAGAGCTTCTTTCTTTTCCTTGCTTTTGACCACAATCACAGAATAAGACTGAAAGTTTTTCCAACTTGATGCCATCTGCCCAGCTGATAAAATTTCCATGAGGTCAGCTTCTTTGATGGCTTCTTCCTTAAAACGGCGAACAGAAAAATGAGATTTCATTAAACGGATGGTTTCATTCATCGGCGATTGACTCCTTCCAAATGGATTTCCTTGGCTAAAAATTTCACGCGCTCCATGACACGTTTGGCCTGCCAGGTTTCATCTCCATTACGCGAAGCTGCAAAATGACGTTCCAACTCTTCAAAATTAAAGTTAGAAGTAAAGAAGGTTGGGAGATTTTCCTGCATTCGGTGCTGCAAAATCACTTGTAAGATTTCATCTCGCACCCAGGCTGACATCTGTTCCGCACCGATATCATCGAGAATTAAAATTTCGGCTTTTTTCACCTGATCGACGGTTTCTTTGACCAAGCCTGAACTGATGGCATTTTTAACGTCAATAGCAAAACTTGGGAAATGAAGTAAGGTGGTAGAGGCCTGGCGTTTTTCGGATAAATCATGAGCCAAGGCTGCCATCATGTAGCTCTTTCCTACTCCAAAATCACCATAGAGGTAGATCCCCTTTTGATATTCTGGATAGTTGGCCACAAAATTGGCTAATTCTTCAAAGGCCTCAAATCGCCCCTTATCATCGAGTTCTACCTTGGCTAGACTCGCTTCTTTCAAGGTTGAAGGGAGATTGATCAAGTTGAGACGTTGGTTGATCGCAGCTCGTTTTTGGGCTTCAATTAACTCTGGCGTCTCCTCATAAGCGACATCCGCATAGCCTTCATTCATGGTGAGGATGGGTTTGTAGCCTTTGGCAATATAATCCGGATCTCCCAATAAGAAACGGTTGCGTTCACTAATGTATTGATTAAATTTTGAAATACTACGTCGAATTTCTTGTTCAGACAAAGACTGGTCCTTGATAAAGGCAGCCACTTCTTGGTCTGCCAAGATCTGTGCGACCAAATCCTCATAGTTAAATTGACGCGCACGGTTCATGTGAGACATGGTTTGACCTACACTTTCCATCTACTCACCTCCTTGATTCAGTTTTTCTAATAGGCGTTGTTTCTCTTTAGCAAGATCCACCTTTTCTGCTTGACTGGTTTGATTTTGATAGTTTGGTTGGCTCCACTTGGGAACATTGCTGTTCTTGCCCTTAGCTGATGTAGGACTCGTCCCCTTGTTTCCTTGAGCTTTAGCTTGTTCCTGGCGTTCTCGAACTTTTAAAACTGCCAGTTCTGCACTGTTGACGCCTTGATAAGAAAAATCATTTCCCACCTTCAAAGCATACTTTTCATTGAGATTAGCAGACTGGGTCTTGTTAAAGGTCAACAACAAGATAATATTGATCACCTCGTCTAGTAAGCCTAGATCAGCTAACTTGGATAATGTCTTGCGTTCGCTCTGCGTAATGGTCGCATTGCGCGCCTTCTTAATCTCCGCTAGAAATTGTAGGCTGGATTTTGCCTTCGCTTCCCTCAGAATGGTTTCTTCCTGACGGCTATAGGACATGCGGGGGTGCTCCTGGCTCGCCTGAGCCAACTTTTGCTTCATTCTCTTTGGAGAGACAATCCGGTCTACAGCCGTTTCTTTTGCTAGGAGATAGGTTTCATACCAGGTCCATTGTTGTTCTTCTGCGAGGGCAAAGAGGGCTAAAGTCGCTTCTCCTTCATCCGCAAAACGAAGTCCATCACGCCCCATCATTCGCTTAAACATCTCCATATCAAACTGCTGTTTCTTACTTGGAAGAACGGTCGCCTCACCAGCATCTAGTCCAAAGACTTGAGAGAAGGAAACTTGCCGTCTAGTTCCTAAAGAGCGTGCTGGGATCAGATCCTCAACAGCCTTTTCCCCAATCTTTTTTTCAAGCAAGCGTTTAAAAACAGCATTTGAAAAAAATTGTTCTGAGGCAAGAGGAGCATGTAATTGGATGGTGATCCCAACTTCTTCCTCATAGAGATCGATCAACCCCATGGCAATTAAACGATCAAAAGCGAGTAGCAACTGTGGAAATCCTATATTCAAGTGATTGAGGATTTGAGCCAGTAAATATTGTTTTTCACCCTGATCATAAGAGGCCAGCAGATAACGATAAACTGCTACCGTTTCCGTCTCCAAAATAGGCAGGTAATACTGCTCCAATGCAGCCCCTGCCGGCGGAAGAAGATTATTTTTTAAAAATGAGAAAGGCGTATTAGGCTTCATCTATTTTTCCTTTTTCTTCTTGGTTCCCTTCGTGATTTGTTTCAAGAGGGTCTCTAATTCACCGACATCCTTGAAACTCCGGTAAACACTTGCAAAACGGACATAGGTAATCTCATCTAGATCTGCTAACTCATCCATAACCAAAGAACCAATATACTCACTGTTAATTTCATTATCACTTTGGCTGCGAACCTTTTGCTCGATCCGGTTTACAATTTCTTCGATTTCGTCACTAGAAACCGGCCGTTTTTGAGCTGAGCGGATAATACCATTAAAGATTTTATCACGAGAAAATTGCTCGCGTGTCCCATCTTTTTTGACGACCACTAGGGTCCGCTCTTCCACTCGTTCGTAGGTAGTAAAGCGATAATGGCATTCTTCGCATTCCCTGCGACGACGGATGGTGTTCCCATCTTCAGCTTGTCGACTATCCACCACACTAGACTTACTTCCACCACATTTTGGACAACGCATTTGCTACCTCCTTAAACTGTTTTAACACTTCATTTTACCATAAATTGAATCGTAAAGAAAGCAGAAGAACAGGAGAATCCCCTATGCTTGCTCCTATTTGATCCATAAAAAAGAGTCGAAGGACGATTTGAATAAAATCGTTTTCCTTTCGACTCTCCGTTTATATTAAAGCGATAATTCAGCTTCTAAGCCATAGTGATCACTAACATGGGGTTTGTTTTGACCATCAAAAATGACATGTAGACGCTGGATGTCCCATTCTGGACTTGCAAAGACGTAATCAATTCGCAATGGAACTTGATTGTCTGTCCAGCCATCGATTCCAGGGCCTACAGTATAAGTCCCCTTTGTTTCTTTGGCTTCAATAAAGCTGTCTTGAAGCTTAAGGGAACTGGATAGAATCGTCTCATACCCTTCTTGACCAGCAGGATTATTGAAATCACCAGCTAGAATAAAGGGTTTGCTTACTTGGCTGAAGTAGTTCTCAATGCGTGGCCACTCAAATTGGAAACCTTTGTCCCACCAAGAAAGATGGACGCTGGCAACAGCAATCTCTTTGCCATCCACACTCGTATGGGCAACAGCCACTCGACGGGTATGGTAGTCCGTTGGATCATCCATATTGGATACCAAAATCTCATCCGCCTTCAAGGGTTGACGCGAAAGAACCGCTACACCCTCATTGAGGTGATCATAGCCAATATGGTTGTAAGCCCAAGTCCAATAATAGTGGAGCCCATGAGCAGCTAACTCTTCTACCAATACGCGAACAAAGTGATCTTTGTGAATGGCTACAGCTGATGGCAAAGCTTGATAATACTCATCTGTTTCGACTGCTTCTGAGGCCATTTCTTGATTGACCTCTTGGAAACAGATCACATCATATTGCGCTTCTAAAATTTGTTCCTTGAGGGTTTCAAATTTTTGCTGAGCATTCTCTTCCATCCAACTATGGGAATTTAATGTTAAAAATTTCATCCCCTGATTTCTCCTTCTCTCCAAATCAAGAAACGGCAAGAGGCCGGGTGCACTGCCCCAACCTCATTTTCTTTGCCGACGTCTCTTATAATTCTACTGTTGCAACTGGCGCATTTGCTGCCAATTTACCAGTATGTTCGACCTTAACGGATTTAATCGCATCTGCATTTGTGAAGACAACAATTGTTGAAGTTTCACGACCAGCTGCACGGATCGCATCAAGGTCTGCTTCTACCAAGAGGTCTCCAGCAGCCACTGTTTGACCTTCAGAAACTTTAACCTCAAATGGTTTTCCTTCAAGACTAACAGTATCTAGACCGATGTGAACCAAGACTTCCAAACCATTATCTGTTACCAAACCAAGGGCATGTTTGGTTGGGAAGACACTAGTAACTTTACCAGCAACTGGTGAAACGATGTGGCCATTTTCAGGCTCAACTGCAAATCCGTCTCCCATCATTTTTTGTGAGAATACAGGATCTTTCACATCTTCGATGTTGATCACTTCACCATCTGCAACAGAGTGAACTTCATCAGTTACCCCTTTAAAGGTTGCTTCAGCCTTTTGAACTGCTGTCATTTGGCTAGGAAGTGTTTCAGGAATGACTTCACCTGAATCAAGAACGTCTTGGATATCAGATTTCAATACGTCAGCTTTAGGTCCGTAGATCGCTTGGACCCCTTGTCCTTTCATGACAAGACCCATAGCGCCTTCAGCTTTCCATTGTTCTTCTGTTCCGACTTTTTCAGCGTCCTTAACGGTTACACGAAGACGAGTCATACATGCGTCAACGTCGACGATGTTAGCACGTCCACCAAGAAGGTTGATAATGTTAATGACTTGTGAGCTTGCTGAGCTTGTAGCAGCACCTGCTGCTGCACCATCTCCTGAAGGGGCATCATCATTTTGTTCATAGTTACCGTTACGTCCTGGAGTCGCATAATTGAATTTCTTAATCATGAAGTTGGCAATGAAGTACATGATAAATCCAAAGAGGACTGTTACCCATACAAAGTTAAAGATATCTAATGCCAAACCAGCGTTGATGGCCATTGGGGTACGTGTCAAGAATTCGATTGAACCGAATGAGTGAACTCGAAGGTTAACCAAGTCAGCCATTGCAAAGGCAGCCCCTTGAACAAGAGCATAGATGATGTACAATGGTGTAGCAATAAACATGAACATGTATTCAATTGGTTCTGTTACACCTGTCAAGAATGTTGCAAGGGCAGTTGCAAAAAGCATCCCTTTGTATTTTTCTTTTTTATCTGGATCCACATTGCGGTAGATAGCAACCACAATCCCCATCAAAATACCAAATGATCCGATCATTTGACCAACTTTGAAACGAGCTGGTGTGTAAGCATGAAGCAAGTGTTGGTATTGGCTAGGATCAGCTTTCTTCAAGTTAACAAGGTCTGTTACCCAAGCCAACCAAAGTGGATCTTGTCCAAATACAGTTGTTCCTTTGGCAGCACCTGTAAGAACTTGGTAGCTACCACCCAATTGAGTATAGTTGATTGGAATGGTCAACATGTGGTGAAGACCAAATGGCAAGAGAAGACGTTCCAAGGTACCAAACAAGAATGGTGCCAATACTGGAGCTGTTGATTGTGAGTTGGCGATCCAAACACCAAATCCATTAATTCCTGATTGAACTACTGGCCACAAGGCTGACAGAACCAAGGCTGTTAGAGCTGAACGAACGATAACAACGAATGGTACAAAGCGTTTCCCGTTGAAGAAAGAAAGGGCTTCTGGGAGTTTACGGTAGTTGTAGTATTTATTGAAGGCAGTTGCTCCAACGAAACCTGAGATAATCCCTACAAATACCCCCATATTAAGAGCTGGAGCTTCAAGAACACTGATAAAGTAGTCCGCAACTTTAATTGATCCACCGAAGATTGTGTGAACCGTAGCAGCCTTATCAGCTAACATTGCAGATGTCACTCCGAAAACTGCACCGGTAATACGGTTAATCAAGATGAAAGAGAGACCAGCTGCAAAGGCACCCCCTGCACGTTCTTTGGCCCAGCTACCACCGATAGCAAGGGCAAAGAGGATGTGAAGGTTTCCGATAACCCCCCAACCGATTTGTTCGAGAATTCCACCTGTAATAACAAGTGGAGATAAATTCGGGTTGATCATAGGGATAGATTTCCCGATTGAAATCATCAACCCAGCCGCTGGCATGACAGCGATAACGACCATCAAGGCCTTACCGAACTTCTGCCAGAATTCAAAGCTAAATAAACTTTTGAATGATCCTTTGTTCATCATTCAACCTCCTTATATTGTTTAAGGCTTTGTTTTAAGAAAACGTTTGCGCTTAATTTGTTTCTAGTATACCATATTTTAAAAATTTGTAAAGCCTTACATTCATTTTTTTCTCCAAATTTTATCTTTTTTTATCTTTTTTAAGCCATATTCTTTTTAAAACTCATTCCTTTTCGACGCAAACGTTTCCCTTGAAGTATAAAAATATTCGAACCCTCTAAGGGTTCGAATGTTTTATTCTAATGCGTCTTGCATGGCATAGCCAATCCCACGAACGGTCTTAATATAGCTTTTTTGACCTGGTAGATCAATTTTCCCACGAAGATACCGGATATAGACGTCAACAATATTAGTCTCACCTGTACTCTCGTACTTCCAGACACTCTCCAACAACTGATCGCGTGTCACCACCCCTTTGCTTCCCATCAGAGTCGCTAAGAGATCATACTCTCTGCGGGTCAAACTAATCATGTCTTTCCCACGATAGACGGTATGGTGTTCCACATCAATGCGCAAATTGCGGTATGACGTTGGGATTTTCATCTGGCTACAATGTTGGTCAATATAATCACGTCCTCTAAAAATGGCTGTGATCTTATCTACCAAATCGCTGATAATAAAGGGTTTGACCATATAGGAAACGGCAAAGCGCTGAATACTCTCTTTGTGCTCAGCAATTTTTTCGCGGCTATCCAAAACAATCAAAACAGAAGCTGGGCGAATCTGACTGATTTCCTCTGCGAATGTTTCACCAGACATATCTGACAGATCGTAATTAAACAAGATCAGATCATATTTGGTCGCAGCAATCAAGGCCAGACCCGCTTTTCCATCCTCTACTACATCAACTTGGTACCCTTCTTTTTGAAGTTCCAAATCAATGAAGCGAGCAATTTGCTTCTCATTTTCTACTAGTAGAACTCGTTTGACCATAGAGCAAGATTATTTTTCATCGTACCAAGAATAGTGGAAGGTACCTTCTTTGTCTTTACGTTGGTATGTGTGAGCACCAAAGTAGTCACGTTGTGCTTGGATCAAGTTTGCTGGAAGATCCGCTGAACGGTAGCTATCAAAGTAAGTGATGGCTGCTGAGAAGGTTGGTACGGGTACACCAGCTTGAACAGCAAGAGCTACGATATCACGAACAGATTGTTGGTACTTAGCAGTGACATCCAAGAAGTACTCATCCAAAAGAAGGTTAGCAAGATCTGCATCACGGTTGTAAGCATCTGTGATCTTTTGCAAGAAACGAGAACGGATGATACAGCCATCGCGCCAGATAGATGCGATGTCCGCAAATGGCAAGTTCCAGTTGTTTTCTTTAGAAGCTACACGCAATTGCGCAAAACCTTGTGCGTAAGAGATGATTTTTGAAAAGTAAAGGGCTTGACGGATTTTTTCAATCAACTCAACCTTGTCTCCTTCAAATTTGAAAGCAGCTGGTTTTGGAAGCACCTTGCTAGCGTGTACACGTTCTTCTTTATAAGTAGAGATATAACGTGCAAATACAGACTCAGTAATGAGTGACAATGGTACACCAAGGTCAAGAGCTGATTGGCTAGTCCATTTACCAGTTCCCTTGTTTCCTGCAGCATCCAGGATATAGTCTACGATTGGTCCATCTTGACCTTCATCGTCTTTGCGTCCAAGGATATCAGCAGTGATTTCGATCAAGTAGCTGTCCAATTCACCCTTATTCCACTCAGTAAAGATTTCAGCCATGTCTTCTGCTGAAAGACCGAGCAAGTGTTGCATCAAGTCATAGCTTTCTGCGATCAATTGCATGTCACCGTACTCGATCCCGTTGTGGACCATTTTCACATAGTGACCAGCTCCATCAGGACCGATGTAAGTCACACATGGTTTACCATCTTCTGGTGCTTTTGCAGAGATTTCTTCAAGAACATCTGCTACCAATTCATAAGCTTCTTTTTGTCCACCAGGCATGATAGAAGGACCTTCAAGGGCACCTTTTTCACCACCAGATACACCTGTACCGATAAAGTTGATACCTGAGTTTGCCAACTCTTCATTACGACGGATAGTATCTTTATAGAAAGTGTTCCCTCCATCAATCAAGATGTCACCTTTATCCAAGTGTGGAAGAAGGGCCTGGATAGTTGCATCTGTACCAGGTCCTGCTTGAACCATGAGCATGATACGACGTGGTTTTTCGATTGAGTTTACGAAGCTTTCGATATCATAGCTTGGCACAAAGTTTTTATCAGGATGGCAAGCAATCACATCTTCTGTTTTTTCTTTACTACGGTTATAAATGGCAACTGTATAGCCACGAGATTCGATATTAAGGGCAAGGTTACGACCCATTACGGCCATACCAACAACACCAAAGTTTGCTTTAGTCATGTGACACTCCTCTTTATAGTTTGCCTTTATTCTACCATTTTTCCTCCTCAAAAGAAAGCAGAAAATAGCTTCCCGCCTTCTCTAAGAGGGAGAAGATCATGCAAGTTATTTGATCTTAAAAACAAAAATGCCCGAGAAACAATTCTCAGACACTTCTTGATGAATAGCATTAATCTTCTTTAGAAGCTAACTCCTCTGCTTCAATGACCGGTTGTTCTCCTTCTTTGAGTTTATTGACCGTCATATTGACCCCAAGAGCTCCTGCTAGCAATTGACGAATATCAAATCCGGCTCCTTGAGAGACTTGGTCGATACTTTGCATAATATCGCCCACCATCTTAGAAGCATTGCCTTCCCCGTACATGGTGATCTTATCAACCTTGGTTAATGGTTCTGCGACAGCACGCGCAATTTCAGGCAACTTGTCAACGACCATTTCAGTAATGGCAGCTTCTTGCATTTTCTTCATAGCTTCGGCCTTTTGGTCCAAACCTTTGGCTTCAGCTTCCAGTTTCAAGCGAATAGCCTCAGCCTCAGCACGACCTTTGGCTTCAATAGCTTCGGCCTCTTGCAATTGGGCAAATTTCTCAGCTTCGGCTTGAGCTTTTCGAGCTTCGGCTTCTTTTTGTGTTTCGAAGAGTTCTGCTTCCGCCTTGCGTTGGCGTTCGATCAATTCTGCTTCTGCAGCTTGTTGACGCGCATATTTTTCAGCTTCAGCTTGTTTGCGGATGTTGGCATCCAATTCTTGCTCACGAACCTTAACTTCGCGCTCTTTGACTTCCGCTTCTTTTTCCTGTTTCATGATATTGGCTTCGGCTGCCACGCGCTCTTGTTCACGACGTTGCACTTCTGCCTCAATCCCTTTAGCGGCATCTGCTTTTGCTTGGGCAATATCTGCTTCTTGCTTGAGGGCTGCTTGTTTGAGTTTCAGTTCATTTTGTTTTTGCGCAATTTCAAGATCGGCTGCGACGCGTTTGTCGTTAGCCAATTTATCTTGTTCTGCTTCGACTTCCTTGCGTTCGCGTTCTGCTTTGGCTTTGGCAATCAAGGCATCTTTCTTAATGGTTTCAACATTTTCAATCCCGAGGTTATCGATGACTCCCCCTTCATCAGAGAAGGATTGAACCGTAAAGGCGATGACTTCTAGACCCATTTTAGCCAAGTCTGGTGCTACGTTGTCCTGCACTTTTGAGGCAAACTCTTGACGGTCATTGACCATCTTACGGAGCTCCATCTGACCGATCACTTCCCGCAAGTTTCCTTCCAAGACATCTTGAACAGAGTTGGAAATATCCGTTGTATTCCAGTTCAAGAAGTTCTCTGCAGCCCGGGCAATCATCTCATCGGTTGTACCGATTTTTAATTTAACAGCTGCGTCGGCACGGACGTTAATGAAGTCCAGTGTTGGGACTGCTTCTGACGTCCGAACATCTGTCGAGAATTGCTCAATATCAAGATAAGAGCGTTGTTCGACAAAGGGAATCATAAAGCCAGCTTTCCCACGCAAGTGACGTTGTTTCCGAAGACCTGTAATGACCACGACTTCGTTGGGTTTAGCGTTGACATACCCTTTGACCAACAAGATCAATACAAGAATGGCTACGATTACAAAAGTAATCAACCAACCTGGAATAAATAAAGTATCCATACTTTTTCTCCTTTTTTAGAGGTCTCCCCTCTTTTGTTTTATACATTCTAGTATATCAAAAGAAGGCCTTTCCTCAAAGAAAAGACCTGTATTTATATCTAAATTTATCAAATGCAATCTCTAGCTTATTCTTCGTCAAACAAGCCATTTAGACCAGCGAAAGGACTGTTTTCTTCTTTCTTAATCGCTTGAGCGGCTTGGTATTCTTCTTCGGATAGGATTTTCCAATCATTGCCTTCGATAAAACCTTGTCCAGCCTCTTCTTCTGGAGTGAGAACCTTGAGGGGAATATTGAGCAGAATATTATCCGCTACACTCTCACTCAGGTCAATCTTCCCACCTTCGATTGGAAGGATCAAGTCTTCCTCTAGGGCCTCGATATCTGCGTCAGACTGTACATCCTCCGCAAACACCTCTGTTACAGGATAGCTCTCTTGAAGCTCAACAGGCTCCATGCTTCGGCTAGATGCCAAAACGATGGTATAGCTCAACTGGTAATCCAAGACATAGAGGCCTGTATCATAGGCTACTCGTCCTGTCGCTGTCACATTCTTTAAATCAAGAATTTCTGGATTACGCTTTTGCAATTCTTTGAGCAAATCCAACTCTTGATCAAAGGCTAGTCCTTCAGGATTTTTACGGATTTCTTGTGTAAATAGGTTCATTCTTTTGTCCTCAAATCTTCTAGATACTACTAGTATATCATGAAGCTGCCCCTCAACCAAGAAGTCTCCTCAAAAATTTGTTATAATCATGAAAAAAGATACAGTAACTAGGCCAATTGGTGTTGTACACAAGGTCCCACCATCTCTTGGACAAAAGAGGGTCACTGGCTAGGGCATTGAGCAATGTTAGATAGAGGAGAATTCATGAAAGATATCGGAGCAGTTTTTCGGCAAATACGTGAAAGTCGCCACATCTCTCTAGAGGAGGCTACGGGTGGCGAATTTTCGCGCTCCATGCTATCTCGATTTGAAAGAGGGGAAAATGACCTGACCACGCAACGGTTTTTTCAGGCTTTGCAACAGATCAAAACGAGCCTCAGTGAGTTTTCTAATCTAGCTGGAATCGATCAGCACTCCTTTATTCCCAAATTGTTGAAAGAGCACTATGAAAACATGAGCTTGGAACACGATCAAGCCTTGAACCAAAGCTACCAGCAAGCCTATCAGAAATATCACAAAAAAGAAGACTTCTTAGCCAGCATTATTCTCAAAGTCCAAATGCTTGGCTTCTATCCTGAAGTAGAGCTCACCGCTAGCCAAGAGGAACTGGATTTCCTCCATGATTATCTCTTCTCTGTCACAATCTGGGGAAATTTTGAATTAAACCTGTTTTCTCTGACCTCTCCACTTTTCTCTAGTCGCCTCTATCGACAATACACAGAGGAGTTGGTCCAAAGGGAGGATTTCAAGCTTCTCCTAGATTCCTCTCGTCCTGCCATCAATTCTATTTTCCTTAATGGCTTTTTTCTCGCCATTAGTTCAAATGAATTTGAAGATGCAACCTATTTTGATCACCTGATTAACAACCACTTTTACTCTGAGAACGAAGCCTACCTTCGGACGGTTTATCTCTACGCCAAAGGAGAATTTCTCTATCGAAAGGGAGAAAAAGAAATCGGTCTTGAAAAGATGGAACAGGCCATCCAGGTTCTCTCTATTCTGGATTGTAAGGACAGTGCCAACTACTACAAACAGGGCCTGCAAGAACTGATCAATAAATCCTAAAAACTCACAGAGTAGATCTGTGAGTTTTTGTTGAAAATATGCAACATTTATTTTTTCTTGCTTTTTAGGTTTACAATAGGACTATCAAGTAAAGAAAGAAGGTTCTTCCCATGATGACCAAACTAAAAAACCACTTCCTCCGCTTTCTTCTCTCACATACCAGCGTTTATCTGAAGGATCAGGAACTTCTTCTCTCTGATGATGAGAAATTAGACCTCTTCAAACAGATCGTTCGATCTATCAAACAAGTCCTAGCAACTGATCACATGAAGGAGGAAGGCTTATGAAACTCTTAGCTCGTAATAAAATTTTTGCCATACTCAGTCTTTCTCGCTTTTTGAATACCCTTGGTGCTGCCATCTACAATCTGGTCTTTATGGTCTTTGCTGCCAGCATGCCACAACCGAGCCTAGCAGTTGGAATTGCTAATCTCATTGTGTTTATTCCTAGCCTCTTTACCATTTTTGTCGGGATGAAGGCTGACCGCACGAAGAAAAAAGCTAACTGGTTGATCCGCATTGGCTATCTTCAAGCCAGCCTCTTCATCCTTATTGCTCTCATGACCAAGATTCCGGGTTACCTAGCCTTTTCGATTGTTTGCTTTTTAAACATTGTTTCAGATTGTTTGAGCGATTATCGCGGAGGCTTGCAACTCCCTATCATGAAAAAGAACATCCCAGACGAGGATTTAATGGAGGCTTATTCCTTCAACCAACTGCTTAGTATGGTCTGTTCGATTTCTGGACAAGCTCTAGGAGTTTGGCTGCTAGCTATCAGCCATCAAAATTTTGCCCTGGTCGCTTCGATCAATGCAGTGACTTTTCTCCTGTCTTCTACCTGTCTCTTGATTAGAAAAAAGCAGCTGACACATGATCCCGTCATTGAGCCCAAAAGTAAGAATTCTTTGGTACACGAATGCCAAGAGATGTACCAGAACGCCAAAAGTATTTTTGCAGATGAGGAGGTCCACTACTTTGGTAAGTTGCTCTTCTCATTGGTTCTCATCAATGCTTTAGGGGGATCCATCTCTGGTATCTACAATTTGCAACTGCTTCACTCCCCCTTCTTTCAGTTGAGCTTTAGCCAATCGCTCTTGATTTTAGAGGCAGTGACTATTTTAAGCATGGTCTGGGCTAGCCTGACACCCCATGACTATTTTTCCAAACAATCGCTCCACCATATCCTCCTGTGGATCGCAGGTGGGCTGACCATGCTTGGGCTCACAAATATCCTGATTCACTGGGACATTCTTTCCCTTCTACTCATCACTATCCTTGGTTATCTTGTAGCAAAAATCAACCCAAAAGTTTCCAGTCTTTTAATGAGCAAATTGCCTGCTGAAAAATTAGCTTCTACCTCTAGCTTTTTGGGACTGATGGTCAGCTTTGCCATGCCACTTGGGACAGCTCTCTTTTCTAGTCTAGCTATCTGGAGCCTTCCCCTAGCGTGGGGGACCTTTGCCATCCTTGGTTTCACTACCCTCCTCTTAACAACCAAATAAAAAATCCACCGTTTGGTGGATTTTTTTACATTTTTCTTAGGCGAGCCACCCGCTCAGCAATGGGTGGGTGGGTATAAAAGAGCTTTTGCAAACCGGATTCTTTTTTTGGATCGTTGATAAAAAGAGCACTGCTCGCATCATCGACATGTCGTTGCATTGGTTCGCTATTGTCTAGCTTTAACAAAGCATTGATCATCCCTTGAGGATTCCGCGTCAATTCAACACTTGAAGCGTCTGCTAGGAACTCCCGTTGACGAGAAATGGCTAACTGGACCAAGGTCGCTGCTAATGGCGCTAAAACGATGGCAAGCAGGGAAAGGATCAACATAACAATCTCCAAACCACCGCTACCTTCTCGATCATCGTCCCGGCTACGGCCACCGCCCCACCACATCATCCGGCCACCAATGCTAGAAAGCATGGTGATGGCACTTGCAAGGGCAACCGCAATCGTAGAGATGCGAATATCGTAATTGCGAATGTGGCTGACTTCGTGTCCGATGACTCCCTCCAATTCCTCACGGTTCATCACAGCTAGAAGACCTGTCGTTGCTGCAACAGCAGCATTTTGAGGATTAGACCCTGTCGCAAATGCATTCATAGAAGGATCATCCACAATATAGACCCGAGGCATGGGGATCTGGGCTACCATGGCCATATCTTGGACAATATGGTAGAGTTGAGGGGCTTGCTCTTCCGTCACCTCACGCGCTCCATTCATCCGCATGACAACTTCAGTTGATTGGAAAATCATGCTAAAGGCATAGATTCCCCCAATAATCAAAGCTAGGATGACGCCACCAAGGGAGGAGCCTAACCAGAGGTAACCAACGGCTGCTCCGATAAGAGCTAAAAGTATGAAAAAAGCAATAAGGAGAATCCAAGTTCTCCTTTTATTGCTTGCAATTTGGTCAAAGAGCATATTAGTCTCCTAATCCGCTAAAGTCCACCTTTGGTACTGCTTTTTCTTCTTCAGGCACTTGAAGAAATTCGGCTTGTCTGAAGCCAAACATTCCAGCAATTACGTTTGTTGGGAAAGTTTCCAATTTCACATTGTAGTTGCTTGTGACACTGTTGTACAATTGACGGGCATAAGAAATTTTGTTTTCTGTATTGGTCAATTCTTCTTGCAATTGCATGAAGTTGGTGTTAGCTTTCAAGTCTGGATAGTTTTCAGCAACCGCAAAGATGCCTGCCACTTGACGGGAAAGAGCATCGCTGGCCGCCATTGCTTCTGCAGGTGAAGAAGCTTGAGCCACTTGTTGGCGAAGTTGAGTGACTTTTGCTAGTGTATCTCCTTCGTACTTGGCATAGCCTTTAACGGTTTCGATCAAGTTTGGAATCAAGTCATTCCGACGTTTCAATTGTACATCAATTTGACTCCAAGCTTCACGAGTTTGCATCCGGCTTTTCACCAAACCGTTGTAAACTCCTACTACAATCAACACAAGGACCACAATGATCCCAAGAATAATCCAAATCATTTTATTGAATTCCTTTCATTTCTTTCTACCAGTATATCAAATTTCCCTTATTTTGTGGTAAAATAATAGCATGAAACCAGAAGAATTTTATGTCCGTTTAGCCGATCTCGGCTTCCCATTAACTGATCGACAAAAAGAGCAATACGAACGCTATTTTGAGCTCCTCGTGGAATGGAATGAAAAGATTAATCTCACTGCCATCACCGAAAAAGACGAAGTCTATCTCAAGCATTTTTATGACTCTATCGCACCCATTTTACAAGGTTTGATCGAAAATCAACCCATCCGTCTCTTGGATATCGGCGCTGGTGCTGGCTTTCCGAGCCTTCCTATGAAGATTCTTTTCCCTGAGTTGGATGTGACCATCATCGATTCCCTTAATAAGCGGATCAATTTTCTCCACTTGCTGGCTGAAGAGTTAGGTTTGCGCGGAGTTCATTTCTACCATGGACGTGCGGAGGACTTTGCGCAAGACAAGGCTTTTCGTGCCCAATTTGATATCGTGACCGCCCGCGCGGTTGCCCGCATGCAGGTTCTCTCTGAACTGACCATCCCTTACCTGAAAGTAGGGGGACGACTTCTTGCTCTCAAGGCCAGCAATGCTCCAGAAGAGTTGGAGGAAGCCAAAAATGCCCTCAATCTGCTCTTTAGCAAGGTTGAAGACAATCTACAGTATGAATTGCCAAATGGGGATCCACGCTATATCACTGTTGTCGAAAAGAAAAAAGAAACCCCTAATAAATATCCAAGAAAAGCAGGCATGCCCAATAAGCGTCCATTGTAGTAAGATACAAAGGGCTAAGCGGATAAAGTCAAATAAGAGGCTGGGACAAAAGTCCTAGCCTCTCAATTATTTTTGGATTGTCAAGCAAGACGCAGTGGTTGAGTGGGCTCTACTACGCTGATTTCATCAGCTTTTACAGCCCTACT
>NZ_JAHZPC010000011.1 GCF_019929185.1 Streptococcus parasanguinis
ACTCAACTGTGCGGAGGTGGGACGACGAAATCGAATTCTAACGAATTACCGATTTCTGTCCCACTCTCTTTTTTATTGTAATTTTTCCCAGAAAAGGGATGTCTGATCAAGCATTAATAATCCAGAGCATCTGAATGACCTTTTCCGTTTCCTACGAAATAACCAGTCTTGGCATTGATACTAAAGAGATAGGTTCCATCTGGTTTGAAGAGATTGTAATAGCCATTACCGTTAATGATATTGACACGCTCTAAAATGTATTGATTGCCAGTGATATGCCCACGTTTACGAGCAATATTCAATACTTTTTCAAGGATACCATCACCAAATACCCAAGCTGGGTTATTGACATCATTGATAGCTGCTTGGTTATATGGCACACGACTCAAGTTCCGCTGAAGCGGGACACCATCGCTTGGAAGACCGTACCCTGAATAGCCTGGACTTGTCGTTCCTGCACCACTTGTAGCAGCATTGACAGTTGGGGCCGTAGGCGTTGCTGCTTGAGCTGGGGCTGGAGTTGCATTAGAAGTATCTGTACCACCTGTTCCAGTCACTGGTGCCGGTGTCGCAACTTGTTGTGAACGTCCTTGCGCAACCGCCTCATTCAATAAGCTATCTAATTTTTCATTGCCTGTCTTTGTTTCTGCAAAGGTCGCATCACTTTTCGCTTTGGCAGTTGCATCAAGAACTCCATCTTTGATGACTGGAGAACTAAATTGAGAATTCACTTTTTGAATGGCAGAAACTTGCTTCACAAGGTCTTCATATTTTGTTTTAGCCGCATTATAATCACTGCTTCCTTCTAATTTGTCCAGCAGTTTCTTCAGATTTTCCAAGTCTCCGAATTTATCATTTTTAAGAGCACTTTTTGATTCATCTACAAAAAAGGCATCGTAGGCTTTGGTAAACTCTTCCAATTTTTGAGCTTGTGTTTCACTGCTACTTGATTTAGAAGTAGAAGATGACTTGCTAGATGAAGACGATACAACAGTTGTACCACCAGATTTTCCACGACTGTGCATCCAGTTATAGGTCACAAAAATGGCCGAACCGACAATCGCAAGACCTAATGCAGAGTATAGAACCGCTTTGATTCGTTTACCCGCATTGCTTGGTGTTTCCTCAGGAAGTTCCTCAGCTTCTACAATTGGTTCAGTTGGTGTGGGACCAAATTTAATCTTAGCAGGTAATTCAGTTGAGATAGCATCCATTTCAGGCCTTTGTTCCAAGACCGTTTCCGTCACTTCCGGCGCCTCCACTGCTTCAGCTACTTCAGCAACTGTTTCTGAAGCTGCCAACTCTTCAGCTTTAGCCAATTCTTCTTTGGCCAAAATTTTTGTATCGTATTTTTCAGCTTCAATTTCTGCTCGGTGTTGTTTGATGTATTTGTCTAAGACATTATCACCTTCCGTTACACCTGCTTCGATTTCTTCTGCCTTTCGATTGGCCTGCCCAATCGTCATCTCTTTAGCATCTTCAAAATCTAAAATTGATTCTGTTTCTTGCTCTAATGGCTTATTATCCTTCTCTGTCATAAAAATCCTTTCTATGCCTTTATCTGCCGTTTTACTCGTTCCCCAAAATATTGGTAGAGATCAACTTTTAGGGTTCCGTTATAAAGTTTTCGTTTTTTATCTGCTTTACTACCGAATTTAGATTCAAAACCTTCATCACTGGTTAGGATAAATTTACTCCAGGTTTTGAGAGGTGCAAATACGTGCCCCATTTCAGTATACAATTTCGTCACACCTTCATCATCAGATAAGCGTTCTCCATATGGAGGGTTGGAGATAATCACCCCGTTGATCTTATCTGAGTGAAGATCTTGGACTCGCATCTGTTTGAAAGTAATATCACTGCTAACGCCCGCTTTCTGTGCATTTTCTTTGGCAATCTCAACCATCCGTGAATCGATATCAGTTCCCATAATATCCAATTCGATCTCGCGATTGATTTTTCTGCTTGCTTCTTGACGGACTTCATGAATCAAGCGATCATCCATCCAGTTCCATTCTTCAAAAGAAAAGGTCCTACGTAAACCAGGTGCCATATTTCTCGCAATCATCGCCGCCTCAATACAAAACGTTCCAGAACCACATGTCGGGTCAATCAAGGGTTTATCTGGATACCAGTTTGACAGCAGAAGAATTGCTGCTGCCATATTTTCCTTAATAGGGGCTCCCCCTTTTTCAGTCCGATAACCACGTTTGAAGAGGCTACTACCAGTGGTGTCAATCAAGACAGTGGCTTGATCTTTAAGGATCGATACTTCAATCTTGAACTCTGCCCCATTTTCCATGAGAGGAACACCTTCTGGCCGGGCATAATGTTTTTGTAACTTTTTAACCACTGCTTTTTTCGAAATGGCCTGAACGCTAGGTTCATTATGAAGTTTTGATTTGACACATTTAGCCTTAGAAATAGGAAAACGTGCTCCTAAAGGCAAATAATTTTCCCAATCCAAAGCAAAGACACCTTGAAAGAGTTCTTCGAAGGTTTTGGCTGGAAAAGTCCCAACCACAATTTTCACTCGATCAGCCGCTCGCAACCAGAGGTTGGTTTCTATGATTGCTCGACGGTCTCCTTGAAATCGAACCCGTCCATTTTCAACCTGGCAATCGTAGCCAAGATCGCGTAGTTCTCGACCAACAACAGCCTCTATACCAGCAGCGGCCGTTGCAATCAATTCAAATTGTTTTTTCATCTTATTCCTATCACTTTAAAAAAGGAGGTTGAGATCTCTCTCCACCTCATCAACCTATATGCAATTTTCTATAAGCCATGTTTTGTTCCAGAAATGACTAGGTACCATTTCCTTTGATAATCATCTGTCTACTGTTTCCAGTCAGAATGCTATGTTCGTTTCCACGCATTCCATGCCCCGACCAAAGTTTGGGTTGCTAGCTTGAGGGGTTTACCGCGTTCCACTTTTTAGGTTTCCCTAAAAACTACGTCACTGTGGCACTTTCAGAGTTACTAGAGCTTATCCTTAGACTTAGCTCCTTCACTCGCCGTAACTTGAATACCAAGTCCCTAGGCTTATGGATTCACCTAGCACAAACACTACAGGCATCACAGCCTGTGCTAGCATGGACTTTCCTCATGAGAATATTCTCTCACGCGATTATCCAAAAATTGCACGATCTATGGGATTAATAATCGCGATCTACGATCTGTTTCCCAAAAACTTCTTTTTCCAAACGATTGAGACGTTTGAGAATATCAAAGTTCGTCGCTGTTGTCACTTGCGGGTATTCTTGCGTAGCAGTGCTAGCAATCGGAGATGTTTGTGGTGTTTCCTGTGCTTTTTGGGCAAGTTCTTCACGAAGGCGTGCGTTTTCTTCACGCAATTCCTTCACCAAAGCAGCATAGGTTTCATAGTCTTTTATGACATCATCCAAAAATTCATTTACTTCATCTTTATTATAACCACGAACTTCTCGTTTGAAATCTTGATCAAAAATATCTTTCGCAGTAAAAATAATACTCGCCATTACTCTCTCCAATCTAGTTCATCATCTCAATTATATAAAAAAATGGTAAGAAAAATCAAGGTATAACACTTAGTTTTCGTAAAAATTTTCAGCAAGTTCATTTAAGTCATCAAAACTTAATTGTTTGACATAAAATGGTTCTTTTTCTACCATCATTTTGTAAAGATATTTTAAATTGGTTTCATTTTCTGGATCATAAAAAACATAAGCTCCATCCGCGTTATCTATCAAAAACTGATTGTATTCTTTTAGTTGACCCGGATTGCTATAGTGTGGATAGGCATATTTCACGAAATCCACCTGTTTGAAGCGTGCTAATAATTCCTGATTGCTTTCATTCCAATTTTCGCCAACATTCTCAAATAGGAAGATCGTCGCCATTTGAAAATCGTAATCTTTTTTTAATGCAAAGGCGACCTCTAGTACCCAAGCCTCAAATCCCAAATTACCAGAAAAGACCAGCCATTTCACTCCTTCTTCAAATAGACGACGAAGATCTCTTTCAATGGCTTTTTTGATAATGGTCAGTCGAGGGTCTTTATTGGAAAAGACTCCCACATCAAAACTCTTATAACCTGCAACAAGTATGGTATTCATTTTTTCCTCATTATTCTAATTTATGATATAATAGAGTGATGTAATTGTACCAATAAGGAGAACTATGGTCAACTATCCACATAAAGTAGCCAAAAAAACCTTGGTCTCTACACAAAGGAAACATCCAGTCGACTTTGCGAATCGTGGGATGACATTTGAAAAAATGATCAATGAAAGCAATCAATACTATCTTTCTCGAGGTCTAGCAGTCATCCATAAAAAACCAACACCGATTCAAATCGTGAAAGTGGATTATCCACGTCGCAGTCGGGCAAAGATTGTTGAAGCCTATTTCAGGCAAGCCTCAACGACGGACTATTCTGGAGTATACAAGGGACGCTATATCGATTTTGAAGCGAAGGAAACACAGCAAAAGCAATCCATGCCGATGAAAAATTTTCATCAACATCAAATCGATCATATGGAGGCAGTTGTTCAGCAAGGCGGTATCTGTTTCGTTCTCTTGCATTTTGCAAAGTTGAGTGAAACCTACTTACTTCCTGCTCCTGCATTAATTCACTATTACAACATCGATCATGGTAGTAAATCCATGCCCCTCTCCTATATTCAGGAGCACGGCTTTCTAGTAGATAAGAATCGTCTTCCAAGCGTTCCTTATCTTGATATTATCGAACAGAAACTTCTAGGCGGTATTTAAATGAATAAACAAACAGTCATTCAATGGTTGAAATATGTTGCCATCGCAGCCATTTCATTTTTCTTACTTTTATTTGTCCTCGGTGGACTGATATTTAGTTACTATGCTATGAAAGCACCAACCTTGTCTGAAAAAGATTTGGTTGCAACAACATCTAGTAAGATCTATGACAACCAAAATAACTTGATCGCGGATTTGGGAGCTGAGAAACGAATCAATGTCACAGCCAATGAAATCCCTACTGATTTGGTCAATGCTATCGTTGCGATTGAAGACCACCGTTTCTTCAATCACCGTGGGGTCGACATCATTCGGATCGGCGGTTCCTTCCTTCACAACTTACGAGGAGGAAGTCAAGGTGGGTCAACCTTGACGCAACAATTGATCAAGTTAACCTATTTCTCCACTTCAGCCTCTGACCGTACCCTCTCTCGTAAGATCCAAGAAGCTTGGTTAGCAACCCAACTAGAAAAGAAAGCAACCAAACAAGAAATCTTGACCTATTACGTCAATAAAGTATTTATGGCGAATGGGAACTACGGAATGCAGACAGCTGCGAAAAGTTATTACGGAAAAGATCTAAAAGATCTTTCGCTCCCTCAATTGGCACTCCTTGCGGGGATGCCCCAAGCACCAAACCAATACGATCCATACTCCCATCCTGAAGCAGCGCAACAGCGCCGAAACTTAGTATTAAAAGAAATGCTCGATATGAAGACCATTTCTAACAAACAATACGAAGCAGCGGTCAATACACCTGTTACAGATGGTCTGCAAAGTCTTAGTTCTTCAAGCAGTTACCCAGCCTATATGGATAATTACCTGAAAGAAGTGATCGAGCAGGTCGAAGAAGAAACAGGCTACAATTTGTTGACAACCGGAATGGATGTCTATACAAACGTGGATACAGAAGCTCAAAAGAAATTGTGGGACATCTACAATACAGATGAATATGTCAATTACCCGGATGATGAAATGCAAGTAGCTTCTACCGTTATTGATGTCAATACTGGTAAAGTCATTGCTCAGCTGGGTTCTCGTCACCAATCCAGCAATGTTTCCTTTGGTACAAACCAAGCGGTTGAAACGAACCGTGACTGGGGTTCAACAATGAAACCAATCACAGATTACGCACCAGCTCTTGAACATGAGGAATATACCTCTACAGCAGCTACTACAACAGATGCGCCATACAACTTCCCTCATTCATCAACGCCTGTCTACAACTGGGACCGTTCATACTATGGTAGCATGTCCATTACCTACGCAATTCAACAATCTCGTAACGTGCCTGCGGTGAAGGCCCTGGAAAAAGTTGGTCTTAAACAAGCCAAGAAATTCCTCAATGGATTAGGGATCGATTACCCAGAAATGGTTTACGCCAACGCTATCTCGAGTAACACTAGCGATTCTAGCAACAAATACGGAGCCAGCAGTGAGAAAATGGCAGCTGCCTATGCTGCTTTTGCCAATGGCGGTACCTATTACAAACCATCCTATGTTAGTCGGGTTGTCTTTAGTGATGGCACAACCAAGGAATTTGAGTCCGAAGGAACTCGTGCAATGAAAGCAACAACTGCCTACATGATGACAGATATGATGAAGACAGTTCTCTTGTCTGGTACCGGTACAAATGCTGCCATTTCGGGAATCTACCAAGCTGGTAAGACAGGTACATCAAACTATGCTGATAACGAAATCGGTAAATTGACAAAAAATGCTTATTCAAATATTGTAACACCGGATGAATTGTTTGTAGGCTACACTCCTGAATATGCCATGGCAGTATGGACAGGTTATTCCAATCGCTTTACACCAGTATTGGATAATGGAATACAGGTCGCAACGGATGTCTACCGTCAAATGATGCTCTATCTTGCTAATAATAATAACTCTGGTCATACGGATTGGACGCAACCAAGTGGACTGTATCGAAGTGGTTCTTATCTCTACTTAAACAATGGTAAGAACAACTACAATAACTACTACTATGAGCCAAGTTATTCCACTGATCAGTATTCGTATGAAGAACCATCGTCTAGCTCTTCGAACGAAGAAAATCAATCTAAACCATCTGAGCCTTCTTCGCAAGACTCTAACAATCATAACGAATAATAGAATGGAGAAGTCGGGCTTTTGCCCGGCTTTTTTTAAAACAATGGTTAAAAAACCAGAACGAATAAAATCTGATTTATTTAGTTAGACTTCCCAGCTTTTTTATTTTTGAGTATATAAAAAAAAGAGCCTTTCGGCTCTTATTAGAATGTAGACAAACTATTTTAAAGCAAAATAAGTTAAGTGATTCTGCAAAAAACAAAATTGAGTTCCAATATTTAAATCGATTTAAGAAAATACTGAAACTTTCCGCTGTGAGAAAAGTGCTTGAAACGTTATTGTTTCAGGCACTCGGAATTATTGAGACCTTAGACTCAATAATTAGTCATGGAACTTTAAAGAAGTTCGCTGACGTCCGTACTCACCTAAGGAAAGTTTTTAAGATATTTTGTCTTCAATCTGAAAAGAGCCTTTCGGCTCTTTTCTATATCATTATTTTGCTAAAGCTCCCATTGGATCCCACGGTGCTAGGACAATTGGTTCTGCTTCATAGGCTGCTAATTCGTCTGAGGTTAATAATTCTTTTCGAACCACGATTTGGTAGGTATATTCATCCATCCATGCATCAGAGGCCACAAAGTAACCATCTGTACCGACCTTGTCTCCCCATGAATTTTCAACCTTCCATTTACGAGACTGACCTGCTTCGTCTAAATCAACTCCTGTCAAGACCATAGCATGTGTCATGAGGCTTTCTGCATAGTCCAAGCGACCCGCCTTGTCTTGTGTCAAATGAATATCCATGCCCGCTTCAAAGTCGTAGACATCAGTTGCTAAGATTCCCGCTTTACGGTTGCTGACTTGGCCTACATCTGAACCAAACCAGACAGTTTCTCCCGCTTTCATTTGAGCAATGGCTAGTTCTTTCAATCGATCCATTGGAACATTTAGGTAGCGGACTGGACGACTACCAACAACATTCCCCAACATCTCAACTGTGTAAGATTTTCCATATGGCTTATCTGCAGTTGGGGCATTGATAATAGAAACGTAATCGTCTAATTGAAGGTCTACATATTTTTTGTAGAAACTTTGCGGAGTTAAGCCACTTTCGCTATGGAATTGGTTGTCCTTATCGCGGTATGAAAAGTCAAATTCACGTGGAGGCAATCCTAAAGACATGGCCAAGAAGTTAAAAATTTCTTGCAACAACGCTTGTTTCTTGGTCGCAACCGCCTCATTATCTGCGTCTGAGTGAATCAAGTCACGCAAGATTTGCGCATCTTGACGCAAGAGTTTATTGAGGTAGGTGTTCAATTCTCGGCTATTGCTTGAAGAAATCGATTCTGGATAAACTGATTTTGGAACCACTCCGTATTTCTCAAAGAGAGATACCACCATATCCCATTGACCGCCATCTTGTTGAGGGGTTTGTAGGAGAAAAGCCACCTTACGGCTGGTTAATTCTTGGTCTGCTGTAGCAATCACTTGCTCCAAAAACCAGTTTGCTTTTTCATACTTATCCCAAAAGAAAGTATGTGCTTGAGACAATTCAAAATCCTCCAATTGGAAGCTTGAGATCATCTTGTGACGGAAGGTATTTAAAGCCGCAAACATCCAACAACGCCCAGATGCTTTTTGGTTTGTAACCTTGTCCTTGGTCAAATCAAGTGAAAAGACTGGTGTATGTTCTACTGCACTCTTGCGCGTTTCAAGCGATGCATGAATCCCATTGTGAGTAACAGCATTTTCAAGGGCCGCATATTTCACGTTTGCTTCATAATTGGCATAGAGCTGGTCTGTAAATTCTTTAGTTAATTCTGACATAGCAATCTCCTTTTTTCGTTATCTACTATTATAATCCTTTGAGCAGAATCTTCAAGTAAAAATCACCCTATAAAGAGGGTTTCTGTATGGAATAAATAATTTTATCCCCGCAATATCCTTTGCGTTGAATGGCATGAGGGATAGTTTCTACATACTGCATTCCTGCCTTTTCCATGACTTTCCCTGAAGCAGGATTTAAACTGACATAAGTGGCTTTGATTTCTTTAATGCCGACTTCATTCAATAAGAAATCTAAAACAGCTATGACGGCCTCTGTCATGAATCCCTTCCCCCAGAATTTCTTGCCAAGGATATAACCCAGCTCGCAAGATTGACTTTCCTGGTCTTGGGAAACCACACTAATATCTCCAATTACCTGATCCGGTGATGTTTTGAAACAGATCGCCCATTTATAAGTATCTGGTTTTTGATACTGTTCGACCCATCTTTTGATTGATTCTCTGGTCCTCTCAGGTGACGTATGGGCATCCCAGGTGACATATTTCAGATTTTCAGGATCAGAAGCCCAATTTTCATACATCCCTGGTGCATCTTCCAAAACGAAAGGCCTCAAGTATAAATGTTCTGTCTTCATGACAAGACTACCAAGATGATTCATATGTTGTCTCCCTTCATTTTTTCATACGACTTGAATTCTGCAATTTTTTTACTTTAATCTAGAAGAAAAGGACGGATGAAACCGCCCTTCTTTTTGATGTTTTTCACAACATAATATGGTAAGACTACGAAATCGAACTCTACGAGTTACCGATTTCTGTCTCACTCCCAGAAATGATCAAATACTGTGATTGGCAAGTGGCGTTTGTGTTGGCCTTTGTACCACCATTTTTCAATAGTTGCTTGAGCTTCTGGGCTTACTTGTTTGCCTTCTAGGTAATCATCGATTTCATTATAGGTGACACCCAGCGCTACTTCATCAGCAACACCTGGTTTTTCTTCTTCCAAATCTGCAGTTGGGATTTTCTCATAGAGAGCAGGATCAGCTCCCAAGGCTTTAAGCAATTGTTTTCCTTGGCGCTTGTTCAAACGGAATAGAGGTAGAATATCTGCACCACCATCTCCAAATTTTGTGAAGAAGCCAGTAATATTTTCCGCAGCATGATCCGTCCCAATCACTGCTCCGCTATGTGCTCCTGCTAGAGCATACTGAGCAATCATGCGGCTACGTGCCTTGATATTGCCCTTGTTGAAGTCGGAGATATCCGTTCCTGTTGCTTCGACAGCGCGTTCCATGGCATCAACCGATTCCTTGATGTTAACGACTAGGCTGACATCTGGCTGGATGAAGGCCAAAGCTTTTTGGGCATCTTCTTCATCTGCCTGTACCCCATAAGGAAGGCGAACAGCAATAAATTGATAGGAGGCATCTCCTGTCTCTGCGCGCATTTCTTCCATGGCTAATTGAGCTAACCGTCCAGCAAGAGTCGAATCTTGTCCTCCTGAGATCCCTAATACAAATGTTTTCAAGAAGGGATGTTTTTTTAGATATCTTTTTAAGAAATCAACCGAGCGGCGAATCTCTTCCTGAGGATCAATGCTAGGCTTGACACTCAATTGTTGGATAATCTCTTCTTGCAAACTCATTTTGCTTCTCCTTCTCCATTGGCCTTGTTACGCATTTCCTCGATTAGATCCATCTTATCCTGCCAAATATCTTTTGCCAAGTCAACTGGGTAATGCTGTGGATTGAGGACACGCTTGTATTCATCCCACAATTGATCGTAATTTTTACGAGCATATTCTTGAATTTCTGATAATGGTGGTAGTTGATAAACCAATTGCCCCTCTTTAAAAATATCCACTAAAAGAGGAATAGCCTCAAAGTTTCGGACCGTTTTATTGATGTAGGTATAAGTCGGATGGAACATTTTAAGTTCTGTCAGTTGTGAAACATCTACTCCATCATAAGTGATGTAGTCCCCTTCTGACTTACCTTTTTCACGACTCGTAATCCGCCAGACTTGCTTTTTACCTGGAGTAGAAACTTTCTCTGCATTATTAGAAAGCTTGATGGTATTGATCATCTCTCCTGCTTCGTTTTCAACAGAAACAATTTTGTATACCGCCCCAAGTGCTGGTTGATCGTAAGCCGTAATGAGCTTGGTTCCCACACCCCATACATCAATTTTTGCTTTTTGCATTTTTAAGTTGAGGATGGTATTTTCATCCAAGTCGTTAGAAGCGTAGATTTTAGCATTTGTAAACCCAGCCTCATCTAATTGCTGGCGAACCTTTTTAGAAATATAGGCAATATCTCCTGAGTCAATCCGTACGCCTAGGAAATTGATCTTCTCTCCCATTTCACGCGCTACCTGAATAGCTGCAGGAACCCCAATACGAAGAGTATCATAGGTATCGACGAGGAAGACACAATCTTTATGGGTTTCCGCGTAGGCCTTAAAGGCTTGGTAGTCATTTCCATATACCTGTACAAGAGAATGGGCATGGGTTCCTAAAACAGGGATTCCAAAGAGTTTTCCTGCCCGAACATTACTAGTCCCATTAGCACCTCCGATGACTGCCGCACGAGTTCCCCAAATCGCAGCATCCATTTCTTGCGCGCGGCGTGTCCCAAATTCCATCAAAGGCTCATCTTCAATGACCGAACGAATGCGTGCAGCCTTAGTCGCAATTAAGGTTTGAAAGTTGATGATATTCAATAGGGCTGTTTCCACCAATTGACACTGAGCCAGAGGACCTTCTACCTGAACAATTGGTTCATTCGCAAAGACTAAATCTCCTTCTTGAGCCGAGCGTACCGTCAATTCCAACTTGAGATCACGGAGATATTCCAAAAAGGCCCCATGATAACCAAGTGACTCTAAATAGGCAATATCGCTCTCAGAAAAGCGCAAGTTTTCCAAGTATTTCACAATTCTCTCTAAGCCAGCAAATACTGCGTAGCCGTTTTTAAAAGGCTGTTGACGAAAATACACTTCAAATACGGCATGCTTATTGTGGATACCTTGATCAAAATAGACTTGCATCATGTTGATTTGGTATAAATCAGTATGCAAGGTTAAACTGTCATCTGGATACATATGTATACCTCTTTTTTATTGATTTGTTCTATGAATTCCTACCATAAAATTAGTACCATTATAGCACATTTCAGCTCTATTGAATACTGAAAGGAAAGCATGAAAAAAATCTGAGACACAAACCTCAGATTTTTAAAAGATTAAAAGTTTTCTGTGATATATTTATAAACTTCTTGGCCAGCAATCGCACCGTCTCCGACGGCTGTCGTCACTTGACGTAGGTCTTTTTGACGAACATCACCAACCGCAAAAATACCTGGGACTGTGGTTCTCATATGATCATCCGTCACCACCCAGCCATTTTCATCTAAAATACCAAGTTCCGTCGCAAAATCACTGACAGGATCTAAACCGACATAGATAAAGACACCACCAAAGGCCTGCTCTCTAACCTCTCCTGTCTTCACATCTTTTAAAAGGACAGACGTTACTTTTGGTTCCCCCTTAATTTCTTCAACAACCGTATTCCAAGCAAAGTGAATTTTATCATTGGCAAAGGCACGGTCTTGAAGAACTTTTTGGGCACGCAACTGATCACGACGATGGGCAATGGTCACTGTTTTTGCAAACTGAGTCAAAAAGACAGCTTCTTCTACCGCAGAATCGCCACCACCAACGACCAAGAGATCCTCGTCTCTAAAGAAAGCACCATCACAAACAGCACAGTAGGAAACCCCTCTACTATTCAGCTCCTCTTCGCCAGGGACATTCAATGGACGGTGGTTAGACCCTGTTGCAATCACCACGGTTTTAGCTTCAAATTCCCCATCATCTGTGACAATCTTTTTGGTTGCTCCGAGGTCTTCGATGCGCTCTACCTGACCAAACAAATGTTCCACACCAAGATTTTCTAAAGGCTCAAACATTTTTTCAGCCAAGTCTGGGCCACTAATATTCGCATAGCCAGGATAGTTTTCAATGTCAGACGTATTGTTCATTTGACCGCCTGGAATTCCTCTCTCAATCAATGCGACTTTTAAATTGCTTCGTGCTGCATAAAGGGCAGCAGTCATCCCTGCAGGACCTGCTCCAATAATCACTGTATCAAACATACTCAACCTCTTTCTGTTTCGTTGTAATCATTATAATTCTAACACGGTCTTTTTGCAATTATCGTGCTTGAAAGATAAACAAAATCCCTATGACCGCAAAGGTTAAAATAGGAATCGTCATGATATCAATTAAAAGGATATCATACAAATGGGCTTGTCGTTGCTTGGCTGTTTTATCTTTCTTCTTAAGGGCACGGTAGCCAATCCAAATACAAGAAGCGATCCCAACTAAAATCGTTGTCGTCACTAAGCTTTGTAAATATAAGGACAATAATTTATTTAACATCACAACTCCAAATATTTTTACATTTTCAGAAAACAAACCCAGCTAGCGTCGCCAGCTGAGTCTTACCTCTCCTCTATTATATCAAACATAGGTCCGTTTGTAACTAGCAAAGAATTCTTTTGTCCGTTCTTCTTTTGGATACTGCATGATTTCCTCTGGTGTTCCAGATTCAATAATCCGTCCTTTATCCAAAAATAGGACCTTATCTGCTACTTGCGCTACAAAAGACATATCATGGCTGACCAGTACCATGGTTTGTCCTGATTTTGCTGCATTGGCAATGGATTTTTCAACTTCTCCAACCAATTCTGGATCCAAGGCTGAAGTCGGTTCATCCAGCAAAAGAACTTCTGGTTTCATAGCCAAGGCACGAGCCAAAGCCACACGTTGTTTTTGTCCACCTGAGAGGTGACGAGGATAGTGATTTTCACGATCCGATAAACCGACTTTTGCCAGTTCTTCTCGAGCAATTTTCGTTGCTTCTTGATCGGATAACCCCTTCACAACAATGAGCCCTTCTTTCACATTTTCAAGAGCTGTTTTTCTACCAAACAAATTAAACTGTTGGAACACCATGGCCAATTTTCTTCTTAAGGTTAAGATTTGATCTTGGGTAATGTGTTCAAAATCAACTTCGAAATCATCAATCTTAATTCTACCGCTATCTGGTGCTTCCAAATAGTTTAAACTGCGTAAGAAGGTTGATTTACCAGCTCCCGAAGACCCGATTAGGGCCACGACTTCCCCTTTTTGAATTTCCAAACTTAGATTATTTAAAACCTTTTGACCTGAAAATGTCTTTGATAATTCTGAAATATAAATCATTAGATCCGGACCTCCTGATCTGGTAAATCAATTGCTACGGGAGTCTCAATATCCAGTCGACGTTCAATGTGACGGCCTAGTATTTCAATGAGAATGTTCACAATCCAGTAAACAATCGATACCGTGATAAAGCGTTCAAAGTACTTCAAATCGCTCCCCCCAATAATCCGTGCTTGGGCAAAAATTTCAACCACACTGGCACTAAAGGCTAGCGAGGTTCCCTTGGTTAAGCCGATGAGAGAGTTGATTAAAGTAGGAGTTGCAACGACTGCTGCATTGGGAATAATAATCCGGCGATAAACTTGACGGTTGGTCATCCCAAGACTACGCGCTGCCTCAATTTCACCAGGATCCACTGATAAAATGGCTGCCCGTATGGTTTCACTCGCATAAGCTGCCTCATTAAAGGCAAGAGCCACAATTGCAAATAACTCAGCTGGAATGGCATTAATATTAAAAGCTGTTCCATAGGACTGATTGATCGCTTTTAAAATAAGAGGAATCCCATAATAGGTCAACATCAACTGAACCAACAAAGGAGTCCCACGTAAAAAACTGACAAAAACAGCTTGAATCGGGTAAAGAATTCGTACACGATTAATTTTGACCAGAGCAAAAATCATGGCAAAAATAATCCCAAAAAATGCGCCTCCTAGGGCTAATAAAATCGTCACAGGCAATTTCCCAATGACTGCCGGAAATGCATCCAATACGGCTCTCAAACTAAACAGCTTGCTATCTGGAACGTGTTTTAAAAAGTCAGCATACCAGTTGGCAGTTAAAAGATTAGTTGTAAACATTTTTGTTACTTCCTTTCTCGAACATAAACATTCTATCACATTCACTATCGGAATTCCAAAAATTGCTACAGAAATAGAAAAATGATAGACTACTCAAATTTAGTCTATCATAATTTTAGACAAGTTCCTAATAGTTTTTCTTTATGGAGTTCATAAAGAAAATCTATGTTTTCTTCTGAACATTTGAAAGAAGGGGTTAGAAAGTTTGGCGTTTGGCCTTTCGTTCTGCCCGACCACGCGCACGGTTTTCAGCTCGTTTTGCTTTTCTCCGCTTTTCATCAACTGCCCATTTGATTTTTTTCTTGTAGCCTGGTTTGATTTTTTTCTTTTTCTTCTTCACCAGACCAATCATTTCGATATCAAGTTTCTCTTGCTTCTTCTCACGATTCACCCGTCTATCCCGATCATAGGTATCTTCAATAACCCCATTTTTCAACACTTTCGGTACGAAACGAATGCCCATTTTTTCTAGTTCACGGATATCTGAATCATCACTCGGTTGATAAAGAGTAATGGCTACACCTGGTAGGCCATTGCGACCTGTCCGGCCAACACGGTGAACGAAGAAGGAAAGATCTTGTGGAATGGCATCGTTGATGACATGGCTCACTCCTTCGATATCAATTCCACGAGCCGCCAAATCGGTGGCCACAATATACTCAAAATCAAGATTTTTAACCTGATTCATGATCCGTTTCCGTTCACGTGGTGGGATATCTCCGTGAATCTTCGCCACTTTCAATCCTTGGGCTACTAGATAAGCATGGAGATCATCTGCTCTCGTTTTGGTATTAACGAAAATCATGGCCAAATAAGGTTGCAAGGTCTTGGTCAATTGGTAAATTTGCTCATTTTTATCCCGACCCTTGGTCGAAACCAGCCAATTATCGATGGTATCTGAAATCACCGTCTTGGTCTTAATTTGCTCCATGACTGGGTTTGAGAGATATTTTTTCAAGAAAGGCTGCAATTTTTGCGGAATGGTGGCTGAAAAAACTAAAAATTGCAGTTGTTGCGGAAGCCTTGAAGCAATCTTATCCACAGTAGACAAGAATCCCATGTCCAGTGTCATATCTGCCTCGTCTACTACAAAAGTATGGGCCTTATGAATAGCCAGATCACCAGATGCAACCAGATCATAGATCCGGCCTGGAGTTCCAATCACGATATGTGGTTGTTTGACCTGCAGTTTTTCAATCTGACGGCTTTTATCCGTTCCTCCAACATAATTCACAATCCGAATCTCTTTTTCAGAATGACTAGCGATTTGACGAGCAGCTTGGTAAATTTGCGTCGCCAACTCCCGACTAGGCGCCGTGATGACCGCTTCAACTTGTTGGCTGTCTTCATTTAACGTTTGAAAAATCGGCAAGAGGAACGTATGGGTTTTCCCAGAACCAGTCTTTGATTCTCCTACTAAATCATTTCCAGCTAGGACAATCGGAATTAGTTTTTCCTGTACTTCGGTTGCTTCTCTAAAATTGATTTCTTTCAGTACCTCTTGAATATAGGGCTTAAAATTAAACTCTGTAAATTTCATTTTCTCAGTTCCTTTCATGATCTCTATTATTATATCAGAAAAGCTGTCTTCGCGCTTCTCTTTTAGTTGTTTTTCCTCGTGTCAAGTCTCTCCCTTGTGCCGATTAAAAAACGATGGGCAAGCCCACCGTCGTTTTATAGATAGAGAAGGACAAGAGTGATACCGCTTGTCACCAAGGCAATGGTCCACATAAAAGCATCCACTTTCCATTCTGACCAATTTTGGCCATTGCCAGAAAGGCCACCCAGTTCTAAATGATGGTGGAAAGGAGTCATTCTGAAAATCCGTCGCCCTTCCCCGTAGCGTTTCTTGGTCCATTTGAAATAGGTCACTTGTAGCATCACTGAACCTGTTTCAATGACATAGACCAGACCAATCAGGAGTAGCGTCCACTCGACATGCATAGCCATTGACAAAGCTGCAAGCATCCCTCCAAGAGCAAGACTACCGACATCTCCCATAAAGATTTTAGCCGGCTTGTGATTGAAGACAAAGAATCCAAGCAAGGCCCCAATCATACTCAAGGTGACAAAGAGAATATCCCATTTTCCTTGCATATAGGCAATAAAGGAATAGGCACTCAGGCTAATGGCAACGGAAATGCTGGCTAATCCATCAATCCCATCTGTCAAATTGACCGCATTTGAAAAACCAACCAACCAAAATAAAGCAAAGAGAATGTAGAAATGTCCCAAGTAAAGATCGTAACCAAAGACATTCAAAAGGCTTCCTGCACCGTGGCGCTCAGAAAAAATATAGAAGATGATTCCACCAACGAGTTGAAGAGCTAATTTTTGCTTTGGATTGAGCCCTTCATTAATCTTACGAAAAACTTTTAAAAAGTCATCCAAAAATCCAACAATTCCATATAGAATCAAGATAAATAGAGTAAGTTGAACAGGGCGCGTGAAATTTCCAGTCAATACGGTAACGACAAAACTAACTAGAACGGCTGTAATGAGAAATACAACTCCACCCATTGTCGGAGTGCCAGCTTTTGCTTTGTGTTGTTTCACATCTTCGTGCATTTGTTGCCCAGAAATATGAGCACGATGGTAAAATCGAATAAAGGCTGGAATTGCAGCCACTGTTAATAGAAACGATACAAGGATCGTAGCAATATACATCTTAGTCTCCTAATGTTAACGTAATCTTTTTAGTTTTATTGAGTGAGGTGTTCATTTTGACACTTTGTTTGGTTACTTTCTTTCCACTACCTTTATAGGTAATCTCAATTCCAGTCCATTCTCCAAAGATGTCTGCATTTTTCTTAGTCCAACCATACATATCTGGAACCGCATCAAAGTCTTCTGTCAATAACAATACTTGCTGATTGGCTTTGACTTTAGAGCCTATATCCACAGACATTTTGCGGATATTTTCCCCGGTTCCTAGGACAATTGGTTGCACCAAATTGCGACGCAATTCCTCTGAATAAGCACCTGGGCTCAAATTTTGTTTCAGATTCAACTCCTTAGAGAGAGTTTCTACTGAAGGGATTTTGTAGGTCGTTTCTTTGGTCACACCATCCAACGTTGGTGCCTCTGATGTCAAATGCAATTCGTCTTTTAAAGCAACTGCATCTTCCAAAATAGGATTGACCAGCTCTTCCCAGCTGGTCGCTGAGAATTTCACTTCTGGTTGTTGGACCGTCACATACATGATGAATTCAGGATCTTCTGCAGGTGTCATGGCTACAACCGAGTTGATATAATCATTTTCTCCTTGTAAGTATCCTTGATCTGTCGCCATTTGGGCAGTCCCTGATTTCACCGCAACGTTTTGACCTGGTACCTGAATGATGGGTCCATCGCTGTACAAGGTTCCATACTCTGGATCTGTTCCGACGGTGATCATATAGTTCCGTGTCTGTTGCGCAGCTGATCCTGAAACTGGTTTTCCAACAACTTCTTTTTTTGATTTGCGGGCTGTGTCTGATTTTTTATCGTAAATAGCACTAATAAATTTCGGCTCCAACATTTGCCCATCATTAGCGATGGCGCTAAAGGCCCGTAACATTTGGGTTTGACTGACGGAAATCCCTTGACCAAAGGCAGATTGTGCCTGACTGACATAGTTATCCCCTGGAAGACCCCCGTAAGCTTCATTTCCCATTCCAAAACGGGTCGGAAGACCGAATTTAAAGCGGGTTAGGTAGTCCATCCAGACAGCATTTCCCATCTTTTGCTCTAAGCGAGTCATCCCCACGTTACTTGAGTAAGCAAAGCCCTGTGCGATATTCATATAGCGACCTTCAGACAGCCCCATATTGACATCCCAGTCACGGATCGTCGCATCTTTTACTTGTAGTTCGTTATTGTAGTATCCTTCATTATAGGCTGGGAAAGTTCCATGATCAATCGCCGAAGCTAATAACATGACCTTCATCGTTGAACCCGGTTCATATTGATCTTGATAAAGGATGGTATTCCAGGTTTTCAAGTTTTTCAGATCCAACCCTTGTTTGGTATCCGCATTATAGGATGGACGTTGCGTTGTAGCCAGGATTTCTCCAGTTTTTGCACTCACAAGAGTCGCACTAACATACTTTCCTTTTACTTTTTCTTGGAAAACATCCATTCGCGTCTCAAGGTAGGTTTGTAATTCTGCTGAAATGGTCGTATAGACATCTTTTCCATCTTCTGTTTTGACAGAAACCTTATCTGAACCAGGAACGATATTGCCGTTTCGGTCTTTGTCATAGGTGATAACCCCATTTTGACCAGCGAGAATACGATCGAGGGATTTCTCCATCCCTGATTGCCCCTTCAGAGTTTTATTCCCCTCTTTATCTTCTTGAAGAGAGGCCTGACCTATAAATTGAGAAGCAAAAACTCCATTTTTATAGCTTCGATTTGGACTGGTTGTAAAGGCAACCCCTTCAATCTTCGCCGCTTCCATGGCCTCACGGATGGCTGTCATATTACTATAAGTTATGCCGTTTCCGTTCGAGCCAAAAGAAACCTGTTTCAATTTCTTTTGCGACAACTGTTGAATGACGTAATCCTCATCCATCCCTAAGTACTGCTTAAAGATTTCTGCTACTTTTTTAAATTGGCTCTCTTCTACATAGAGGATTTTCCCAGTTGCTGATTTGTACTTTTTATCAATAATAGCATAAACGTTATAGGTCGTAGCATCTTCAGCAATTACTGCTCCATTTCGGTCGTAGATCGTTCCACGTTTTGCAGGAACAATGACCGTCTGCTCATGGACTTTTTTGGCTTGATCCGATAAGGTTACACCAAATTTTTTGTCAGTCCCAATGATCATTGCAAAATTAATCAGAAAGAGAAAAAAGAGGAAAATCGCCAGTACACTGAGATTTTTCCCAACTTGTTTTCGATTCTGATCCGGCAAGCGACGTTTCTTTATCGAATACCCGATCAAAAATTTTTTGAATTTATTCATCACTACTTGCACTCACTGTTTTTCGATTTTCTTTTTGCAGCTTCATTCCTTGGGAGCTAGCCAACTGTGATAAGCGGTCATAACGTGTTAATTCATTGACCTCTTGACGAACATCTGCTAATTCCGTCTTTTTGGCTTCTAGTTCCGTATTCAAATCAGTCAATTCACTCTGAACTTGTAAAATCCGTGTCTGCATAAAGACGATACTAATGGCTAAAATAACAGCTGTTAGGACAATCGACCCATAAAAAGCCTTTTCTACTCTAGAGAAACGGCGAAAGCGGTCTTGCAGTAGCTGTGTTCTTGTTCTCTCATCTCTTGCTGCCATATCAATTCCTCTTACTTGTGTATTTTTCGAGCAACCCGTAGTTTTGCTGAATGGGATCGATTATTATCCTCAAGCTCTTCTTCACTTGGCAAAATAGGTTTCCGGTTGACCAACTCCATCTTTGGTTTCAAATCATCTGGAATAAAGGGAAGCCCCTTTGGAACCTCAACTGTCGAAGCTTCTTTAAACAATTGTTTGGTCAATCGATCCTCTAACGAATGAAAGGTAATCACAGAAATACGACCATCGAGGGCCAACAAATCCATGGCTTGCTGAATTGATTCATCTGCAGCTCCCAGTTCATCATTGACTTCGATACGAATGGCTTGGAAAATCTGTTTAGCAGGATGGCCCTTTTTCTTGAGCTCCTTAGCTGGTTTAGCAGATTTAATAATCTCTGCTAATTCAGTCGTTGTTTCAATCGGTTTAATTGCTCGTGCTTGCTCAATTTTCCGCGCAATTTGCTTGGAAAATTTGTCCTCTCCATATTTGAAAAAAATACGGACTAGATCATGGTAATCGTAGTTATTTACAACCTCATAGGCCGTCAAAGAAGCTTCTTGATTCATCCGCATGTCCAGTGGCGCATCTTTCTTGTAAGAAAATCCGCGTTCCCGTTCATCTAACTGAGGACTAGAGACACCTAGGTCATAACAGATCCCATCAATTTCAGTCACACCCAATTCGTTTAGACGTTCCTTCAAATGACGAAAGTTATCCTTAATGAAGGTCACCATGCCTTTCTCGATGAATGGAGCTAAACGAATCTTAGCATTCTCAATTGCATGCTGATCTTGGTCAAAGGCATAAAGATGGCCCGATTCATTTAATTTTGTTAACAAATATTCGCTGTGGCCTGCCCCACCCAATGTGGCGTCTACATAGATCCCATCTGGCTTAACATCCAGCATATCGATCGTTTCATGAAGCAAAACCGTTACATGATGAAATTCTTTACTCATATCTTTACTATTTTACCACAAATGGGACCAAGATGCACTCCTGAAAGAAAATTCACTAACTAACCCTATCGGATCTTTTCAGATCCTACAAAATACTTAGAAAGGCTTGATTTCATTTGTTTCCTCTAGGATTTATGATACAATATTCTTATGAAAATAAGAAAACAGATTCTCATCCCACTTTTATTGGTCGATGCTATCGCTCTCTACTTTTTTCTAACCACTATTGAGGCTTGGATTTTTTGGCTTGCTGCTCTGATCCTAGTCGGCTCACTTTGGTGGCTCAAAAAAGCTATTCAAGGACAAAAAACAGAGATGGAAGAAAAATAATTTCTCCCACCTCTGTTTTTCTTTTAACCACTCCAAGAAACCTCTTAAAAAAAGCAAACTAGCTCTGAAATAATAAAAACTCACCGTTTGGTGAGTTTTGCAGTTTATTTATTATGTTTCCAATTGCTGTAAATCCCAAAAAGAATGATCCAGATAGTTGCTCCAATCGCTCCAATGTATGTTGATTCTTGCAAGAAGAGACAAACGAATACAAAGAGGAAGAAAACAATGGTCAATGGATTCAACACTTTATAGGCTGGCATGACAAAACCATCTGGCATAAATTCTTTCGATTTACGGTACTTAAGATGGGCAAGCATGGTCAAAATGTAAATAGCAATGTAGACACCAGAAGAAGATGCCGTAATCAAGGCAAAGGCATCTGAGACACCTGGCAAGATATTGATAAAGGCTGAAACAGCAACCACAATCGCAGAAAAAATAATCGCGCGACTTGGAATCCCCATACGAGATAAGCTATTCAGTTTCAAACGATTCATCACTTTGCTGTTTGGTGTTTCTTTTGCAATCTGGTACAAGTGACGCCCTGTTGAATAGAGGGTGGAATTCAAGGAAGATGCAGCAGCTGTCAGTACAACAAAATTAATCAATCCAGCTGCCCACTTGATTCCTACCATCTGAAAGACCGTTACAAACGGTGACTTATTGACAGGAAGCTGTTGCCAAGGGAAAATAGCCATAATCGCCAACAAAGCTCCTACATAAAAGATTACAATTCGGATTGGAATTTCTTTAATAGCTTTTGGCAATACTTGTCGGGGATTAGCTGTTTCAGAAGTAGTAATTCCAACAAATTCGATTGCTTGGTAAGCAAAGAAGACCATTTGGAAGGCCATGACGAACTTGACCCAACCATTTGGAAACATTTGAAAACCATTGGTAATGTTACTTAAGCTAGCGTGTCCAGCTGGTGTTTCAAAATTCGTCGTCACCATAAAGATTCCTGTTGCGATCAAGGCTAAAATCGTGACAATCTTGATCATTCCAAACCAGAATTCAACCTCTCCAAAAACCTTCACAGCGATCAAGTTTACACAACTTAAGAGCGCTAAAAAGATAATTTGAATCTGCCAGGCTGGCCAATTTGGAAACCAAAGCTGGACATAGTTGGAAACAGCGGTGATCTCTGCCATTCCCAAAAATACCAAGGAGACCCAATAGGACCATCCTGAAAAATAACCCCAACCTTTTCCTATATACTTGGTGATAAAGTTGATAAAGGTGTGTTGATCAGGGTCCATATAGAGCATTTCTCCGATTGCCCGCATCATCAGGTACATGAAGGCGCCAGTCAGCATATAGACTAAAATAATAGAGGGACCTGTCAAAGAAAGGGAACGACCGGCTCCAAGAAAGAGTCCTGTCCCGATGGTTCCTGCAATAGCGATCAGCTGAACATGCCGATTTTGCAGACCACGAACCATCCCATTTTCGGTTTCTTCACCAGGATGATGTTTTTTTGACATATGATTACTCCAATTCTTTTTCTGTACATTTTCAGAAAAGTATACTTCAAATTTTCATACAATCTACTATACCATGTTTTTAAAAATTGGTCAATCCGGTCCAGAATATTCTGAATTTTATAGATCAAAAAGAGTGCTGGAGTCTCTTCCAGCACTCTTTTTTGATTATGAATTAGGGTCATCGAGACTACGGCCATGCAAACCTTTTTCCCGTTGCACTTGGCGTAGTTTCTCAGGTGTTACATCATTTCCTTCTTCATCCACAATTTTAATACCTTCGATGTGGTGACGAACCGAACGACGATAACCTTCAATGTATTCTTCACGAAGTTTTGCTTGTTCCACTGCTTCTTCTGGAGTCAAACCTTCTGTTTTTTTCTTTTTTGCAAGCTCATTGATCCGAGCGATTTTTTCAGGTGTCATCATCAGACCTACTTTCTACCTGTCATCAGGTACTTATTTTGTGTTCAATTGGTTGAAAGCTGCAACAGCGTTAGCTTTCGCAACCAGACCTGCAAGAAGGGCCAAACGGTTGTTTTTAACAGCCTCATCTTCTGCCATAACCATAGTATTGTCAAAGAAGGCATCAATGACTGGGCTAAGAGCGAAAAGTTGAGCCAATTTGTCGCTAGCTGAACCTGTCAATTCAAGACTTTCTGCTGCTTGAGCCAAGGCTTTTTCTTGATCATTTTCAAAGAGACTAGCATCGACTGCTACTGAAGCATCTGCTTTTTCTGCCAAGTTAAAGGCACGTGAGAGTGATTCAACAGCTGCCTTGTAACCATCAGTCTTCGCAGCTTCTGAAAGAGCTTCAGCTGCTTCCAGCATATCAGCCACGACAAAGTTTGAACCAGCAAGCACAGCGTCTTTGATATCTTTTGGTGTGCGTCCCATCATCTTGTCCACACGCGCCTTGATGAAGTTGAGCACTTCTGCTTGATTGTCATAAGAAAGACTATCAAACGACAGACCGTAAAGGCTGTCAATCAACTCATCCATAGGGATATGCCAACCAAAGGCATCCAAGATACGAACAATCCCTTGTGTTGCACGACGAAGTGCATAAGGGTCATTGGAACCTGATGGAATCAAGCCAACTGAGAAGAAGGAAAGAAGGGTATCCAATTTATCTGCAAGGGCAAGAATGGCACCAACCTTAGTCTCTGGAAGGGCTCCGTCTGCTGAATCAGGAAGGTAGTGCTCACGGATAGCTGTCGCAACCGCAGCATCTTCACCAGCAAGGAGGGCGTATTTTTCACCCATAATTCCTTGCAATTCATCGAACTCTCCGACCATACCCGTCAAGAGGTCAAATTTGTAGATTTCAGCTGCACGAGCGACGGCTGCCGTTTCTTCAGCAGTCAAACCAGCTTGCTCAGCTAGTGACGCTGCAATAACACCAGCACGCGCCATGTGTTCTGAAAGAGAACCAATTTTTTCATGGAAGGTCACGTTCGCCAATTTAGCAACGAGGTCTTCGATCTTAAGTTTTTGGTCTTCACGCCAGAAGAATTCACCATCTTCAAGACGCGCCACCAAGACTTTTTCATTTCCTCGGATAACATTTTCCAAGTGCTCAGCGTTCCCATTACGGACGGAGATAAAGTTTGGTTTGAGATTACCATCAAGGTCACGTACAACAAAGTACCGTTGGTGCGTTTCCATTGAGGTCACCAAGACTTCTTCTGGAACATCCAAATATTTAGTGTCAAAACTTCCCATAAAGGCAGTTGGGTATTCGACCAAGTTCAAGACTTCGTTCAAAAGTCCTTCTTCGATTTGAACTTGAACACCTTGTTCTGCTTCGATGGCCTTGATTTGCTCACGGATCATGTTTTCACGTTCTTTGCTATCCGCAATCACGTAAACCGTGCGAAGGTCTTCTTCATAAGAATCCGCATTGGTAATTTCCACTTCATGTCCAAGGAAACGGTGGCCACGACTAACACGACCTGACTGGATATCCAAGAAATCAAGGTCAAGCGCTTCGTCGCCCAAAAGAACGATCAAGGTGTGAACTGGGCGAATGTATTCAAATGTGTTGTTAGCCCAGTGCATGCTAACAGGGAAGGTCAATGAAGCAAGCACTTCTGGAACGCCAGCCAAGACTTCTTTGGCAGGTTTTCCAGCTTCGTGTTTCGTGACATAAACGTACTCTTCACCCTTGACTTCACGAAATTCGATATCATCAACGGTCAAGCCTTTTCCACGAACGAATCCTTGAGCCGCTTTTGAGAAGTTTCCGTCTGCATCCAAGGCGATTTTCTTAGAAGGTCCTTTAAAATCTTCGGTCAAATCCGATTGTTGATCCGCCAAACCAATCACACGTACAGCCAAACGGCGTGGCGTTGAGAAGGTTTGAATGCTTTCGTATGAAAGACGGTTGTCATCCAAGAAGGCTGCCATTTTCTCACCCAGTTGTTTTTCACTTGGTGTGACAACGTAGGCTGGCAACTCTTCAAGTCCAAGTTCTACTAATAAGTTTTTTGTCATGTTTTTTCCTTTACAAAATTCTTCTTTTTGATAGGCACCTTAGGTACTGGGGACGTCGCTAACTAACTTTGTGAGACTGTTGGAAATCTTCTGTCTCCTTGACATCGATTTCCAACAGTCTCATCAAAGTGGATTTAGCCAACTGATTTTTGAACCTAACGTTTCAAAAATCCCCATATAGCAGTACAGCGGTGCCTATCCCTTTAGCAAGTCTCCGACTTGCCTCTGGGTAGCCGTACGGGCTCACTTTGTTTGCCCATTTTCCATTCTTGTAACTCTTTTTATTCTTCCTCTTCTGCTAGGAGTTTGGCGCGTGTGGCTTCGTCAAGAAGTGGGTAACCGAGTTTCTTGCGTTCTGCGACGAAGGTTTTGGCTACGACACGGGCCAAGTTACGGATGCGGGCAATATAGCCGGCACGTTCTGTAACGGATACTGCTCCACGAGCATCAAGCAAATTGAAGGTATGTGAACATTTCAAAACGTAGTCATAGGCTGGGTGAACAAGGCCCAATTCCAAAGCACGTCCTGCTTCTTTTTCAAATTTTTCGAAATTTTCAAGAAGCATATCTTGGTCAGAAACTTCAAAGCTGTATTTTGAGTGTTCATATTCTGGTTGAAGGAAGATTTCTCCGTATTTAACGCCTGGAGCCCACTCAATATCGTAAACAGAATCGACTTCTTGGATGTAAGAAGCCAAACGTTCCAATCCGTAAGTGACCTCAGAAGTTACCGGACCAGTTGCCAATCCACCAACTTGTTGGAAGTAGGTAAACTGAGTGATTTCCATACCGTCCAACCAAACTTCCCAACCAAGACCAGCTGAACCAGTTGATGGGTTTTCCCAGTTATCTTCAACGAAACGGATATCGTGTTCCAAAGGATTGATCCCCAATTTTTCCAATGACTCAAGGTAGAGCTCTTGGATGTTTGATGGAGAAGGTTTCATAACCACTTGGAATTGGTGGTGTTGGTAAAGGCGGTTTGGGTTTTCCCCATAACGACCATCTGCTGGACGACGAGATGGCTCTACATAAGCCGCATTCCATGGTTCAGGACCAATGGCACGGAGGAAGGTGTAAGGACTCATGGTTCCCGCACCTTTTTCGTTATCATAAGCCTGCATCAGCATACAACCCTGGTCATTCCAGTATTGTTGCAAAGTAAGGATAATTTCCTGGAAGGTTAGTTTTTTAGACATTATTTACTCCTTTAATTTATATTATCTTTTTTGGTTTATTTATCAAGCAACCAAGAAAAAGCTGGATCCTGAAAAATATGACGTTTAGGAATAGTTTGTAAATTCTGATCGCATTCGTCTATTGTACCTAATTTCAAAGCACAGACTTCTGGTATATTTTCTTGAACAGTGAAAATTTGACTATGACAGTTCTGGCAGTAATAACGCTGTTTTCCTGGAGAAGAACTATAGGAAACAAGCTTTTCTTTTCCATGCAATACTAGCTTTTCACTGCTAACTTTAGCATTAACTGTATAGGCAGACGCAGTTGCTTTCCGACAAAATGAGCAATGACAAAAAACTAATTCCGATAATACCTCATCTAGAGTGTAGGTCACTGCTTTACATAAACAAGATCCTTTAAGCATTGTACTCCTTTCTACTTAGGCATTAGAAGAATTCAAAAAGAACCGAATTTCAACACCCAAGCCTTGCGACTAGGGGCGTCAGAAACGCGGTTCCACCCTAATTTATTACTTCATTTTATTTTACTTTACTCAGCTTTTACTGAGAGAAAGCGCCACTTGCTTACTTTGCTCTACTTGGCTCTCACTATCCCAAGCTCGCTAGAAAAACGCCGTAAGCCCTTCTTTCTTGACTAGTATTATAGCAGATTTTTAGGTACTTGTAAATTAAAATCCGCATGAAACAATCGTTTCATACGGATTTTAGGCTAACAAACAAGGTTGTTTTTCTTATGGACGTCTTGCAGCTTTTGGTTTTTTACCATGAAGTTTTTTCTTGGCATTCTTCAAGGCTGTCAAAGCATCTTTCACATCTTGTTGGCTTGCTCCTGGATTTGAAAGGATGGTTTGTGCATCCTTGAAGGCTACTAGGTAAGCTTCTTTTTCTTCATTTCCAGCATAGATGAATTTAGCATTCTTTTCTTGGAACTTCAATTCTTCCTTGATGTATTTTTCAAGACTTGAAAAATCAGTTGCTTTCCCGTTTAATTTTCCTTCTGCACGGCTAAGCTCAGCAAGTGCTTGATTGATTTGTTCTTGTTTCACAGTTGGATCAACTGCAAGCAAGGCTACTGTTTGGAAAGCACGATCGTAGTCGCGACGTACTTTTTCTTTGGCATTGGCATAACGACCAGTTTTTGTCGTAGCATCGTAAGCCTGCATAGCTTCTTTCAAGGCCGCAACGTTTGAATCTTTCCCATCCAAAGCTTGGCTGGCAGCTTCAAGACTAGCTAGAGCTTGGTTGACTTGCTCTTGACTAACCTTGTTGGTCAAGGCTGCTTGGGCCGCTTGCAAGGCTTGATCATAGGCTTCCTTCTTATCCGCACTGGCATTGAAGTATTGCGCTGTCTTTGTAACATCTGCTTGGTTGTTCAAAGCAGCTAAGAGATCCACTTTTGAGATCACTCCAATACGGTAATTGTTGTTGCGCCCTGCGACAACTGAAATCACTGGTGCTTCCTCAGCTAGTTCATAGCCTGTAGGAAGAGTTGCAACCAAGGTATATTGACCAGTTGCTACAGATTTACCAAAGCCATTTTTACCATATTTTTCAGCAGGCAAGACAAAGTTTTCACCATCTGCCCCTTTTAATACAATCGTAGCCGCTTTTGAAACCGGTTGATCAAAGTTGATGCTAACTGGTGCATATTCTAAAGTATTGGCAAGAAAAGCGATCGTTTGGAAACTATTATCCTCTGTCAAATCAAATTCTTGCGTCAAGCTGCTGACAAATTTCACTTCTGTACGATCATACGTAAAGATTTCTGCAGTATAATGACCAAAGTTCAAGAAGTTAATATCTTTTGTCTTATCAACTGATACGTATTGACCATTGCTATCTTTGATTCGGTAAACATACATAGTATCCAAATCTTTGTTCGTTTTAGCGTCACGAACTGCAATTTGAACCCGACCACTATTTTGATCCCGAACTAAATCAGCTAGTGAAACATAATCTACGTTACCCGCAAAGTCTTCTACATAGTAGTAGATATTCTTCTTATCGATGTTTTCAGGAAGATCGAAGCTACCATCTGCATTGGCCTTGATCACATGGTAATTTTCAAGCGCACGTGTACCATTCTTATCTTCACTGGTTTGGACCATTGTCCCCTGATCATCGAATGGAGTCACGTAGACGAGTTTTTCAGTTAAGATACCACCATCGCCAACATCTTTGGCTTTACGTGCTATAAACTGTTGAGCCCCATCTTTGAAACGGATATATCCAGATGTGATCACTGGTTTTTGAGTATCGACTTGAACCTTGAAGGTTGTTGATTGCTCCTCAGCTCCAGGAACCATTGGGGTGTAACGAATGACATAATCATATACACCATCTGCTACTGCTTTTCCATTTGCATCGGTACCATTCCAAGCAGTGTTATCCAGTGTGTAGCTGCGTGGGTTCTTTTCATTGCCATCAAAGAAGTTCTTACGATGATCAGATGGAGTTCCTTCCCACAGTGGATTTTTATGTTCCGTATCACTTGCTGCATAGACAGTTGCATGAAGGTTTTCAATGTTTCTAAGAGCAACTGTTTTGTATTCAACAAGGTCTTTATTCCCATCTTCATTTGGTGAAATGGCAATGCGAACATTTCCATTCTCATCTAGTTGAAGAGAGTGAGTTCCTTCTGCATTTTCTTCAATACCAAGAACTGTAATCCGACGACCATCTCGTTTCCCTTGTGTAAGGAGAAGGTCATTTTGCAGGGTGACGAGCGCAGAAACATTGGCACTAGATGAGATATTCAAATTTTTTGGAACATGATAGTAGAAGCCATCTTTTCCTTCACGAACCAAATCATAGATTGATTTTTCAACTGCTGGAAGGTTTTGAAATTCTCCCTTGAATCCCATAAATGGCAAGCTAACTACATCCCCATCATCTGCTGGATCGACAAAACGAACAAATCCTTCAAGGAAATAGCCATTTGGCATTTCTTTGCTCAACTCTTCTGTGAATTTACTTGTATCGACTTTCACCGTAACCGTTTCAGAGCTATGAGCTTTCACAGTGACTTCAGGCCAAGCTGTTTCAGTCAATTTACGTGGACGAAGAGTAAATTTACCATCTTTTACTTCATCTGTGTCAGTATTCACCAACATTTTCAAGGTACGATCGGTATCTGAAATATTGTGAACCGTCACATTAAATGTAAAGCTATCTCCAACGTTACCAAGAGTGACGCTTGGATAGTTGTTTTCACCAGTCACATACAAGTCTGTTGAAACAGCTGCGGCTGTGTCGACAACCCCTGCTCCTTGTTGACGTGGAGACGTATAGACACCGGTTTCTTTGTTAACATGCGGTTTAGCCGTAGACATAATCAAGGCCTTGACAGTTGCAGAAACTTGTTCTGGAGTCAATTCTGGATGGTTCTTCACAAGGTATTCTTTAACCAAGGCTGCAACACCTGCTACGTGAGGTGAGGCCATACTAGTACCACTCATATCCCCGTAGGTATTGTCATTCAAAGAAGAGAAGATATTCCCACCAGGTGCTGTGACATCTGGTTTCAACTGACCATCTGTTGTCACACCCCAGCTTGAGAAATCAGACAATTGGTCTGCTTCTGGAGATGGACGGTTAGCCATGGTATTGTTAAAGACAACTTTGTAAGATCCAGCTTTCAGAGCTTCCCCATAGCGTTTTGAAATGAAGACAGATGGAATTTTCTTAGCATCTCCATCAATTGCCATTCCAAGATTCGATCCTTCCACATTATTGTAGACCAAAGCTCCTGCTGCACCATGATGGAAGGCATTGGCAATCTTTTCTGAGAATGGAATTTCCCCGCGTTGGATAAGCGCCAATTTACCGGTAAGATCTAGATCTTTGAAATCATCTTCTTTCCCAAGACCAACTGATACATACTCATATTCTTTACCTTTTTCAAAGTCTGTATCTGTTGCAGATTTACTGTAGTCAAACTTCCCGTTATCTACTTCTGCATTACCTTCCAAACCTTTGACTTCGAAAACCTCTGTGGTAATGATTTTATTATTGATTGAAGCAACAGAAATAGAGTCCTCTACTGTTGATGGGTTTCCGACCAAGCCGTAATCTGGATTTTCTGCAGCTGGTCTTGAATAGCCATTCCCAAAAGTATTGCTATTTCCTGCAGAGATTAGGACAGATACACCTTTAGCACGCGCCCGTTTGATGGCGTCAATGATATCTGAACCTGCATTGACCGTAGAACCAGTAGAAGATCCAAGACTCATATTGATGGTATCTGCACCAAGAGCTACAGCATCATCAATTGCTTTTACATAAAGAGCAGAACCCGTTGTTTTTTGACGATCTGAAAAGACACGCATAAACATAACTTGCGCTTCTGGTGCTACACCATAGATCTTTTCTCCGTTTCCTGCTTCTTTATCAGGATTCCCTGTTGCAATCCCTGTAACGTGCATCCCATGAGAATCTCTTTCGGCCTCTTTGATATTGTCGGTCCCATCAAAGTAGTCATAAGCGTAGACAACCTTGTCGTTGTACCATTTACCATAATCGATTCCTGCCGCTTTCTTAGCAGCTTCGATTTCTTCTTGGTTTTTAAACTTAGCTTTTGAAGGATCGGTAATCCGAAGAACCTCGTGGTTCACATCCAAGCCAGAGTCGATGACGGCGACAACCATCCCTTCCCCTTTATAGCCTTGCTTCCAGGTTTGGGGAACTGTAATAATTTCGTCACTTTCGATGCTTTGAGGTTTTTCAGCTGCCTCATGGCGATTCGTTGTTTCCGAACTTGTCGCAGTAGCCACTTCTGTTGCTTTTTCTACAGGTTTTTCCGCTACTTCCTGTTTTGTTTCTGGAACAGTAGCTGCTTCTTTCGGAGCTTCTGTTTTTTCAACATGAGCTGCTTCTGTTGCATTCGTTGTCTTTTCAGCAACTGTTGCTTCTTTTGCAACTGCTACTTTCTCACTAGCAACTGCTGTACTTGCTTCTGTTGCTTGTGAATGCTCTTCTTCAGCAGGTGCCTGTTGAGTAGTGGCTACAAGCTGTGTTCCAGCACTCGTTTGGCTGGCCGCCTGTTCTTCAGCACTCGCTTGTGCAGATCCAAATACCAAAACAGCCCCTAATAAAACTGAGGCTACACCAAATTTGTATTTTCTTAATGAAAAACGTTCTTGTCTATTCATAGAAACTCCCCTTTTATTTTAATAGTAACTATTATAACGCAAAATTATCTGAAAATTCATTCAAAAAACAAAATGTAACACAAATGTAACATTTACGAATGTTACTAACTATTAGTTTATTTTCGTTCGGAAAAATGTAAATTAGTATAGGAAAGTATTATAGAACATCTGTTTTTGTTGGAATTTTAAAATTATTTAATCATTGAAAGGATTTTAAAAACCGAGAACGAAACTGTCCTCGGTTTTCATTAATGAATAGAAATTCTCTTTTAAAAATCTTTGGTGTCCGGATCTGGTGCACCTGCTTCAACCGGAAGATGGCGAAGGAGTTCCATATCATCTGCCGCCAATTCAAAATCAAAGCAATTTAAATTACTCGCAATCCGCTCAGGCGTAACCGATTTTGGCAGTGGAAGGAAACCTTCTTGCAAACTCCAAGCTAGGGCTAGTTGAGCGACGGTTTTCCCATATTTAGTAGCCATTTCTTTTACTTGTTCATTTTGGAACAATTCTCCTTGGCCAAAAGGTCCCCAAGCTTCTAGTAAAATGCCATGCTTGCGACTTGCTGCAATGGCTTCACTTTGGTACACCCCAGGTGCTAGACGAATTTGGTTCACAGCCGGAATGACCCGAGCTGTTTCAAGGAGGGCTTCCAAATGATGAGGCAGAAAATTGCTAATACCAATAGCTCGAACCTTGCCAGCAGCTAGCATATCTTCCATTGCTCGCCAAACCTCAGCATTTCGTTGTTTCCAAGCATCATTTTCTCGAAGGGGTTTTGGATTTGGCCAATGAATCAAATAAAGATCCACATAGTCCAAGCCTAGTTTTTCAAGAGACTCTTCCAAAGCAGCTTGAGCGTCTTCATAGGTGTGATGAGTATTCCAAAGTTTGGTGGTAATAAACAGGTCTTCGCGCGCAAGACCACTGTCTTTAATGGCCCGACCCACACTCTCTTCATTCTGATAAATCGCAGCTGTATCGATATGGCGATAACCTGCTTTTAAAGCAGCTAAGACAGCTTGATAGGCTTCTTCTCCATCCGCTGCTTTCCAGGTTCCAAATCCCAATACAGGAATCTCCACCCCATTATTTAAACGATAATTGTTCATTTTTTCTTTCCTTTCTTCGATTTCGGTTTCTTAGGCCCTCGAAGCTTGAGCTCTGGCTTAAAAATATTCTTCTTGGTTGGCTCCATCTTCTTGCTATAAAAACTATAGAGTAAAAATGCCCCACCAACAATCACAATAAAGATATTTTTTCTTACAATCCCATAGAGCAAGAAAAAAATTCCCATTAATAAAAAACGTATATCAATTGCCTTCATAAGCTACCTCACATTTCAATTCCCATTATAGCATGAAAAGACAGCATTCACAAAATTGTACTACCATCGGTAAATAAAAAGCCCCTCAAGACTGTTTAACCCCATGAATACGTCACAAAAACCTCTCTAGGTATGACCTAGAGAGGAAGTATTCTATCTGCGATTCTTGAATCTAGTTCATAGCTTGGTATCGTTTGACCCCATCGAGATAGGTCGCCACCAGATCCAAATTTTGATCAAGCACAATGAAGTCCGCATCATAACCTTCTCGAATTTGACCACAAACATCATCAATATGGACTGATTTTGCCGGATTGAGACTAGCCATCATCACTGCTTCGTAAGGGTTGGCAATCCCCCACTCTACAACATTTTTTAATCCATCTTTCAATTTCAAGATTGAGCCAGCCAGATTACCAGTTGATTTCAAGCGAGCAGTCCCTCCAGCGACCACGACTGGAAATTCCCCAAGCATGTAGTCCCCGTCTTCTAATCCCCCAGCTGTCATACAGTCAGTAATCAAGGCAACATTTTCTTTTCCTTTTTGTTTCATCAGGATATCACAAGCTAGCGGATCCACATGGTGCCCATCACAGATCAACTCTGCTGTAGTATGAGGCAACTCATACATAGCTCCAACCATACCGAGTTCACGGTGAGTCAAACCACGCATACCATTATAGGCATGCACCCAGACACTCGCACCTGCATCAACTGCTTTTTTAGCTTCTTCAAAAGTAGCATTGGAGTGTCCCAGGGCGACTGTCACTCCTTCTCCTGTAATGGTCCGAACAAAGTCTTCTACCCCTTCACGCTCAGGAGCAAGGGCAATCTTATTCAACAGACCATTAGCCGCTTTTTGCCAAGCACGGAATTCTTCCATACTTGGATCTTTCATATAAGCTGGATTTTGAGCTCCCTTGTATTTTTCTGTAAAATAAGGTCCTTCAAAATAAATACCGCGAATCTTAGCGCCTGTTGCTTCTTTGTATCGTGCACCAATATTTTCAGTTACCGCCAAAAGTTGTTCGTAAGAGGAAGTCAAAGTCGTAGGCAAAAAGCTTGTGACCCCGGTACTCAAGAGACCTTCACTCATGGTATGGAGAGTGCCTTCGATATTATTATCCATAACATCTACTCCACCAAAACCGTGAATATGGGTATCCACCAAGCCCGGAGCAATACTGTAACCTGAATAATCCAGCACATCTGCTCCTTCTGGTAAGCTTTCCACATGTTTTCCAAACTTGCCATTGACGAGCTCCAAATAACCTCCACGACGAACCCCATGTGGGTAATAAAATTGATCTGCTTTAATATATGTAGACATAAAATCGTCCTTTCCATTGTAGGAACTGTGTTCCATTTATATTCATACATATTATAACGCTTTCACTTCCATTTGTAAATGGTCTAGACCTATTTTTAGATAGAATCATACAAAAACAGAGCAAGCTTCCTACTTACTCTGTTTGACATTCATTAAATTTGCTCGATTTGTACTTTTTCAGCTAGATTCATGGCATGGTCTGCAACACGTGTATAGTGAGAAATGATATCAATAAAGTTCACTCCGGCTTGTGGCGTACATTCACCTTGGTTCAACCGACGAATATGAGTTTTCCGAAGTCTTTTCTCCAATTTTTCAATTGCCTCGTGACGTGCTACTAGTTGATTTGCAAGACTCACATCATTGTTCTCGATAGATTTCAAAGCATCCTCTACAAATTGATGGGTTTGGTTGTAAATATCTTCCAATTCGGCCAAGGCTGATTCTGAAAAAACGACTTTCTTACGAATTAAATAATCGGTTAGATTAATTAAGGCTTCCGCATGATCTCCAATCCGCTCCAAATCCCGAGAAGAATCTAAGATATTGGTGAGAACTTCACTTTCTCTCGGACTCAAGGCTTCACTTGACAAACGAATCAAGTAGCGAGTCAAATCATCATCAATGGTATTGATGGCTTCTTCTGTCTTATGGCCCTTTTCAGCTGTTTTTTCATTTTGATGAACAATATAATCATAAGAGAGGCTAAAGGCTTTATCTGCATACCCACCTAAATGAAGCAACTCTTTTTTCGCATTCCCAAGAGCAATCGAAGGCGCTTGAGTGATCAAGTTTTCATCCAAGTAGAGCGGTTCATATTTGACAACCTCATCCTCACCAGGAATCAGCTTGGTCACAAAGTAAGCCAAAGCTCCAATGAATGGGAATTGAATAATGGTGTTGGTCACGTTGAAGGCACCGTGAGAAAAAGCAATCGTCATTTCCGGAGACAAATGCAAGAGGCCTTGGAAGTATTCAATCATGGCTGTAAAAGGTGTCAGCAAGATCAAACAAAGGATTGTTCCGATCAAGTTAAAGAGCACGTGGGTTGCTGCAACACGCTTGGCAGAAACATTGGCCCCCATAGCTGCAATGATAACCGTCAAGGTCGTTCCAATATTATCCCCAAAAAGGATAGGAAGCGAACCACGAAGATCTAAGAAACCACCTGAATATAAACCTTGTAGGATCCCAATGGTAGCTGAAGAAGCTTGAATCAAAACGGTGATGATGGCTCCCGCTAAAACACCCAGAATTGGATTTTTCCCTAGGGTGATCATATACTGACTAAATTCTGGCAATTCTTTTAAAGGGCTCATTCCCGCACTAATCAGGTTTAAAGCGTAGAAAATTCCTCCAACCCCAAAGAGAATCCGACCAATATTATTAGCCATTCGATTCTTGGTAAAGAAAAGTAAGACCGTTCCAAGAAACATAATTGGAAGGGCATAAGTCCCCAGTTTAAACCCAATAATGAATGAGGTGACCGTGGTCCCAATATTAGCTCCCATGATGATTCCAATGGCTTGGCGCAGGGTCAAGAGACCCGCACTGACCAGACCAACGGTAATCACCGTTACCCCAGTACTAGACTGAATGAGGGCTGTCACAACAATCCCTACTAAGACTCCAAAGAAAGGATTGCTTGTATATTTATCAATATAGTAGCGAAGACGGTCCCCTGCGGCTTGTTGCAGTCCTTCTCCCATGGTTTTAATACTATAGAGAAAGAGACCCAACCCTCCCAAAAAGTTAAACAAAATTTCCTGCCAGTTAATGGACATGATCATTCCTCCAAATATGAGATCAGAAATAAAACTCCTCTCCTATTGTAAAGGATAATTTCCAATCACACAAGAGATTTCTGTAAATTTCTATTATTTTTTGAAACCGTTTTTTTCTTTCTGTTTTATTTTCCTCATTTTAGGAGCCAAAAAAGAGGTTGGAAATTTCCAACCCGAGACTGTAGACAAACTATTCTTTTTTATAAATCTAATAAATTCTATAAAAAGAAATGTTACTCGTTAGAGTGATTCAATCATCTACTGAAACTTTTCGTCGTGAGAAAAGTACCTGAAACTTAATAGTTTCAGGTACTCGGAATTATTGAGACCTTAGGCTCAATAATTAGTCATGGAACTTCGAAGAAGTTCGCTGACGTCCGTACTCACCTAAGGAAAGTTTCTAAGAAGACTTTGTCTTTCAATCTGGGCGTGGAAAATTTCCAACCTCTCTAGTCTTTGTTCAAATTGCGCAACATCTCATCGATCTTATTTCCGTATTCGATGGATTCGTCTTTCACAAAAGTAAGATCTGGAATCTTGTACAATTTCAGATTCCGACCTAATTCACGCTTGATGGTTCCTGTTGCTTTTTCAAGGCCTGTCTGAGCCTTTTGATTGTCTGAAGCCAAATCACTCATAATTGAATAATACACTTTGGCCATAGACAAATCACCTAGCATTTGAACATCCGTAATGGTGACGCCTTGAACACGCGGGTCACGGACTTTCTTTTGTAAAATCTCATTGACTTCCCGCTTGATTTCCATCCCTACTCGGTCTGTCCGAAAATGACTTGCCATAGGAACTCCTTTCTGCTCTGTGTTTAAAAACTAGGAAATCAGAGGATCCCCCTCTTTTTTCCTAGTCAGCTTGCTTATTTTTTAATTTCTTCCATGATGTAGGCTTCGATGGTATCATCTGTCTTGATATCATTGTAACCTTCAATCATCAATCCACCTTCACGACCATTTGTGATCTCTTTGACATCATCTTTGAAGTGTTTCAAGCTTGCAAGAGCTCCGTCATAGATCACGACACCGTCACGAATGACACGAACTTTGGAATCACGTGTAACCTTACCACTGAGGACCATAAATCCACCGATGGTACCCACTTTAGAGACTTTAAAGGTTTCACGAATAACTGCTTCCCCGATGACTTTCTCTTCGAACTCAGGATCCAACATACCCTTCATGGCATCTTCCATTTCTTCAATCACTTTGTAGATGATTGAGTGAAGACGGATTTCTACCTCATCAGCTTCTGCTTGTTGACGTGCTTGTGGAGTAGGGCGGACGTTAAATCCGATGATGAAGGCATTTGAAGCTTCTGCGAGGGTCACGTCTGATTCGTTGATGGCACCAACTGCTGAGTGAACGATGGTCACTTTCACACCTTCCACTTCAATCTTTTGAAGGGAAGCAGCAAGAGCTTCAACCGAACCTTGTACATCGGCCTTGATGATGACATTAACAGATTTCACTTCCCCAGCCTTCAAAGTATCAAAGAGATTTTCAAGACTGACGCGGTTGGTTGCTTGACGTTGTTTCATCAGCGCACGTTTGGCACGTTCTTCACCGGCTGCACGCGCAGATTTTTCATCTTCATAAACCGCAAAGTGGTCACCCGCCATTGGCGCTTCGTTCAAACCAGTGATAGAAACTGGAGTAGATGGTCCTGCCACCTTCACACGACGGCCAAGGTCATTGGTCATGGCACGGACACGTCCAAAGGTATTACCAACAACGATTGGGTCTTGGACATTCAAAGTACCTTGTTGAACCAGAAGGGTTGCGACCGCACCTTTTCCTTTATCCAAACGAGCTTCGATAACAGTACCGATGGCACGAACAGTTGGATCTGCCTTGAGTTCTTGGATTTCAGCTACAAGAAGGACCGTTTCCAAGAGTTCATCAATATTTTGGTTGAACTTGGCTGAGATTTCTACAAACTCAGAATCTCCACCCCAGGCAGTTGACATCACTCCATGCTCTGCCAATTCACCGATGACACGTTCTGGGTTGGCACCTGGTTTATCGATCTTGTTGATGGCCACAATGATTGGAACATTGGCAGCTTTTGAGTGGTTGATGGCTTCGATAGTCTGAGGCATTACCCCGTCATCTGCCGCTACGACCAAGATGGTAATATCCGTAACAGAGGCACCACGCGCCCGCATAGAAGTAAAAGCCGCGTGTCCTGGTGTATCCAAGAAGGTAATCTTCTTGCCATTTTCCACGATTTGATAAGCCCCGATGTGCTGAGTGATTCCTCCCGCTTCACCTGTTGCTACACGTGAATTACGAAGGGTATCCAAAAGGGTCGTTTTACCGTGGTCAACGTGTCCCATGATGGTGACAACTGGTGGACGCTCTACCAACTCATCTGGATTCAAATAACCATCTTCAACGAAGAAGCGTTCGATATCGGCATTGTCCACTTCAACCTTTTTCTTGGCTTCAATTCCATAATCCACCATCAAGAGTTCAATCGTATCTCCATCCAGCGATTGGTTTTGAGTCGCCATGACTCCCATCATAAAGAGTTTCTTGACGATTTCAGCCGGTTCACGCTTGATGCGTTTTGCGATTTCTGCAACCGTCATTCCATCCGTATACTCAAATTCACTTGGTAATTCATGGAATTTACGCTCTGTTACTGGTTTTGGAGCATCATTACGGTTATTCTTTCCTTTTTTATTTTTCTTATTGTTATTCCAGTTACTATTTCTCTGATTTCTCACTTGATTTTGACTATTTCGATTCCTTTGTTGTTTTCTTGGACCATCTTCTTCACGATCAAAATCATCGCGTTTCTTATCTGGTCGCGCTTGTTTCTTCCGACGTGTATCGACTTGAGCTGGAGCAGCAGCAACAGCTGGTTTTGTATGGTTCTCAACAGCTGGCTCCTGTACAGGTGCTTTCACTTCTGGTACTTCTACCCGTTTCCGGCGCTGTTGACGTTCTTGTTCTGCTTTTGCAGCTTGTTGTTTGTAGCGATCTTCACTTCCACGTGCGTATTCAGCATTTTGTTCAGCTTTCAGTGCTGCTGCACGCGCTTTGAAATCAACTTTTGGTGCTACTTGGGGTTGTTCACCACGTCTTTGATCCGGTCGGTTATTGCGACGATCAGAACCTTGATTTCGTTGTTCATTTCGCTCTTGTGGTCGTTGATTTCGGTTGTCACCATGACGCTGATTGTCCTTGCGATCGCGTTTTGGACGATTGTCTTGTTGTTTCCTACGTTCAGCCTGCTCTTTTGCACGCGCTTCTCGTTCCGCTTTAAAGTTACGACTCTTTGGTTTAGCAGCTGGCGTTACTGATTTTGTCTCAGTTGCCCCTTCTTTTTTGACAGGCGCTGCTTCTTTTTTCTCTGCGACAGCCGTTGTCTTGGCAGCCACTTCTGCTACTTTCTTTTCGACTGTTTCTTTTTTCGCTGCAAAGCTCTTGATCAACTTTTCAGCAACATCAGTATCGACACTAGATGCATGACTCTTGACGTCAAAACCTAATTCTTTCGCACGAGTGACGACTTCCTTACTTTCCTTGCCCAATTCTTTGGCAATTTCGTATAATCTTTTCTTAGACAATTGCTGTCCTCCTCTTCTATTCCATAAGAGACCTCATTTTCTTTGAAAATCCAGCATCTACAACAGCGACGACCTTACGGGCACGTCCAATTGCAGTGCTTAATTCTAGTGTTGAAAACACGGTAGATACTTGAACCTCATAATAGTGACCCTTATCTGTCACCTTTTTTGTCAGGTTACTAGCTGCATCATTTGCCAGAAAAACTAATTTAGCTTTTTCTTCCTGGATGGCTTTGATCACAAGTTCCTCTCCAGAAATGAGTTTTCCTGCTCTTTGCGCTAAGCCCAACAAATTACTTATCTTTTGCTTATTCAAGGCCTAACTCTCTTCTCTTCACCTTATGATCTACATAAGCGATCAATTCATCATAGAAAGCTTCTTCCACTTCCATATTAAAGCTACGATTAAAAACTTTCTTTTTCTTAGCAAGTGCCGCTTCTTCATTGTCTAGCTTGATATAAGCACCTCGACCATTGGCTTTGCCAGTTGGATCGATAAAGACTTGTCCTTCTTTATTTTTGACAATGCGGAGCAAATCGCGCTTATCAATAATTTCATTTGAAACGACAGATTTTCTTAAAGGGATTTTTCTTGTTTTTACCATTTTCCCTTCCTCTCTTAATCGACTTGCTCTTCGTCACTTTCTACTTGGTCTTCAAAAGTTTCCTGAGCTGCTTCCATTTCTTCGAACTCACTAGCAGATTTGATATCGATGCGGTAACCAGTCAAATGAGCTGCTAAACGAACGTTTTGACCACGACGACCGATGGCAAGAGATAATTTGTTGTCTGGGACCACAACGAGAGCATGTTTGCTATCTTCATCATCAAAAATAACTTGGTCCACTTCTGCAGGAGCGATCGCATTGTAGATAAATTCAGCTGGATCTGGAACCCATTCAATGACATCGATGTTTTCTTCTGTTGGAACCATACGGTCTAATTTTTGATCGTATCGAGCTGGGTGGAACTTGCTGGTAATCTTTTTAATATTCGATCCACCACGACCAACGATAGTCCCAATCGCATCTACGTTTGGATTATGGCTGCGAACCGCAACTTTTGTACGATCTCCAGCTTCACGCGCTACACTCATAATCTCAACAGTTCCATCATAGACTTCAGGAATTTCTTGTTCCATCAAACGTTTGATCATTTCAGGATGGCTTCGACTAACAAAGACATTGACACCACGTGGATTATCTTCTACCTTGTAGACAAAGACTTCAATCCGATCATGAGATTGGAACACTTCTCCTGGAATTTGGTCTTGCTTAGACAATTGAGCTTCGATCGAACCAAGATTGACATAGATAAATCGATTGTCAAAGCGCTCCACCGTTCCACTCATGATTTCATTTTCATGTTCTTTATAAGTGTTATAGGTGATGGTGCGCGTTTGCTTACGCATTTTTTCCATGATCGTTTGTTTAGCAGATTGAGCTGCTACACGACCAAATTCAGCTGGTGCTTCTTCAAACTTGATCTTATCCCCCAACTCATAAGCAGAACTAATGGCCAAGGCATCCTTCAAGCTGATTTCTAAACGGCTATCAAAGACTTCATCCACCACTTCACGAACCGTATAAACACGGAAATCTCCAGTTTTTTCATTGAATTCAATCGCTGCACTTTCTGATTGTCCATAACGACGGCGATAAGCTGAACGCAATGATTCTGTGACGGCTTCGATGATATCTTCTTTTTTGATCCCTTTGTCTTCTTCCAAAATGCGGAAGGCTTCTAGCATTTCTTTACTCATGTTTTTCTTGCCTCTACTATAAAGGCATCCTTTCTTTCATTCTGTTACAATTTTACAGCCAACCTTGCTTTGGACACAAGGTTATAAGGAATTTCTACAGTTTTCTTTCGTGTTTTATCCATATACTCAATGGTCAAAACATCCTCTTCAAAACCTACCAAGTTTCCCTCAAAAACCTTTTGCTTTTCAACAGCCTTATACAAGCTGATATTGACATACTTGCCAACAGCTCCCTCGAGTGCTTCCTTGGTTTTCAAAGGTCTCTCCAAGCCAGGACTGGTGACTTCTAAAAAGTACTGTTCTGGAAATGGGTCTGGTTTGATTTGATCCAATAGCGGGCTAATGATTTCTGTCAAATCCGCTGTATCATTCAGTGTGATTCCTTCTGGTTTGTCTACGAAAATGCTTAAGACGTAGTCACCACCCATTTTGCCATATTCAACATCGACCAATTCAAATGGTTCCTTTATAGCTGGCTGAATCACTTCTGTTACTAAGTCAACAATCGTTGCGATGGTTGCCACCTCCTCATAGATAAGAGGCGAAGATATTTCCCCGCCTCTCCTTTTCTATTCATTTAAGGTATTATAACACGATTCCCCAACGATTGCAAGGAATATGCTAAAACTGTGCTTCTACACGGTAAATGACCTGGCCTTTACTGGAGAACTTTTTCTCATATTCCGTCATGACATTGCCCTCAAAATCACTAGCATGAAGGTCCAACCAGACTCCCTTCAAAGTCATTCCGTATTGAGAAAAGCTCACCAAACTGTATTCAAATAGACCTCGATTATCTGTTTTAAAGTGAATCTCCCCATGTTCTGGAAGAATTTGCTTGAAGGTATCCAAGAAAGTCTTGTAAGTCAAGCGACGCTTCTCATGACGTTTCTTAGGCCAAGGATCTGAAAAATTCAGATAGAGTCGATCGATTTCTCCATCTTCAAAATAGTTGGTCAAGCTATCTCCGTCTACCCAAAGCAATTTAATGTTAGGAACATCAGCTTCTAAGACCTTATCTAAAGCATAACTCAAGACCGATTTTTGAATATCAATTCCGATGTAGTTGATCTCTGGATTGGCCTTGGCCATCCCAGTAATAAAGGCCCCTTTCCCGCTACCCACTTCGATATGAATAGGATGGTCATTCCCGAAAATTTCATGCCACTTTCCCTTGGCATCTTCTGGATTTAGGACCACATATTGCGGGTTCGCTTCTAATAATTCAGTCGCTCCCTTGCGATTTCTAACTCTCATATTTCCTTTCCATATTTCAACCGGAAATTGCGCAGAGCATAGATCTCGCGATTGACATTTTCTAAATCATTATTTTCATAGTATTTAGCAATTTGGCACAAGAAAGAGTATTGACCAAACCAATAGAGTTTATCAAATACTTTTTGATTGTACTTGTAGCCATAATAGCCTAACCAATCGCGCCAATTAGAATCTGGGATATAGTGACTCAAGATATGCGCCACATCCAACATCCGGTCTGTCAAACGAACAGAGTCCCAATCGACTAGATAAATCAAGCCGCTCTCTGTCTCAATCCAGTTACTATGACGAACATCTCCGTGGACGATCGTCGCATAATCCTCCCGAAAGGCAGGCACTGTCTTACGTAAATTCTTTACAACTGATTGGATATAGTGGTTCTGACGTAGGGCAATTGGCAACCGGTTGCTCCAAGAATTGAGCAATTCTAATGGAGATTCCACAGGATAGCCAAGTTTTTTCAATTGGGTCATCAAAGGTCTAGAACGGTGCAATCTCGTTAAAATATTGACCACTTGTTTTTTTGACATCCCATTTGGCGTGAGAATTTCCCCATTCAACCATTCTTGGGCACTCATCACATTTCCATCTGGCAATCGTCGACTCCATAACAATTGAGGAGCAATCTGTTCTTTTGCTAGACCCGCAAGGATTGGGGTCGTATTCATTTTTACAAAAACGCGCCCACCATCTGGGTAGGTCCCCATGTAGGCCTTCCCACTCTTCCCAGGAATTGGGGTGAGGCTTAGCTCTTTTTCATTCGAGTCCATCTTTTCCTCCGTAAAAAGTTTCCAATCTATTTTACTAATTTTAACGACTTTCGTCAACCAAGCGCGCCATCTTAAATGGAAGATAGAGTAGGATTAAAGCAACTGTATAAGCCAGTAAGCCTAACAACAGGACTTTATCTGAAATAAAGGCCAGGCCAATCCCCCCTTCTATCACCGTTATCATCCCCATGACCAGCTGAATCGTTTTGTTCAACCCTGCCTTTTTACTGCCCTTTTTCATCGGGAAAAGGAGGGTCAAGGGTTGGTAATCAAAAGCACTGTAAAGCCCCAGTAATTGAAAAATAACCAAGTAATTGAGCAAGGCTACAAGGGCAATCACTACGAGAGGTTGGGGAATAAAGATGATAGCGAGAATGGAAAGAGCCAAGAGTCGGAGAGTCATAGAGAAAAGATCTCCATTCCGTAGGAAGGAGCGCGTATATAAGTGAAGCCACGTATTGCCATGTGTTTTGGGAAGAAGCCCTAAGAAACCATCCAAGTAGGCTCTTCTTTTGACACTGTTAGTAATACCTTTCACCGTTGTAAACAAGGCAAAGAAGCGAAGAATCAATTGTTTCCTTGCATTCTCACGAGCAATGGCCAAGTTCCAATTCAAATTTCCATCCTGGTAAAAGCGCGCTTCCTTCCAGCTAAAAACAGCCCCTTTAGCCACCCCTAAGACAAGGATATAAGCTACAATAGCAAGTTTATCCAGCCCAGTTGCCAGAAGAAGAGGCACAAATAATAGAAGGACAAAACTTTGAATCAAAAACCAAAACACAAAAGACTTCTTGGCCTGCCCTTTGATATAACGTTTCACTTCCTCTTCCTTTACTAAAAGGAATAAAGCATCGGGTTTCTCTAAGTAGGTCGCAATGGAGCCAATCGGAACCAATAGGAGCAAACCAATCATGAGACTCCAGCGGATCAGGCTTGTATCTTTGGGGAGATCTTGCAAGAATTGGCTGTATTGAACCGCCAAAAATCCTATGAAAATCAGCATAAAGAGGACGAAATGATCATTGAGAACATAGCGGCTATATTTTACACATTGAGTTCGAAACGTTTCTTGCCGTTTTTTCATCAACTCTTTCATGCTGTTTCCTCTTCTGTCAAGGTCATGTAGATATCATTTAGACTTGCTTTCTCATCCCCAAAAGTTGAACGCAGCTCGTCCAAGGTCCCTTGTGCTCGGACCTGACCCTTATGGAGGATCACAAAACCATCACACATCTTTTCAGCCGAATCCAGAACGTGGGTACTCATCAAAATCGATTTTCCTTTTGCTTTCTCATCTGCCAATAACTGAATCAAATCTGCAATCGCAACAGGATCCAATCCCAAAAAGGGTTCATCGACAATATAAAGACTTGGCTCCACTGCATAGGCACAAATAATCATGACCTTTTGCTTCATCCCTTTTGAAAACTGGGTCGGGAACCAATCTAATTTTTCAGCCAAACGGAATCGTTCCAACAAAGGCTGGACGCGCACCATGACCTGATCCATGTCTAAATCATAGGCCATAGCTACGGTCTCGATATGCTCTCGCAAGGTTAATTCTTCATATAGACTAGGGGTTTCTGGAATATAGCCGATTTTTTTACGATAGTCAGTTGGAGCTTCTGGAAGGCTCAGGCCATCAATCCGTACTTCCCCAGCATAAGGATGCAGGAGACCAATAATTTCATTAATCGTGGTTGACTTCCCAGCTCCATTTAGTCCAATCAAACCAATCAGTTGGCCATCCGGAACTGAAAAACTCACCTCTTTCAGGACAGGGATGTTGACATAGCCCCCTGTCAACTTGTTGATTTCTAACATATTTTCTCCGATTTCTGGTATAATGTTCTTATATTATAACAAAATTTAGTCTAAATGAGGTGTATTTATGGTTGACGATTGTATTTTTTGTAAGATTATAGCTGGCGACATTCCTTCCTCCAAAGTCTATGAGGACGAGGAAGTCCTCGCATTTTTAGACATCTCTCAGGTTACACCAGGTCATACGTTAGTGGTTCCAAAAAAACATGCTCGCAATCTATTAGAGATGGACGAAACCGCCACAGCTCAACTATTTGCACGTGTCTCTAAAGTTGCAAAAAAAGTAGAAGCTGCTACCCAAGCTAAGGGAATGAATATCATCAGCAACATGGAAGAAGTTTCTGGACAAACCGTATTTCACACACATGTCCACATTATCCCTCGCTATTCCGATCAAGATGAGCTTGCCATTTCATTTACTGAACACGAGCCTAATTTTGAACAACTAACAGTTCTCGCAGAAACCATCCAAAACAGCTAAAAGGAGACCATATGAAACTCAAAAATCTCTTTTGGTTTGCAACTGGGGCTAGTATTAGTTACCAATTAGTTAAAAACCGCAAAGAAATAAAAACAGAGGTGACTGAATCCAGTCAATTGATCAAGGGAATCCAAGATAACCTAGCAAAAATCCAACGCAATCTGGATATTATCCAAGACCAAAAGACCAATCTTCAAGAATTGGTAACGGATTTCCAATACAAGACCAAACTATTTAGTCAACAAGCAACAGCCTCTCTAAAAGAAATTCAAGACATCTGGCAACCAAGTAAAAACGATTGAGAAAACTCAATCGTTTTTTTCTTATTCTGAAGGTACCGTAGGTGTCACACTGCTCGACTCTGTAGCTGCAGGAGCAACTGGTGTCACTGGTGCAACAGAACTTTGAGGCGTCACCACTCCCGTATCCTGGGTTGATGGTACAACTGGTAGTTGGTTAAACTCTTGGTAAACAGGTGCTTCCTCAGATGATGCCGCTGGCGTATCATTTTGAGAAGAAGTATTCTTCAACTCTTCATCTCCATCTAATAGGTAAGCATTGGTTTTCAATGTTTTAATTTCTTTCAGACCCAAAGCTTTGCGGATGATATTTTGAATTTTCAAGAGATGTTTTGAAGTGACAATCTGATAACTTCCGCCATCTGCTAAGGTGGCATCTTCTCCTTTCAACTGGTACTGATGAATCGTTGAAAGGGCATCTTTATAGCCTAGTAATTGAAGAAGACTGTTGCTATCGAGTGAAATGTTGGTTTGCATATTGTCACTAACAGACTCAATGATCCCTTTGTAGTGACTCAAACTATTGAGGCTTAAAACTTTCTCAACAATCTTTTTGATCACTTCACGTTGGCGTTTTTGACGTCCATAGTCTCCTTCTGGGTCTTGGTAGCGCATGCGTGAATAAACGAGAGCTTGGTCCCCATTAATCTCCTGACGTCCTGGTGCGATCTTAGCCGTATATTCTGGCTCATTTTCCTCGATCGAGATATCGAAGTCAAATGGATTGTTGACCGTGATGCCACCAACCTTATCCACTAATTGAACCAATCCCTTCATATTGATCATGACATAGCGGTCAATATGGATATTCAAAAGATCTTGAATAGTCTTAATGGCTAACTTGGCACCGCCTTGAGCATAAGCCGAATTCAATTTTGCTTGGACTGTTTCGCCATCTGAAGTAATATTGGTTAGGATATCTCTTTCCAAGCTCGTCATGGTTGTTTCTTTTGTTTGAGGATTGACAGTCACCAAAATCATGGTATCACTATTTCCGGCCCAAGGATCTTCCCGAGAACCGCTACCTGTATCAACCCCCATCAAAAGGATGGTCATCGGCTTGTTTTCTGCAATAACATTGGTCTCATTTCCAAAGCCTTTATAGGTCTTACTGAGAGTCCCAGTCGTTTGGTTTAGGATGGTAAGGCCGTAGGCCCCGATCCCAATCACTGTTACCGTCAATAAGCTCAAAAACATCAAAATAATTTTTTTAACCATATAGAATCTCTCTCTAATCTATCAGTTTCCCCATAAGGTAAACATCTAAGAATTCTCCTTCAGCTGAACAAGCTCCACGAGCTTGGCAACCTTCGATCTCAAAACCTAATTTTTTATACAGGTGAACCGCCCGCTCATTGCGCACTTGGACATTCAAGACTAGTTTCCTAAGAACACCGGTCGAGTGCGCCCACTCGATCCCTTCTTCCAACAAGATCTGTCCAAGTCCTTGATTCCAATAAACTTTTTGAACCACAATAAAGACATCACCAATATGCTGAACAGACCGTTGAGAAGCCGCAGTGATATTTAACAAAGCTGCCAGTTCCTGATCTAGAAATAGCAAGAGGCAAATCCGGTTTTCCGCCATCTCTTGCACCATCAGAAATTGCTCCATGTCTGCTGGAGACATGCCAATTCCAGCTTCATCTAGCGTCATGTAATCTGACTCTTTCCCGACTCGATTTAAGAAATCAACGACAAGAGCCGCGTCTGCACTGTCAGCTTGCCGAATTTCTACTGTCACTTCCTTTTCCTTAGTCATCCGTTTTTTCCACCTGCTCAAAGGATGCCAGCAAAGCTTCTGCACGCGCTCCATGAGCTTCAAAAGCTAACTCTCGACCATCTTCTAATTTTCGGATAAAAATTTTAAGATAAGCATCCGAGAGACTCGGCTCAATCAGCTCTCCCCATTCAATAATGGCCGCCCCATCTCCAAATAGAAAATCATCTAAATCAATAGAATCTGGATCATTCCCAATCCGGTAAACATCCAAATGGTATAAAGGCAAGCGACCTTCGTATTCACGAACAATGGTATAGGTCGGGCTTTTAATCATCTGATCAATCCCTAACCCCTTTGCAATTCCCTTGGTAAAAGTCGTTTTCCCTGCTCCTAGATCACCTGATAAGATAATCACGTCTTGCTTTTCTAAGAGTTTTCCTAGTTGTTTTCCTAGAGCGATCAGCTCCGTTTCATTGTGACTAATCATTTCTCTATTATACCAAACTTTTTAAAAATCTGCTCTTTCTTTTAGAAATTGTTCGACTTTGGTTTGCTTTTGAGAAAAAGGAATCAAAGAAAACAGGAAACTCTCCCATTCATTCCCTCGATCCATCTAAAAAGGAATGGGAGACAACTCCCATTCCTTTTTGGCACTTTCCTGATGCTTAATTCAAGGCCATGCTAACGTAGTTTAAAATAAAGAGAACATCTAGAATCCAAATCATGCTGTGCACTTCTTTGGCTTCTCCTTTAACCACTTTCACTAAGCTATAGGTGATAAATCCAGCAGCGATCCCTTGTGTAATCGAGTAGCTGAAGCCCATAAAGATAGAGGTGAAGAAAGCAGGAACTGCTTCTGACATATCTTCCCAATGGATATTTTTCAAGCCACTCAACATCATGATCCCAACAACAATCAAAATTGGAGCTGTAGCAGCGGTCGGTACAATCGCCAACAAAGGACTAAAGAGACTTGAAATAGCAAAACAGATCGCTACAACCAAGGCTGTCAAACCAGTTCGTCCACCCGCTCCAATACCGGCTGCAGATTCAACATAGGTCGTTACATTCGATGTCCCTGCAATAGCTCCAACTGAAGTCGCTACGAGGTCTGAATAGAGGGCTTTATCTAATTTCGCTGATTGATGGTTTTCCCCATTCGTCGCAACAATCCCAACTTTTTCACCCGTACCGATCAAAGTTCCAATTGTATCAAAAATATCGGTCAAGGAGAAGGCTAAGATTGCCATTAAGGTTTCAGGCAAACGAGACGTATTGGAAATCAACGAACCCAATCCTTTCGATCCTAAAGCTTGACCAAAGATCGTGCCTAAATCATTAAAGGCAGCTCCTAGATGGTTACTTGCAAAGTCGATTTTACTGATATCAACAACATGGATGAGAATTCCAAGAACAGTCGTTGCTAAGATGGAAAGGATAATCCCTCCCTTAATCCCTTTGACAACAAAGAAAATGGTAATCGCAAGACCAACAAGGGCCAAGAGGACGGCTGGATTGTTAAAATCAACCAAACCAGGAACAGCAGATGCATTGGCTGAAATCGTTGCATTCGCCTTATCTGCTCCTTCTCCGACCACTGTATAGGTATGAGGGTCAATCGTAAATTTCAAAAATCCTGCATTCTTAATCCCAACATAGGCCAAGAAAATCCCAATCCCCGCTGAAATAGCAGAGCGTAGGGCTGTCGGAATCGATTCGATGATCATCTTCCGAACATTTGTCAATGTGATGATCAATGAAATCACACCACAAATGAAGACCATTCCCAAAGCTTCCTGCCATGAGTAGCCCATACCAAATACAACGGTAAAGGTAAAGAAGGCATTCAAGCCCATTCCTGGTGCTTGTGCATAGGGTAAATTGGCATAAAAAGCCATCATCAAGGTTCCGACCACAGATCCAATAATCGTTGCAAGGAAGACCCCTTGAGCTGGCATACCTGTTTGTGACAACATTTGAGGATTTACGAAGAGGATATAACTCATCGCAAAAAAGGTTGTCAGACCAGCAAGAACCTCTGTCCGAACAGTGGTTCCATGTTCTGAAAGTTTAAAAAACTTATCCATTTCAGAATAAACTCCTTTTTCATCATTCTCGCTCCCAATCAATTTGCGAACGTTATATCTATTCTACCAAAAGATCTTTCGTCTTTCAAGAAATCCCGCTTCGCTTCTCGATTTTTGAGCGCTTTTCCGATTTTTCTGATATAATGGTCTCATTCTTCTCGAAAGGAACTGAAATATGCATAAAAAGATGATCGCTCTAGATCTAGACGGAACCCTCTTAAATTCCGAAAGCAAATTGAGCGACTTTACCATTGATACCATTAAAAAAATTAGCGCTCTTGGCCATAAAATCATTATTACAACAGGACGTCCCTACCGTATGGCCCATACCTATTACAAACAACTAGAGCTTGATACTCCGATGATCAATTTCAATGGCTCCCTCACCCATCTGCCTGAGAAAAAATGGGCAGATGAACAATGTTTAACTTTAGATAAAAAATACCTCCTAGATATGGTCGCCAACCGGGATACCATCCAAGCGGACTTTATAGCTGGCGAATACCGCAATAAATTCTATATTACCGATCCAAATGAGCAAGTCGCAGACCCTAAATTATTCGGTATCGAGGCTTTCCAACCAGAAAATCAATTTAATCCAGAACGGGTAACAAGTGACCCAAACTGTATCCTTTTTCAAACGAAAGCGGAAGACAAATATGCTCTGGCAGATGAAATGAATCGGCATTATGACTACAATCTGTCTATTAATACTTGGGGTGGTCCTTTAAATATTCTGGAATGCAATCCCAAAAATGTAACCAAAGCATCCGCTCTGACCTACCTTCTGGATAAACTCAATATGGATCAGAAAGATTTGATTGCCTTTGGAGACGAGCACAATGATACTGAGATGCTAGCTCTAGCTGGTTATGGATACGCTATGAAAAATGCCAGCTCCATCCTTCTCCCCTATGCAGACTCCATCACTGATTTCACGAATAATGAAGATGGTGTCGCGCGTCAACTCATTCAATTATTCTTATAATAGGAACAGACATGAGCTATCCCCTCATGTCTTTTTCTGCGCTAAATCCTTAATCGGTTAATCAATACCCTTCTTTTTTTCCATTTTTTTATTGTTCAATAGATAAGTTTGTGATATTATTAACATAGTTATTAAAGAAGCGCTTTCAAAAATTCTAAATCGCTTCTCGTTCACTTAAGGAGGAACAAAATGAAAGCTGTTGTTGTAAATCCAGAAGGTACTGGTGTTGAAATCGTTGCAAACAAAGACATGCGTCCACTTGAAACAGGGGAAGCTCTTGTTCAAATCGAATACTGTGGTGTCTGCCACACTGACTTGCACGTCGCTCACGGAGACTTCGGTAAAGTGCCAGGCCGTGTTCTTGGACACGAAGGAATCGGAATTGTGAAAGAAGTCGCTCCAGATGTCAAGAGCCTAAAAGTTGGAGATCGTGTCAGTGTCGCATGGTTTTTCGAAGGATGTGGAACTTGTGAATACTGTACAACCGGTCGCGAAACCCTTTGCCGTACTGTAAAAAATGCTGGTTATTCTGTTGACGGAGGAATGGCTGAGCAATGTATCGTTACTGCAGATTACGCAGTGAAAGTACCTGAAGGATTAGATCCAGCCCAAGCTTCTTCTATCACTTGTGCAGGTGTTACAACTTACAAAGCCATCAAAGAAGCCAAAGCAGAACCAGGACAATGGATCGTTATCTACGGAGCTGGTGGATTGGGTAACTTGGCTGTTCAATATGCCAAGAAAGTCTTCAACGCACATGTCATCGCTGTTGATATCAACAATGACAAACTGGAATTGGCGAAAGAAGTTGGTGCAGACTTTGTCATCAACGGTCGCGAAGTCGAAGATGTCCCAGGATTGATCAAAGAAAAAACAAATGGTGGAGCTCACTCTGCTGTCGTAACAGCTGTTTCTAAAGTAGCTTTCAACCAAGCAGTAGATTCTGTTCGTGCAGGTGGCCGCATTGTCGCAGTTGGTCTTCCTTCTGAAATGATGGACCTCAGCATTGTGAAAACTGTATTAGATGGTATCCAAGTCATTGGTTCTCTTGTAGGAACTCGTAAAGACTTGGAAGAAGCCTTCCAATTTGGCGCAGAAGGTTTGGTAGTGCCAGTCGTTCAAAAACGTCCAGTAGAAGATGCTGTCAAAGTCTTTGACGAAATGGAAGCTGGAACCATTCAAGGACGTATGGTACTTGACTTTACAAACTAAACAACTGAACCTACAGGACTAGCCCAGTTGGGCTAGTCTTTTTGAGTGCTCTCAATCACTCTTATTTACAATTTATTATATATTTATTTTTGTTTTCGAGAATATCGTTTGATTCTCGGAATCTTTTCATTGAGAACAAAATCCTATAAAACATATCTATTATTGATTTTTTAAGCATCAACAAGTAATAAACAAAATTCATTCAAGAGCATTCTTTTTCTATCTAACGATAATTTAATATAATAAATCGATGTTTTTACATCGAGATTTTGATAGAAAAATTGACTTAAGTGTGGAAACGATTTATAATAAAGTAGCTTAAAGTTTTCTTAAACTGAAAGTCAAACAAATTTTATAAGGAGGAATGTCAATAATGAGTATTGGTATCATTATTGCTAGCCACGGTGAATTTGCAGCTGGAATCCACCAATCCGGCTCGATGATCTTTGGGGATCAAGAGAAAGTTCAAGTGGTTACGTTCATGCCAAGCGAAGGCCCGGATGATCTCTATGCTAAATTTAATGCAGCTGTTGCCGCATTTGATGCAGAAGATGAAGTCTTGGTTTTGGCTGACCTTTGGAGTGGTTCTCCATTTAACCAAGCAAGTCGCGTCATGGGAGAAAATCCAGATCGTAAATTTGCGATCATTACAGGATTAAACCTTCCGATGTTGATTCAAGCTTATACAGAACGTTTGATGGATGCAAATGCCGGCGTTGATAAAGTCGCTGCAAACATCATTAAGGAAGCAAAAGACGGTGTCAAAGCTCTTCCAGAAGAATTGAATCCTGTTGAAGAAGCTAGTACAGCCGCTGCTGCTCCTGTAGCCCAAGCTGCTATTCCAGAAGGAACAGTTATCGGAGATGGAAAACTCAAGATTAACCTTGCCCGCTTAGATACACGTCTTCTTCATGGACAAGTCGCAACTGCTTGGACACCTGATTCAAAAGCCGATCGGATCATTGTTGCTTCAGATTCTGTTGCCAAAGATGAACTCCGTAAGGAATTGATCAAACAAGCGGCACCAAATGGTGTGAAAGCAAACGTTGTCCCAATTCAAAAATTGATCGACGTTGCAAAAGATCCACGTTTTGGAAATACCCATGCTTTGATCTTATTTGAAACACCTCAAGATGCTCTTCGCGCCATCGAAGGTGGTGTTCCGATTAAAACCTTGAACGTTGGTTCAATGGCCCACTCAACTGGTAAAACCATGGTTAACAATGTGTTGTCAATGGATAAAGATGACGTGGCTACATTTGAAAAAATGCGTGATCTTGGAGTTGAATTTGACGTTCGTAAAGTGCCAAATGACTCTAAGAAAGATTTGTTTGACTTAATTAACAAAGCTAACGTTCAATAATCGATTACTTACGAAAGGATTTTAAACATGTCTATTATTTCTATGGTATTAGTGGTCGTTGTTGCCTTCTTAGCAGGTCTTGAAGGTATCCTTGACCAATTCCAATTCCACCAACCCCTTGTTGCTTGTACCTTAATCGGTTTGGTAACAGGTAACTTGACTGCTGGCATTATGCTTGGTGGTTCACTTCAATTTATTGCACTTGGCTGGGCAAACATTGGTGCCGCAGTTGCACCCGATGCTGCCCTTGCATCTGTCGCTGCTGCCATCATCATGGTACTTGGGGGAGACTTCAGTACAAAAGGAATCGCTGTCGCTCAAGGTGTCGCTATTCCACTTGCAGTTGCTGGTCTTTTCTTGACCATGATCGTCCGTACCCTTTCCGTTGGTTTGGTTCACACTGCCGACGCTGCTGCTAGAAAAGGGGATATCAAAGGTGTAGAACGCGCTCACTTTGTGGCCCTTCTTCTTCAAGGTCTTCGTATCGCCATTCCTGCAGCCCTCTTGTTGATGATTCCTGCTGAAACTGTCAAAACTGCTCTTGAACAAATGCCAAAATGGCTCTCTGATGGAATGCAAATCGGTGGTGGTATGGTTGTAGCCGTTGGTTATGCCATGGTTATCAACATGATGGCGAGCCGTGAAGTATGGCCATTCTTTGCCATCGGTTTTGCTCTTGCAGCCGTTAGCCAATTAACTTTGATCGCTCTTGGAGCAATTGGTGTTGCCCTTGCCTTGATCTACCTTACTCTTTCTAAGAAAGGTGGCAATGGAGGTGGCGGTGCCGCTACTTCTAACGATCCAATTGGCGACATTCTCGAAGACTATTAAGAAAGGTGTGACACTATCATGACTGAAAAATTACAATTATCTAAATCAGATCGTCAAAAAGTTTGGTGGCGTTCAACCTTCTTGCAAGGTTCTTGGAACTATGAACGGATGCAAAACTTGGGTTGGGCATACTCATTGATCCCAGCTATCAAAAAACTCTACACAAAGAAAGAAGACCAAGCGGCTGCTCTTGAGCGTCACATGGAATTCTTTAACACTCACCCATACGTTGCCGCTCCTATCATCGGGGTAACGCTTGCTCTTGAAGAAGAAAGAGCAAACGGTGCTGCTATTGACGATGCTGCTATCCAAGGGGTTAAAATTGGTATGATGGGTCCTTTGGCGGGTATCGGAGATCCAGTCTTCTGGTTTACAGTACGTCCAATTCTTGGGGCTCTTGGTGCATCACTTGCTGCGTCTGGTAACATCCTTGGCCCACTCATCTTCTTTATCGCATGGAATGCGATTCGTATGACCTTCTTGTGGTACACGCAAGAACTTGGCTACAAAGCAGGTTCTGAAATTACCAAAGATATGTCTGGTGGGATCTTGCAAGACATCACTAAAGGGGCTTCTATCCTTGGGATGTTCATCCTCGCTGTCTTGGTAGAACGTTGGGTATCTATTAAATTTATCTTTAATGTTTCTTCTGTCAAATTAGACGACAAAGCTTATATCCACTGGGATAAACTTCCTGAAGGATACAAGGGTATCCAAGAAGCCTTCGCTCAAGTTGGTTCAGGTCTATCTCAAACACCTGAAAAAGTTACAACTTTCCAACAAAACTTGGATTCATTGATTCCTGGTTTGATGGGATTGCTTCTTACTTTCGCTTGTATGTGGTTGCTTAAGAAGAAAGTATCTCCAATCACTATCATCATCGCCCTCTTTGTAATCGGTGTCTTGGCACACGTTGCTGGCTTGATGTAAGCAAAGATCAACAAAAAAGAAGGTTTCGACCTTCTTTTTATTATGATATAATGGAATGAACAGCAATACAGGAGGATCTCATGGCCCAATCATTGAATAAAACCGTTGAATTCCATACTACAGGAGTTTCTTACCTGGGAGTGGGGGGAAAGGTTGGAAAAATCCTTGTCGGGAATGCCGCTTTTGAATTTTATGCGGATGCAAATGTAGAAGACTACATCCAAATTCCCTGGCAAGAAATCGAACAAATCGGAGCCAATGTATCCGGACGTAAAATTAGCCGCCATTTTGAAATCTATACCAGAGAATCAAAATTTCTCTTTGCTTCAAAAGACTCTGGAAAAATTTTAAAGATTGCTCGAGAACATTTAGGAAATGATAAAATTGTCAAACTTCCTACGTTGATCCAAACCATCACGGCTAAAATTAAAAATCTATTTGCAAAATAGGATCTTTTCTTGTATAATAGACGCAAACGGATAAGTAAGTTAAGAGGCTCTTTCAGAAAGTCTGCGGTTGCTGTGAGCAGATAGAAACCTTAATTGAAATTCTACCGTTTAGTTAAAATACAATATTGAATCAAGTGCACACCTGTGAAGTTGGATGGAACCGTGGCTCTGCCACTCCAACGCTTTGTCAGGTGTGCTTTTTCATATAAAGGAGTTCTTATGTTAGATATTAAACGGATTCGTACAGACTTTGATACAGTTGCTGAAAAATTAGCGACACGTGGTGTCGATGCGGCTATTTTGAATGAAATGAAAGAAATCGATGCCAAACGTCGAGACATCTTAGTCAAAGTAGAAAATCTCAAAGCAGAGCGCAACACGGTATCTGCGGAAATCGCTCAAGCCAAACGCAACAAGGAAAATGCCGACGACAAGATTGCTGCCATGCAAACCCTATCTGCTGAGGTCAAAGCGCTAGATGCCGAATTAGCGAAAATCGATGCTAAATTGACAGAATTTGCTACAACCCTTCCAAACATCCCGGCTGACAGTGTTCCTATTGGGGCTGACGAAGACGATAATGTTGAAGTTCGCCGTTGGGGAACACCTCGCGAATTTGGCTTTGAACCAAAAGCTCACTGGGATTTAGGAGAAGACCTTGATATCCTTGACTGGGAACGCGGGGCTAAAGTCACTGGTGCTCGCTTCCTCTTCTACAAAGGACTTGGAGCTCGCTTAGAACGTGCTATCTACAACTTTATGTTGGATGAGCACGGAAAAGAAGGTTACACTGAAGTCATCACACCTTACATGGTCAACCATGATTCTATGTTTGGTACTGGTCAGTATCCAAAATTCAAGGAAGACACTTTTGAACTTAGCGATACTAATTATGTCCTCATTCCAACTGCTGAAGTTCCTTTGACAAACTACTACCGCGATGAAATTCTTGATGGGAAAGACCTTCCAATCTACTTCACCGCTATGAGTCCATCATTCCGTTCAGAAGCTGGTTCAGCTGGTCGTGATACTCGTGGATTGATCCGTTTGCACCAATTCCATAAGGTTGAAATGGTGAAATTTGCCAAACCAGAAGATTCATATGATGAATTGGAAAAAATGGTTGTCAATGCTGAAAATATCCTTCAAAAACTGAACCTTCCATACCGTGTAGTAGCTCTCTCAACGGGAGACATGGGCTTCTCAGCTGCTAAGACTTATGACTTGGAAGTATGGATTCCAGCACAAAATACCTACCGTGAAATCTCCAGCTGTTCCAATACAGAAGATTTCCAAGCTCGCCGTGCGCAAATCCGCTACCGTGATGAAGCAGATGGCAAGGTAAAACTCCTTCACACTTTGAACGGTTCTGGATTGGCAGTCGGACGTACCGTCGCTGCTATTCTTGAAAACTACCAAAACGAAGACGGTTCTGTGACCATTCCAGAAGTCCTTCGCCCATACATGGGTGGCGCAGAAGTTATCGCACCAAAATAAAGTTTAAAAAAACTGAGTCTTGCAAATTGCAAGCTCAGTTTTTTAATATTTACGAAAACGTTGGTAGCGTTGCTCCAGAAGCTCTTCGAGAGGTAAAGCTTGTAAAACCTTTAACTCTTCCTGTAATTCCTCCTTCACTTGAGCCAGTAGCTCTCCATTTGAAAATCCATGCTCGGGAATCACCTTATCGACAATCTCCATATTTAACAATTCGTGAGAAGTAATCTTCATCAACTCTGCTGCTTCCATGGCACGACTTCCATCTTTCCAAAGAATAGAGGCGAAACCTTCTGGACTCAAGACTGCATAGATGGAGTTCTCAAGCATCCAGACCTTATCTGCTACAGCAAGAGCTAAGGCACCACCAGAACCACCTTCTCCGATGATAATCGCGATAATCGGAACTTTTAAATCACTCATTTCCATGAGGTTGCGAGCAATGGCTTCACCTTGTCCTCGTTCTTCAGCACCAACACCAGGATAAGCACCCGCTGTATTGATAAAGGTCACAACTGGACGGCCAAATTTCTCTGCTTGCTTCATGAGGCGCAAAGCTTTTCGATAGCCTTCTGGATGTGGTTGCCCAAAATTACGTTTTAGATTATCTTGAAGATTTTTTCCTTTTTGGATTCCAACGACTGTAACCGTTTGATCGCCTAAGCGTCCAATTCCACCAATCACCGCACCATCATCACGGAAGTTTCGATCTCCATGTAATTCGATAAAATCATCAAAAATTCCTTGAGCAAAATCAAGCGCAGTCAATCTTCCTTGGTCACGTGCCTCTTTAATAATCTGTGTTATTTTACTCATGTTTACCTCCATGAAGGGCCAATAATTGTCCAACTGTTGCTCGGATTTGGCTTCTCTCCACGATCAAGTCTACAAATCCATGTTCTTGTAGAAATTCTGCTTTTTGGAAATCATCTGGCAATTTTTCACGCACAGTTGATTCGATCACGCGCCGACCTGCAAACCCGACCAAGGCCTGACTCTCTGCCATGATAATATCACCTTCCATAGCAAATGAGGCTGTCACCCCACCAGTTGTCGGATCTGTCAATACTGTCAAATAGAATAATTTTTCTTTAGAATGACGTTGAACAGCCGCAGAAATTTTCGCCATTTGCATCAAACTCACGATTCCTTCTTGCATCCGAGCACCACCGGAAGCGGTAAAAAGAACAACTGGCAATTTTTCTTTTGTCGCAAATTCAAATAAACGAGTAATTTTTTCGCCTACTACAGAACCCATTGAAGCCATGATAAAGTTGGAATCCATGATCCCAAGCGCAACTTCTTGCCCTTTAATCAAGGCAGTTCCAGTCAGGACAGCTTCATCCAATCCTGTCATTTCCCGCACTGCTGCTAGTTTCTTCTTATAATTTGGGAAATTCAAAGGATCTGTCGTTTCGATTCCTGTAAACATTTCTTCAAAGCTAGCTGGATCCACTGTCAGCGCCAAGCGTTCTTTAGCAGAAATACGGAAGGTATAGCCACAATTCGGGCAGACACGCTCACTACCTAAATCCTTTTGGTAAATGGTATGTTTACAACCTGGGCATTGTGAAAATAGTTCATCAGGAACTTCAGGTTTTGGCTGAGGCTCCTTCCAGGCTGACCTATTCGGATTGATCCGAATATATTTATCTTTTTTAGAAAATAATGCCATTACTTACTCCTTATAATATGCTACAGTATCTGAAGCATTACTATAAAAGCCTGAAACTGTGAAGATGATGTTCATACTTCCCTCACAAGTCCAGGCTTTTTCATCATTCCTTATTATAATTTGGAAGGAATTGTTCCATCAAAAATGCAGTGTCATAATCACCAGCGATCACATGTGAATCTGAAATCAAATCCAACTGGAAACTACTATTGGTTGTGACACCATCGATTTCCAACTCATAAAGAGCTCGCTGCATTTTCATCAGTGCATCAAAGCGATTTTCCCCATGGACAATGATCTTAGCAATCATACTATCATAGTATGGCGGAATCGTATAACCAGGATACACAGCAGAATCCACACGCAAGCCAACCCCACCACTTGGAAGATAGAGATTAGTGATCTTACCTGGGCTTGGTGCAAAGTTGAAGGAAGGATTTTCCGCATTGATCCGGCATTCAATCGCATGGCCTTTAATGACAATATCCTCTTGAGTAACGGATAATTCTTGGCCAGCTGCGATTTTAATCTGTTCCTTAACGATATCAACTCCTGTTACAAATTCTGTGACAGGATGCTCCACTTGCACACGGGTATTCATTTCCATAAAGTAGAACTCACCCTTGCCTTCATCATACAAGAATTCAATCGTTCCAGCATTCTCATACCCAACTGATTCAGCAGCCCGAACAGCAGCAGAACCAATTTGATTACGAAGAGTTTTTCCGATAGCAATTGAAGGGGATTCTTCTAGAACTTTTTGATTGTTCCGTTGAAGAGAGCAATCGCGTTCACCTAAGTGAATGACATGTCCATGCTGATCCGCTAAAATCTGTACTTCAATATGGCGTGCCGGATAAATCACCCGCTCCATATACATGGCACCATTCCCAAAAGCAGCTTGAGCTTCTGAGGAAGCAGATTCAAAAGCAGCAACCAAATCTTCTGGTTTTTCAACCTTCCGAATTCCCTTACCACCGCCTCCTGCAGATGCTTTCAACATCACAGGGTAACCAATACGTTCTGCAATCTCGAGGGCTTCTTCAGCAGTATACACTTCACCATCTGATCCAGGAATAACAGGCACTCCTGCTTTGATCATCTGTTTACGAGCATTAATCTTATCCCCCATCAAATCCATGACTTTAGCAGAAGGACCAATAAATTTAATGCCCACTTCCTCACACATGGTTGCAAATTTTGAGTTTTCACTTAAAAATCCAAAACCAGGGTGGATAGCTTCTGCACCTGTTAAGACAGCTGCAGACAAGACAGCACTCATATTCAAATAAGATTCTGTTGATTTAGCAGGGCCAATACAGACTGCTTCATCCGCTAGTAAGGTATGCAAGGCTTCTTTATCAGCAGTAGAATACACCGCAACCGTCTCGATGCCAAGTTCACGAGCCGCACGAATAATGCGCACTGCAATCTCACCACGATTGGCGATTAAGATCTTACGAAACATAGATAGGCCTTTCTTAATTTCCAATTGCAAAAGTAAGTGTTCCTGAAGCTGCAAGCTTACCGTCTACCTCTGCTTTCGCTTCAACAACAGCAATGGTTCCACGACGTTTGACAAAAGTAGCTGTCATCACCAGTTGATCTCCTGGAACGACTTGTTTTTTAAACTTCACCTTGTCCATCCCTGCATAAAAGACTAATTTCCCTTTATTTTCAGGTTTTGACAACTCTAATACACCTGCTGTTTGTGCCAAAGCTTCCATGATGAGAACACCTGGCATAACAGGATATTGTGGAAAATGTCCATTAAAAAATGGTTCATTAATTGTCACGTTTTTAATGGCAACAATCGTATCTTCACTTGTTTCTAAAACGCGATCCACCAAAAGCATTGGGTAACGATGCGGCAAAGCCTCACGAATAGCATTAATATCAATTGTCATTTGATTCGAACCAATCCTTTTCCAAATTCAACCATTTCTTCATTCGTTACCAAAATTTCAGTGACTACCCCATCTTTTGGTGCTGGGACTTCATTCATCACTTTCATGGCTTCGATAATCAAGAGTGTTTGACCCTTAGTGACCTTATCTCCTACAGATACAAAGGCTGGTTTATCCGGAGCTGGCGACAAGTAAGCCACCCCAACCAATGGACTTTCAACCACATCACCTTCTGCAGCCTGAGCTGGAGCAGCAACTGGTTCAGCCGCTACAGCTGGAGTTGCTGGTGCTTCAACAACAGGGGCTACTACAGGAGTTTGAGGAGCTGCTACCACTTCAACTGCAGGAGCAACCGGTGTAGCCGCAACTGAACTCGTTTGGTTTTTACTCAAATTCAATTCTTCGCCATTATTTTTATATGAGAATTCACGCAAAGTTGACGCATCAAATTGAGCCAACAAATCTTTGATTTCAGAAATATTCATGAATTAACCCTCCCAACGTTTAAAGGCCAGAACAGCATTGTGTCCTCCAAAACCAAAGGTATTTGAGATAGCGTACTGAATATCCGCTTCTTGACCTTCACCATAAACAACGTTTGCTTCGATATAGTCAGACAATTCTTTAGTACCAGCAGTTTTTGGTACAAAGCTGTGACGAATCGCTTCGATGGTAGCAATCGCTTCAACCGCACCAGCAGCACCAAGCAAGTGTCCTGTAAATGATTTCGTAGATGATACAGGAACTTCTTTACCAAGTACAGAAACAATAGCTCCGCTTTCACCTTTCTCATTGGCAGGTGTAGATGTACCATGCGCATTGACATAATCGACATCTTCAGGTTTGATACCAGCTTCATTAATAGCCAATTTAATTGCTTTAGCAGCACCTGAACCATCTGGTGTTGGTGTTGTCATATGGTAAGCATCACAGTTTGAGCCGTAACCAACAATTTCAGCCAAAATATTAGCACCACGTTTTTGGGCATGTTCCAAACTTTCGATGACAAGAACCCCTGCACCTTCACCCATCACAAAACCATTACGGTCTTTGTCAAATGGGATAGATGAACGTTCTGGGTCTTCTGTTGTTGAAAGGGCCGTAAGAGCATTGAAACCACCGATACCAATCTTAGTAATCGAAGCTTCAGCACCACCTGCCAAAACAACATCATGCATACCAAATTTAATTTCACGGAAAGCTTCACCAATGGCATCGTTGGCAGAAGCACAAGCTGTTGTCACGGATTTACATACCCCTTGAGCCCCAATCTTAAGTGCGATGTTTCCAGCCCCCATGTTTGAAAGAGCTTTTGGAATAAACATTGGTTGGATTCTCTTCATCCCACGTTCATGCATCCGGATAATTTGATCTTCCAATTCTTGCAAACCACCGATACCAGATGATACAATCACACCAACACGATCGCGATCTTCTTCTTCCATGTTCAAGCCTGAATTTTCAATAGCTTCCATTGCAGCATAGATTGCATACAATGAGTAAGTATCCATACGATTTTGATCTTTTTTTACGAAATATTTATCGAATGGGAAATCTTGAATTTCACCAGCATTAAAGACTGGAATTTCAGAAGCATCAAATTTTGTAATGGGCTTGATTCCAATTTTTCCTTCATGAAGGCTATTCCAGAACTCCTCTGGTGTATTTCCGATTGGTGAGGTTACACCGTAACCTGTAACAACAACACGATTTGTAGACATATATATTCTCCTTTTGTCGGATGGATATTTAAGTAAGTGATTTTCGATCAGTGAGCATTCATTATTGCATAGTCATGCCGCCATCAATGGCAATTGTTTGACCAGTTAAATATTCTTGACATGCTAAGAAAGCCGCAACTTCTGCCACTTCTTCAGCTTGACCAATTCGTTTCATTGGCACTTGAGCTAGCATGGCATCTTTCATTTTCTCTGGAATAGCGTCTGTCATATCTGATTCAATGAAACCAGGTGCAATGGCATTCACACGAACGCCACGAGCCGCAACTTCACGCGCAACAGATTTGGTAAAACCAATCAATCCAGCTTTTGAAGCTGCATAGTTCGCTTGACCAATATTCCCCATTAGACCAACAACAGAGGACATGTTGATAATGGCCCCTTGACGAGCTTTAGACATCGGTTTTAAGACAGCTTGAGTCATATTAAAGGCACCTGTCAAGTTGATTTTCAAGACCCGTTCAAAATCTTCTTCAGTCATTTTCAACATCAACTTGTCGTTTGTGATGCCAGCGTTATTGACCAAAACATCAACACTTCCAAGCTTTTCAATTGCTTCAGCCACCATACGTTGCGCATCTTCGCCATTAGAAATATCTCCAGAAATACCAACAACAGTCACACCATAGTCAGCAAACTGTGCAAGCAAGTCCTCAGAAATTTCAGAACGTCCATTTAGGACAACATTGGCACCGAGACTCGCAAATTTATGAGCCACAGCCAATCCAATTCCGCGTGTTGAACCTGTTACAAAAACATTTTTATTTTTAAGTTCCATCTTTACCTCGTTTTAAGCATTCAGAAGTGCATCTAGACTAGCCTGATCTTCGACGTTATGAGTTGGAAGAGTTTTATCAATTTTCTTCAAGAATCCTGACAAGACTTTTCCAGGTCCGATCTCGATGACTTCATCTACACCAAAGTCTTGAATCGTAGCAATTGAATCATAGAAACGAACCGGTTCTTTTACTTGACGTGCCAAAAGTGCTTTCACATCTTCTGACTTCATGATTGTAGCTTCTGTATTCCCAACTAAAGGAAGATCAAAATCATTAAATGATACTTTTTCTAGTTCAGCCGCCAATTTTTGACTAGCAGATTCCAGTAAGGCTGTGTGGAATGGACCTGACACATTCAAAGGGATCAAGCGGTTGGCACCTGCTTCCTTCAATAGTTCCACAGCATAGTCCACAGCTGCAACCTCACCACCAATCACAATTTGTGCTGGTGTATTGTAGTTAGCTGGTGTCACTACACCCTTTTCAGATGCTTGTTGACAAATCTCTTCGATCAAACTTGGATCTGTATTCATAACAGCAACCATTTTCCCACTTCCAGCGGGAGCTGCCGTTTCCATGAATTCACCTCGTTTCGCAACCAAAGCTACTGCATCTTCAAACGAAAGAGCTCCAGCCGCAACCAGGGCAGAATATTCCCCCAAAGAGAGGCCGGCAACAATATCAGGAGTGATACCATTTTCTACTAAGAGACGATAAATGGCTACTGACGTTGTCAAAATAGCTGGTTGAGTATAGCGTGTCTGATTCAGTTTTTCTTCGTTAGAATCAATCAATTCACGCAAATCATAGCCTAGAATACGACTAGCCGTATCAAATGTCTCTTTAACAACGGGATAAGCCGCATACAAATCGCTCGCCATGCCCAATTTCTGAGCCCCTTGACCAGCAAATAAGAACGCACGTTTTGTCACTATCCTAATCCTTTCGACGTTTTTAGACGTTTACATCTGCCCAACGAGCAGCCTCTCTTTGAATCACCTTGGCTGCACCATAATAGATATCTTCTAGAATTTCAGCACAGGTTTCTTCCTTGCTGACAAGACCAGCAATTTGGCCTGCCATTACAGATCCATTGTCAACATCTCCATCAACAACGGCATTGCGAAGGGCACCTGCTCCTAATTCTTCAATTTCTTCTTGAGTCTTCTTACCTGCCAAGAAATCTTTTTCAGCTTGGTTATAGGCAGAAGCCAATTTATTCTTGATCGCACGAACAGGGTGTCCAACAACTGATGCTGAAACTACCGTATCAATATCTTTCGCTTTCAAGATTTTATTCTTAAAGTTTTGGTGAGCATTAGATTCTTTAGCAACCACGAAACGAGTTCCCACCTGAACAGCTTCGGCACCTAACATTAAGACAGCTGCAGCACCAGCACCATCAGCGACACCTCCAGCACCAATTACTGGAATAGAAACAGCTTCAACCACTTGACGAACCAAGGTCATAGTCGTCAATTTACCAATGTGACCTCCAGCTTCCATTCCTTCTGCAATCACTGCATCGGCACCCAATTTTTCCATCCGTTTTGCAAGGGCAACAGATGGAACAACAGGAATGACAGTGATCCCTGCTTCATGGAAACGATCCATGTATTTCCCAGGATTTCCAGCACCAGTTGTAACAACCTTTACACCTTCTTCAATCACCAGGTCAACAATGTCATCCGCGAATGGGGACAAAAGCATGATATTTACACCAAAAGGTTTATCTGTAATAGACTTCACTTTATCAATGTTAGCCTTTACAACTTCTTTTGGAGCGTTCCCGCCACCAATGATTCCAAGACCACCGGCGTTTGATACTGCTCCAGCCAAGTCACCATCAGCGACCCATGCCATCCCACCTTGGAAGATTGGATATTTAATATTCAATAGTTCAGTAATTCGTGTTTGCATTATACCTACCTCTTTTTTCGCTTAAGTAATAGTTTGAGTTTAAAAGATTGTTTCTTTGAGCCTCAAACTATTACCTAAACAAGAGAGAATATCTTTCGATACTCTCATCTATCATTATTTTGTTTTTTCTTCTACGTAAGCGACAAGGTCACCAACTGTAGACAATCCTTCTTCAGTTTCGATTTGGATGTCAAAAGCATCTTCAATTTCAGAGATAACTTGGAACAAATCCAATGAATCTGCTTCTAAATCTTCGAATGTAGACTCAAGAGTTACTTCTGATGGTTCTTTACCAAGTTCTTCAACGATAATTTCTTGTACTTTTTCAAATACTGCCATGATAGGCCTCCTTAAAAAATAATATATAAATTTTTAAAATGTGTTTCCACATGTTTAACTAGATTGTAACAAGAAGTGTGCCCCATGTCAAACCTCCACCGAATCCTGTTAGAAGAATTTTTTGACTTCCATCCATCTTGATTCGATGATTCTCGACACACTCCGATAATAGAATGGGGATACTAGCAGCACTAGTGTTCCCATATTCCATCATATTTGCTGGGATTTTCTCTCTAGAGACACCCAGCTTCTTTGACATCTTATCTAACATTCGGTCATTCGCCTGGTGTAACAGAAAATAGTCAATCTCTTCTGCTTCCATAGAGGCGTCTGCTATAATTTTTTGAATACTTTTCGTGACATCACGAATGGCAAAATCAAAAACTGCCCGTCCATCCATCGTCAGATATCTTCGATCAGAAACTTCCTCTGAATATGGGGAAGAGAGACCCAAATAGCAAGACTCAAGACTAGTACCTCGGCTACCATCCGTAAAAAGATTTTCAGCCAAAAACGATTTTTGGTCACTTGCTTCAAGCAAGACACCACCAGCTCCATCTCCAAAAAGGACTGAAGTGGAACGGTCTGACCAGTCTAATACTTTTGAAAGCGTCTCACTACCGATCACAATTCCTCGCCGGTACATACCTGAAGAAATGTATTTTTCAGCAGTGGCTAATGCAAATACAAATCCGCTACATGCTGCAGTCAGATCAAAGGCAAAAGCTCGAGAAGCTCCAATATTAGCTTGTACCCGGGCTGCAGTTGATGGCATTAAGCTGTCTGGAGTAATCGTAGCAACAACGATGAAATCAATTTCCTCAGCATCTAAGTTTGCTTTTGCTAATAATCTTTGTGCAACAATTGTTGCTAGATCACTTGTCGTCTCATCTTTTGAAATGTGACGCCGAAGGATACCTGTCCGACTACTGATCCATTCATCACTTGTATCCATGATCTCAGCCAAATCATCATTTGATACGACTTGGTCAGGTGCATAATGAGCAACTTGACTAATTTTAGCAAAGACCATTATTTAATTTCCTCCAAGAAACGATACAGATTTTGCAATCCTTTTTGCATCACTTTCTTCTCTTCGGGACTCATATCTCCAATAATCTGGTTGACCATCCGTTTATGGAATTGCTGATGAAGACGATAAAGTAGACGACCGTTCTTCGTTAAACTCAAGTGTACAACCCGGCGATCAACTTCCGATCTTCTTCTTTCGATATACCCTTTGCGCTCAAGATTATTCAAACTTGTCGTGACAGTCCCCAAAGTCACCATCAACTCCCGTGAAATATCACTCGGGGTTGCATTCGGTGTCGAACCAATCACATCGATCGTATGCATTTCTTTAATAGAAACATCTTTGAATCGACTTGCTCTTAGGCTCGACTCCTCAATAACCAAAACATTATTAAAGATGGATGTTAAATAGTCGTTAACTAATTGGTAATTCAAAACTCCACCTCCTAATTTTACTTTGATAGTCAAATTTTATCAAAAATGAAAATAATTTGCAAGCATTTTTTCACAAAACATAGAAAAATTACAAATTTATTTTCCTTTAAATTGTGGCCGACGTTTCTCAGAGTAGGCAATAACCCCCTCCTTGAAATCTTCTGTAAATGCTAGTTTCTTTTGCAAATCCAATTCAAGACCCGCATATTTGTCCCATTCTTTCAAGAATGCTTCCCAAACCATTTCTTTCATGGCAGCATAAGAATTTGAAGATCCTCTTCTTAATTTTTTAAGCAATTGCTCAACGGTTTTATCGAGTTTTTCAGATTCACAAACACGATAAGCTAGGCCATAATCAAATGCTTTTTCAGCAGTCAAGGCTTCACCCGTCATTACTAAATGAGTAGCCCGAGACATGCCAATGGCTTTTCCTAACAAGAATAACCCACCCGCATCTGGTGCTAAACCAACCCCAACAAAGGCTTGGATAAATTTAGTACGATCACTAATAATACAAAAATCAACAGCTACTGCAATGTTAGCAGCTGCTCCAGCAACCGCTCCATCTGCCACCATAATAACCGGTTTTGGCAATTGCTTGATTTTCTTTGAAATCGTATTAACTAATTCGGCAATTAAAACAAGAGACTCGATGTCATCCGCATCGACTGCGCGTTTCATTTCGCTCAAATCTCCACCAACTGAAAAGATTTTCCCTTCTGCTGATAGAATAATGAATTTTACTTCCTCATTTTTTTCTGCATCTTCCAGGGCAGCTAAAATTTCCTGACACATTGGAATGTTAAAACCATTGGATACTTCAGGACGATTTAAAGAGATTGTCGCGAGGTCGTTTTCGACAGAATACAAAATTGTTTCAAACATCACAGACTCCTTTTGTTTAAATATAAAATATTTTGATATTAAAACTTTTGAATTATAACATATCATACCACAAAAAAGTAAAATAGTAAAATATATCTATAAGATGTAACAAAATTGTAAAATTTGAATAATTACAATTTCTCTCCTCTACAGAATCAATTATTTTATGCCCTATCTGTAAATACATTGTATCAATAACTGAACTTTGGTATAATGTATTAATGAAACTATTAAGGAGAAAATATGAAAGTAACTAAATTCGGTGGAAGTTCTCTAGCATCAGCTTCTCAATTAAAAAAAGTACTTGATATCATTAAAGATGATCCAGAAAGAAGATTTGTAGTTGTATCAGCTCCAGGTAAGCGCAACGCTGAAGACACAAAAGTAACAGATGCTCTGATCCGCTATTATAAAGAATATACTTCAGATAAGGATGTCACACAAACACAACAGTGGATTATTGAACGTTATCGTGCCATTACAGAAGAATTGGGTCTCAAAGATTCCATTATTCAAGAAATTGCTGAAGATATCTATGATTTAACAAATTTACCTAAAAAAGGGAATCCATTCACATACGATGCATTCTTAGCAGCAGGCGAAAATAACAATGCTAAACTCATTGCTGCTTATTTCAATCAAAATGGATTAGAAGCAAGATATATCCATCCAAAAGAGGCAGGAATTACGGTCACTGCAGAACCATCCAACGCTCGTATTTTACCATCTAGTTACGATAAAATTGAAGAACTAAAAGATTCAAGTGAAGTGATTGTCATTCCAGGTTTCTTTGGTGTTACTCAAGATGGTGACATTTGTACATTTTCTCGTGGTGGATCTGACATTACAGGATCGATCATTGCAGCAGGTGTAAAAGCAGACTTATACGAAAACTTTACAGACGTAAATGGTATTTTTGCAGCACATCCAGGTATTATTAAACACCCACATTCTATTCCTGAATTAACCTACAAAGAAATGCGCGAATTGGCCTATGCTGGTTTTTCAGTCTTGCATGATGAAGCACTCGTTCCAGCATACAGAGGTAAAATTCCATTAGTCATTAAAAATACTAATAATCCAGACCACCCTGGAACCCGCATTGTTTTGGAACATTCAAATGATCATGTGACTGTTGTAGGAATTGCAGGTGATTCAGGATTCGTTAGTATTAACACTACAAAATACCTTATGAACCGTGAAGTCGGTTTTGGTCGAAAAGTCCTTCAAATTTTAGAAGATCTAAATATCAGTTGGGAACATATGCCAACAGGAATCGATGACTTGTCCATCATTTTGCGTTCACGTGAACTGACTCCAATCAAAGAACAAGAAATTTTAAAACAATTAACGCAAAAACTCGAAGTTGACACAGCCGAAATTGAACATGATCTTTCCATCATTATGATTGTTGGGGAGAAAATGAAGAGTCAGGTAGGGGTTACTGCCACTGCAGCCAAAGCACTATCAGAGAATGAAGTGAATATTCAAATGATCTCTCAAGGTTCTAGTGAAGTTTCCATTATGTTCGTTGTAAGTAAAGATCAAGAAGAAAAAGCAATTAAAGCCTTATATCAAGCATTTTTCCCAAATAACTAAATAGAGAAAAGCTCCGTTAACTAAACGGAGCTTTAATTAACATTAAAATCAAAAGTAAAAAAGAGACCAATTACTTGATCTCTTTTATTCTATACTCCGCCAGTAGGACTCGAACCTACGACATCATGATTAACAGTCATGCGCTACTACCAACTGAGCTATGGCGGAATCAAGCTAAGCGACTACCTTATCTCACAGGGGGCAACCCCCAACTACTTCCGGCGTTCTAGGGCTTAACTGCTGTGTTCGG
>NZ_JAHZPC010000012.1 GCF_019929185.1 Streptococcus parasanguinis
AGCCCTACTCAACTGTGCGGAGGTGGGACGACGAAATCGAATTCTAACGAATTACCGATTTCTGTCCCACTCTCTCTCATAAACTATTCATTTGATTGATCCCTTTAGTCATCAGACTCTGCAAATACTTGAGTGGCTTTGACTGCTTTCTTCCACCCCTTGTACAATTTCTCTTTGCGAGTTTCATCCATTTTTGGTTCAAAGATTTGGGCTGCTCCATGAAGTGATTTTAATTCTTCCAAGTCCTTCCAATAGCCTACGTTCAGACCTGCTAGGAAGGCTGCTCCTAGGGCTGTTGTTTCCAAGTTTTTAGCGCGAGCAATTGCAATTCCAAGAATATCTGCCTGAAATTGCATTAAATAATCATTTTTCGCTGCTCCTCCGTCTACTTTTAGAACAGGGATAGGAGTTTTGGCGTCTACCTGCATGGTGTCGATGATATCGCGTACTTGATAGGCAATGGATTGAAGGGTTGCCTTGATAAAGTCTTCCTTGGTTGTTCCCCGGGTAAGTCCGAAGACAGAACCACGCGCTTCTTGGTTCCAGTATGGTGCTCCAAGACCCGTAAAGGCAGGGACCACATAGATTTCATCCTGGTTCTGGGACTTCAAAGCATAGACCTCAGATTCAGGTGAATTGTCTATCATACGCAGGCCATCACGGAGCCATTGAATGGCACTTCCAGCGATAAAGATCGATCCTTCAAGGGCATAGTAGACCTTGCCATTGATCCCATAACCAATCGTCGTCAGCAAGTTGTTTTCTGACAACTGCATCTCTTCACCCGTATTCATGATGATGAAGGATCCAGTTCCATAGGTATTTTTAACCATACCAGGTTCAAAAGCCAATTGACCAAAAAGGGCGGCTTGCTGGTCTCCTGCCATCCCCGCAATCGGAACTTGTCCACCGTAGAAATGGAAAGGAGCTGTCTTGCCATAAATCTCAGAGTTTGAACGCACCTCAGGAAGCATGGCTTTAGGAATGTTGAGAATGTCCAAGATTTCATCGTCCCATTTCAGTTCCTTGATATTGTAGAGCATGGTCCGGGCTGCATTGGAATAGTCTGTCACGTGGGCAGCTCCATCCGTCAGCTTCCAGACCAGCCAAGTATCAATGGTTCCAAAGAGCAATTCGCCCTTCTCCGCACGCTCTTGCGCCCCTTCTACATGGTCCAAGATCCAACGAACTTTAGTTGCTGAAAAGTAGGCATCAATGACTAGACCTGTCTTTTGGTGGAAGGTTTCTACATAGCCTTGGTTTTTAAGTTCTTCAGCCAGTGGAGCAGTTTGACGAGATTGCCAGACAATGGCATTGTAAATAGGAAGGCCTGTGTTCTTATCCCAAACAACTGTCGTCTCCCGTTGATTGGTAATGCCGATCGCCTCTATTTGATTTGGCTTGATGCCACTTTCGATAAAGACCTCAGCGATCACCGACTGAACCGAGTTCCAAATCTCATTGGCATTGTGCTCCACCCAACCAGCCTGCGGAAAAATCTGAGTGAATTCCTTTTGACTAGAGCTGACTTGCTCGCCTTTTTTATTAAAAATGATAGCCCGCGAACTAGTGGTTCCCTGGTCAATCGCCATGATGAAAGTTTCTTGAGACATAAACTGCCCTCCTGAATTAGGTACTTAAAAATCTTGTTCTTTCATCAACTAGTATACTCTATTTCATCATGGATTTGTATCCATTTTTTAAAGAAAATTCGATCTAACATTTTCCTAGTACTTCCAGCTCTATCAGACCAAGCAAAAAGAGCCCTGAGGCTCTTTTAACTAGTAGTTCAAATGCTTATCAAGATCTGCTCTGATCTAACCGATTTAAGAACTCCATGGTAGGGCTGTCTTGGTAAAGTTCTTTAAGAGGAATGTTCTGATAGACCGCTATTTCGTCCGCAGTCACACCGTAACGAATTAATAGATCATAAATACGATTTAAATCATGACGTAATTCATCCGTTATGAGGACATTATCGCTTGTTTCTTTTGTTTTCCAATAATAAGATGGCAGCACTTCCTTGGTTTCAATTAAAATAGTTTGCAACAAAGTCCCACCATGGCTGTCCTTCTGAGAGATATCGGCCCCAAGTTCCAACATTTTCTCAAAAACCTTGAAAGACTTGTCAGCTTTTTCCTTAGACGAATACATCTCATATTGGCCATTCCAACGTTTGATCATGCGCCTGCAGTCAAATACAGCTCTACCACCCGCTGTTTGGAGGACTGGTTGACAAAACGGATTCAGCTCTGTCGGCTCTTCGATAAAGTTAAGATCTGCCCCTCTATCAATGAGTAAGTCTGCAATATCTAAATGTCCCGATTTGATAGCGACTTGAAGGAGCGACTGTCCCTGATCTCTTTTAGGTTTGTCACCCGAAACAGCATTGACTTCTTCAGGCTTTTTATCCAATATCTGACGAACTCCCTCTAGATCTCCTCTTCGCAACAACTGAAAGGTTTTTTGCATGGTTTTCCCCCTCTCTCATTATAGATAAGAATAACACTGTGTTGATACTTTGATCCTATCGCTAGGTTCTTCGTTAAACTGATTATAGCATTTTATGGACTCTACATTTAAGTCCTAAAGGCTAAAGATGACAGACTCCCACCGAAAGAGGTACAATTCTATTTCTCTGATTTTCGTGCAGCCACCAGCCAAGAGGCTACTAGGATTTCGAAACTAACCAGAAGGATAATCTGAGGAAGAGAACTTTGAACCAGCATAAGGACAGCCAGACTATCAATTAGCATATGAGCGAGGATACAAGGGACAGCTCCTTTCGAGTACTCCCTAAGTGCTCCAAATAGGAAGGTATTCCCTAAAATCATCAGGTAAAAGATGAGATAGTTGGACGAGCCAGCTGTAATCCAAGGGAGTTGATAGATAGGAATATGCCAGAGGAACCAGACAATGGAAAGAACCATCATTTTAGGTATAAAGTGCTTACTAAAGGAAAGATGATCTTGTAAAAACCAACGCCAACCGACTTCTTCTAGGCCTCCATATAATAAGGTCCAGGGGAAATAAAGGAAGAAGGCCAAGAGGGAGTTCCCAGTAAAGCGAACGTTCATAAGCAGGATGGAAATCCCATAATAGATGACGGGGATGAAGAAAGCTAGGATCCAAGATAGGGAACTTTCTTTTTGAAGAAAGACCTTTTTGAAAAATTCACCCAAGGAGTTGACTTCACTCAACACCAGAGAAAAGACAGCAGCCACAATCATGGGAATCAAGTTCATTAGGATAAACAGGAGCGACGCCCCCATACTAGTCCTATCTGGGAAACACCATAAGATAACTTGCCCTACTAGAAAAGTAGCAAGGAGGGCAGTCAGTGCATACCAGATAGCGACTGATTGTTTTGAAATAAATTTGCTCATTTTTCCTCCTTTAGAGTTATATACTTCTTTCTTGCAATCATGATTGCTAAACTAATAATAAGAATTTTACTGACTAGAGATAGCCATCCATCTTCATTCACTATAATCTGAGACAAGGAATTAATACAGGCATGGGTCATGACACAGATCCATAAATTTTGCGTTTTATGATACAAGGCCGATAAGATAAAACAGTTAGTTAGCAGTCCAACTAGAAACGGAAACAACTGAATGACAGCTAAAGAACCATCAATGTAGAAGTATAACAAATGCCAGCTAGACCAGGCTAAAAAGGTGATCAAAGTAGCTGAAAGATAAGGTATTTTTTCCTCCAAAGTTGGTTGAAAGAAATAACGCCAGCCAATTTCTTCAATCCCACCAAAAAGAAGAGCCTTGAAAAAGAGCACCACTGGCAAGACCAACGATTGAGTGGTAATCTTACCACCTAAGATAAATGGGAAAAAGTCGAGCAGCAAGAAAACAAGCACCAAACAATAATTTGCTAAACTGTCTTTGACTTGAAAAAAATCTTTGAGAAGTTGTTTGAAACTAGATTGATGGTAACTAATGCTTGCAAGACTGCCCCACAAAGCTGATGACAACCCACCTACAATAACAGCGATGATCCCCATTGGTGATGTAAAATCAACCTTCACTCCTCCTACTCTTAAAAAGCAAACCAAAAGGCTGACTCCGAATACTTGACCAAAGGTCCCTAACAAATACATAGATAGGGCTTGCTTTCTACTCATTCGTGATTCCTTTTCTATTCTTTCATCTAGTTCATGACTCTATTAGATTTGGAGCATCCCCCTAATCCGCATCAACCCAAAGATGGTATTGTTCACAGTGTAGACATCGAAAGAGATAGCCACACATAGAACCATCCTTGACTAAGTATTCAGCTACATCCTGAAATTCATCACGTGCCTCATATTCTTCCAAGACTTGCTCTGCAATGCCCATTTCTTCCAGTTCACGAGTGCCAACTGTCCCCAGATAGGCACAGTAGTCTTGGCAACAAGAGAGCTAATATTCGCCCTGCCAGCTGCTATAGCCAGGAGTTTGACAGAATAGGACCCGGTCTTTTTCCTTATCCATGACCCCTTGCCAATCAGCATCTTGGATAAACTCTGCTTCAAACTTTTGGGCAGCACGACCAGTAGAAATACAAGTTGGACAGAGATATCTTAGCTCTTCTACACAATAAGGTCTCAGAGCATAATAGATGGTGTGGTCTTCCCCACACGAAGGGCAGGTCTTAGGCTCCCCTTCCTTAAAGGCACCCGTCCCTAGTGGATCCGGATGATAGCGGAAGGTTGGCAATTCACTGACTTTCTCCTTATGAGCCTCTTTTTCTTTTTCGGTCAAGGGACGAGAGAGCGCAAAGCGATCTCCATGACTTAGACTCATCTTTTCTAAGTTGAAAAGTTTCTTAACTTGCTTGCGATCAGACTTGTCTACTAGCTCTGAGAAGAGAGCAAAGGCACTGGCATACAAGCCCAACTCCTGATACACATCCACCAAGACCTGCTTAGCTTCTGGAGTTTCCAGTAAGGTCAGCCGATCTGCAAATTCATAGAGAGCCAGCACGCTAGATGAATCCTTATCTTGCGCTTGGAACTGCTTTTTTAAGTGGATATATTCTTTCATAGAATCGTTCATAGAATTGCTCACTTTCGTTTTTACAGAGAATCAAATCCTAGTTTTGTTTCCTTCAGGTGATTGTATTCTAGCGTTGAAAATGTACTTTAAACCCATACTTACCAGCATTTTGCTTGAGTTTTTCAACCAACAGTTCATTCTGTTTACTTTTACCAAAAAAGAAGGGAATGGTCTTTCCATTTCTGAGTTCGATATAGAAAGCATAGCGACTCCCACCACCGGCGCGACCACGAAAAATTGCATACGTGATTTGCTTGATTTCTTTCAGTGGGATCCTGCGACGGCTGAAACACAGAGACACATGAATGTAGAAGACCCCACGATTAATATGGAAGGGAGCAAAGAAGGGACCGCCGCTACGTCTCACAATTGCCCTTCTTCTCAGGAAAAGGAGAAGACTGGAAACGAGCAAGAAAACTAGTACATATAGAATTGGAGTATACATCATCATCTTTCTAAACTCTAACACGCTACCCTTCATCCTCTATTTCATTTCAACCCATTTTTCATTGTCCATGATAAAAGGCTTAGCTAGACCTTCACCGGTGTAATCTTGGTATTTAGTCTCCAAGTATTTGTAGACATCTTCCTTGGTCGCAAATTTGATGGCTTGGTAAGGCTCTTCAAAGGTTAGCTTTTCAACAAAGAGATAGCCGTCCTTTGCAGGAACCAAGACACCGACGTGCCCTACAAAAAGGGTATTTCCGTCTAGGTTATCATGAACGATAACGGAAAGCATGCGGGCATTTTCATTGAACTTGAAGTGAGAAAAATACTCTTCCATCTTCTTGGCATGGACTTTGACATCCGTTGTCGCTTCTGTCGGAACTCGTGAATACAGAATGTTAAAAGCTTCCTTGTCTGACTCATCGAAGATCTTCCCTTTGTCAATGGCATCATTGTCCACGAACAAGAGTTCACTATCCGCTTTCATCTTAGGAATCCCGATGCGATTCTTCAGCAAGGTATAACTATTGATCCGGCAGTTGGTCCCGACGAAATCGCCCTTCTGCTTGGTCCACAAGTCACTGATCTTCTCGACATTGTAGTCTGTTTTCTTGAACTTGCTGAAGTCACCCGTCAAGCCAACAGATCCAACGATATTATCATAGTCCGTTACCAGACCCAAAAATTTATCTACACTGTCCTGATCCAAATAAGCAGACAAGAGAGTCCGCACTTCTTCGACACTCGCCTTGCTGTTGAGGTTGCTGTAGCTTCCCTTGTAGCGCTCCTTATCTGAACTAGATTTCTGTACAGTGGAACTTGCCTGCTTTTCCTTGTATTGCTTTTGGTTGCTACTACAAGCCACTAAAGCAAAGATCGCCAAGGCACAGCTAGTAAGGAGCATGAATTTTTTAGATGGTTTCATAAACTGGTTCCTTCTCTATTGATTAAAATGTTTGTTCTATAAATTTTTCATATCGATAATCCTTTTCCTCTATTATAGTTTAAAACTAGCTTTGCTCCAACTATTTTTTACGAAATGAGAAAAGTTTATAAGTAACAAAAAAGAGCTGGCAGACTGTCCAGCTCTTTAATATGTTACAAAAATCAAAATTAAAATTATCGTTTAATCAGACCAATCTATTTTGGCATGTTCTATTGCATACTCAGCTTCTTCTTGAGTAAATTTTCTATATTCAACAAGTATTTTTAATAGCCTTTCTTTCGTAATCTTGCCACTGTTTGCATAAGATTCCGCTTTTTTCACAGCTTCCTCTTTCCAATCGAAATGACCTTGTTCTATGGCATAATCAGCCTCTTCTTGAGTAAATAGATCAAGATTTACAAGTAGTTCAATTAATTTTTCTTTTGAATAATGAAACTCTTGATAATATTTTGCTTTTAAAAGTGCTTGCTCTTTCCAGTCTACATTAAGCTTATTTAAAGCGTACTGAGTAACATCCTCTGAATACCTGTCATACTTAGTAAGATAAATTTTAATTTGCTGCTGCGATAAATGCTTTTTTGACCAAGATTTAGCTTTTTCATATGCATATGTATAATCTGGATCTAGTAAAGTTGGAGGAAATAGTCTTTTCATAAACATATTCATTAATGATTCTAAATCATCCTTATTTCCATCACTTGAGGTAGAGTATTTTTCTACAGGATAAGTTTCTTTTGTCCATGAATAACTCGAATTATTATGAGCTTCTTCATAAGCTTTAATATAACTATTATACATAATAGCGAACATTCCTATCAACAATACAAAAATCGAAAAAATAAATATAACAAATTTTTTCATAGTGACTACCTTTACTTGTTTTTCTTCAATGGAATCCTTCATTCCTCTTGAACTACTTTCATTAGTATTATATCATGAAATATTCTTCATTTTTATTTACTAATGTAAAAGTCATTATACAATGTATAAAAAGCGACTGCAATATTTCAACTGCAATCACTCGTTCATTTGTGAGATAAAAAACAAAGTATTATAAAAGATTATTTAATCTTATGTTTGTTCATCTTTTCTTCAAAGATGCCTGTCATAATCTTGCGAAGCTCTTCTCCTTCTTTTTCAGGAAGATCCCCTTGACGTTTGGCCACGGCATAGAGTTCAGGGTATTGCTTGGCTACACGCTCAACTGTCTTAGTCGTCGCATGCCCTCTGACAAAGAAAGGAATACGCTTGATCCATTCTTGCGGGACTAAAGCGAGCAACTTCTTCGCTGCTTCTTTATAAGAAATCTCGGCAGTACTTAAACCCTGGTTGATTTGTTCTTGTTCTTTTTCTGTAAAGTTCTAAAAGTTAAAAATGTTTTTATTGACAAATTTGTTTGTAATGGAAGAACATTTAGATAAAAACATATCACTATTATATTTTAGTCATCCCAATCTATTTTGGCATGTTCTATTGCGTACTCCGCTTCCTCTTGAGTAAATTTTCTATTTTCAACAAGTATTTCTAATATCTTTTCTTTCGAAATTTTGCTAACGTTTGCATAAGATTCCGCTTCTTTCACAGCGTTCTCCTTCCAATCGAAATGAACTTGTTCTGCAGCATAGTCAGCCTCTTTTTGAGTAAATAAATCATCATTTACAAGTTGCCAAACTAAATATTCTTTTGAATAATGAAACTTTTGATATGATTTTGCTCTTAAAACAGCTCGCTCTTTCCAGTCTATATTAAGCTTATTGACAGCGGACTGGGAAGTATCCTCTGTATACGAGTCATACTTAGTAAGATAAATTTTAATTTGCTGCTCCGATAAAGGAGATTTCTCTGACCAAAATTTAGCTTTTGCATATGCCCCTTTATCTACTGGTTCTAGTAAGGTTATAGGAAAAAGTCTTTGCTTAAACATTTCCATTAATGATTTTAAATCTTCCTTATTTTTTCTATCACTTGAAGAAGCGTAGTTTTCTACAGGATAAGTTACTTTTGATCCTGAACGTGAACTTTTCCATTCATTATAACTTCTTTCATAACTATATACCATAAAAGCTACAAATACTACCATCATTCCAACCATCGTAAAAATAAATGTCAAAAATTTTCTCATAATGAACACCTTTATTTGTTTTTCTCCAATGGAATCCTTCATTCCTCTTGAACTACTTTCATTAGTATTATATCATGAAATATTCTTCATTTTTATTTACTAATGTAAAAGTCATTATACAATGTATAAAAAAGCGACTGCAATCTTTCAACTGCAATCACTCGTTCAATTGTGAGATAAAAATCATAAAGGATTATTTAATCTTGTGTTTGTTCATCTTTTCTTCAAAGATAGCTGTCATAATCTTGCGGAGCTCTTCTCCTTCTTTTTCAGGAAGGTCCCCTTGACGTTTAGCCATGGCATAGAGTTCAGGGTATTGCTTGGATACACGCTCAACTGTCTTGGTCGTTGCATGCCCTCTGACAAAGAATGGAATACGTTTGATCCATTCTTGCGGGACTAAAGCGAGCAACTTCTTCGCCGCTTCTTTATCAGAAATCTCAGCTGTACTCAAACCTTGGTTGATCTGTTCTTGTTCTTTTTCTGTAAAATCTTTTAATTCCATAGTAAATTCCTCATTTGTTTATCTAAGGACACATTATACACCTATGTAGGATAAAGTACAACTAAAGGAACTGAAAAATAGAGCAAGAGCAAGTCATCCCTCACTCTATCTTTTAGTCGTTAAATCTTATGAAGTATAGTTATCTTCCATTTATTGTGGAGCATCTCCTTTTTGTTTTAAGTAATAGTTACTTGCCTCCGTTAGTTTTTTATAATAATGATCGTAACTCTTACTAAATTGTCTAATCAGCGGAATAGCGAGTTCATAGTAGTGATGGTCAACCAAAAATGTTTTCAGTTGATCTTGAATGTGTTTCATTGGACTTGTTTTGTAATCATCACTGTTCAAATAACGATCATAGATAGAAATCATGTCCTTATGTTCATTATGCCACTTTTCATAATTTTCTACCGAAGCTATCTTAGCTTCATTAACTTCTTTTAAGGTCTTCATATTAAAACTAGAACTCAGTTCATCAACATAATCCTGTTCTTCTCTGCTTAACTCAAAGGTTGGAAGGCTATCTAAATACTGAATATACTTCTTAAATGCTTCTTCTCCACCTTTTGACAAGGGCTCCTGTAAAAAAGGTTGATAGGCAGCAAATAAGCATTGCCCCAAGTATCCTGGAAATGCTCTTTCGAGTCTCTTATAAATGGAGTCCTCAGCTTCGATGACCGCAAGTTTTTCATTGATCAGATCCGTGTCTGCACCTTTTATATAGAGATCAAACACTACTTTCCGTTTCTCATCACTTTCTAGTTCTTGCTCTTTTCTTCTGAGAATACTAGATGCAGTAGCCCCATCTGACTTCAGACAGTCCTTTATTTCTGTTATGCTTAGCCCTAATTTTTTAAACAAGGCAATCTTATTCAGAATCTCCACATCCTTTTCCGAATATTCCCTATACCCATTTTCTAGTCTTCGAGGATGAATAAAACCTTTTTCTTCATAGTATTCTAGTGCTTTTCGAGTTAAACCTGTTATTCTTTGAATATCATTTCTTAACATAATCTTGCACCCCCTTTACTATATGATACTCCTGTCCCCAAGGGGCATGTCAACCTTTACCTTATAAACAGAAGACGATCATTTTCCTATTACTTCCCTCCTTTATTATAACAAGGTTCCACGAATATATCAGTTTTTTATAAAAAGAAAAACAGCCAACCATTGGGTTAACTGCTAAAAAAAGTTATCAAGTTAATTATTAGAAGAATCAGTATACAAATTCACTTTAAATCGTACTTCCAGTCTTCTCCATTTTGGTAGTAGAAAAATTCAGACAGATCTTCTTCAAGAAAGATACGAAGCATATCCTCCATATCTAAGGAGAGGTCTAGTTTTGGCAATTCTTTCAGGTCCTCCCACCAGACTTCCCCCTCTTCAGAGGATATTAAGTCTCCGTCAAACTTTTCTGTCTTATAAAAGAAAACTACATAACGAATGCCGTCTTCTACCCAATCTTTCATTCCACAAATCTGGGGAGAAGCTATCCTTAAGCCAGTTTCTTCCTTCACTTCACGGATTACTGCTTCCGTAAATGATTCTCCCGCTTCGACATGACCACCAGGAAAGGTTATGCCTGGCCAATCTTCTTTTTTACGATCAATAACAAGAACTCTATCGCCGTCTCTTACCATACAAAGATTTGTAAACTCAACAGTCTCATTCATACAAATACTTCCTAACTATGTTTGTCTTTTTCTTTAAGGATAGGATAAACAATCTCTACCCTATTCTTTTTTGGGTTGGACTTGCGTATGGGCTATCAGATCTCCTAGATGCCTCTTATCTTTCCGAAACATCGTCATTGCCAGTAGCAAAACTGCAAGGAGAGTCGCCGAAATAGAAAGGATAATGGATAACACATCAAAATTACTATAGAAACCATGAATCGTGCCCATATGACCGAGTTGCCAAGGTAAAAATTTGATGACATTTCTAATCAAGCTTGCCTGCACTGTTTTTTTCTGGCAGACCAGTTCAAGTCCCGCTTTTGCCTTCCCAAAACTGCCATTATTTTTATAATCCAAGAATGTGAACAGGAGCGTGATTGGCAAAACAGAGGTGAAAAATACAAGCCACTGTGACTGAATTTCTGTAAACTCTGGGACACCATTAAAAAATATGATGTAAATAAGCATAGAAACTATAAACAGAAGGGCTAAATAAGCTAGAATGAAAAGATAATCGAATAGAAATTCTATCATTCTTTTTTTAACCGAAATAGGATTGTTTGCTAACATCTTCATCACCGTCTCCCCCTTTCTCATCTCCATTATCATATAAGGGTACGAATAAAGAAACCATTTATAAAAAAAGACTGAAATACCTCAATTTCAGTCTTCTTTCTTACTAATCTTCTCTATAAATAACAAATCCATTTGGTTGGATAACCAATTGATCATCAGAGATGCTCCCAAGACTGATCAGATCTGCCTGTCCTCTTTCTAAGACAACGTCTTTCTTGGAGTGGTTAAAGTAGGCTTTGAGCATGTTACCTTCATGCTGCCATTCTACTGCTACTACATCTAGCTCTACTTCTTCCAAGCTAACCTTGCCATACTGAATCATGCCTGCTACTTCTTTTCGGAGCTGGATCAAGTCCTTCATAAAGTTGAGCATGTCATTATCAGCTGCCACGCGCTCCCATGGCATGACACGGCGGCAATCAGGGTCTGGACCACCGATGAGGGCTAGCTCCGTTCCATAATAAATACATGGCGTACCCCGTTGCAGATAAAGGAAGGCGATAGCAGACTTGACAGACTGAAGATCGCCTTTGGCCGTCGTCAAAATGCGCTCTGTATCATGGGAGTCCAAGAGGTTAAACATCACCTCAGAGATTTGTTGCCTATAGTACATGGACTGGCTATTGATTTCCCAAATGAAGCGTTGCGTCTCCTTATGCCCCCGCAGGAAATAATCCTTGATACTTTCAGAGAGGGGATAGTTCATCACCGCATGGAACTCATCGCCCTTGAGCCAAGGTTGGGACGAATGCCAGATTTCCCCGAGGATATAGAGATCCGGCTTCTTGGCCAAGACCGCTTTACGGAAATCCCGCCAGAATTGATGGTCGATCTCATTGGCCACATCCAGTCGCCAAGCATCGATATCAAACTCTTCAATCCAGTAAGTCGCCACCTTCAAGAGATAGGCCTTCACCTCAGGATTAGCCGTATTGAGCTTAGGCATAAAGCCCGCAAAGGCAAAAGCATGGTAAGACAAGTCGCGACTATTCCACAGATTTTCTGAGGAGACAGGGAACTCTTTGATATGGAACCAGTCCTTGTAAATCGAATCCTCCCCGTATTTGACCACATCCTGCCATTGGGGTGAATCATAACCAATATGGTTAAAGACGGCATCCAGCATAATCTTCATCCCACGCGCATGGGCCTCTTTCACTAGCTGGCGGAAGGTCTCCTTATCACCAAAATGCCGATCAATTTCAAAATAGTCAATGGTATCGTACTTGTGGTTGCTTGGCGATTCGAAAATCGGGCAAAGGTAGAGCCCTGTAATCCCTAACTCCTGCAAATAATCTAAATGATCAGTAATGCCTTGCAAATCTCCACCAAAGAAATCCAATACTTGAGGAGCAATAGAGGCATCCCAAGGGCGGACGCCTTCTGGGGAAATGGCTGGATTCCCATTGGCAAAGCGCTCAGGAAAAATCTGATACCAAATCGTCTGCGCCACCCAATCTGGAACAGCACACCCATCAATCTCATGGATAAAGGGAAGCTTAAAGCCGTTCATGACAAAGTCTAAATTCTCCTTGTTGTAGGCTGCCACACCCCGATCCCCATACAAGACCTTCTCTCCCGCCGTGGACTCTAATTCAAAGAGGTACTGGATCCGTGCATGGCGAACCGATACCGACACTTGCCAATAATCAAAGAGGTCGTCTGTCGTCACCTTGTCCATTTCCTTAGTTGCCTCATAAAGATCCTCTATAAAAATAAAGGGATCCCCATAGTGCAAGACAATCCGTTTGATATCCTCTTTCTTAGTCCGGATGCGAATATGGAGCTGGCCATCCTTATAAAGATAGGCGTACTCCGATTCAGGCCGGTGATAAATCGCTGTTAATTCCATCTGTCTTGTCTCCTACTATACTCTCTTTTCATCATTTACCGTTTTATGCAAACGATTCCATAAACTATTTCTAGTATACTACTTTATAAAAACGTTTGCAAGATTCTGAGAGATAATTTTAGATTACTCACTTTTTATAATTGTATTGCACACAAAAAGCCCAGCAATTGGGCTTCAAGATCTTGGTGGAATTATTCTTAAATAGTTATTTCAATATTTTTATACAAAATGTCCGCCTTGTCACATCAAAGAGAGGTGGGCGGTCCTATTAATTACATTATACAGTTTTTACTAGATAATTCAAGTGTTATTCGTATTTTTTAAAATTTACTTACACAATTAATCATACAAACAGAAAATTAAACCTACAAATATGGTTCAAAAACAGATCATTCTAGTTTGCGCTTTCCAGAATGGCCTCTTCTCTCAGTCGCTCCACATCTTCTACCGTGGGATGCCATCCTTCAATCATATTGGTGCTCAGAGCAAACCAGACGCTCTTAAAAACCTTTTTGTTGTCAAAAATCACACCCATAATCATCATTTTTTCTTTATCTACATCTAAGGTCATATTCTACCTCCGTCCTATTATTATAGCATATTTTCAATCATTTTAGTTCTCCTATTTAGAACTTACCCTACACAAAAAGCCCAGCGATTGGGCTTTCTCATTATCAAAATCACTGATACTTATTCCTTACTTGTATGCCGCTTCCCAAGACTGAGCGCTTGTTCTTCTGACATCTGAACCACCTTAGAAAAATTGGTATTGCGAGGCATACTGTCCTTAGAGTACCAATAAACATCTGCACTGCCATTTCTGGCCACATAAACAACTGGAGCCAGTTGACGAGTTGGCTCTGTAGGCTGGACAGGTTGAACTGGCTGTGCAGGCACTGCTGGCTGACTCGGTTGAGGGGCTTGACTTGGTTGCGTCTCTACAGAAGGACTGGCAGGTTGTGGTTGACCACTTGGTTCCGTCGGCACTAAAGATGGCTTGGCTGTCCCCTTCAGATAGTCAATGGTCGCATTCTTGGAATAATTATCCAAGGTAACAGTGGTGATCCCATAAGCATCTACCGACTCTTTGGAACTACTTAAATTGATTGGTAGAAGGTTGCCATCTCGATCAATTCCTACATATTGCAAGGTCACCTGCCGAGGAATCAATTCATCCCCCGTATAGACTGGCGTCACCTTATAATCTAGCCAATAATTGGGGTGGGTAGCCAGCCAGCTATCGAGTCGTTTCTCGTAGTAGAGCATGCCTTCCACATTGCTATCTGCTGTCCCTTTATAATTCCCCGTATTGGTCCAGGCAGTTAGAGGAACCAGATTTTTCCCTTCATTGGTCAGTCCACTAAATTGATAACCAATCAAATGCCCTCTGTGGAACAGCCAGGCCTTCTTCCCTTTGTTTCCATAAGCAATCTTATAATTGTGCCAGCCAACCGGATTATAGTTGAGATGTGGTTCTCTTTTTTTCTTTGGCTCATCCTTGTCCTGAAGCTGAATATGGGCTGAGGTCGCACGACCTAAATGATCAAAATCCCCCAGTACAAGCTGCTTACTGCCATTAAAAGGCAGTAGATGAAGACTCTGGTAATCGAGGCCCGTTTGCTGAGCTTGAGCCCCTTGAACAATGGCCAAGGACATAAAAACCGAGACCATCGCAACAATAACATTTTTCAAAAATCGTTTTGTAACCATGATTGAAACTCCCACATTTCTATCTAGTGATATTATAGCAGAAAAAACGGTTACAAACACAGAAGATAGGCAATTTCTTCTCCTATGTCAATTAGATTTTTTAATGAGTTTATTTTTAATTTAATATTCTTTAGTATTTTAAATAAGGACTATTATTTTAATACATAAAATAATACACAACTATTCTAAAACAACTCATATTCATACCACTCTTCATCTACTTTCTGAAAACCCAAAGCCAAAAACATTCTTTGACTTTGAGTATTAAAAGGATAAATTTGAGCAGTTACCTTAACCATTTCTTTCTCTTTGGCCAACTGTATCATTTCAGAAATACACCGTCTTCCGATCTGTAAATTCTGATACTCTTTGCTGATCACTATAGAAAGCTCTGAATTATCTTGAAGTGTCACATCTCCAACTAACACTCCCTCATATTGGATATAATAGCAAGAACCATGTGAAGTTAGGTAATCATACATTTTATGAAGTTTTGTTAGATTGTAAATCTGATCAGTATTATCCACTTGTTTGCAAACCTCACTATCTTGATACCAAAGAAGGGAGATGTCATCATTCCTATAATAAGGGATAAGAGTGATCTTATCATCTACTATTCGATTCATCATTACTTGTTCTTATTTCTATTTAGAAGCTTCTTCCGATACTTCAATATTTCCCATCAACCAATTGGACATCTTTTTGCCCTTGTCTTTATAAGGGTTGGGAGGAAACAAGGTAAATGGGGGAATGCTGGCATCTGGGAAGAATAGTTCTACGCTTATCGTTCGCTCGCTATTATGATCGACGTAGGCTGTAAAATAGATATGGTAATTCCCACTCACATCACCACCATTATCATACTCACCTCTAGCAGTATTTGGTAAGAGCGTAACAGATTTTATGTCTTGCTTTTCCTGAGCTAAGTGTGCGATGATCTCACTCTTAATAGCAGCCTCATGATTTCTGACGAAATTCCCATCATCACTATATCCAGGATGCTCACTAAGAGAATAGAAAATAATAACCATCAGAAAAGGTAGGGAAATTAAAAAAATAATCAGCTTATTCGATTTTAACATGTGGGTCCTCATTCTACTTATAAAAAATCTTGACCCAATCCTGCTTTGCACTGAGTATACGAGCAACATACACTGTATGCTTCTCCATATAATAAAATGCGAGATAGTTCTCTATTGGCATATATCGATAGGTTTTTCCATCATTCGTCATCTCACCATAGCCCCGGCTTGATACTAGAGGACAGGCTTCTGGGAACAGTTCTAGGATCTCAAGAGCACTTAATAGCAAATCAACTTTGCCGTCTGCAGCTTGCTGGCTATAAAAATTCACAAGAATATAGTCGTGAATGTCACGCAAGTCCTGCTTAGCACGATCTGAAAGAAAGACCTGATAGCGCTTCAACTTAGTCAAGACCAAATTCCTTTCTCACATCGGCTACAGAAGTGACTTTTCCTTGAGCGATTTCCTGGTGCCCCACTAAAATCTCCTTCTTCAAATCCTCAAAGGCCACTTGATACTGCGTGTTCTGCAAATCACTTGAAACAAATTCTTCTGGATCCACAGTCCCGTTGGCAATTTTTCGAAGTGCTGCATTTAGGACATCTGACACAGAAATTTTTTCATCTGCAAGCACCTCTTTTGTTTTCTGGTAAAATATCGCATCTGCCCGAAAATTCACTGATTTCGTGTTTGCCATTTCTACCTCTCCTTTGTACATACAATTTGTATATACATTCTACCATACGAAAGAGAAGGGATTCAAGTGAAAAATGGATTCTTCTTTCACTAAATCTAATTAAGAGATACCGTTAGTTAATCTATATTCTTTCTCTCGTGTCAACTGATACCTCTTAGAATCAACAATTTAAGTAGATTCCACATCTTAATTTAACAACTCCAAGTAATTGTAGTCAATTATATTAGATATATTTTATTAATTTCTTTATAGTAAATTCCTATTTCTCTAGCCAAAAGAACGCTTGGTTTAACATCTCTTTTGTTTGTCCAATGATACACGGTCCATGAGAAATAATAATATTCTTAGGTTCCCATTTCTTTATTTTATGATAACTCTTCAATGCTTGTTTTTTACCAAATAAAAAGGTCATTCTTAAATCTCTTGGTGTTTTACCATTTGGATAGTGATTATCACCTATTTTTAACAGTAGCTTTTCAAAAATCGATAAATTTTCTGTTTCTATGTTTTCAATAAGATCCGTTAAAATTAGAGTTGAACTTTCAGTATGGAAAAAAACAACCTCTTTCACGTAAAAACTTCCCTCAAATGTTGTAAAACAAATTTCCTCGTTCCAATTGGCTTTCTCTAGTTCATGACCATAATATAAATTCATTCCCGATTTTCTGGCACGCTTTTGAACACCACTAGCTAGCCATACTTCTGCTTCCGGAAATAGTTGATGCCACTCATTTATATAACTATAATGTAAGACATTGGGTGCAATAAGGTGTTTTACCTCACCTAATTGCTTGATTTCAAAAAGTAAATTATCACTAGGCTTAATCGGCGAATGCACCCAAAGACCACCATTCTGCAGACGGATAACTGTCATTCTAGTTGAAAAAGGCACTTTGAAGAGTTTGAAATTCATCAGTACTTCTTCCCCATCTACAATCCAGAGGTTATCTGCTATCTTTTTTAAGGAATTGAGCGGACTATATTTTTTGACTTCCATGAAACTCTGCTTTCTAAATTAATAAAGTATAATCAATCGTTATTCTCCAAAAATGGTACCACCAAATCAATCCACTCTTGAGGCAGGTAAGCTGATAGATAGCCATGGTTATACCCCTTTGCTTCATACAGGATAGTGTTGGGATGTAGCTGCTGAAATAATTTCGCCGATGCTTTCACACAGTTTAATTCTTTTTCACCATAGATATACAGAACCTGGGCCTTGCTAGCAGAAATCGTCTCCTTCAGCTTGTAACGCCCCATATAGGTTTTGTAAATGGTCACCAATGTTTTGATAGGTGTCCTTGGCAGATCCTCTAAATAATATGCTTTTATCTCCTCTGGATAAGCCAGTTTAGGATAGAGTTTGTCCATCATGCTTAATTGAAGTTTGCAAGAGAATTTACTGAACATCAATTTACCAAATAGTGATACTAGAAAGATGCTGATTTTAGCTAACCTTGGTTGAGGAATACAGATGCTTCCATCTATGATGGCCTTCTCAGCTATCTCGCTGTCTAAGGATAAAAGTTCCATGGCAATTTGACCACCAAGTGAAACGCCACCGATCGCAAACACCTTTCCACCACAGTTTGCTTTGACATAGTCTAGGATCTCCAAAGCAGAATCTTCCGTAGAAACATAATCGAGTTGATATTCTTCGCCGTGGCCATTCAAAGTGGGTAGAATAACACGGTAGTCTTCTGACAAAATCCGTGCTTGACGAAGATAATTCCACCAAGAACTGCCACCGCCATGTATCAGTAAGATAGGAGGCAAATTCTTATCACCAAATTCATGGAATTTCATGTTTAAACTCCTTACTGTAGGGCTTTTAGTAATACTTTGCCGAGTAATCAGCACCAGGATACATTCTACCATACTTCTTCGGCGTAATTAGGATGCATCATAACATGCGTATATCGTATTTTCTCATTTCCACATATTTCTCACTGCTCATATGGGATTGGTCCTCATTGCTCTGCAAATTCAGTTAAATCAATAATATATATTTTTTCAACCTTTATACGGTAGTCCTTTTCTATTCCACACCCTCACTACCTCTTACTTTATATTTGAAATTTAATGCTTCCATAATTGCATTCATGATATCCAAATCAAACTCTTTCCTTGAGATATCCATCGATTTAATCATCTTCTTATTATTTCTAAGAGACTTCCATAATAGCTTTTTATCACGATCATAAAGTTCAATCTTATAAAGAAGATTTGCTAAAGACACAATAAAATCCTTGTGTTCTGTGCAAGTCTCTTTATTTATTTCTCTATCTTTCCAAGACATAAAGCTATCAAAATCTTCCTCAGAAAATTTAGGTAATAATCCTTGTATTGGATTTACTAGCAACTGCGTTGATGAAAGCATCAGATTTACATATGAACCAAGTGCATATTGCTGCGCTTCAGACATCTTATTATAATCTAACCCAAAACTTTCAATTTCACCTATGGCATCAGTTAATTTACTGTTCTCATCAATAATTCGACTAATACGTTCCTTTAATTCAATAATAGCAAGCTCATATGATTTTATATCTCTTTCACTTATAGCGATAAATACATTTTCTAAGTGGTTCTTATCACTCTTACTTTTCCAAAAGATTAATCCACTAGCTAATAAAGAGACACCAGCGATAGCCCATCCAACTGGACCTGCCAAAGCAAGAAAAGCATTTCCTGCTGCCATTCCGCCACCGCCTGCAGCAAGTGCTCCACCACCAAGCCATGCCAATGCAGCATTAGTAGCCGCAGCTCCGCTTAAAGTAGAGATAGCAGTACCAGTTGATGCAACTCCAAAAGTTGTAGCAACACCCATTGCTACTGTCGGCCCCATTGTTACTACTGCAACACCCAGTCCTGCTCCAGCTGCTCCTACACCTGCATTTTTTACTGTTACGTTTTTATAGTCCTTATCAATCTTATCTGCTTGTTGCTTCCAATTTAATCTTATCTGTTTTAATTCTTCATACTGAAGCTTCTGTTCACTAGGTACATTGCGTATTTTATCAAATTGTTCCTGTATGCTTGTTAATGACTTGTATAAACTTCTTGTATATTCTCCTAGCTCTCCAATGGCATTATTTGTTTCTTTGATTGCAGCCTGAGCTTTATCTTGAGCTACTTGGAGTTTTGATTTCTTCTGTTTCTTTTTACTCATTTTTCTTTCTCACTCCCTTTAAAATAAGAATCGATATCTGCTTTATTTCTAAGTATCTCATCTTTAGGAACATTTCTTTTTTCTGCCAAGATTACCGACTTCTCAAAGGCTTGAACATACATATCGCTTTCTTTTAGTTCTATTGTAAATAGCAGCAATGACTCATCATCATATATTTCAGCAAGGAACTTCAAACCATCAACATAATCAGCTAGTATTAATTTTTCACGTTTCAGGATAATTATTTTCTCCTTGATAACATGACGCTTTAAACCTCTGCTTGTCTCTCCATATAATGAAATCGTAAATCTTCCAATTCCAAAAATATTCAATCTCATTACAAATTCGGTGACATTTAAACTACCACCACCTTTAGTAAGCCCTCTTGCAATAGCATCTCCTGCGTCTATAGCACAGAAAGTACCATGTGCTACAGTCAACATTCGTTTTACTGTCGCATTCGAAAATGGTTCACATGACTTCCATAACAACGAAAAGGATCTATCGTCCTTTTTTGTCATTGAGAAATATCTGACTAGACGTCTTATTGAGTAAATAATCCTTACCAATAATTCATTAACAAAGACCGGTATAGCTTGTGCCGTCTGAAATCTTGCATCATAGCCTTGCTTATAAATATCGAGTGCTAATTTATTTATTGATTTATCAAATTCTCCAACAGGAAGATTCAACTTCCTCTTTATTGTAATAATATCATTTGTCCAGCTCCAGAAAGGTGAAGGAATTCCCATTCCTCTTCCTTTACTACTTGATGATCCTGATATATCTGAGATCAAGTGTCCAAACCAATTTACAAATCCACAGAACAGTTTACTTGGTATATTTTTACCTTCTAAATGAAAATCACCATCAAATTTAGAGAATGTGATCAATTCTCCTTCTGAAACAAAATGCGATGTATTTGTAAACTGATCTAGAATGGAAAAGAATAGCCCAAGTATTGTAGGATTGTGGCCTAACGACTTAAAATGATGATTGGTTGGCGTCAAATCCAACAATCCCTTCGCTATGTCTCCAATGCCATTTTGATCGTAAGGTATTTTGAACTTTTTCTCTAAGTGTCTAACTGCTGATGATAAATTTCCTTTGTCACCCGTCCATCCACACAATTTAGCAAAGTCTTCTGTTCTATTAGCAAACCACTTATCTGTAATTTCTCCAATTGGAGACTCTCCCGGTTTTCCTACCAAAAATACATCTATAACACCACATAGGGCTCCACTACACGCAGATAAAATGTAATCGGTCTTATCACATTCAGGTGTTAGCTTTTTCAAGGAATCTAAGCTTTCCTCTAATTTACTAGATACTAAATCAAGTTCACCTTCAGCTGTAGATAGTGCTGTCTTGATATCAGAAGCAAACTTATACCCATTTTCATTTATGCCGAGCTCCAACAACATGAACGGTTCATTATTTATCTTTTTATGAAATGTAGTCATCTGCTCCAATTACTCCTAATTCTACGGTTTCTATCGCATGTGCCGGAAGTATCCACTTCTACTTCACTGCTTCAATATGGAACAAGTACAAACTGAGATTTACTTAAATGAAATCCACTCTGCCTTTGATAGACAGGTTATGTGTTCTGTGCGAAGAACCTCTTCCAAAGGAAACAACATCCATAACTCCACTTAAAATTACAATTGAAAATTCTCTAACATTAATCATCTAATTAGCCAATCGTTTCTTTCAATAATAGATACGCTAATCTAAATTTTAGAATCCTTTACCTTACTAATTCTATTACTAGCCAATATCGTATAAATTAAATAACCAACAAAAATGATCATAAAAATAACATAGCAGCCAGTTTTACAACTTACTACTTTTCATATGATAATTTACAAATGTCTTTCCAGCCACTCTATCTTTTTAAAATCCTTATTGTTATTTTGTTCATTTCGATAAGAATCTTGGGAAGAAGCCTTGTAAATACTTAAAAACTGTTCCAAGCTTGGAACTCGAAAAGTGATGTCATCGAGATGAATCAGCTCTATATCCAATTCCGAAACTCCTGCAAAATCAGGTAAAGAATCAATACTTCCCAATTCAACGCTCAGACCATCCTTTTGGAATTCATGCTCATGAATATCTATTAAGACGTAGCCTAAGTCTTTCATCACTTTCATTATCTTGTCCCAGTCATAAATTCTGAGATGATCAGGTGCTTCCCAACCTCTAGGGTCACCAGGCACATGAATGTCAATGTCAGACGGCTCCCAATTTTCTTTCGTTCTAAACTCCAATCCCAAAGACCCCATCAGTGTCGGTGTAATTCCGACTCGATTTAAATGGAAACAAATAGTTTTAAATTCTTCAAATAAGAGACTCATGTTTACTCTAAACCTTTCATCTAAATGTTCGTTATTTCTACTTTATTACCTTGAACAAAATCATTTTCATTTTCTAGAGTATATCCAGTTATTTTAGATACAAAGTCTTTTCCTTACTAATTCTATTACTAGCCAATATCGTATAAATCAAATAACCAATAAAAATGATAATAAAAATAACATTAATTTTTAACACAAAATAGAGATTTAACAAATTTGCAAACGCATGAAATAATAGACAGTACCCCACAGATTTCGTTTGACGGTAAAGAAGTCCTAAAACAAAACTTAAAAATAATGTATATATAAATAATAAAATAAAAGGAAATCCTTGATGACTTTCTCCAACTATAAACCATAAAGGCAGATGCCAAATTCCCCAGATTGAACCGACAATCAAATTAGATTGCCAATAAGTATATTTTTTATCAAGTAATGGTTGTAATATTCCTCTCCATCCTAATTCTTCATGTCCACCACCAAAAAAAATTAGTTGTATAAAGAATAATGGCATCAGATAAATTGATACTCCATTTAATTCCAAGGAAGATACAGAAAATAGTATCAAAATTGCTAACAAATGAATAATGAAATAAATACTACTTTTTCCTTTCTTACTAAATAGAAAATGTTGAAATTTTATATTATTCCTTTTCAAATAAAAGCCACTTGCAATAGCTGGTCCAAGTGCACCTACTATATGTAATGATCTCCCTATAATCGTTTCTAATCCCAAAATATGAGATTGCGTAATTATGGCGAGAAGCCCCCATGTTATATAAGTAATTCCAAATGTAATATAAAGATAATTTTTTAAATTCCTTTTATCAATTTCTGTCATTTCATCTCCATATCTTGATTATTTTAAATGTAATATTTTCTGCTTCTTAGTTACTCTCGATTATAACTACCTATATTCTATCACAAAAATGCAAAAAAAGCCTTACAATCAAGGCTTTACAGTATCCCTTTCGTTACAAGGTTTTTACACTTTTACCAGCAGACCTACACACTCAACATGTGGTGCTAGTAAACTTCTATATTATAGAACGAAAGAGAATTACACACTCAACTCAAACAACTTATAAAACTCACCTCTCCTATCCATCAAATCACTGAAAGAACCATCTTCAACAATAACGCCATCTTTCATAAAGAGAATTCTATCGTATATTTTCAAAATGTTCTCATTCAACTTGTGGGTTACTACAAGTGCAGTCAAATTTTGAATATCCAAGATTGAACTTTCAATTTCAGTAGTTACTTGATTATCCAAAGATGAAGTAGCCTCATCCAATAATAAGATTGGTGTTTTTCGAATCAAGGCGCGCGCAATACTAACTCTTTGTTTTTGTCCGCCAGATAAATTTGATCCATTCTCTCCACATAAAGCTTGTAGACCTAATTCATTTTCTAAAACATAACTTTCTAAACCTGACTGCTGTACAGCTTTCTTTATTTCCTCATCAGTGAAGGATTGATTAAGAGTAATATTTGCTCTTAAAGTATCATCAAAGATATAAATTTCTTGCTGAACAATCGTCATCAAGTTATAAAGACTCTCTGCTGAAATAGCTTGTATATCTTGATTATCAATTGAAATATGTCCACTTGTTACATCATAAAAACGCAGCAATAGATTGAGCAAAGTTGATTTTCCACTCCCTGACATTCCTACAATTGCAATTTTTTCCCCTTTTTGAATCTTCAAAGATAAATGATTAAAAACCTTTTCTTCAGTATTAGGATAAGAAAAATCTATATTTGAAAAAGAAATATCATCATCGAAATATTCTTTCATTTTACCAGTTTGAAGTTCGATTACATCTTTTACCTCAAATGCATCTAGTGTTGCCTGACCTTCACGGAATTTACTCATTCCCATACCAACTTCATTTAGTGGCATTACTACAAAATTGACCAGTTGAACAATAGCTGTTACACTTCCAATTGTGGTATAGCCATTAAAAACAAGATACATTCCTCCACCAAAGGCTACTAAAAAAACAATCATCCCCGAAAGCTGCGAAATAACATTTGCTAAGACATCAAATTTTCCTTTCATAAAATATATCTCATCCAATTTTTCGCTTTCATTTCTGTAATCTTGACGGATAGCCTCTTTCACATTAAAACTTTTTATAACTAGAAACCCTGCTAAAATATCTTTAACCTTAGCTAAATACTTCTGATCGGCAATCATGGCACTCTTTTGAAGATAAGCTGATTTTTGTCCAATGAATCCAGAAATCATCATTGGAATAATGCTAGCAATGATAACCAATAAGGTCAAATACCAATTACCTATAAACATAGCTAGGAGCGAAAAAATCATTAAGGAAAGGTTTTTTGAAATATTAAAATACTGGTGTAGATAATCTTGCTCAATTTTCTTCATATTTTCGGTTAATACAGAAATAAATTTCCCTGATTTTTCTTTAGAAAAGTCTCTATAATCCCTATCTAAAATAGATTGGAACACCTTATTTTTGTATCTTGACATGATTTGCCTAACAAGTCTATTTTTCAATCGAAGAGATATAAAGTTGAGCCCTGCATATATGAAAATAACACTAGCTCCTACTAGTACCGCTTGAGTTAAGGCATCTTCATTTTGGGACATACCACTATCAATAATACCTTTAATAGAATAAGCAAAAGCAATATTAGTTAAAGGGACCAGTATATTAAATATCATGAAAGCATAAAAAGCCTTCTGATGATTCTTTATCAATTGTTTCATCCTTAATCTACCTCATAATTCTTAATTTCATTTAGAAAATGAGACATAAAATATTCTTCTAAGTTAATATTCTCTCTCCTAATCTCTTTCATAGAGACTTGTTCTACAATTTCTCCATTTTTGATAAAACCAATTTTATCTGCTATCTGTGAAATTTCCGATAATATATGACTCGATATTAGTATTGTAATTCCATGCTCCTTAGAAAGCGACAACAAAAGATTTCGAATTTCTTGAATTCCTATTGGATCTAAACCATTGATTGGCTCATCTAAAATTAACAATTTAGGTTTTGTTAGAAAGGCACGAGCTAAACCAAGCCTTTGCCTCATTCCTAACGAAAAATCTTTTACTTTTTTAGTCGTATTCTTTAATCCGACCATTCTTAAGGCTCTTATTATATCTGATTCAATAATATTTTTCCCCATATACTGAGCGTGAATTTCCAAAATTTCTTTTGCAGTGTAATTATCATAAAAAATTGGTGATTCAATAATACTTCCAATCTGACTTAGGATTTCTTCTCTGTGTTCTTGTAGATTTTTCCCAAAAATTTCAATACTACCTGATGTAATTGTTGATAAGGATAACATACATTTCATTAACGTTGTTTTTCCAGCACCATTCGGTCCTAAAAAACCATAGATTTCTCCTTCAGCAATTTGAAGGTTGATCCCACTTAAAATTTCTTCTTTATCAATTGTTTTAAAAACTTCTTTTATTTCAACAATATTTCTCATTTCTATCTCTCTTTCTATATCCAGCTTTAAATGCAAGAATTTTTCTCCCGGAGCATAAATACTAACTTATACAGTCTCTTTTTTTATAGAAATCATCAAGGAATTATCACTTTCCTTCGATTGAACTCAACTATGCTATTTGATACTAATATCTTGTCTTGAAATATTAAAAATTGAAAATGAAGTAATCATTAAGCTTATGAAACTTGCAAATATCAAAAAGAATAAATTATCAGCAATATTATTAGATAAACTTCCTGGACTTACATTTGAAAGTAATACTGCTAAACCAAGTCCTGTAAGCATTGTTATAGCTGTTGAATGCTTAATCATACCTAAAACAAATGGTAGTAACCCTATTAGTACTGTTGCAAACGTTATTCCAGCTAAGTTAATTAATTGACTAGCTAGAGGGATATAACTAGATTCAGTTACAACAGCCATGAATCTAATGAATAATTGAATCACTAAATGTGCAGAAAAATGGGCAATAAATGCTATTAGAATGACTGAAAGAATTTTTCCCCAAAGTAACTTTATTTTAGAAATAGGGTAAGAAAACAACTGAAAAATTGTTCTTCGTTTAAATTCATCAATAATAATCGTAGATAATAAATAAGATTCGAAAATCAAAAATGCTGCTTTTGTAAATAAAGATGAAAACAATGAAGCTACAATTGCCCAACCTTCCCATTTACCAGTAATTCTAATAACATTAGAATCCTGTCCAGTGAATTCTCCTAGTTTATTGTCAGTACCTAAACCCATAATAATGATTGCTGTAATACCTAACACTATAAATAAGGTACACAACCAGGCTAAAAATAATTTAGATTTAGAAACTTTATTTAATTCAATTTTAATAAGCGACAACATAGATTCTTTCCTCCGAAGTGTAAATAAAGAATAAACTATTCAAACTAATCTCAACAAATATTTAATACAATAGCACATAGATACATACTGTTGGTATGTATGTGCTAAAAAAACAAACATACCCATGGTATGTAAAATAGGATTTTAATAACACACATAAAGTATGTTATTTTTTTAAGTATCAAAATGTAAAATAGATCGTTCAATTGATATTACATAGATAGAAATTAGTATTAACAAGCATGTCATGCAACTACTTATTTCCTATTTTTTTAAGTGATCAAATAACTTGAAAATAACCTCCATCATTTCATTAGTAATTAACTGTACCCCTAGACCTTCAAAAGTAAGTTTAATGAAATTCATTTTACGCTTTAATTCCACTAATGAAAAAACGGAAATTTGAAAACCAATCCAAATATTTAGAGTTAAAACAATTAAATCTGCTAGCTCTTCTGGATATTCTGTTTTAATAGACCCATCTTCAACACCTTCGTAAACTTTTTCTCTAATTTCGGGTAAAAAATCAGAAAATAGACCTAGATACTGCTCTCCCAATAAGCGTGGACTTCTTAGCATAATTGAAGCAGAGTAGACGAGCCTTTGGTGTTCAAAGTTAGAGAAAGAATCCATCAAAGAATTTTGTATCTTTTCTAATCCAGTATTTCCTCTCCAATTATAATTTAAAATTTCTTGATTATTTTCGCTAATGATCGTTTGCAAAATATCATATTTAGACTCAAAATGATGATAAATAACACCTTTCGTCAATCCACCTAAGCCATCTATGATATCTTGTATTGACGTATTATCAAATCCTTTTTCTAAAAATAAATCTTTAGAGACCTCTAGTATTTTTTTTCTAGTTTCATGTGAGTTTCTATTTCTTGCCATTCCAGTCCCTTTCTATCATACCAATGGTATGTAACTTCTATTGTAGTGGACGAAACTAATAATGTCAAGTTCTTTATTGGAATATAACAAAAAGCCTTAATTCAAGGCTTTTTGTTATCGCTTCCCTAAAATGTTTTAACGAAAAAGTTACCAGTAGTACCTTTTCTTACTTAGATATTGTTCTTTTTGTTCTCTAGAATTTTCATGATTTCTAATTCCTAGTAATTCGTCTGTTGAAGAAACTATTGGGTCAATCCAGTCAGCTTTGGATCTAATCCAATCAATTTCCTCTTTATTAAGTTTCCCTGCTATCTCCAATTTATCAGCCATCAGTCTTAAATCATTTGCTGTTTGAAAATCTTCCAACATATTAAGAAGTGACTTTGTCCGCTTCTTCTCTTCTTCGATTCTTTTTTGTAATTTTCTTTTTCGCTCCTGCTCCTCTTCGTATAGTCTTTCTCTCTCTTCACGTTCAAGTCGTAAGTTCTTAACTTTATAATACTCTTGGTAAATTAAAACAATTATTTCTGGTATTGATTGTTCAAGTGTAAATTCTTTAGTATCTTTAATGTATTTACCATCTATTATCTTAAATCGAAATTTTCCGTTTGGTATATAGTCATACTTCTTTATTCTTGGTTTAAAAGCATATCTATTAAACTTAACGCTATCATTGTAGTCTGCTAGTTCTTTAGCTTCTTCTTTTGTTAATTCATGAGTTACTTTGTCTGTTGATTCTATAACTTCAAAACGAACAATATCCTTTTCAATTTGAATATCCCAATTTGAAGTTACTTTATCTCCGATTTTTTCAATTACAGTAACTAGTGTATCTAAAAAGCGATATAAACGTGGAAGAGAATTTAGTGAAATACTTTTTACAAATTTAGGTTCTTTTAAATCATTATATCTGTGCCTAGAATCAAAGTAAGGATAAGAAGCTGCTTTTTCCCTCTTACTCCACTCTGTAATTTTATCTCTTAAATTAGCTACAGATTTATGTAGTCTCTTATTTGGATCCTGGTTTAGGTTTGAAACTACTTCAATAATACGCTCTATTTTATCGTCCTCTATAAATGATAATGAACTTCTTATACTAGTTGTATCAAGTTTAACAGTATCTTCGTTTTTATCCTCCGTACTATCTTCTTTATGTTTAGCAGCTTTAATTCTACTGTTCTTTAAACTTTTTCTATCAATATGAACCTCATTTACGTCATTTTGTGGTAATGGAACGATAAGTTCACTTAAGTCTTGTCCAGCATTCTTACGATACCAATAACTACCCTTTGGAATTGGGATTTCAAATTCTTTACATTTCTTGAGTAAGTCAGAATAACTTAAATCATATTTCAATGAAACTTGTTTCGCACTTATCTCCCAGATTTCTTCATAGAGTTCTTCTCTAGAAAAGCTCTTTATCATCTTCATTTGAAACACCTTTACCCTTATATTTTACATCACCATTTTTATATTTACCAAGCGAAAACGCAAATTCAAAAACTTCTAATTCTTCACTTCTGCATTTTCGCTTAATATAAAAAGTAAATCTTGTTTTAAACCGTTAAATTCCTCTATAATTTTATCTAAACTAGTTTCAATATTCTCAACACGGATCTCTGATAGTTTTCCATGGTTGTATGAAATCATTCTTTCAGCGATAATATGATATGACCAACTCTCAGTGAAACGTCTGTCTCTTTCTTCGTTATGGATAGCAAAACCAATTGGAAGAAGATTATTTCTAAGACCTATCGCAACTGCTTGTGAACTTATGCCTAAATAATCACCAGCAATTTTTAATGTGATTTTATTTAATTTTCTAATATCTTCGTCGGTATATTTCGGCATGTTAGTACTCTTTTGTTATAATTCAAAATGCAATATCATCTATGTAAAAATATCTTAATACGATGCTATCTAGTCGCTTTCCCTAATAATAAAATTAATATGTAGCATACCATACTCTAAAAGCTAATTATCTAAAAGCTATTCAATGAAAATTGATTCTCAATCAAAAACAATCTCTTCAAATTCATAGTTACGATGTTTTCTATGAAATCCTAAAAATATTTTTCGGTAAATTACCTTTTACTATAGTTCTTTTCTTTTTCTGTAAAGTGAAAAACACCATTTAAAAGTAAATCCATTAGTTGGCTCCAGACTAGACGTAAATAGTTATTTATTATCTAAATCAAAACCAATCTGCCAAAATCCCATATCAAGAATTTTCATTTGAGGATATAGCATGTCAGCAACAATAAATTTTTTGGGGACTGAATCTAATTGTTCTATGTTGTTCTCATAAAAAATTACTAGTTGTAAAATAGATTTAATGTTATAGGTTCCAATGACAACCTTTTGTGATTTTAATCCAAAAACAAAATATCTATCAAAAGCTGGTACACAACCGAGTGTGGCCATTTCGATATATCTATGTGATTACAATTAATTTTAACTATCTAGAAAATCTTTCAAAATTTCAAAAACTTCATCCCTATTCAATAAAATATCATCATTTTGAGGAATAGTTGATATCACAGACTCAAGTTCTATCACAAAACGGTGCATATCTGCTTTCACCGTGTCACTAGAGGTTATATTTGACAGTTTTTCACTCCCTACTAATAGAGCTGTTAATCGAGTAATATCGTTCAAATGTTTTTTTATGGCTTTACTTAAACCTTGAATACCTGTGGCAGAGCGTTCTCTCATATCCAACCAAGCTTTAGCCTTGAAAATAATTAAACCACGATTACTCAACACCGAGTATCCCTGAATGGATTCTTTTTCATGCACCAATATATTATAATAATCCTTATCCAATAATAAGGCCGACAAACTAGCATCTTCATCAAAATGTAAGGGTGTTTCTCTCCCCTCCTTCTTTAATGGGTATTCTGGTAAAATACTAAATAGTTCAATCATAGAAGGAAACTCAGGTTTATTTGTTGTAAATCGAAATAATTGCGCTTTTTCATCCTTCTGACTTCCTTGATATTCTCCCAATTCTAAAAAGTGATTCAAGGTATCATAAAATTCCTTATTTTTTAATTCATCTATGATGACCATATCATAATCTTTTGTTGTCCGACTTTTAAACCCTTGCGAGTCCAATACAATAGAGGTTGCAGTCCCTCCAATCAAAACATAATAGTCTTGAAAATTCGCAAACATTTCTTGAAAAATAGCTTTCGTATTAGCTGGCATCATCTTCTCCTAGATACTGTAATATATTATTTTTTAGTACTTCAATCTCTTCCTCCACACGTGGATCATCATCATCTTTTAAGGTCAAATAAAGAGAAATAGGATCTACAAACTGTCTATCTTGATTTTCTTTAAAATCGTTCCAAAATTCAGATACAAAAGGACTATATCGCCATATCTCTAATACCTTGCCTTCTAAAACATGCTGAGAAAATGGCAAGGATAATTTATTGAATTGTCTATGTGATATGACATAGCTACTATTTTCATCCGATTCAGCTAAAAAAGTCAAATAGGATAAAGCATACGTACCACCGTATAGAAGCCTAGAAGCAGATTTTATATTCTCTAGATCTATATTGGGCAATAAGAGCCGTTTTTTGATTGGATTAAATAAATAGGACTCTGATTTTAAGAATAATTCTTTCTTTGATGCAGTATAGGTGTAAAGTTTTTTTGGCTTATTTAACCAATCTAAAGTTTTAAAAGTCCTCAAACATCTATAAATCGTTGAGTTTGGAAGTCCAGTTACCTGTGAAAGCATATCAACATCTACTACTTTTTGACCTTTTGTCAATAAAAAGGCAATCCAAGTTAATTGTTCGCTAGGTGTTAATTCTTTAGATGTTGCAACATCATCATTAGCATTCAATACTAATCCCAATGGAGGAAAAAAGAGATTTCCCTTGAAATCTACAAAAGGAACTCTAGCTTGAAGGAGTTGTTTTTTTTCAATGTCAGATAGCTTTGAAAATACCAAAATAACGTCCATGCTAGCTTTTTCACCCATAATACGAGCTTGAGTAACAAATGAGTCTAAACTTCCTCTTCTCTTTTCTTTAATCAATAAAAATGACTCCTTATGAAACTTCATTTGGACATATTGAAATCTTTTTTCAAAACTAATTGGTAAAGTTAAAGCTATTTTTTCAACACTTACATTAATATAAAACGATTGAAAAATAGAAATTATCTTTTGAACATTCATTGTTTTTCCTTTTTATCATTTTTTACGTATTTTATCAATTTAAATGATAAAATGCAAGTTTTTTGATAATAAAAAGCGACTTACAAAAACTATATGTCACCAAAATATTAGAAAATTTCAAGTAAAGACTCTCTGTTTCGTCGTATAAGCAAAATTCATGGCACTATCTACCTGAGAAAACCGTCTACCATCAAAATTAGTTTCTGATAGCAGAAATGAATCATCTGGATAGACCTTCTAGACGAAAGACACATGACCATATAAAACAAAGGTTCCATAACTGGCTATCGACAAAGGAGATCATAGCTCCAGCCCTTGGAATAGAGCCTATGTCACCATCCAGAATTGCAGCGGTTGCCACCTAGTCTTGAGCAATTCCCATGGTGTTGATATTAGGAATCTTTTCCCCATTTCTGCCCTTGAATTTTAATCCTAACTGCTTGATCCGACCTGCTACTTCCCAAGTACACTAGCCATAGCATCGCCACCTCCTGGAATCGAGTTATCATAAAGTTCCCCTCGTACACTTTCAAAAGCCTTAGAATCACTTTGAGCCGTACCTCTGTTTGGCTGACAAAAGCCCTTTTCAATATAGTAATACCACTCTATATCTCTTGTCTGGCGTTCGAGTAACTTATCTCCTGAATTACCCTACCAGAAGGTTAGAAAGAACTGGGCGAGAATAACTGAACTACCCGTATTTCCAAAGAAATCATTAAGCCAATTGGTATAATGGGGATTGTCCTCCCAACTAAGACTAAGAGACAGCTCTTGGCGGTCTTTAAGAACCGCATAAATCACCTTGACTTTCATTTCCATATCCCCCGTTCATCCTCAAAGAGAATCTTTGGAATCTTGTAATAGCGCTCAGACGTTTGATATTGATTTGCTGTAATCCATTTCATGAGATACCTCCCCACTCTTTTATCTCCAGTTCACCACTTGGTTGGATTTGAATCAAGCCACTCTTTTCCAAATCAGCCATCACAGCTGTTGCTTCAACAATATCCAGGACAATTTGTCGGACTAGATAAGAAATCACGATATAATGTGATGACGGCATTTCTTTCTACAAAATTTCTCCTTAAACGCAAAAAAAATCGAGAACCATATAGAATAGTTCTCGGTTGAGATATAAATATTTATTATTGTATTCATTTTTCTGATATGCGGGCGATATCCACAAATACATTTACTTCTATGTACCATTTTAGGACTTTTTTGATGTCAAAATTGCCTTTATCTACAAAGACAAAATACTTGTACAATAACTTGAAATCAAGAATTTACACCCATTTAGTCGTTATAGCAACACTACGCACTCAGCGGTTCGCTGTTACCGTATCATTTCGTCGGTTTCCCTCCTCATTCTACGAATCCTATTACATGGGCAGATCATATACTTCTACTTCGCTAATGCCTCAACATGGTGCGTTTGTGGGACTCAAAAGGTTCAGTGAACCTTTTGAGGATTAACTCCGTTTCACTAACAAACTAACACACTCGACGTGGTGCGTTTGTGGAAACAGATCAACCGGTTGGACTTTCTTCAATTCATAGCCCAACTCTTGATAGAGTTTGATATCACGCGCCATGGTGGCGACGTTACAGGAGATATAGGCGATGCGGTCAGCGCCTGTTTGGGCACTTGCTTTGATAAAGCTTTCGGTCAAGCCCTTGCGTGGGGGATCGACTAGGATAGCAGTTGGTTGGATGCCTTCCTTGAGCCAATTCTTCATGGCATTTTCAGCTGTATCGCAGACATAGTGAGCATTGCTGATATCGTTTAATGCAGCATTCTTCTGGCTATTCTCCACTGCTTCGGGGATGACTTCTACGCCATAGACTTCCTTGACATGTTTGGCAACGGATAAGCCAATGGTCCCAATTCCGGAGTAGGCATCAATGACCACATCCTCTTCTCTTAGTTCTGCAAAATCAATAGCTGTCTGGTAGAGCTTCTCTGCCATTTCTGTATTGACCTGGTAAAAGGCTGGGCCAGAGATTTGGAAGCTATTGCCCAACATTTGGTCGGTAATGTAATCTTGACCATAGAGAAGCCGCCATTCTTTTCCAAAAATCGCATTGGTATTCTGGTCATTGATATTTTGCATAACGGATTTGATGGCTGGGAATTGCTTGATCAACTGCTCGATCAACTGGTCCACACGGAAAATCTTGGGACGAGTGGTCACCAAAATGACCATGATTTCTCCTGAATGGTGACCTCGGCGGACCACAAGATTGCGGATCAAGCCAGATCTTTCTTTTTCATCATAAGGCTTGAGGTCAAAACGACGAATCAAATCCCTAAGCGCCAAGATTACTTGGTCAATGACTGGATCTTGGATATAAAAGTCTTCAATCGGCATCAAATCATGAGAGTTCTTCCGAAAGAAGCCTGTTTCGACCTGACCATTGACACGACGGACAGGGACTTGGGCCTTGTTGCGGTATTGGACAGGGTGATCCATCCCCAAGGTCAGGGGTACTTCGATATCAGAGATTCCTGCCATTTTATATAGACTATCCTTGACCTGCTTGGCCTTGAATTTTAGTTGCTCCGGATAAGCCAGGTGACCTAAGTCGGCGATTCCGCTTCGTAAATAGGCAAGATCAAGCTCTTCATTACGATGAGGGGATTTTTCTAAGTACTCCTCTACTTTTCCGTAACCGATCTTTTTGTTGACTTTAAGCACGCGCATGCGGACAACTTCTCCTGGAAGGGCATTCTCCACAAAAGAGACCAGGCCATCGACCTTAGCCACTCCTGCTCCTTCGTGGGTCAAATCGACAATATCAACGGTTACAATTTCATTTTTCTTTAACATAGTGTTCTATCTTTCTACAAATTAAAAGGGGTGGAGTTCAAAACTCCTATCCCCTTATTATATCATCTCAGTCCCATTTGGTACAATTTCTTTTTATAAGCATCGAAATCGACGAGCAAGCCTTGGCCACCGTACATATCGTAGGCATCGACCCAATCCCCATTTTCTGGGATGGTCACTCGTTCAATTCCTTTTCCAGCACTTCCAACCAGGCCAAGTCCATTGGTCAATAGGAAGGAGAAAGGTACATTGGTAGACGTCATAGCAAAGACTTTCCCAAGGGCTTCTGATCCCGTAAAGAGTTTGGTTGGATCCTTGATCTGGTGCATAATGGCAGACATGACCTCTTGCTGGCGACGGGTCCGGCCAAAGTCCCCTTCATCATCCTTACGGAAACGCGAGTAATTGAGAAGGGTCCGGCCATCCATCCGTTGCTTTCCAACCTTGATGGTTTGCTGCGGAACGACGCCGTCTTTCATATTCAAATCGTCTGGCACTTCCACTTCACTGACCTTTTCGCCATCAACCGTTGAAAACTGCGCATTCATCTCGACCCCATTTGGGAAGAGGGTATCGATCGCTGTCGCAAAGGTCTTGAAATCGACCATGGCGTAATATTGGATGTCAATATCAAAGTTATCTTTGAGCATCTGACGCACCAATTCAGCCCCTTGGTTGTTATTTTGCTCCCCAATGGTAAAGGCAGTATTGAGCTTCTGGTCATAGTAGCCATCATATTCAGGAATATTTTGCTGGCTCACTCCATCGATATGGACCAGTGTATCCCGCATGAAGCTGACCATCTTGATCTTGCCTTCTTTGTTATTGACGTTGACCACCATGATGGAGTCTGTCCGAGTCTCATCTGATTTCTCACCGATCCGACCATCTGTCCCCAAGATCAGGATATTGACCCCATCTCGCGACTTCTTGCCGTTAAATTTCTCGACGACAGCAGGCTTGGCATCTTTCCCAGCTGGTTTACTGTTGAGGCCTTTCACAAACATAAAGACCATGCCACCGATAATGAGCAAGAAAAAGAGAGCTATCCACTTGAGGATCCGCTTGACGCGGATCTTTTTCCGTGGTTTCTTAGGTAGATCGCTCGTCGCAGCGACTGCTTTTTTCTTTGTTTTTCTGCTACGTGATTGGTAAACAGGAAGGTCACCAATCGGTTCAGCAATCTCCCCTTGCACTTCTTCAGTAGCAGCTACTTCAGGCTGTTTAAGGGGGGCTGTTTCCTCATAAACTCCTTGGCTTTTTTTGAGCAAATAATTGTATTCTAGTTGTTCTCGTTCATTCAAATAATGAAAATTTGAGTATAAGTACTCTAATCGCTTTCGCTCATGGTGAGATAGAAAGTTGGATTCGTTACTCATCTTTTCTCCATTCCGTTATCTTTTATGGTATAGACCTGATACTGCCCCAAGACTTTTGTCTGAATACCCAAACTGTCTAATTCTTGATAGGCAAAGTGCACAAGATCAGGCGCTTCATTTAGGAGGTCAATAATGAAAAAGTATTCTCCTAAAGCTGTTTTTAGGGGGCGACTTTCAATCTTGGTTAAATTGATTCCCCGCCAAGCAAAGGTGGACAACCCCTTATAGAGGGCTCCTGCCAAGTTACTTGGCAAGGTTAAAGCCAAGCTAATCTTTTGACTCGAAAGATTCAAAGTTTCTGAAATCAAGGGCTCTTTTGCCCCTAGAATCCAAAAACGCGTGTAGTTGTCCTCGATTTCTTGGATGTCTTTGGCCTGGACTTCCAAACCGTACTCACTTGCTGCTGCCAGAGGGGCAATAGCTGCAATCTCCAATTCTGTATGTTCTGCTACATAGCGGGCTGCATAGGCTGTTGAAGCCGTCATTTCCATGGCCACATCTGGATAATGGGCCCTTAGAAAAGCCTTCCCTTGGGCCAAGGCCTGTGGATGCGAATAGACCGTTCGAATAGGCCGATCTTTTCTAGCCACCAAGAGCTGTTGCTTGATGGGATAGACCACTTCTGCAACGGCCTGGATGGTCCCTTGGTGAAAGAGGTAATCGATGGTCTCGTGGACACTGCCTTCGATAGAGTTTTCAACTGGGACGACTGCAAAATCAATTTCTTGATTTTCATAGGCCTTAATAACATCTGTGATCGTTCGATAAGCGATGCGTTCAGAAGTTGGAAAACTATGAGTCACCACATCGTGAGTAAAAGATCCCTTGGGACCTAGATAGCCTACAAGCATCGAATAATCTCCGCAATTTCTTCAGGTGTTTTGTCCTTAACATCCACAATATGGGTAGCAATATCCTCATACAAAGGCAAACGGCCATCAAAAATCTTCTTGAATTCTTCTTTGGTATTGTTTAAAAAGAGGGGACGTTGCATAGCTTTGTCATTTTGAATGCGACTGTACAAGGTTTCAAAATCCACGCGCAAATAAATGTTGTATGGATTTTTTTCCAAGAGGGCACGGTTATGTGGATTGACGACAATCCCGCCACCAGGGGAAATAATAGCTGTCTCGTTTTCCAATAAACGCTCTAACATCTCAGCCTCGCGATGACGAAAGGCTGCTTCTCCTTCCACTGCGAAATAGTCATTGATCGACATACCGATCTCTTCAACAATTAATTCATCCATATCATGGAATTTTGGATCAAGAATGCGACCAACAGTCGTTTTACCTGTTCCCATAAAACCAAGTAAAATTTTAGCCATGCAGTAAGGTCTCCAAATCTTCAAAAAAACTAGGGTAACTGGTGTTGATGGCCTCTGCCCGATCCAGCACCACATTTCCATCACTCACCAATAAGGCAGCAATGGCAGCCATCATCCCAATCCGGTGATCTCCAAAGGTCTCTAGGTCTGCTCCATGTAAGGGAGTCGGACCAGTGATGATCATGCCGTCTTCCGTTGGCACGACATTGGCTCCCATAGCATTGAGGCTATCTGCTACGACCTGGATGCGGTCCGTTTCTTTCACACGAAGCTCTTCAGCATCCGCAATCACGGTCTGGCCATTTGCTTGTGTCGCAAGTAAGGCGATAATCGGCAATTCATCAATCAAGCGTGGAATCAACTCCCCATCAATCCGCATCCCTTTTAAGGACGAAGTCATGACAGTAAGACTTGCCGAGACAGCTTTTTCATCCCGATCGTCAATGGTGAGATCTCCCCCCATTTCCTGGATGACATCGAGAATCCCTGTCCGCGTTTGGTTGATGCCAACATTTTCAATCTTGATCACACTATCTGGAAGGATGAGTCCAGCCACTAACCAAAAGGCCGCACTAGAAATATCTCCAGGAACGATGACTGTTTGACCCTGGAACTCTTGGCCACCCTGGATGTGGATAGTTTTTCCGTCTACCTGGATCTCCCCACCAAATTGGCGAATCATATCCTCTGTATGGTCACGCGTCTTTTCCTTCTCGATAATCGTCGATTCACCCTCAGCCTGTAGAGCAGCAAAGATGAGAGCCGACTTGACTTGAGCCGATGCGACTGGCAAACGGTAATGAATGGGGTGAAGCTGATGGGTTCCTTTTTCATGCAAAGGCGGGCAATCACGCTCTCCCTGGCCAGCAATTTCTACTCCCATTTGACGCAGTGGAATCGCTACACGATCCATAGGCCGTTTGGAAAGACTATCGTCTCCGACCATGGTCACTGAAAAATCCTGGCCCGCTAGGACACCTGATATCAAACGAATAGAAGTCCCTGAATTACCCATATCAAGGGGAGCTGTCGGAACTTGTAGGCCCTGAAAGCCTACCCCTTGAATCCGAATCACATCCCCGTCATCCTGGATGGAGACTCCTAAATCTCGAAACACCTGGATTGTAGAGAGCACATCTTCGCCTCGCAAGATATCATAGACCTTGGTTTCGCCCTTTGCAAGACTTCCAAAAATAATGGATCGGTGACTGATGGATTTGTCACCAGGGACACGAATGGTTCCCTTTAGACCCTTGCTATTGGTTCTTAATTTCATTGCCTTCTCCAGATGCTTTTCCTCATATTCTATCATAATTAAGGTATGAATTCAATTTTTGATCAAAAATTTGGAACAAAAAACGAATGTTTCCTAGCTTTTTTTGAGCTTCTTTTGATCTAGTGGCGAACGAAAATACCAGAGTCGAAATGACAACTCTGGTAGAAATTTCTACTTGTATAAATCTTGAATCGGCTCAAAGATGATCTTTTCAAGATCTGCAAGATAAATAGACAATTGCTGTTGTTTGGTGAAAAATTCATTCACAATCGGACTTGCTTGGATTTTTTCCATATAGTCCTTCATTTCTTGTTGCACAGCTTCTGTTGGAAGTTGACCGGATTGCATCAAGCCTTGCAATTGATTTTGGAAAGCGACGTATTCGTCAAACAGTGTTTTCGCTTCTGGATTTGCTTCGATCGCTTGTTTGCTTTCTACGACAGCCTTATATTCAGGAAGGTCTCGCAGGGTCCGAGAGAGTTCATTTGCTACATCATAAATATTTGCCATTTTCTGGGCTCCTTTACTGATAAGATACTTCTATTATACTGCTTTTCCTTCAATATTCCTAAAATGAAGCAAGCCTTTTGACGCAAATCCTTCTGTAGACTTAGCGAGCAAGGACGGTATAAGACGTCGCTTGGCTGATCAATGTTTGAGCCCGCTCTTGATCCTCTGCATTTTTGAAGGTCAGCTGCAAAATCCCGTGGATATCTTCACGATTCTCTTCATTAATGTGAATATTGACCAAGGAAATCCCTTGTAAGAGTTGTAAGATTTCGAGGATCACACCTTCCTGATCGGGGACATCGATAAAGAGATCATAGGCACTATCACGTCCAGCACGCTGATGGATCTGCATTTCTTTTCGGTGCTTCCGCCCTTCTTGGAAAAAGGACCAAATGGCCTCCTCGTTATCTGCTTGAATGGTCTCAGCCACCTGATCCAAACGCTCTTTGAAATCTGCAATCCGCTCTAATATCGCTTGAGGGTTGGACAAGAGAATAGAGGTCCACATGCCTGGCTCACTTTCCGCAATTCGTGTCATATCCCGAAAGCCACCAGCCGCAAAACGGCGGGTCATTTCATGATCTTCCCCATAAGCTACGGCCTGCTCGACCAGTGTCGAAGCTAAAATATGAGGAAAATGGCTGATCTGGGAAGTCACCCGATCGTGTTCCTCGGCGTCGATTTCAATAAAGCGGGATCCCAATCCACTCAGAAGCTCTTTCAACTCTTCCATGGCCCCCCCTGTCGTCAAGCTGGAAGGGGTAAAAATATAATAGGCATTTTCAAATAAGGTTGCATCTGCTGCTGCAGCACCTGTCTTATGACTACCAGCCATGGGGTGTCCTCCCACAAAGCGTACATCCTTATCTGTAAACACTTTTTCAGCTTGTGCGACAATTGCTGCCTTGGTAGAGCCTGCATCTGTCACTAGTACCTGGTTCTTCAAATTCAGGCCAGCTAAGGTTTCTAAGTAAGACTTGGTTTGCTTAATCGGAAGGGCCAAAATAATGATATCCGCTAAAGGGGCAAAGGATGCGAAATCATCCGTCACTTGATCCACCATTCCTCTTTCAAGGGCGATGGTTCTAGAGGCTTCACTCCGATTGTAGCCAAGAATGGTCACATTTGGGTGGGCCCTTTTAATCCCTAGCGCGAGGGATGCGCCAATCAAGCCCAAGCCTGCAATATATACAACTTTCTTCTCCAAAGGAAAACTCTTTCTCTTAAAAATTCTTAGTAAATTCCCGGTGCTTGGCAACGGCTTCTTTCAATTCTTCCAAGTTATCGGATGAGAATTTTTCAAGCACTTCTTTAGCAAGGACTGTTGCGACCACTGCTTCCATTACCACACCTGCAGCTGGTAGAGCCGTTGGATCGCTGCGCTCAACTGTTGCCTTATAAGGCTCATGGGTTTCAATATCCACACTCATCAAAGGTTTGTAGAGGGTCGGAATAGGCTTCATGACGCCACGAACCAGAATGGGCTCACCGTTGGTCATGCCCCCTTCAAAACCACCAAGATTATTGGTGCGACGGGTATAGCCAGTGTCCTGAGACCAGATGATTTCATCCATGACTTGACTCCCTTTTAGGCGACCTGCTTCAAAACCAAGACCAAACTCCACTCCCTTAAAGGCATTGATAGAGACCACCCCTTGAGCGATTTTGGCGTCCAATTTCTTGTCCCATTGCACATAGGATCCTAGTCCAACAGGCACACCACCAACCAAGGTTTCCATAATTCCCCCGATGGTATCACCATCTTTTTTCACTTGGTCAATGTAAGCCTTAACGGCTTCTTCTTGTTCTGGCACAACAATCGAAACTTCCGACTTCGCTGCCTTTTCCTTGATTTCTGAAACGGTTAGATTCTCGGGAATTGCAATCTCGATTCCCCCAAAATTAACAATGTGGCTGGCCACTTCAACGCCAATCTCTTCTAAAATCCGTTTAGCAACCGCACCAACGGCTACACGCATGGTCGTCTCACGGGCAGAAGAACGCTCTAAGGAATTACGAAGATCGTCAAAACGGTATTTAATCCCTCCGACTAGATCGGCATGACCAGGACGTGGCTTGGTGATCTTACGCAGATTTTTCTTTTTCTCTTCGACCGGTGCTACATTCATGATCTCCAGCCATTTTTGGTGATCCAGATTGGTCACGTTCAGCGTAATCGGACCTCCCATGGTCAAGCCATGACGGACCCCTGATGTGATCTCAACACGGTCACTCTCGATTTTCATCCGAGCACCACGACCATAGCCACCTTGTCGACGTTTGAGCTCTTTATTAATATCCTCTTCAGATAAAGGAAGGCCTGCCGGAACCCCCTCGATGATGGCTGTTAGTCGAGGCCCATGGGACTCTCCTGCTGTTAAATATCTCATACGACCTTATTCCTTTCTTTCTAAAAAGTCCTTCATTTCTTGAAGAGGGATTTGATGAATCGCTGCTTGCCCCAACTCTGGAACAATTACTAATTTCAAGCTAGTTCCACGCGCTTTTTTGTCATGGGTCAAGGCTTGATAAAGGGCTTCTTTATCCCAGTTCTCATAGGTCACCGGAAGACCAAATTTCCGGCACATTTCTTCAATTTTTTGAGTGATTCCTTTTGGCATCAGGCCCTTTTCTTCTGCAACTCGGGAGAGCTGCACCATGCCCATACTGACGGCTTCTCCATGCATAACTTGCCCATAACCAGCTGTCGCTTCAATAGCATGCCCAATGGTATGCCCAAAATTGAGATATAGTCGAATGCCATTGTCCAACTCATCTGCCACAACATGGTCTCGCTTGACCAGACAAGAATGGGAAATGATGCTCTCTGCATGCTCTAAAATACTCTGGACAGAACCATCCATGGCTTCCAATTCTTCCCAAAGTTCAGTATCTTGGATGAGGCCGTACTTGATGACTTCGCCCATCCCCTCGATCAATTCACGTTGCCCCAAAGTCCTCAACACTTCAGGATCAATAAACACACCATCTGGTTGAGCAAAGGTCCCTACCATGTTTTTGGCAAGCGCTGTGTTGACTCCAGTCTTTCCCCCGATAGAAGAATCCACCTGTGCGGTCAAGCTAGTCGGGATCTGAACAAAGGAAATTCCCCGCATATAGGTCGAGGCAGCAAAACCAGCCAAATCACCAACTACGCCACCCCCAAGAGCGACGATTCCATCACTGCGCGTCATACCTTGAGTAGCTAGAAATTCATAAACTTTTGAAACAGTGGTTAGATTCTTACTAGCTTCCCCTTGAAGAAACTCAAAGCGCACCACTTGAAACCCAGCTTTCTCAAGGCTCTTCTCTACGATAGAGGCATATAGCTTAGCCACGCGGTTATCGGAAATGATGGCGACTTTTTTATCGCCCCAAAGAGTGCGCAACCAGTCTCCAACCTGGTTGAGACCACCTCTTTCAATCACAATATCATAGGAATGTCCTGGAATAGGTACCGATACGTTCATAGGAATCTCCTTCGCGTTTTTCTTTGATTCTATCTTATCATGAAATAGGGCACATGTCTCAATCAAAATGAAAAAGAGACTAGAGCAAGACTGTTTTTTAAAAATCAGGTCTTGTCTAATCTCATAAAGCTTTTTCAATAGGAAAAGGTAAACCCCTCTCTTAATCACATACAAATTGACGATATTCTGTTGTCAAAGCTTTCCATACAGACTCTGTAGGAAATACTTTCCCAGTCATTAATTCAAAGGCTGCTTCAGCTTGATAAAAGAGCATTCCCAGCCCATTTACCCTCTGGTTTCCTTGATTCACTGCTAATTGCAGAAAGGGGGTCACTGCCGGATAGTAGGCCATCTCTACGATTAAGGCCTGTGGGGGAAAGGTCAAGTGACTCGCTATCGGAAGAGACTCACTATCCATGCCTACACCAGTGGCATTTAAGATGAGATCGGCTTGATTAAAAGAGTTTTGAACTTCTTCATCTTTCTCAATCGCATACAATTCTATCATGAAATCAAAGGCATCTTCTAGCAACTGAACCTTGGAACGATAATGAACTAATCTCTCCTCTCTCACAAAGACAAGGATACGTTTCACACCTAGATGAATGGCCTGTGCAATAATCGCTAAAGCTGCACCACCTGCGCCTAAGAGAACCATTGTTTTTCCCTCAATAGAGAAAGCAGGAGGTAAACTACGAAAGAAACCAATTCCATCCGTATTATAGCCTTTCAGCTTGCCATCACGGTGAACAATGGTATTGACAGAACCGATCTTTCGGGCCATCTCATCCACTTCATCTAAGTAAGGAAAGACCTTCTGCTTATAGGGCATGGAAATATTGGCTCCAATCATATTCAACTTACGAATTTGGCTGATGGTGCTTTCTAAGTCTTCTTCAGCAATATCCCAAGCTAGATAAGCAGCATTGATCGCTGTTAATTCATAGGCTAGATTATGGATGAAAGGAGAAATACTATGACGAATGGGATGGGCAATGACCGCTGCCATCCGAGTATATCCGTCAATCTTCATTTAATAACTCCCGAATTCTTCTCATATTTTCAAGAGGAATTTGACCTGGGGCGCTTTCATCTCCGACTCTAGCATAAGACCAGGAAGAGCCTGTCAAATCAGCTGTCAAGCGCGAAATCTTCCCGACCTTGCCCATGGAAATGGTTACATATTCTTGCTCAGGATTCAGCGTCTTGAAACCACGCGTATAATTCATCAAGTCAAGAACATCTTGTTCATTGTGGGCCATGACAGATACTTTGACTAATTTTGGAGAAAAGCTGGTCAATTCCGATAAGATCTCCATCATATTTTCCGGTGTCTCTTGGAAATTGTGGTAGCTGAGAACAAGATTTGAAAACTCCAACATTTCCTCAAAGACTTCACGGTGACTATAAAACTCGAAATCGATATAATCTGGATGATAGATAGATTGAATATCTTTCAGAATCCCAACATATTCCTCGTTGGTCAGCTCCATCTCTCCACCTTCAGCTCGAGTCCGCAAGGTGAATAAAATCTCGCGTCCAGCAAATTTTTCAAATACTGCTGGAGCAACGGTTAAGATCTCGCTTTTTTCTAAAAAGTCCGCACGCCACTCAATAACATCTGCATCCTCGTAACGCGAACCATCTAGTTGTTGCGCCTCTTCTAAGGAGCGAGGCATAATCGAAACAACTAACTTCATACATCCACCCTAATCGTAAATACTTTTAAGTAATTACTACTTTCTTCTTTCTTGTTCCATCGAAAATCTCCCGGAAGGCCGTATTCCGCTACATAGCGATGCTTACGGCCTTGAAATCCCTTTTCGATTTGTTTTTTAAATTTTTCTTTGGTCACATTTGCCGCATTGGTACTGAGAATCAAGGTCCCACCTGGATTTAAAATCTCGAGGGCCTCGCTGACCAATCGATGGAAATCTTTAGCGACTGAAAATGTCCGTTTTTTATTCCGCGCAAAGCTAGGCGGATCGAGCACGATCACATCATAGCTTAGGTCATGGCGTTTGGCATATTTGTAATAGTCAAAGACATCCATCACGACAAAACGATGAGCATCCAGCGTCAAGCCATTTGCCACAAAATGCGCTTCTGATAATTCTCTACTTCTCTTAGCCAGATCGACCGATGTTGTCTCAACTGCTCCACCCATTGCTGCAGCAACAGAGAAGGCCGCCGTATAGGAGAACATATTGAGCAAGGACTTGCCAGCTGCTAAGCCCTCTACCAAGCTACCTCGAACTTCATGCTGATCCAAAAAGATCCCCGTCATCAAACCATCATTGAGAAAGACCTGGTAAGAAACTCCATTTTCAAGAATCAAAAATTCTTGCGGAGCTTCTTCTCCATAGACATGAGCCGATTCATAGTCCAAGCCTTTAAAGCGAATCTTTTCATAGCCACCTCGGACTTTAGGAAAAACTTCTTGAAAGGCTGCTAAAATGATTTCCTTGATCTGATACACATAAAGGTTGTACCAAGAAAAGACAACAAACTCATCATATAAGTCAACCGTAAAGCCGCCAAAACCATCTCCCTCTTGGTTAAAGAGACGAAAAGCAGTTGTCTTCTCATCTTCATAATAAGAACGGCGGTATTGCTTGGCTTTGATGAAAAGCTCCATAAAAAAGGCTTGATCAAAAGCAACCAACTCTTGAGAAACAAACCATCCAATCCCTTTATTTTGTTCAGATAAGTATCCGACTCCGAGAGATTGTCCATCTCCTGAAAGCAATTGAACAGCTTGATCCAAGGTAGGAAGCGAATCAAAGTCTTGCTTTTCAAGAAGCGATTGTCCTTGTTTTAATTTTCGAGCTACTTGCCGACTGACTGTGAGTTTTTTCATACCCTCTATTATAGCAAAAGTCTGCAGTTTTCACAAAGGGAGGCTTTATTTACTGGAACTTTTTTTACCATTTTATCCTAGCTCTCATCATTTAGCTTTAAACGATATAAAATACCGGATCTCTCCTATTTCTTTCCTCTTCTTTACAGTCATTTTTTTCTTTCTCCATAAAAATGTGGTATACTTGTATATGAAAATTTTTAGGAAATAAGACAAGGAAGTAACATTTTGTGAAAAAAATTACGAATTCGATACTCAATTTCATGAGTACCAGACTAGGATTTGTCTTGACCCTTCTGCTGCTCTACTGGTTCAAAACCATGTGGGCCTATTCAGTTGATTTTAATTTAGACATTCAGGGACCTTATCAGATCTTTCTAGCAGTGATCAACCCATTGCCGATCAGTCTGCTCTTCATCGGTCTAGCACTCTATATTAAACGAACCAAGCTCTTTTATAGTTTGGCCTTTGGGATCTACCTTCTCTTATTTATTTGGTTGATTTCCAACTCCATCTATTATCGAGAGTTTACAGACTTCGTAACGGTCAATACCATGTTGGCTTCGAGCAAAGTGTCTGCTGGTCTCGGAGCTGCTGCTTTAGAATTATTCCGCCCTTGGGATGTGATCTACATTCTAGATTTCCCTATTCTAGCTTTCTTCTTCTTTAAGAAATGGATTCGTATGGACAATCGTCCCTTCAATAAACGAGCTAGTTTTGCGGTTACCTCTTTATCGGCTATGCTCTTTTCGGCCAACCTTTTCCTTGCAGAAATTGACCGACCTGAGCTCTTGACTCGTGGGTTCTCAAACTACTATGTCGTTCGTGCCCTAGGCTTGCCAGCCTTTCTGGGTTATAGCGCTAATCAGACCTATGCTGCCAACAAAGAACGTTCCAAAGCCTCCGAAGCAGATTTAAAACCGGTGGAAGAATATATCCAACAGCATTACGCTAAGCCTAATCCTGAATACTTTGGAATGGCCAAAGGCCGTAACGTCATCTACATTCACTTGGAAAGTTTCCAACAATTCTTGATCGATTACAAGTTGAAAGTAGACGATAAAGAATATGAAGTGACGCCTTTCTTAAATTCCCTCTATCATTCGAAGGAAACCTTTGCCTTTTCGAATGTCTTTAACCAAGTCAAAGCAGGGAAAACGTCCGATGCTGAAACCATGATTGAAACGGGGCTCTTTGGACTCAACCAAGGTTCCTTTATGGTGAACTATGGCGGAACCAATACCCAACAGGCTGCACCATTTATTCTTTCAAAAAATGGTTACAATTCTAGCGCTGTTTTCCACGGGAATGCTGGAAGTTTCTGGAATCGAAATACAGCCTATAAACAATGGGGCTACAATTATTTCTTTGATGCTAGCTACTTCACCAAACAAGACAGCAGCAATTCCTTCCAGTATGGTCTTAATGACAAATACATGCTCAAGGATTCCATCAAATACCTCGAGAGATTGCAACAGCCTTTCTATACGAAGTTCATTACGGTTTCCAACCATTATCCTTATACGACTAGCTTGTCAGGAGATGATCTTGGCTTCCCTCTTGCTAAGACACAAGACGAAACCATCAATGGCTATTTTGCGACCGCTAACTACCTGGATTCTTCGATCAAAGCCTTCTTTGATTACCTGAAAGAATCTGGTCTTTACAAAAATTCCATCATCGTTCTCTATGGGGACCACTACGGAATTTCAAACTCTCGTAACCCAGCTCTTGCTCCTCTACTTGGTAAGAACTCTGAAACGTGGTCAAGCTATGACAATGCCATGTTGCAACGCGTACCTTATATGGTAGTCGTTCCAGGTATGGATAAGGGTAGCATCATTGATACCTATGGTGGCGAAATTGATATGCTCCCAACCTTGGAACATTTGCTAGGTATTGAATCCAACAAATTCCTCCAAGTTGGTCAAGATATGCTCTCACCAGATCATGATCAAATCGTCGCCTTCCGCTCCGCTAACTACTTTGTAACTCCTGAGTATACAAGCTATAGTGGCCGGACCTATTACACTAAAACAGGTGAAGAAATCACGAACCCAGACGAAAAAACCAAGGAAGAACTGGACAAGATTAGGGAAGCTGCTAACCTTCAATTGAAGATTAGCGATAGCATCCAGACCGGTGACCTCCTCCGCTTCTTCAAGGGCAATGATCTTGGAAAAGTCAATCCAGAAGATTATTCCTACACCAATTCCTTCAAGGCATTGAAGAAGATCGAAAAAGAAAAAGGTGACAAATCAACCAGCCTTTATAACCAACGTAGCAACCAGTCCACTGTCGATCTCTTCAAGGCACCAACTTATAAAGAATTGCACCCAGAAGATGATAGTTCTTCCTCAACTGAGACGAGTAGCAGTTCCTCAAAATAAAAGCAACCCCTGAGTAAAAACTCAGGGGTTTTGCGATTTCTTAAAAAAGTATCATACCTTACTTTTATCTAAGACTTCAAAAATAGAAGCTGTTAAATTCTCCACATAGAAGGGACGTTTATGGCGACTATTACCAACCATTAATTTCAATTTATCTGAATTTTGGAGGTAATATGGAAGCCCGCTGGCGTTGAAGATGACCAAGTACTTCTTGTCTCCTGTTAGTTCATAGATGACAAGACCACTGGTATCTGTCGCAGATTGGATAAAGACTTGTTGGTAGATGTTATCATAGCTTTCAAGCCCTAAGACAGGAAGACTGGTCTTCAAGGCGATCAAGCTTCGAATGTAGGCGATCGATTCCTTATTCTGACTGATCAAATCCCAATTGACCTGATTCACAAAATCTGGAGCATTGTAAGAATTCATGGCCCGCTCACGATCCAAAGGTGTGATCTCTCCATCAGGACCTGTCGCTACCAATTTAGTCCGCATAAACTCTTGACCCAATTGCATAAAGGTCATACCCTGGAAGAGCAGATTCATGGCCGTAGCCAACTCTGAGCGCTTGACCAAGCCTGCTACTTCTTCATTTGGATGGAGGGTCTGAAGCAAGTCAAAGAGATTATAGTTGTCATGAGCTTCCACATAATTTAAGACCTGGCTAGGCGTCGAATAATTTACAAGTTCCGCACTACCTAGAACAGCACGCGCAACGATGTTCTCTGTTGATTTTCGGCTGACAAAGCCACGTTTGATGGAACCATAAACCTCAGCCCCTTTAATAGCATCGCGCTCCGTGTCGTTAAAGAATCCAATACGTGGCAATTGCGCCGCATTGTCTTTCTTAGCCTTATCCTCTGGTGCGAGACCGGTTCCCATGTCCCAACCTTCTCCATAAAGGAGAATGCGAGGATCCAGAGCATCCATCGCCTCCCGAATAGCATTCATTGTCGTCACATCGTGAATGCCCATCAAATCAAAGCGGAAACCATCGATCTGGTACTCTTTTACCCAGTGCGTAAGGGAATCAATCATGTACTTGCGGTACATTTCATGCTCACTTGCCGTCTCATTACCGACACCTGTCCCATTTTGGAAGCGCCCATCTGGCTCCATCCGGTAATAATAATCCGGAACTGTATTTTGGAAAGGACCATGCTCAGTTGAGTAGGTATGATTGTAGACCACATCTATGACTACAGAAATCCCAGCTTCATGATAAGCACGGATCATAGTTTTAAGCTCTTTCATGGTTTGTTTGGGATTAGATGGATTTGTTGAAAAACTGGTTTCTGGTGCAGAATGATTCTGAACGTCGTAACCCCAATTGTAGGTCACACGACCTTCTTCATCGTACTGTTTATAGCGATCAGATATCGGCTGTAATTGCACGACATTGACCCCTAACTGACGGATATAATCAAAGGCAGTCGCATCGCCATGGCTATTGACGGTCCCTTCTTGGCAAGCCCCCAGATAGGTCCCACGCAAAGACTCGTCCACACCTGATGTCGGTGACTTGGTCAAATCCCGAAGGTGCATCTCATAGATCACTGCTTGACAAGGATTATCCAGGCGCCAGGGAGTCACATCGGCGCCTTTTTTAGTGCCCCAATCAAACTGACGATCTGCTCTTGAGAGAATGGCTGAGCGCATTCCATCGGCTGTCGTTGCAATGCTATAAGGATCGCGCGTCACTTGAGTCTGGTGTTCAAAATGCACACGATATTGATAAGCCATGCCACTTAAATTTCCTAGAAAATCTAGAATCCAAACACCTTGGGTGTTTTCTGGATGGTAGCTAGACTCTTGTTTGCCACGCATCATTGGAATAGTCTTCCAAATAGGCGCATCCAACTCTGTTGATTGATAGAGCAACAATTCAACTTTCTTAGCAGTAGGGGCCCACAGCTTAAAGCAATACTCCCCTTCTTCGTCACGATAACCAAGCCAGCCTTGATAAGCCCATTTGGTGTCAAATTCCTTGGCATGGGTCGCCATATCGTAGGCATGAGGCTGACGATGACTATAAGCATGACTCGTCAAAGCAGCTTGCAATGAATAATAGACAGTATCGTCCCCATCGAGAATCCAAACTTCTCGAACATACCCTTCTGGTAAGAGTTCGATTTCAAAATCACGGGTTTGGGTGAGCCAATCTCCTTCTTTAACCAAGACATGACCCCGGCTCAAGGCATCCTCACTCTCGTATACCAGATTTCCCTCTACTCCAAAATAATCTAACTTGGAGAAAGAGACTGATTTTCCTTCTACTTGATCCTGCCACTGCCACATATCATAGGCAAAATAATTTCCTTTTTGCTTATGAAAATGAAGCTTTACATGGTATTGTCGCATAACATTTTCCTATTTCCAATTTGATACCGAAGGAACCATTCGCTCGTGAAACACATACATGGTTCCAACTATTTGTTTTTATTCTTCAGATGTGTGAACCAAAGCATCGTTGTTGATTTCATCAATATTCGCAAAGAATTCCAAGTGATTATGAAAGACTTCCAATTCAACTGGAGTATCTCCCCCATATTCGCCATCTAGATTGATGCGGAATGGTTGAGCATTTTTCCCTAACATTTCGATCGACAACTTCTTGGTCTTGAGATATTCTACATTTTCATCGTGCACATGCTTGCCTCCATTAATAGCCTGAATCATCAAGGACAACATGTTAAAGAGCTTAGCAGTTTTTACGATAATCAAGGTGAAGTTTCCATCATCGAGCTTAGCATCTGGTGCGACACTTTCAAAGCCAGCAATCGAGTTGGTCAAGGCCACAAAAATCATAGACGCTGGCCCTTCAAAGACACCATTGTCGTGCTCAATCCGCACCTTACGAGCCTTGTTTCGCGGCAACATTTTAGCAGCTTCTGCCACATAGGCAAAGTAACCCAAGCGAGATTTGACACTGCTTGGGACACTGAAGGTCAATTCTGTCATGGTCCCTGCTGCAGCAATATTGATAAAATACTTACTGCCATAAGCACGACCAATGTCCATTTGAATGGTTTGATTCTTTTCGATAATGCGGGCAGCTGCCACTGGATCTCCCATCGGGATCTTCAAGGCACGCGCATAGTCATTGGTTGTGCCGGTTGGGATAAAGGCCATCTGCGGACGATTCTCCAGACCTGCAACTCCATTGACCACTTCATTAATCGTGCCATCTCCACCAGCAGCAATGATTAAATCAAAGCCTGCTTTGGCGGCTCTTTCTGCTTCATTTTGAGCAGAAAATGGTTCTGGAGTCGTTTGATAGGCGCTTGTTTCGTAGCCTACATCTTCGAGTACATCCAAGACTTCCGCAATATTTTTCTTGATAATTTCTTGCCCAGAGGTCGGATTATAAATTAAACGGGCTTTTTTGATTCGTTCTACCATAAAGATCCTCTACAAACTTTCAAGCCAGGCCTCATCTTCTACCTGGATTCCTAATTCTTGTGCTTTGGTTAACTTACTACCAGCGTCACTACCTGCAACGACCAAATCTGTTTTTTTGGAAACTGATCCAGTTACCTTAGCGCCCAGACTTTCTAATTTCGCCTTCGCTTCTGAACGCGTGAGGCGTTCTAGCTTACCAGTTAAAACGACTGTCATTCCTGATAGGGCTGCATCAGCAGCGACTTTTTCACCAAGATAAGAAAGATTGACTCCAGCTTCTTTTAGCTCTTGCAATAGGCGCTTGGATCCTTCTTGCGCGAAATAAGTCTTGAGACTTTCAGCCACGACCATACCGAGACTATCAATGCTGGAAATTCGTTCTGGATCTGCTGTAGCCAATTGATCGAGGTCATGGAATTCTTGGAGCAAGATTTGACTAACCTTGCTACCAACATGGCGGATCCCCAAACCAAAGAGTAACTTTTCGGCTGAATTCTCTTTTGAAACTTGAATGGCTTCATAGAGTTTTTCAGCAGATTTTTCTTTAAAGCCTTCTAAGGTCAATAGATCCTCGACTGTCAGACGATAGATCCCAGCTACATCCTCTACCAACTGAGCTGCGAAGAGTTTCTCTACAACAGCTGGACCCAAGCCTGTGATATTCATAGCATCCCGACTTGCAAAGTGGTTCAATCCTTCCTTAATCTGAGCTGGACAGAGCGGATTGATACAGCGAAGGGCCACCTCATCCTCGAAATGAAGCAACTCACTCTGGCAGCTCGGACAATGAGTTGGAATGGCTAATGCTTGATCAGATACCCGTTTATCTTTGACGACACGTAAGACCGCTGGAATGATATCACCAGCCTTGTAGACAATGACGGTATCTTCCTGATGAATATCTTTTTCAGCAATATAGTCCACATTGTGCAAGGTTGCGCGACTAACGGTGGTTCCTGCTAGTTGGACTGGAGTTAGATTGGCAGTTGGTGTCACAACACCGGTCCTTCCAACGGTCCAATCCACCGATAGGATTTTCGCTTCTTTTTCTTCAGCTGGAAACTTATAAGCGACAGCCCATTTTGGAGCCTTGACGGTAAAGCCTAGTTCTTCTTGAACAGCTAGGTCATTGACCTTGATGACGATCCCATCGATATCATAGGGAAGATCCTCTCGAAACTGAGCTACTTTTTGGATAAAGTCCCAAATTTGCTCCATATCCTCTGCCAACACTCGCTCTTGGTTCACGACAAACCCTAAGCGAGCTAATTTCTCAAGCACGCCTTCCTGACTGCTTTGATCAGTGGGACTCACTTCTTGATACAAGAAGGTCGCGAGATTTCGCTTGGCCACGATTTTCGTATCCAATTGGCGAAGCGTTCCCGCAGCAGCATTCCGTGGATTGGCAAACTCAGGCTCGCCATTTTCTTGACGGATCTGATTGACCCGATCAAAGGAAGCCCGTGGCATGTAGCACTCGCCTCGAACTGTGATGTTCACTGGCTCTGGTAACACCAAAGGAATGTCCTTGACCCGCTTGAGATTCTCTGTAATATCCTCACCGACAGAACCATCCCCACGTGTTGCTCCTGTTACAAGGACACCATTTTCATAGGTGAGGGAAATGGACAAGCCATCGATCTTCAACTCGCATACATAGCTGATAGAAGGAAATTCCTTACGAACACGCTGATCAAAAGCTTCTAATTCTTCACGTGAAAAAGCATCCTGCAAACTATAAAGGGGATACTGATGCTGGTATTTAGTAAAACCTTTTAAAACCACACCACCTACACGGTGAGTTGGACTCTCTGGTAAGATCTCATCTGGATGAGCTGTTTCTAGTTCCACCAACTCCCGATATAATTGATCGTATTCACTATCTGAAACAGATGGAGCGTCTTTTGTGTAATACTCATAAGCATAGCGATTGAGTAATTCCACTAATTCTTTCATTCTGGTTTTCATGTTCTTATTTTATCATAAAATCTTAATTTAGCCTTGAATTTACTGCATTCTTAGCATGAAAAAAAGGAGCCAGAGCTCCCTTTTCTTATTTTGTAAAATCAATCCGTTTAGAAAGTTGATTGATCACAATCGCTCCAAAAATCAAGGATGCAAATTCCCCCACTCCCATGGTCAACCAGTTATAGAAGAATGGTTGGCCTTGAAGGTAATAAAGTTCCAAGGCAATCGTAAACATGGAAATGGAAAAGAAAATCGCAAACAAGAAATGGTCCAACCGAATAAGACCGTCAAACAAGAACTTGTTTTTAAAACGACCAAATAAAATGAGTCCGAGTCCTAAGAAGACAAAGGTCGAACCTCCACCGACAAAGACATCGATCCATCCAAAACTAAATAAGTTAGCAATCATACAACCAAGAGTCACTCCAATCAAGTACTTCTTATTGTAGAAGGCTAAGAAATTCATCATCTCCGAAACACGGAATTGATAGCCATAGTAGGCCATAGCATTGAGAGGTGGGGTAATGGTCAATACGATATAAATCGCAGCAACAATGGCAATTTGTGCCATATCACGAGCAGTTAACTGTTTCATCTATTCTCCTTTAGCGGTTTTCCCGCGTTTAATATGCTTGGCGAAAGGATCTTAAGCACCAAGGGTCGAAGGTTTGATTTCTTCAACTTTTCAAGTATAGCATATTTTGAGGTTTTATGGTAGACTGAATTTATGAAAACACTAATTAAAAAATTTTTTGATAATGAAATTTTATCCTATCTCTTTTTTGGAGTTGCCACAACCCTTGTTTCCGTCGGAACCCGCCTCTTCATCTATCATGTGACTAGTGACGAACGATTAGCGACAGCTATTGGAAACATTGCTGGGATCCTCTTTGCCTTTGCGACCAACGATACCATTGTCTTTAAACAAGAAAGAAAGGGCTGGTTTCAGCGCTTGATCCGATTTGCGATTGCGCGCTCTGGGACCTTTATTCTAGATATGGCCTTGACCGAGATTTTTGTCAAGCAATTCCCAGGAATTATCGGGCAATTTGTCCACAATAACAAGAGTCAGATCAATCTAATCGAAACCCTCTTTGCACAAGTGGCCATTGTGGTCCTCAATTACGTCTTTAGTAAACTCTTTGTCTTTAAAAATAAAAACAAGGCTTGAAACGATTGTTTCAAGCCTTATTACTTTAAACTTCTATACTTGCATGTTCTGCACTTAATTGATAGATGGTGCCTTCAACCCCAAAATAATCCTTAGCTAGATCTTTCAATTCCTGCATGGCTGTTTGTGCCCGTTTGGCCTGCTCCTCGTTGATGGCTTCAATGACTAAAATAGCGTCCTTGGTATCTTCAGTTAGCATGGTTCTTTGAGCCTCACGCCAATTCAAACAACGGCAAACGGCGCCTTCTTGGTCGTAGTAGATGATCTCCCCTTCCAAAGCTGGCGCATCTTCGTCAGCTCCTAATGGAAAGAAAGGTTCGCCTCCCTTCGCTTGACCTAGAGAGAGGCCACCCACCAATTTATCCATATCTTCTCCCCCACAAGGAAGGGCATAGGCCATCGACACGCTATTGTAAAGATCCACCAAAGGATTAATCGGATAGAATTCACGTCCCTGGTGAACCCGTTTTAAGAGTGCCTCGATGGAAGATCGGGCTCCTTTTTTTGTTTTAAACTTGCTAAAAGCTTGGCGCCACTCTTGAACGAACTCACTCTGGGTATAGTTTTCTTCATCAATAAATTCCCATGCTCTCTTGGTACCCTTGTCCAACAATTCTTTAAAATAAGGATCCTTGGCTTCATCTACTGTATTATCAATACCATACAAGGACATCACTGTAATTCTAGCTGTTGGAAATAAATCCCAAAATGCTTGATCGACTGTCACTTTCATTGCTTTACCTCACTATAATTTCTTTTTTGACCTTTTTTGACTCGCTCCCAATCCAAGGTGATATTCTCTCTAACTCGGATGAGATAATCCTCTAACTGTGCGACTTCTTCTTTGGAAAATCCTTTTAAGGCAGTTGTCTCAGAGTAAAGATGTTCCCCTAAAATGAAGGGGTAAATCTGCTTACCTTTTTCAGTTAATTCCCATTCCTTGATTTTATGGTTTTCACCCCTTGGACGCTGCTGAATCAGTCCTCGTTCTTCTAATTTTTTTACAGACCTTGCAACGGTGGATCGATCTACTTTCAAGACTTCAGAGAGTTCTTCCTGAATCATTCCAGGTTGCTCGGCAATTCGCACCAAGTAGAGGTATTGACCACGCGCCAGGTCCAAATCTCGAAATTCAATATTTGCTATAGAATCCAGTGCTCGCGCAATGATGCCAATCTCACGCAAAATACTCATCTCACTCCTCCTTTCCTATTGACAATAGCATAACACATTTTTATTGCAAATGCAATAAAAATAGGTAAGAAAAAAAGAGGCTGGGACAAAAGTCCTAGCCTCTCAATTATTTTTGAATTGTCGAGCAAGACGCAGTGGTTGAGTGGGCT
>NZ_JAHZPC010000013.1 GCF_019929185.1 Streptococcus parasanguinis
TACAGCCCTACTCAACTGTGCGGAGGTGGGACGACGAAATCGAATTCTAACGAATTACCGATTTCTGTCCCACTCTCCTAACTTCGACCTGTTACAAGTCAACTAAGTCTCAGTCTCTTTTTTTATTTTTCAAGTCCATTCCTGCTGCTCCTAAGATCGCTCCTAGTAAAGCGAGTCCAAGTGCAGATTCCACTCCTGTTTCTGGAAGTTGCTTGTGAGAGTTTCCTGTTTCTGAACGAACCTCTTTTTCCACAGCTGCTGGAATTGGCGTTGGGGTATTTACTGGTTGATTCTTCGAGACCACTTGAGGCGTTGAAGGATCTGGAACCATTTTATTTACAAGCACGTCTGACTTCACTGGTGCTTCTACTGAAGGGCTTGCTGGAGTCACAACCTCTTTGGTACCGACTTCAACAATTTCTGCAACTGGCTCTTTAGCAACTTCTGTAGCGATCACTTTTCGACTTTGATCAAGTGCCGAAACCTCTACATACTCAAGACCTTGCCCTTTAACCCCAGCCTGGATCACTCTGCGTTCTCCTTTAGCGAGATCTGGATTGGTCCGTTCCACAAGGTCAAAATCAGGTTCTTTCTCCACGATGTCAAGACTTGGTTTGTCTTCCACTAGGGCTTTGACGTCATTTTCAGCCAAGCTACCTACTTGCGTGATTGGCTTGAGCCCCGCAAGGGCTTGAGTCAGAGCAGCCACTTCTTGATCCACCTGATCTTGATGAGCACGGCTCACATTCCAATTCAAGTTATCTAAGACTTTCGCAAGTGCTGCGCGCGATTCTGGTGTGTAAATGGCTAGATCTGTTGGCACCGTAGCAACTGCTTTTCTAAGAGTAGTGAAGTCCGCCTTGAAATAGTCCTTGTTGTGGTTGGCAAAAGCTTCCATGAGATCAAAGACATTTTTTTCGATGTATTCTTCACTTGGGGTATCACACCAAACAGCTACCATGCTACCGACCATCGGCAAAGATGTTTCAGGATATGTTGTACTTGGGAGTTGTCTAAATGGAGTAGCAGCTGCATTGGCAATCGCTTTTTCAATATAACCACCACCCGTTTCAGGTGTTCTTCCCAAAACATAGTACCAGTCTCCGTTGGTATTAAGGAATTTATACCCCTTATCTGTCAAATACTGTGGAGATGCGAGGTTATAGCCCCACCATCCTTTGGACCAGTATGAAATCAAGACGTCCTTGTCAAAGGCAACATCATCTTCATCTCCATAATAGAAGCCATCGTTAAAGGCCATTGGTTGCAAGCCTTTTTCACGCGCCATAGCTGCAAGACTATTGGAATACTCCGCAAATTTACCATAGAGGTCATACCACTTGAGGTAGTACCAACCTTGCGCACTGGTAGCGTCATTGGCATATTCATCTGTTCCATAGTTAAAGATCTTAGACTTGTCTTTGAAGTAGTCCATGTACTTGCCAATCAAGGCTTTGGTAAAGTTGACTGCTGCTTCATTGGTCAAATCCATGGTTGTTTTTGAAACCGTATCAAAGCTGGCTTGTGGATTTTCAATGCCCAATTTTTCCATGGCCACCAACAAAGCATCCATGTGTCCAGGACTATTGACTGCCGCAATCAAGCCGATTCCTTTCGCAGTCGCATAAGCATGGAGTTCATCCATTTCCGCTTGGGTCAATGCTTGACCATTTGGATCATCGTAATAGGCCTTGGTGCCTTCTAAAATGGCCTTTTTCACATCATCACTAGCATAAGTTTTTCCATTGGCTTCCACCGTCATATCATCGAGCACGAAGCGCATACCATCGTTTCCGACCAGGAGGTGCAAGTCAGAATAACCCAGCTCACTGGCCTTGTCGACGATCCGTTTCAACTGATCCAGTGAGAAGTATTTGCGGCCCGCATCGATCGAGATGACCTTTTTCATGGCAAGTTTTTCCGCTGCTTCTTTTGCAGCAACTTCTTTCGCGTAGCTTTCTGTATACACCAAAGCATCCTGAGCTGCTTTGAGATGGTCGATCAAGGTTTTGGCCTCTGCTCGAGTCGTGTCTGCTCCTGCCCCTTCTAATGCTTTTTTAGCTGCCGTAAAGGCTACTAGAGATTCCGGTGTATAGTGATCCAAATCAGTTGGAGCTTCTGAAAGAGCTTTTTCGACGACTTCAGGATCTGCTACAAAGTAGTCCGCGTTCTTGTCCGCGAAAGCATGCATGAGCTTAAAGAGAAGGTCTTTTTTGTAGGTTGCAGATGGCGTATCTGCCCAGGCAGCTACCATGCCACCGATGAAAGGTACCTTAGCTCCATCATTTTTTTGAACCACATCAATCGCTGACTTGGAAATTCCTTCGAGACCTTGATCAAGATTGTACCAACCAGATCCAGCCTTGTCCCGTCCAAGCACATAATACCAAGCATCATTGGTATTAAGAATCTGATGACCTAGTTCAGACAAGAGTTTTGAAGAAGCGACATCATAGCCATTCCAGCCACCTGTCCAGTAGGACACAATGATATCCTTGTCAAAAGTACCATAGGAAGTATCGCCATTGTAGTAGATTCCATCATTGAAGGCCATTGGTTTCATCTTGTGTTTTTTCACAATAGCTGCTAGATCATTAGCATATTGGATGAATTTTTCATAGCCTTTTTCTGGATAGCCTTCACCTGGCCAATGCTTGCTGGCTTGGAGAACCTGCCAACCATGGGCATCTGTGGCATCGTTGGCATATTCATCCAAACCAATATTGAAAATGTCTGCCTTGCCGCTGAAATAAGCCGCATACTTGTCTACCAAGGCTTTGGTAAAGTCTAAGGCTTTTTGGTTATCCAAATCAACTGTCCGAGCTGATTTTTTAGTGCCAAAGTAATTAAAGTGAGGGTTTTCGATGCCCAATTGTTCCATGGCTGTCAGAATCGCATCCATGTGACCTGGACTATTAATAGTTGGGATGACGCCCACTTTCTTCGATTTGGCGTAGGCCAAAATATCATCCATTTGAGCCTGGGTCAAGGCTGTCCCGTTCGGATCATCGTAATAAGCTTTTGTCCCTTTTTCAACCGCATCTGTCACGGCTTGGCTAGAATAAGAAGTATCTCCCACTTTCAAAGACATATCATCCAGCACAAAGCGCAAGCCGTCATTTCCAACTAGAAGATGCAAGTCTGTATAGCCCGTCTTACTAGCTTCATCAATGATTTCCTTGATTTGCTCTGGTGAGAAGTACTTGCGACCGGCATCGATCGAAACAATCTTTTTCTTGGCTAATTTTTCTTCCTGATCAGGATCTTTAGCAGGCGTTTCCGTCGCTGGTTGAGCTGCCACATCCGACTCTGCGACAGAACTTGCTTCTTCGCGAATCAAACGGTCAAGATCTGATACCCGCAATTCACGATCAGGCAGTGTCGGTTGACTTTGATCAACGATTGGAGCGGGAGCCGATGGTTTTTCTACTGCTGGCTGAGAAGCTTCCTCATTAAGAGGAATCGTTGACTCACCCTCGCTTGGCTGAGTTGGAACTGTCGTTGAAGGACTGTCTGTAACGCTCGACGTATCTGCAGCTACAACATGAGCACCAGCAAAAAATCCTATTAGCACCGAAGCAGCTCCTACTGCATACTTGCGAATCGCATAACGTGGTTGATGTGATTTCATCAGGACCTCCTAAATTGTCTTTGTAATCGCTTTCTTAATTTTACCACGATATCTTAATAAATTCAATGACGGTCTTCATTATTCTTTAATTAGGAGAGGAAGTTCTTGGATTCGATCCAAAATAAAACGAGCTCCTTACTCAAAAGGAAACTCGTTCATTCTTATAAATCATCTAAAGCATCTTTGACCTTGTCAAAGAACCCTTTTTTCTTTGGGTTGACCTTCAAATCACTTGCTTCCGCAAAGGCTTGAAGGGCTTCTTTTTGCTTGTCATTTAAACCAGTTGGGGTGACGACATTGACAGATACATATTGATCCCCCATAGCACCACCACGTAAGCTTGGAGCCCCTTTTCCACGGAGGCGGAATTTCTTACCGGTTTGGGTCCCTTCAGGAATGACCAAATCGACATCTCCGTGAACAGTTGGCACATGGACCGTATCTCCAAGAGCTGCTTGAACAAAGTTCAAGTCTAACTTGTAGTAGATGGTTGAGCCATCTCGTTCAAAGCGATCGCTCGGCTCAACATTGACAACAACATACAAGTCACCATAAGGTCCACCGTTAAAGCCAGCTTCTCCTTGACCAGCTAAGCGGATTTGTTGACCTGTTTCAACTCCTGCAGGAATCTTGACGTTCACGCTATGAGCTTGTTTTTCATGACCTGTTCCACGACAAGTCGTACATGGATCTTTAATTTCTTGACCACGACCATGACAGACGTCACAGGTCACTTGACGGCGCATCATCCCAAGAGGGGTTTGCGTATCCACATTGATGACTCCAGAACCATGACAGCGTCCACAGGTCACCGGACTAGTGCCTGGCTTAGCCCCAGAACCATGACAGGTATGACAGCTAGCTTCCCGATGGTACTTGACTTCTTTTTCCGCACCAAAAATCGCTTCTTCAAACTTGAGATTAACGCGGTATTGGAGGTCATCCCCTTGGCGAGGAGCATTCGGATTGCGGCTTGCACCACCACCAAAGAAGCTAGAGAAGATGTCTTCAAAGCCACCAAAACCAGCACCATCAAAGCCACCAAAACCACCTGCTCCGCCACCGAAGCCACCATTGGCACCCGCAGCACCATATTGGTCATAAGCAGCCCGTTTTTGCTCGTCACTCAAAGTCTCATAAGCTTCTTGAACTTCCTTGTACTTTTCCTCAGCACCAGGCTCCTTGTTGATATCTGGGTGATATTTTTTAGATAATTTCCGATAGGCTTTCTTGATCTCATCTTGAGATGCATTCTTTGAAACGCCCAAACGGTCATAAAATTCAGTATTGTTCATAATTCAAGATACAAAGGGCGTTAAACGGACACAGCCAAAATAGGAGTTTTGACGACGGACGCTTGCGTCCTAGAAAAAACTATCTTTTTGGCACCGTCCGTAGCCCGTGTTCAGTTACGAACACTCTTTGTTCCTTTCTATAATTTTCATGTACATCTTTAGAGGGTGTTTTCTATACTTCGCTTCACTTGATCAAACTCTTGGTCCGATAGAGTAAATATCAAATCCTCTTCAGCATACTCGTTCTGTTCCTTAAAGTAGTTGTCCGTATTCTCTGCCAACCCTAGACTTAGAATCACTTTCCTTGCAAACTCTTGATGGGCAAAACCGATAGCCGTAATGATCTGTTTATCTTGCACAAGGACTTTCGGTTGGAAATTTTCACGTAGAAGAAATTCAAAATAGTCAAAGAAGTTTTGCCATATTCCACCTGTAAATTTCGTGTCCTTCAACAGACCTGCTTTCGCTAATAAAAGAGGCGCTGAAGAAATGGCTGCAATGAGGATATCTTGCTCACCAAGATCCCTCAAGAACGAAATCAATTTCTCATCTTGTAGGGCAGGTCCTATGTTGACCATTCCTGGCAAAATCACGCAAGAATACTCTTCTATACGGATTTGATCTAGTGTTTTCGTTGGTTGACAGGGCAAGCCATCCTCAGAGACCACTATCGAATGATCTGAAGCGGCATAATCAATCGTACTATCAAAAGACAGAGCTAAAGTACTCGTTAAAGCAGTTATCTCATAAAGAGAAAAATTAGGATAAATGATACAAAGTACTTTTTTCATACGCAACATCCTCTATTTTACCGAAAAACAGAGGCTGGGTTGCAACCTCTGGATTTCTTTTTATACTTACTAGTTTAAGTTTTAAAAATCAAACTAGTAATGCTGAATTGAGCACGCCCTAACCTCTTGGTGAAAAAGATAAATCTTTCTAGAAACTAAAGTTTCTGCGTCAGATTTCCTATTTTCACTGTGAGGTTTTAACGGGCTTTGCATCTTATTTTTCTGTAAACTCTCCGTCTACGACGTCATCGCCTGCGTTTCCTGTTGCTTGTGCGCCTTCTGCTCCTGCTTGGGCTTGTTGCGCTGCTGCAGCTTGTTCGTAGAGTTTAACAGCCAATGCTTGTGCTTTTTCGTTCAAGGCTTCAAGTTTCGCTTTCATTTCTTCAAGGTTACCTGATTCTTGAGCTTTCTTAAGATCATCCAATCCTGCTTGAGCTGCGTCACGTTCTGCATCGAAGCCTTTGCCTTCAGTTTCTTTGATTGTCTTTTCAGTCGCAAAGATAGCTTGGTCTACTTCGTTACGAAGGTCTACTTCTTCTTTACGTTTCTTATCTGCTTCAGCGTTTGCTTCTGCATCTTTCATCATGCGGTCGATTTCTTCGTCTGTCAAACCTGAATTAGATTGGATCACAATAGTTTGTTCTTTTTGAGTTCCAAGGTCTTTGGCTTTAACAGACACGATACCGTTCTTATCGATGTCGAATGTTACTTCGATTTGTGGGATACCACGAGGTGCAGCTGGGATATCTGTCAATTGGAAACGTCCAAGCGTCTTGTTATCTGCTGCCATTGGACGTTCCCCTTGAAGAACGTGGATATCAACGGCTGGTTGGTTGTCTGCTGCAGTTGAGAAGACTTGTGATTTAGAAGTTGGAATTGTAGTGTTGCGGTCGATGAGTTTTGTGAAGACTCCACCCATTGTTTCGATACCAAGTGACAATGGTGTTACGTCAAGAAGGACAACATCTTTGACATCACCAGTGATCACACCACCTTGGATCGCAGCACCCATAGCCACAACTTCATCAGGGTTCACTGATTTGTTTGGTTCTTTACCAGTTTCAGCTTTAACAGCTTCTACAACGGCAGGGATACGAGTTGAACCACCGACAAGGATGACTTCGTCGATATCTGACAAGCTCAAACCTGCATCTGAAAGGGCTTGACGAACTGGAGTTTTCGTACGTTCTACAAGGTCACGAGTCAAATCGTCGAATTTCGCACGAGTCAAGGTCATTTCCAAGTGAAGAGGTCCAGCAGCGCCTGCAGTGATGAATGGCAAGCTGATTTGAGTTGAAGTCACACCAGAAAGGTCTTTCTTCGCTTTTTCAGCTGCATCTTTCAAACGTTGAAGCGCCATCTTGTCTGTTGACAAGTCGATACCATTTTCTTTCTTGAATTCTTCAACCATGTAGTCGATGATTTTTTGGTCAAAGTCGTCACCACCGAGTTTGTTATCCCCTGCAGTTGCCAATACATCAAAGACACCATCACCCAATTCAAGGATAGATACGTCGAATGTACCACCACCAAGGTCGAATACCAAGATTTTTTCTTCTTTATCAGTCTTATCCAAACCATAAGCAAGGGCTGCTGCTGTTGGTTCGTTGACGATACGTTCTACTTCAAGGCCAGCGATTTTACCAGCGTCTTTAGTTGCTTGACGTTGCGCATCGTTGAAGTAAGCAGGAACTGTGATAACTGCTTTCGTTACTTTTTCACCAAGGTAATCTTCAGCGTAACCTTTCAAGTATTGAAGAATCATAGCTGAAATTTCTTGTGGTGTATATTCTTTACCGTTTGCAGAAACTTTTTCAGAAGTACCCATCTTAGATTTGATAGAGATGATGGTATCTGGGTTTGTTACTGCTTGACGTTTTGCGGCATCACCAACGATGATTTCACCGTTTTTGAATGACACAACAGATGGAGTTGTGCGGTTACCTTCTGGGTTTGCGATAATTTTTGATTCAGTTCCTTCAAGAACTGCTACTGCTGAGTTTGTTGTACCTAAGTCAATACCGATAATTTTAGACATATGTTTTTCTCCTCGTTGTTTTTTCTCTTTTTTTCTTTTTGATATTTCCCTTAAGTGGTGGGGATGTGAGCAACTCCCTTCGGGATTTCATCACTTATTTTTGAGCCTACTGTCTCAAAAATCCCCTGTTTCAGTAGCACAAGCTACTGAAACTTTCACCACGGCGGGAAATATCTTCCTTGCAAGCCTCCGGCTTGCGTCTTATCTTTCTTTCATAGTTTAGTGTCGTTTCGGACAAGGTAGCCTAGTTATAAACAACTACCATGGCTGGACGCAGGATGCGGTCATGGAGTTTGTAGCCTTTTTGGAAGACTTGTGCAATGGTGTCTGCTAGATGTTCATCATCTGCAGGCAAGGTTTGGATGGCCATGTGGTAGTTATGGTCAAAGGCTCCGTCCGCTGGAATTTCTTCGATTCCTTCTTCTTTCAGAGCATGTACCAAACTTTCTTGGACCATTTCCAAGCCCTTCTTCACATCATCTGTCAATCCTTCTACGGCAAGGGCACGTTCGAGGTTGTCAAGTGATGGTAAGATCGCTTTTGCCAAATCTTGGCTACGGTATTTTTGTAATTGTTGACGTTCTTCATTAGCACGGCGCTGAATGTTTTGCATTTCTGCATGAGCACGAAGGTATTTGTTTTCAAATTCTTCGGCACGCGCTTGTGCTTCTTCTAACTCAGAAGGTTGGTTGGACTCCTCTACAACTTCTTCAGTTGTTTGGGCAACTTCCTCTTCTTTCACGTCTTCTTTTTTGATATCTTCTGTCAAGGCATACACCCCTTTCATTTGGTCTTAATTTACTTCATAATGGTTGCTATTGAGGTAACGGTAGTAATCCGTCAACTTCATGACCAGTACTCGGCCGATAACATTGACCAGGCTTATCACACGCCTGTAGTCCATCTCTACGGGACCGATCACATGCATGAGGGCCATCCCACGATAAGGAACTAAGAACTTGTGACTAATCACTGTCACATTTTTCAAGGCCTTCTCTTGGGATTCCGCAACCAGGATCTGGGTCATTTGGTCCTCTGGCATTCCCCCTCGCAACTCCAAGGCTACGTGTTGGGGATTATCCAAGAACTGATAGGTCTGAAGATCGGCGTAGGTTAAAGATGAAACCTTTCCTTCTACAAAGACCAGTTCTTGAAACAGTTGCGAGAAGACGTAATCAAACAGATCCAAGACATTGTCTGTCGTCTTAAAATAGCGCTGGACAATCTGTGGGATCTCCGTCCGCAGGCGGTAATGGATATCCAAGACCGTATTTCCAATGAAGCGTTCTTGAACCAGCTGATGGAAGATTTCCAAGTCACTGGTTAAGAAATTCTTTGGAATGGCAAATTGTACAGTGACAGGCTTTGATTCATCCAAGGTCAGAACCGCTAAAGCATCGTGGTTGGATAAGGGAACAATCTCAAAACCAGTCAAGCGCTGCCGCGTCGGCTCAACATCCTGAATGACTGCGGTGTAGCCCGTCATCTGGGCCAATAATTTAGCCGTAGCATCCAAGATATCGTCTAACTTAAAGGCTTCGAAATCAAATGCTTTCACCACCTGGTAGACATCTTGTTCATCAATCAACTCTAGATCCAGCGAGTTCTGAACAAAATATTGAAAACCAGCTCGGCTGGGCATTCGACCACTCGAAGTGTGGGCTTTTTCTAGTAAACCTTGCTTTTCGAGGGCAGCCATATCATTTCGGATAGTAGCACTACTAGATTGAATGACATCTTGCAGTGCTTTTGAACCGACTGGTTCGCGGGTCTTGGTAAAGATATCGACGACAAGATTTAGAATCTCATTTTGACGTTCTGTAACCATGACCTCACCTCTCTTTCGTATTTAGCACTCTAAACACTCAAGTGCTAAATCATGATTCTATTATACACCCTCTCAAAAGAAAGTCAAGAAAAAAATCCAAAAAATTAGCACTCTTTTTCCAAGAGTGCTAAAAATCATTCTGAAGACCTAGAAAAAGAGAATCTCCTCCTATTTTCCAGCCTTTTTCAATAGTTGAATATATTCTTCCAATACTAGCTGATGTTTGGCCATATACTGGGCATTTTCTACGCCAACATAACGGAAATGCCAATTCTCAAAATTCACACCTGTGATGTTGCTCTTCCCATCTGGGTAACGAAGGACAAAGCCATATTGCGGTGCGATGGCAGCCAGCTGCAAGCCCAACTCATCACTTTGACCAGCTTCGACACTCATATCGATCGCAAGCCCCGTCTGGTGTTCACTAGCACCAGGAACCTGTACCTGGGTCTGTACCTGCTTTTCAGCTTCTTCGTGCGAAAGACCACTAGCCTCTAATTGCGCAACACGCTCATTATAGAGCTCTGTTTGTTCCGCCACGCTTCGATAACCCGATATCAAGGTTTCTTCTGGGGCAATTTTTCGAGCCGCCTCTAGAAATTGACGAGTTGGCTCTACAATCCGACTATCCACTTTGATAGCATCTACATCTGTCAATTGTGGGTTCAACTCTGGCTTCACATTGTCACGATTGACCAAGATCAACTGCCAGTCTTTTGTCGAAACAGCTGGTAAATCTGATTTTTCTTTCTTTTTCTTAGAAGAAGAGGGAGTCGTTACAGCTGTTTTTTTTGCCTTCCAAAACTGAATCCCTGAAAACAAGCTTGGTTTAGCCAAGTAAGCACCAATTCCTGATCCAAGGATCACAAGAAGAAAGAAACTCAATAGGTAGGGCCACCGTTTCTTACGTTTTTTTCTTGCGCGTCTATACTTATTTGTCATGGCCATCCTCTAAGAGTTTTGCTCCAACTTTACGATAGGACATATCTCCAATCTTTTCAATATGAAAGGCACCATCCTCATAGGCTAAAACCGTTACACTTCCGTTGTCCAAGACCAATTCTTCGACAGCTTTCGGATCAATGAGATAAATCAAGGTCGTAATGGTCATGCCGTGGCTGACAACAATCGCATTTCCACCACCAGCTGCTTCCACCTCTTTTGCGATGGCTTCAAACCCTTCTTTGATCCGACCACTCAAGGCACCCCAAGATTCAGCCCAACCAGTGGTGTCGACTTCAACAATCCCTTCTGCCAACTCCATCAAGCTCAACTGATGAAAATCCTCGACCTTAAAGACACGGGGTAAAACCCCCATGAAGAGCTCGCCATCATAAGCGCCGTCGAAGCTACCAAAACACCACTCACGAATGCGTTTATCATAGCGATAAGGAATCTGACCTGTCAGACCGAGTCCTTGAAGAATAATCCCCATGGTTTGAATGGTGCGTCCAGAATCACTCGAAACAGCCTCTTCAAAAGAAAGACCAGCTTCCTTGAGACCAAGACCGAGTTCTCGAATCCCACGCTCTCCTGCTTCTGTCAGCGGAGTGTCTGACCAGCCCTGTGCTCGCCCAATGGTATTAAACATGGTTTTTCCATGACGAGCAATATATAATCTGGTTTTTGTCATTGTATTACCTCCGTATGTATCTCTTTCATTATATCATTTTTTGCAAAAAGAAAGTAGGAAAGCTCTTACAAGTTTTGAGAGAAAGAAAAGGCTATGACCAAAAGGTCAGCCTTTTACGACGGACTAGGATTCTTGCAAGCTTTCACCGACTTCACGGTAACTGCTATCTCCAAACACCTTAACCGTCAATGCGCCATCTTCATATTCTACAAGGGTAACACTACCATTTGAAAGAGGCAGATTAAGATTTGGTTTTCCTTCGATCAAGCAGACCAGGGTCTGAATGGTCCAACTATGGCTGACCACCAAAGCATCGCCTCCACCATTTTCTTCTACTTCTTTGGCAATAGCTTCAAAACCTTCTAAGATTCGGCCTTTCAAAACTTCCCAAGGTTCAGCCCAATTCGCTGTGTCCACTTGGCAGATGCCATTGGCCAAGTCTTCCAAGGTCAAGGTCTTATAATCTTCTACATCCAGCACGCGCGGCACGACACCGTGAAAGAGCTCACCACCGTAGGCTCCATCAAAGCTTCCGAAACACCACTCGCGAATCCGCTTGTCAAAGCGATAAGGAATTTTTTCTTTTAACCCCAATTGATCAAGTATGATCCCCATGGTCTGAATGGCACGACCTGAATCACTGGAATAGGCTCGGGTAAAGTCCAAGCCAGACTCACGCAAGCCGATCCCTAGAGCCTCAATGCCTCGTTCTCCTTCTGCTGTCAAGGGTGTATCGGACCAGCCTTGAGCACGGCCAATGGTATTAAACATGGTTTTCCCATGACGAATCACAAATAATCTTGTTTTAGCCATCTTGTCTCCTTTTGCAAGAAAAAAGTCTGGAGTTTTATCGTCACAGACTTTTCTATTTTCTACTATTATACTAGATTTCTCTTAGTTTTTAAAGCTATGAACCGGAGCTGGAATTTGACCACCACGGGCAATGAAATCAGCTGACGAAGCTTTGTTGACCTTCATTACCGGAGCAGACCCAAGAAGTCCTCCAAGCTCTAACATATCGCCTTCCTTGCCATAAGGAATGATGCGAACCGCTGTTGTCTTTTGGTTGATTACCCCGATAGCAGCTTCATCTGCGATCATGGCCGCAATGGTCGTAGCTGGAGTATCAGCTGGGATAGCAATCATATCCAGACCGACGGAACAGATAGCCGTCATGGCTTCCAATTTTTCCAGGTTGATATGACCCGATTGAACCGCTGCAATCATCCCTTCATCTTCTGAGACTGGAATGAAGGCACCTGACAACCCACCGACTTGGTTACAAGCCATGATGCCGCCTTTTTTCACTTGGTCATTGAGCAGAGCGAGCGCTGCTGTAGTCCCATGGGTTCCAACCACTTCAAGCCCCATGGCTTCAAGGACACGGGCAACCGAATCCCCAACAGCTGGTGTTGGCGCGAGAGACAAGTCCACAATTCCAAACTCCACACCGAGACGTTCACTAGCCATTTGACCAACCAGTTGCCCGACACGAGTAATCTTGAAAGCTGTCTTCTTGACTGTTTCAGCCAAGACATCAAAGCTTGCACCAGGAACTTTTTCAATGGCCCGTTGGACAACACCAGGACCGGAAACGCCGACGTTGATGACGACATCCGCTTCACCGACACCATGAAAGGCTCCCGCCATAAAGGGATTATCTTCTACAGCATTAGCAAAGACTACGAGCTTACCAGGCCCCATTGGATCCGCTTGGGAAGCTTCTTTAATGATACGGCCCATGTCTCGGACAGCGGTCATATTGATCCCCGTCTTGGTCGATCCGATATTGACTGAAGAGCAGACAAAATCTGTCTCTGCAAGAGCTCTAGGAATAGAATTAATGAGGATTTCATCCCCTTTTTGGTAGCCTTTTTGAACCAGGGCTGAGAAGCCACCGATAAAGTTAATTCCGATCTCTTTAGCCGCACGATCCAATGCCTTGGCAAAGGGCACATAATCTGTCGCATTGGTTGCTGCTCCGATAATGGAAATCGGAGTGACCGAAACCCGCTTGTTGACAATAGGAATACCAAGTTCTGCCGCAATCTCATCCCCAACAGCCACAAGATCCTTGGCCTTTGTCACAATCTTATTGTAGACTTTTTCTGCTGCCTTATCGATATCTGGATCAATACAATCTAGAAGGGAGATGCCCATGGTGATGGTCCGAACATCAAAGTTCTGCTCCTCAATCATGGCAATGGTTTCTGTTACCTGTCTAATGTCCATAAATTCTCAACCCCTATCTTACAAATTGTGCATGGCATCAAAAATCGCTGCGCTCTGGATATTGATTTTGACATGAAGAGACTGACCGAATTCTTCCAACTCTGAACGAAGCTGTGTGAAATCTTTTTTCTCATCCGATGATACGACCGCCATCATGGTAAAGTATTCATCCAATACAGTTTGAGAAATATCGTCGATATTGAGTCCCAATTCTGCCACTTTCGTTGCGACACCGGCTACGATTCCTTTTTGGTCTTTTCCAACGACTGTAATAATTGCTTTCATTTCACTGCTCCATTCTATCTATTTGCTTCCATTGTAGCACATTCCCCTTAAAATCGCCCTTCTCAACTAGGAACGTTCGGATATTTTAAATGTGTATAAAACAATAAAGAGGCTGGGACAAAAGTCCTAGCCTCTTTATTGTTTTGGATTGTCGAGCAAGACGCAGTGGTTGAGTGGGCTCTACTACGCTGATTTCATCAACTTTCACAGCCCTACTCAACTGTGCGGAGGTGGGACGACGAAATCGAATTCTAACGAATGACCGATTTCTGTCCCACTCTCTATTTTGACGATTCAGTTTCATCCTTTAAGATCTCTTTCTTCACGCGCACCGTACTCTCATACTCAGCTCCAGCTAAACGGTCAAACGGAAAGCGACGATTAAGTAAGACGATGGCAAGAGTCAGAATCAAATACAATAAAAGTGCAAAGAAGAGCAATAAAATCATGGATAGGGTTAAGAGGGAATTATCCGTCAAATCGCTGTTCAAGAACGAAATCAAATAGAACAATCCCTGAGGAATCAGATAGAAATAGCCGACTACTAGGATCCCCCGCCAGATGGTGCGAAGCCATTTTTGCTTTTCAAAATGCAGGCGGAATTTCAGCAAAGCCATTCCCAAGGTTTTGCCCCGCCATAAAGGAAGCAAGCTAAAGTAAACCGCTAAAACCGCCACATAAGGAATCGTCCCTAAACGCCCAATCAATTCGTAGAGAATAGATACCATCACAAAGTCGATTATGAAAGCAAGACCCATCCGAAGACCAGATACTCTCGTCCCCACTCGGAAAGAATGCTCGTCGATTTCATCTCGTGTTGGCAGTAACCAAACTAGAAACCAACCAAGCAGGTAGCCCACTCCACCACCAGTGGTATTTTGAATGATATCATCGACATCTGCTAGGCGGTAAGGACCCGGATACCTAAAGTAGAGACCTGATAACTGGGTCAGCTCCAAAAAGAGACTAAAGAGGACTGTCAGAAGAATCGTTTTCTTAAAACCACACTTGAAATAATAGCGTAGATACATCCCAAAAGGAATCAACATCAGGACATTAAAGGCAGGCACGTAAAAAGTTGGATGCTTGATGGCCTGAAGCCAAGTGCTTGCCTGCGCTAGATCAAAGGGGCTCTCCTTGAAAAAATCTACCACAAAAGCAAAGGGATAAAGATTGATCATTTCCGAGTAGCTGGTATGGATCTTACTAGGATCCGGCAGAGGCAAGACAACCAGCAGATAGACCGTCATCAAGTAAAGCATAAAAGAATAGAAAATCAGCACCCGCAATTTATTGACCGAGCCATATTTTCGGTAATTCAAAATCATGTAGGGCAAGGTCAGCAAAAATGCCAGGAAAGGAAAGAGCTGAACAGCCGTCTTAATAGTAGAGATATAGCCCATTGTGTCTCCTTTTTTTCGTTATAAAATCACCCTTTGCACAATGACAAAAGGTGATTTCTTCATTGATATAGAATATTATACGGCGCAGTGATGGAAGAGTCAAGGAAGCAGGATGAAAATCTCGCTTAAGAGCCAGCTTAATAGTTACTTCTCCCCTTCAAGCTGTTACTTCCAATAAAGACCAATAGATAACTGGCAATCCCTGAAAGGTGCAGCCAAGTCGAGATCCAGCCGGTGATGGCCGGTAAGAGCATGAGGCCAGATAGAAAAACTAAGAATAGATAAAACAGTTTTACGGAGAGTGAATACTCTTTCCACATATTTGGTAGGATCAGGACTCCTCCCGTTACAAAGGCATATCCTACAGCAGAGATCCCTGTTGCCTGAATGTCCTGCCCTTGCATTAAAAGGTGAAAAACGATGGAAGAGAGAGCTGCCGCCGTCACAAAAACAAGCAAGACATGTTTGGAGCCTCTTTTCCTTTCCAGTAGTCCGCCAAAAGGTAGAATCATGAGCCCATTTAAAAATAGATGTACCCATAAAAACCAGAGGGGGGCTCCTTTACTTCCATGCATCAAGGTTCCACTCATATACTGCCAATAATAAACCGGTTTTGAATGAAAGGCCAATAGGTCGTACATAGCATCCCCATAAAAGGAAGTCAACAGGCCGAGCAACAAACAAGTTAAAGACAAAGTACTGACAACGGGGTAGGTTTTGAGGATTCTTTTCATGTTTCTCTTCTCTTTTTCAAAAAATAGCGTTACGATGTATCCATTCACGACCATTATACCATTTATTTTATTGGAGACAGAAAAGTTTTTGGCTTCTTTCGTTATCTTTGCTGGAAATCCTGAAAGTCGTGACCTATTAGTCGATCAATATTCAGACCTCATCCCTATTATTAGAATGCCGGAGCGGATATTTGACTTTCCATTTCAGAGGGTATATACTTATATTAATCTGAACTAAACAGTTTTAATTTTTTAAATGAACTGTCTTCAATTCAGATTAAAAAACTATTTACTTAACGGAGGTGGCGCTATGTCATTAGAAGATAAATTAAACCAAGTTAAAGGTTCTGTTAAGGAAGGTCTCGGTAAAGTAACCGGCGACACAAAAACAGAAGCTGAAGGCGTTGCTGAAAAAGTTGCATCAAAAGCTAAAGAAGTTGCTGAAGATGCAAAAGAAGCTGTTGAAGGAGCTATCAAGGGCGTGAAGAATATCCTTCACAAAGACGATAAATAATCCTTAAAGTTCTAAAACCACCCTATTTTCTACAGTCCTATTTGACTAGGGAAGATAGGGTGGTTTTTTGTTTATTTCTAATTCAGTTCCGGTATACAAAAAGAACACCCCGAAAGGTGTTCTTTGTAAGTATAGTCATTCTTTCGAATAACGTTTACTAAATTGTGATACTTTACGAGCTTTTTTCAATCCTAGTTTGAAAAGTCTGGCTTTTAGGACTTTCCAAAAGCGCTTGATAGGAAACATCCGAAGAGTTTCTGCCGATTTTGATTTCAAGAAATAGGAATAGATGTATTTAAAATAGTGAAATTTCTTAACGCAAAACTTTAAATCCTATCCTCTTCCTTCTTATCCTAATAAAGTTTGTAATATTGGAATAACAACGATAAATAGAACCGTACTTAGAGTCACTACATTCGTTGAAAACTCAACATCACCTTTTCCTTGATTGGCAAGAATAGGAAGAACCGCTAGAGCAGGTGTTGCTGATTGGATCATAAAGGTCCTAAATTCTGGTGCTACCATATTTGGAGAGAAGAATTTCAAAACTAGGAGCATGATGACCGGTGCAAGGATAAAACGACCAACCAGTGTGATAATGGTATCCTTATCAAAGCGAATCGTCTTAAGTCCTGCCTTCGCTAGAACGATACCAATATAGACAAGTGATAATGGCGTTGTTAAACTACCAATATAGGTCAAGGTACTTTCCGCAAAACTTGGAACAGGAAGACGGAGCACTAAAAAGGCGAGGGCTACGAGAAATCCTAATAAAGGAGCAGGGAAGAGCTTCTTCCAATTAAATTTTTGAGCCTGTTTTGAAGCCCCTTCTTTACTATCAGACGTCATCAGATAGACACCTAATGTCCAAGTAGATACTGTATTTGTAATATAATACACTAAGAAATAAGGAAGGGCTTGATTTCCAAACAGAGCGATATTTAAAGGCAAACCAATAAATATGGTATTGGCATTGACAAAGGTATTAATCATGGTTCCTCGGCGTCCTGGGCGCACTCTAAAAACTTTCACCGCGATAAAGGCCGCTAGGTAACCAAGAATGAAGGCGATAAACGTATAGAGCAAACCGCCAGACAAGCTAATCAGCTTATCTAAAGTCAAATATTTAAGAACAGAGGTGAAAATTGCAACGGGCATGGCCACATTCATAATAAGTTTAGACAAGTCATTTCCGAAACTCTCTTGGAACCAACCGCGGACTTGCAAGAAATAACCAAGAATGATGATGACGATAATGGGTACAATACTCTGAATTGACGTTATAAAGATTTCCATAGTCTCCCTTTCTATATAATAGGACATACAGCAAAAGGCGTACGAGGCATCCAGCCGCACTCGTACACCCCAATTAAATTTACTTATTTATACTCTGGATACCACTTCAAATCACGAACTGCTTTGGCCATATCTGTTTCCTTAGCGCGTGCAAGACCTTGCTCTTGCGCTTTTTTAGCGACTGCTTCTGCTACTTTAATAGAAACTTCTGCTACATACTTGAACGGTGGCAAGACAGGAGCTCCTGGTTGGCCTGGATTGACAATACCACTCAATGAATGAGCCGCTGCTCCAATCATTTCATCAGTCAAAAGACTTGCTTCAGAAGCCAGCATACCTAGACCAAGACCTGGGTAAATCAAGGCATTATTGGCTTGACCAATCACATAGTCGACACCTTTATAAGAAACTGTATCAGCAGGAATTCCTGTTGCGACAAAAGCTTTACCATCTGACCATTCAATCAAATCTTTGGCACTAGCTTCTGCTAGTTTGGTTGGATTTGACAAAGGGAAAATCATCGGACGTTCTGTATTTTCACACATAGCTTCTACTATTTCTTTAGTGAAGGTATTAGGTTGTGTTGAAGTTCCTACAAGAATGGTTGGCTTCACAGTTTTCACTACTTCAAGCAGGTCAGTCAACTTGTCTGCGTTACTAAAATCAGCACGTTTCTTAGCAAACGGTTTTTGTTCAGGGGTTAGGTCATCCATGTCATCAAAGAGAAGACCTTGTTTATCAACCATAAAGAAACGTTTATAGGCTTCTTCTTCAGAAAGACCTTCACTCACCATTTCACGAAGAACACGAGAAGCAATTCCTGCACCCGCAGTACCACCACCATAGCAGAGATAAACTTGATCTGTTAATTTTTCACCACTAATATCCAGTGAACCAAAGATACCACCTAGGGTAACGATTCCTGTACCTTGAATATCATCATTAAAAGTTGGAATTTGTTTCCGGTATTTTTCAAGGATGTTGGCAGCATTCAAGCGGCCGAAGTCTTCCCAGTGAAGGTAGAGTTTAGGAAAGAGACGTTCTGCTGTTTGAACAAATTGGTCAATAAAGTCGTAGTAACGATCTCCGCGAACCCGTTCGTGACGATTTCCTAAGTAATTAGGATTGTTACGAAGTTCTTCACGGTTAGTCCCTGCATCGATAACTAAAGGAAGGACCATAGAAGGATCGATTCCAGCAGCACCCGTATAGACCATCAATTTCCCGACAGAAATATCGACACCATTTGTTCCCCAGTCACCGATTCCAAGGATTCCTTCTGCATCTGTTACAACAATGAGACGAATCTCGTGATCCCCAGCAGCATTTTTCAAAGTGGCTTCAATATTTTCAGGATGATTGATATCAAGATATCCCGCATATTGGGGATCTACAAAGAGGTCACTATAGCCTTCAATGGTATCTGCAATGGTTGGATCGTATACAATTGGATTGAATTCCTCCAAATGTTGAGAAAAGAGGTAATAGAAAAGAGTCCGGTTGGTATTAAAAATTTCCATTAGGAAAAGACGCTTTTCCAAATCATTGGCTTTTGTTTGCATTTGCGCATAAGTTTGCGCTGCTTGTTCTTCAATCGTTTGAACATACGGTGGCAGTAAACCAATAAGACCTAGTTCCTTTCGCTCCTCTAAGGTAAAGGCAGTACCTTTATTGAGGAAAGGGTTGTTTAAAATATCATGTGCAGTCATAGTGCAACCTCCTTTTTATTTCTATTATACCACTTAAAATGAATTGTTCGGAAAACTTTGTTGTTTAAAAAATACGATTGTATCCGCATATGTTATAATGAGTCTACGAGAACAATTTTCTAATAAGCTCTTTTATACTTAAAACACTATTATTGATGATACTTCAAGTTGTTATATTTTATAAAGTTCTGAAGTCATGAAACTCTCGATGAGCACTCTTTACTAAAAGTTTTCAAGTATAGCAAAATAATCATACAAATTGGCAATCCTAATTAAAATTAATATCATATAAGTTTATTAAACAATACTTTGTACTTTTTAATGTGTTTTTTTGTCATGCAAAACTTGTATTCTATTTATATGACAAATAAAAACTATTTACAACACTATATTTCCCAAAAAGTGAAATATTTTCGAACACAAAACAAAATGAGCCAGGAAGAACTTTCGGAACTAGCGGGACTTGGGCTTAAGTATATCAACCAACTCGAAAACCAAAATGTGAATCTGACCATTCACAGTCTTGAAAAAGTGATTGACGCCCTAGAGATGACCCCAGAGGAATTTTTCAATTTTGATAGTCTTGAATCAACCTCTGATAAGACTGACAGTCTTTCACTCAAAAGAATCAACATGAAGATTAAACAGCTCCCTATTGATAAACGAGAAAAGATGTTGGTCATTTTTGAAAGTATCTTAGATAATCTTTGAGATTCCTGACTCACTTACATTTTAACCAGCGAATACTCGTATAGTCAAATTGTAGGATTCGGATAAAATTTATTTATCTGGTGATTTCCAATTTTTCTCCAATTAATGAAAGTGAGCCCATATGAATTTAAAAGATCTACAATATTTTTATGACCTCTGCCAGCTTCAATCCTATACGGAAGTAGCAAAACAACACAAAGTCAGCCAACCATCTATTTCTTATGCCATCAAGCGCTTAGAAGAATCTTTTAATTGCAAATTGATTCACCATGATCCTTCACATCGTTCCTTTAAACTCACTCCTCAAGGGCAAATCCTTCTAAAGCATACAGAAAAGATCTTACCTGAGCTTATTTCTACTCGCAAAGAAATTAATCGCTCCTTGGCACAATACTCTACTGTAGGATTCCCTCCTATTATCATTCAATATCTCTTTGCTGCCTTAAACGAAAAAGATAAATTCGATTTTTTAAAAAAGGTACGCCCTATCCGCGGTGGCTCCGTAGAGTTATTAAATCTTCTCCTCAAGGGAGACCTTGATGCAAGCCTACTCGGCTTGATTGAACCACTCAATCATCCTTCAATAGAGACACATGAACTCTTTCATAAAGAACTGTATGTCGTTTTATCTAAGAACCATCCTCTTGCTACTGCTGCTTCCCTCACTTTTGAAGATTTAGTAGATCAATCCTTTATACTTTTAGACGAACACTTTGTTCACCTGAAAGCTTTTGAACTACTTAATCTAAAGTATCAAAACAAGGCAGAAATATTCTTTAAGAGTGACGACATTGTCATCATTAAAGAACTTTTAAAGAAAGGGATTGGCGTTAGTTTACTGGCTGATATCGCACTTTCTGATGAAGATGATGATTTAATAAAAATCCCTCTAATACCGGAGGACCAGATAACATTTACAGTTTATTACGCTTATCTCAAATCAGCTACACTGTCATCAGAAGTAGAAGCCTTATTTAATCTCATTAGATCATATGAATAGAAAAAAACTCTAACTATCAACTACCTGATAGCTAGAGTTTTTTACATTATAGGTCTTAGACTAAAGCGTGAAGAAATAGGATATGATCGTCGAATTTTTCATTTACCTGATACCCTTCAAGGAGATTCCTAATTATAAATCTACAAGATGTCAATAAAAAGAACACCCCGAAAGGTGCTCTGTGTAAGTATAGTCATTCTTTCGAATGAATGTTTTGAGTGCAGTGGTTGCCATCCAATTAAACATCGCTTCGCTTGTTTTCCTGGGGCAACTGTGCATAGCATATCTCTATGCGACTAAAGTCGCTAGAGCTATCCTAATTGCGCACCGCCAGTTCTCAAACAAAAAAACACCTTGCAAGTTGCAAAGTGTTTTCGTTTGTATTGTGCTGTCCAGCAACGAATTAACGTTTAGAGAACTGGCTAGCTTTACGAGCTTTCTTAAGACCTGGTTGGAAACACTTTTATTTGAATAAGTTTCAATATCCGCTTAAAATCAATGTTTTCCCACGTTTTCAGAAAGAATAATTTCATCTAATTTGAATATATTTCATTTGAATGGTGTGAATTTTACCCTAAAAATACACAAATTGAGCTAGATTTTACCAAAAAGTTCACACCATTTGAATTGTTATTGTTTTGTACATTTGATATACGGAGTGCATTATAAATTATCTCAAATATCTCTCAATATACTCTACGAAGATAAAAGGTTCTATATCTTTATAAGCGAGACCTTTAGATAGAGTAAGGCATTGTTTTGCTGTGCCTTTTCCTGGTCGATGGTAAAACGTTCTAATCCCTTGAAGGAATATTCCAAAACGCGAATGACGTTCCGAGGTTGTCATCTCATCTAAATATTTGTCAACAGCTAAAGCGAATACATTTCCATAATACCTATCATCGTCAAATCTTGTTCTAGCCATATAATCTTGAATGTCATAGAGCATAGATTTCATATTTCGATAATTGGGTGCTCCCACCAATGCTCGACTAGCTCTATTTATACCATCAACATAACTGTAAGCATCATTTAATTGACCAAAATCCCAAAACCTTTTAGAATCAAAATACTTATACTCCATATCTAGTTGTGATTTTAATATTCTTAAAATGGACAGTGCTGTACTGTCATCTTTATTTTTTATTGCCACATAAGCTTCTTCTACTCCAGTATTATAAAAATCAATATGTTGATTGATTTCATAGCCTAAAATTCCTGTAATATCAAATTCAAGTAAATCATTTTCCAATGTAATCATAATTGCTCCTTCAACTTTCAGTTCAACAATTGTTAAAGTTTATTTACTAATCAACTAATGACAGAACATCAACAATATCACTCTGTTCAAAATAATCTTTAGCTTTTTCAAGAATCTGTTGGTCATTACATGGCATATAAACAATTAAGTTTTTCATTGCTCTAGTGATTGTAACATAAAATAGTTTCTTAGTTCTGTTTTGAACCTTCTCATTAGATGAACCTTTACCAAATATAGAATTAAAATTATATTGATTCCATCTTCCATTATCTAACAAAACTAAGACATTCTCATATTCACTGCCTTTAACCTTATGCTGAGTTATGACAGATACATATTCTCTAAGATAAGCAATACTATTTACATATTCTTGAAATGGTAATTTCTCAAGGCGTAACCATAAATAATAGCCCTTATTTTCTATAAAATTAGTAAATAAGTCGTCCTTTGAAATTAATCCAGTTCTCTCTGCAAGTTTTATGACTTTTCCAATTGTAATATCATTATCAGAGATTTCTTCCATAATTTTAGATAGATTAATTTTATCAGCGGACGAAGTTATTTTAAAGCAAGTAATACGCAAAAATTCGTTATGCTTACCTATTTTATATAGTTCTATTAGTTCAAAGATTAGATCTAATCTTTGAAGAATCCTATCTCTATCTGTACCCGCCTCATATCTACTACTTAAACCATTAAATTTATAGGCCAATAAAGAATCTTTATTAACTTTACTCTTACTAATCACTTCTTCAAATGAAAATGTCTTAATTTCTTCGTAAATGGCTAAAAGTTCTGGAATAGATTTGACAATATCAATTATTAATGGACCACCCTTTCTAACAACAATTTGAGCTTCTTCTACTAATTCTTCAAAAGTTTTTCCTTTATCAACTAACTCACTTGCATTAAATTTTTTCTTCATATCTGTAATTAATTTCACAAGCAAATCAGAACTATACAATTCAAATAGTTTAGAAAACCCAGCCGTTTCTGCATTAAGTTTGTGTGTTAATCGCAATTCCTTTGTTTTCTGTGGTATATCAAACTCTAATTCTTTAAATAGTTCGCTATTTCTAAGATCTTCAAGGTGGGTAATACCATCACCATAAATGAATTTCACCGTTCCTTCAATTACATTACCATTATTCATGTTTGGAGCCGCTACATCACTAGAAGGAATCTGAACTAATCCATCGCTTCTAAATTTATTTGCTAAATTAATAACTTTTCGTGGATTACGTCTATTTTGATTTTTTTGTATTTTTTCAAGACCATAGGAATCTATGTTTCCCACTCCTGAGTCATAGATAGCCTGCATTGAATCTCCAAAAAAACCTACAATATTATCTCTAGTACTCTTTCTGAGATGCTCTAATAAAATTTTTACAACTAAGGGACTCGTATCTTGATACTCGTCAACAAAAATATAGTTTGCAGTATCCTTTAAAATATCACTCAACTTCTTATATTTAGAAAACATTTTTTCAGCAACTATAAGAACATGGTCATGACTTATTTGAACTTTATTTTGCTCAGTTATGCTCATAGAATACCATTCAGTATATTCAACACGAACACTATCAAAGTAATCAAGCGAAATAAGTTCCTCACCTAATACTTCCTTTGGAGCAACGAATAGAATTTGTTCATCATCATTTATTAACTCAACAAGACATTCTTTAATCTCTTTTTGGAAATTTTTAATGACATGCCATATAAAATCGTGAATAGTTGAAACCCGTAAATTATCATTAATGATTCTAGATCTAATCTCTGCAACAGCATTGTTAGTATAAGTAATGCATACAATCGATTTTTTTGGTTCTTCCATAGATATTTTTTCAATAATGGAAATTAATGAATAAGTTTTCCCACTCCCAGCACCACCCTCAAGGATAAAATTTTGACCTTGTTTTATTACTTCAAATACTTTTTCTACCTCTGGTTCTACTGTTTTCTCAACCATAATAATCCCTCCGAAATATATTTAGGTACTTTCCAAGTATTTTCTTCACCTTCAAAATATAATAAACTTGATGCAAATGCAGATTTTTTGTTTACTTTATCCCTAGCAAATTTATAGAAATCTTCTATTTCACTATCATCAAAGTCTTTTAAAGCTTCAAATTGAATAAAACCAGCTTTTTGATCAATAATGAATTGTTTATTTAAACTGATAAAAGCATCCTCAAAACTAGCAGGCTGATAACCATTTTCATCTTCGGGAATTTGATATGCAATACGAATTCTACCATCTGATGTTATTTTTTCTGCCAAACTCTTTTGAGCTACTATTGAAAAAACTTCATCTCCAGAAATATCAAAAAAATTTTTAATTGAAGCATTTGTCGTAGAGGTAGCATCTACTGCTGAGCAAGAAGTTAAGCGATTATTTTCATTTTTATTTGCTGGATCAATATCCGTAATTATCAATACTTTTATTCCTAAAAAATCAAATAACTTCCTAAACACTTGTGAATGGGCACCTGTTTCAATGATTGAAATATTTTGAGAAAGCAATGGCATTGTATTAGAAGCTTGATTTATTGGATTGGTTGTATCTACCTTTTGCATCATCGTAGGAATTAAAATCCTTTCTGTATCACCTTCAACACAAATGACTTTATCAGCAAAAAATAATTCACTACTATTGAGAGTAAGGTACTGCTTTACAAATTTATATCCTAGTTGTTCATCACCATATTCTTCTTTCAATGAATTAAAAGCCTTTGATACTGCTGTACCGTTATCACGTTTAAAATAAATTAGATCATCAAAGTTACAATCAGAAACTATATGAGAGGAATGAGTTGTAATTAAAGTTTGAATACAACTAAAATCTCCACTTTCTTTTAGTTCATCATTGTGTTCCTTTAGCAAATCTTTAATATTCTTGATAAAAATATACTGTAATTGTGGATGTGTATGTGATTCTGGTTCTTCAATATATATTAGGTTAATATCAGCAGGTTCGCTTTTTATATCTGCCATTAAAGTTTCAATTTCAAAAATAATTCCATATAAATTTAAATATCCCAAACCATTATATGTTTCAGGTAATAGACTATCGTCATGCTTATAATACAATGTCGTATTATTGCTTAAAATATCTTTCTCAGATAGTGATGAATGAATTGCTAATTCTGCTTCACTATCATTTCCACCAAATCTTTTGACGCGTTCAAAGACTGAAGTAAAAATTCCTTCGACGCTATCATCACCACTATATGCTCTGGTTAAAGTTTCATCTGCCTTTAAAATAGCAGATTGCAGTAAATTATTTGCTTTACTGTTAATTTCTTCGCCATTATTTAATTTATAAAATCGATTTGATGTCTTAGATAATGAATGGTTATTTTCTTTATTAGATACTTCTCGACTAGCACTAATCCCTCTTACTTTAATAATTTTATGAACATCTTTCATTTCATGTAAATCAGACTTTTCTTCTGTCATTGCTTGAGTAATAGGATTATATCCACGTGAATAAATCTGTATTTCGAAAAATTTATTCAGATTTTTCTTCATAAATGATTCAAATTTTGAAAAATCATCTGCAAAATCACAAGTCAAACTACTTATCTCGCGAAGCTTTTGAGTAGGAATTATATACGAAAATTCAAGAATAATAAAATTATTTTCGGGATTTAAATCCATCATAAATCCTTGGATATTTTGATAAGAATCTAATTCTGAGTATTGAATCCAAATTTGAAGATTAATCCCTAAAATAGACGATAATTCCGAATCAGGAATATCAGAGACTCTCTTTATATTCTCAAAGATTTCCCTCCTATGATTTAAATTAATATCTTCCCATACCAAATTGCGATTGGAATTTTTATTGAATATTTTTTCTAACACAGATAAAACCGAAGTCTTGCCACAATTGTTTTTACCCACAATTAAGGATAAATCATTTTTTAACTCTAAAGAAAAATCGTTTAATGAACGATAATGTTGAATATAGATTTTTTTAATTTCCATCAATTATCCCTTTTTTCATTTCCATTAATTCTCTCAACCGTTCCTGCCCCATCTTAAACATCTCTTCCTCCACCTTACTCCATTTTCCGAAGAGGCATTCTTGTAGAATTTCTGCTGCTGAGGTTTGATCTACTTGCGAATCATAAACGCACGATTGATCTCTTTGATAAATTTGAATTTGTCTAAAAAGCTGATCCTTTTCCAACTCCCGTAAATTCTCAACCAAATTTTCTACAATTCCATCATGGTGTGCTTTAGGAGTTGCTCTGGCTTGACTAGGATTTATAGCATAGAGCTCTTCATAACGTATCAAAGTGCTGAGATAGGACAATTCAGGCTTGGTCGCAATCAGTGCAAGTGAGACTTGGTAACCTCTAGTTGCCAATAATTGGGCCGTTTTTCTAGGAACTTCTGTTGTTCTCAAGGTGCCCTCGATTAACAAATGATAACCTTGTTTACTCAATTCATCTACGAGATATTCAACCATTTGTCCCGCGAATACTTTGGTATAATCCACACTATCTTTTCCATACTTTTCCTGTAAGCCAAGGTAGTTCGGATGAAAAGAGCGATAACTATCTCCATCAATGATAATGATATTACCTTGAAATTCCCTTTGTTTAATACGATGAATCGTTGTTTTCCCAGCACCACTCTGTCCACCTAGCAAGATAGCCTTGGGCTGAGACGAAGTTGTTTTACCACGAGTTAAAGAACGAACGAGTCGTCTGGATGCTCGTTCAAAATCATCTTGACTAAATTCTTCTAGTTTCATTAAGCCACCACCAGATGAGTAGCTTGTTCTAGCATCCGTTCAATGCCATCCAAATAGCCATTATATCGCTCTACTTCATCAAAAGTCCCCACAAGATAAATCTTCGTGTTCAGCAAATCAGACAAATCATCGCTCATTAGAACCCAAGGATTAGAAGTATCATCAAATGCAATTCCTTGTTCATCTTGAAAACGATAAAGTTGCGCTAAGATATTCGCCCCTCGTTCTTTAATCACTTCAATTTTCAGAGTGAGCTGGTAATCTTCCACTGGCGTGAGCATCTTTTCCTCTCCTACAATATCGATATAGGAAACATTAAATTTCTGGCAGATACGATCTATTAATTCTGTCGAAATTGAACTTGTTCCATTTTCATAACGACTTAGGCTATTTCGAGAGATACCAACAATCTTTGCGAACTCAGGCTGGGTTAGATCATGTGTTTTACGTAACGCTTTAATATTTTCTCCGATCATGAAGGTCCTCCTTTTATTTATTTCTATTATAGCACAAAATTTAGAAACGCACCAAAAATGGTGCGTTGTTATGGCTGAGAGATAAAATGTCACACATTCAATTATTGAAGAAAAAATCACTATAAGGCTGTTCAAAAGTCTTTGAGAGTATAAAAAATAAGAAAGCTACAATTGAAAACATATTAGAGATAGGAATCTATGGTATACTAGTGATAATAAATAGTTATCGGTAGGAGAATGATTGATGAGTAATAAAACATGCTTTGTAGTCATGGGATATGGGGTTAAAAAAATTCCTGGAACTTTAGTCAAACTGAATTTAGACGATGTTTATTTTAAGTTTATAAAGCCTGTATTATCTCGAAATCATTTAAAATCAGTCTACTCCACACAAGCATATCGAGGAGATGAAGTTCCAACTTCATTAGCTATTAATAAAAACTTCATAACATCTATTTTTTTAGCTGATATTGTGATTGCTGATATAAGCACTTTAAATCAAAATGCAATTTATGAGTTGGGACTTCGGCATGCAATGAGGCCAAAATCTACAATTATACTTTGTGAAGAACTAACTATTAGCAAATACCCATTTTTTGATATTTCAATGAATCCTCAATTAAGATATCATAGAAAGAAAATAGTATCGGATGAAAACTATAGAAAATCTCTGCAAGATGAATTAGAAGATATATTAATTTCTTGCCTAGAATCCAATACCGATTATATTGATAGTCCTGTATTTGATTTCAATTTGTATAAGATTAAACCATTAGTTCAATTAGATAAAAATGTACATGTAGCAGGAGCATCTATAAGGACAATGATTGAAAAAGCTGAAAATTTGAAGGAAAATATGCTGTTTAAAGAAGCCGAAAATCAGTACCTTCAAGTTTTAAACTTATCCTTTGATGAAGATATACTTTCTCAATATCTATTATGTAGCTATAAAAAAGATTTGTCCCTAGAAAATTTGCTTTTAACCTTATCATACGTTAATGAGAACATAGATTTAGCTACATCGACAAACGAAAACTTACTGGGTATTGTTGCAGCAATAAATAAACAAATATTTGGCCTAACTAAAGAATGCAAATTTTTAGAACAAGCTAGAAGATATTACAAAAATGGCTCAAACTTTGAAAGTGGGAATCTTTATTGTGCTAGAAACTACTGTGCACTTTTGTTAAAACAATATTGTATATCAAAAGATATTGAATCAATAAAAGAGTATTACTACTCTGCTGTTCATTTTGCTAAAACTTGCTTAACAGAATTACAATTTCTCAAACGAGAAGAAACTGATCTTGACAATACTTGGTATAATGAAAACATTAAAGATTTGACCCTAATTGCATTTGGTACTGATGAATCAATTATTGAATTTAAGCCTGTTACAAAAAGGCAAGAAGAGACGGTAAGCTCAGGTCGTAAAGAGCTAAAGCATGATTATCATGAAACTCTAAAAATAATTAAAGGGAAATGAGCAATTTTGCTCACTTCCCTTTTTAAAATCTTTTATCTCTTGATAATTTCCAATAATGTAAACCTAGTGGTGTCAAACGGCAAGACTTACTATTCATAGCAGCAAAGTACATATGCTCCTCTCCAACAGGTTCGATCAAACCTACGCTTTCATAAAGCTGTAACTCTTTAAATTTACCAACATTTTCTTCTTTTGCGAAAGGTTCTTTATATTCATGAGTTACTTCAGGAGTATTGGTAAATTCAAATGATGGATCTAATTGAAATTCTGAAGTAGCTTCTGGAAAATATTGATGAAGTTTTCGTAGCACCTTTTTTGATACTTTAGCTTCAACAGTTCTGATAGGTAAAAATCCTGTTATATTTGTTTTAAATAGCGGCCTTTGTTCCCATACTCCAAGTGACTGATCAACAAAAGAATATAAACTAGCAGGAGTGATATTCCCGCTAACATCTGCTGCTCCACCTTTTAGCCCCTGAATTAGTAATTCAGTAAACACACCATGACCAGTTATTCCATCCTCAATAGCAACCTCATCACGATCGCTGGCTGTTAGAATAGTAACACCTTTTCCAATCATGGTATTCGATGAGTCTATAGGACTACAATCTCCTAACTTTCCAGAATAACAACAATCTAAGATGATAATTTTATTTCGACTTTTTGAAGTGTTTGCTAGTCGAAGTATATCATTCATAGAAATTCCCATATCATAGCCATTAAAATCTGGTGTTACGATTTGACCAGCCATCTCATCTGTCCCATGTCCTGAGAAATAAAAGAGTGCAATGTCAGATTCTCCTTCTTTAAATAAAGAATGAAGGTCCTCCAATAACTCTGCTTTTGTTTGTATATTAAGTTTTAGCTTAACACTGAAATTAGGGGAACCATCCTCGTTCTCCTCCAATAATTTCGCTATCTCCTCTGCATCATTAGTACACCCCCCTAACGGAGCCTGAGAATATGCATCGATACCAACAATTAATGCCTTGTTTTTTAACATAAATTATACCTCACAATTGTTTTATCCAAGCGCTAATCTTTTCCCAATTCCAATCTACTACAGGAAGATAGCCACATTCATTTGGAATCGTCGCACCAATATGATCTTTGTTCCCATAAATTGCAAGTAGTGGTATCCCCTCATCTATAGCACAGTTCATTTCCCAAATTTGCCCATCTGCTTTCTTGGTATTCCTAGTAATGATAGAAATCATACCGTCACACCCTCTAATTCTTGTTCTACATTTAGTTTTCCATTGAGAATCCCAAGGTTGTTTAACAGACATATCCACAAATTCAAATGGAGAGTTTGTATTTCTTGATTGGCCCCTTAGAAAATCTCGTAAATTTTCATCCTCAATGGCAAAACTTATAAAGATTCTTTTCATCTAAATACCTCCCTTTAAAAGTATTTTTGTTTGTATTATATCACATTAGAAAGTATGCTATACGATATTTCCCTCAATTGTATTAAATATTTCTTCCAATGATTTTTTCCAACAATATATTTCTTTCTCTAAAATTTGTTCGAAGAAAGAGTCAATTTGTGTCTTATCATCCAATGAAAAATCTGATACAGATACAATTTTTTTATCATCTTTTAGAATGCCATCAATTCGCAAATTTTTTTGCTTAATGATTAGAATAGGAATATTATTTGAGATCGCCATAGCACCTTCAATTTGGCAAAACGAACTAGTAATCCATTTCCCATCTAACGACTGTTCGTCAGATTCAAAAAACTTTTTATCTTGAATTGCTCCCTTTTTTAAAACTCCAGATTGAATATACGTATGACCGAAAGCTAAGATAACCATACCATAGCATCTTTTTATCATTTCATTTAAAGCAGATAATGATTCATAGGGAGAATAATCCTTTGCTTGTAGAGTTATGCTTTCTATATTATAGTTCTCTAGAGTACTCTTTAGTTTATCTATAAAGTATTGTTGCTCATTCGTAAATGGATTAGGTCTGCTTAAAAATACTCTTATTTTTTTATTTGTCATATTCATCAATCTCCTACCGATAACTATTTATTATCACTATACAAAGCATTCAAATAAGTATATAATAGCATGATTATTGATAAAGGAGTTATTCATGGATTATAAACATATTTCTACTTTCTTAGACTACTGCAAAACCCATAGACGCTTGAGTTCACATACGATTCGAGCTTACAAAAATGATCTTTTGCAATTTTACAATTCAAATTACAGCAGTGTGGAAACCTATGTTGAACATTTGACGAAATCCAATATTAAATCTAATACATTACGTCGCAAAATTGCTAGTTTGAAGGTGTTTTACAGCTACTTAAAATATCATAATTTAGTTGATGAGAATCCTTTTAATCAATTACGTTATCAATTTAGAACGGAAAAAATATTACCTAAAACGATTCCTTATGATATTTTGAAAAGTATTTTTTTACATCTAGAACAGAAAATTACCTATTCAAAAACTAAATATCAAAAACAAAAAGCTGAAAGAAATTTGCTAATCATTTCCCTATTGCTTTCAACTGGTATTAGGATTTCCGAACTTTGTCATATTCATCTTAAAAATATTAATCTTTCAAATAGGACTCTCCATATTATGGGAAAAGGTAAGAAAGAACGTATCCTATTTTTAGGAGATCAAATAACATTTAGCTTACTAGAAACATATATAAATAACTACTGTTTTCAACCCAGTAACTACCTATTCTCTGGAAAATATTCTTTCAAACCATTGTCAGAGCAAAGTGTACGTTTAATTCTAAATACCCTTGTTAAACAACATAACTTAACTACACCTATTACCCCCCATATGTTTAGACATAGTTTCGCAACAATGCTTCTAGATAGTGATGTAGATATTCGATACATTCAACAAATTCTTGGACATAGTTCTATCTCAGTCACACAAATCTATACTCATGTATCTCAGTCAAAGCAAAAAGAAATTCTAACTCTGTGTAATCCCATTGCTTCGATTCATTCACAGTCAAAAAAATAGGGCTACCTTCATAGAGGTAACCCTATCCTGAATAGTCAAGTCCAGTATCGTCACGGGCTTTGCCGTTATAGACAAAGGGATTCCCTGTTGTGTCTGTACTTGCCTTGCTTGCCCCATAGAGATGATATCGACTGATCCTTGGCTCATTGTCAACTGTAGTGGGTTGATATAAAGTTACAATCTGGAGAGGACTAAATCGGTTCTCTCCTTTTTAATGTTCAAAGTGATGAGAATTATTCCTATAACCGTCAATTTCTTGTAAACCTTTTCATTTTTTTGTATAATATATTTGAAAAAGGGTGACATAAAGTAGTAATACCCAATTTGTAAAATTAATAAGATGCGCAAGTTTTAATTAATTTGGGCATTTTTGATTACTCCAAAGGGCTGCCATCCGATATTGACTTCATTGACATGAAGGTGTTCATTATACTAAAAAAGCAAAGACGAGGTAATTACTTCGTCTTTGCTTTTTTACGATTTTCCACTATACATATAGTAGAATACTTTTCCTGATAAAATTCTTTTTCTTATATTTTAGTGAACTCCATGCTGAATCACTGAGTCAAACAAGTTCTAAAATCTTGAAATTCTAACAAATGCCACGTAACCTCATCGTCATCTAAGACTGTCACAGTCTCGCCTTTAAAACAATGTGGGATAGGGACAGTTTTCTTTTGAAATGGATGTAAAACAACCATATCTTCTAATTTATTGTTGAAAATTATATGCAGACAAAGGATGTCATCAATATGATTTTCAACCACTAGATCAGTTTATAACTCTAGATGATTGTACAAACTTGGCGGTTGTGTCATATAGTATTCAAAATTTTTCATCCTTAAACTTCCACTTCCTTCATTGTTCTATAGACTAAAATGATTATCTCAGTTGTAAGTGAGTAGACTAATTTACAAAAGCTGATTTCAACGAGACAATTCGATCACATTGTTTCGCATGGTCTAAATTATGTGTGACGATTAGAATTGTTTTTCCAAACTGATCTCTCAACGACCGAATTAAGTCAAATGATTTTTGAGCCATATCAGGATCCAATGAACCTGTTGGTTCATCTGCCAAGATGATATCACCTGGTTTTAGAATAGCTCTCACGATGGCGATTCTCTGCTGCTCACCTCCAGATAATTCATTGACCTTGCTATCTAGTCTATTTTCCAAACCAACAAACCGCAAGGTTTCTTTAATCTTTTTCTCCTTCTCTTCCTTAGAGAAATTAGTAAAGTTCATAGCAAGCATGAGATTATCTTTTACACTGGATGTAGAGATGAGTGCATTTGATTGAAATAGATAGTTGATAACATTCTTTCGATAGTTAACCGCAGAACGCGAATTCACTTTTGGTAAGATCTTCCCGTTGATTAAAATCTTACCACTATCAATATTATCCAAAAGGCCAATCATATTAAGTAACGTAGATTTTCCAGAACCAGATGGCCCTACTAAAGCTACAAATTCATTTTCCTCAACATCAAAACTTAAGTCTTTTAAAATCTCACGTGACCCAAATTTTTTTGACACACTTTGTACGGAAATCATAGACATTAAATCACCCCTTAAACGATTGTATGAGACTTTCTACTTCTTTACGGAATAGATTGAAGTAAAGAAGTAATAATTGGAAAGCAAATGTAACTAGTGTTAAAACTATTCCCAACTTAGAACCTAGTAAGATAGAAACAAGTAGTTCTATCGCAGAAACACCAACGACAAGAGAAAGAACACCGCTATACCTCTTCCAAGGAGAAAAGCCCATGAAGTATTGTACATACAGTTTTTCTTCGAAAAGCAAGCGATAAATCAAGACAAAACTCCAAAAGATAGCCATCATAGTAAAGACAATAATAGCAATGATACTTCCAAATAGGTAGAAAGTATAGCCGAGATCTTTCTGAAGTCCATTGATATAATTCTTAACCGTTGTAAATTTCAGTGCATTGTCTGATAAATCAGGGAACTCATTTTCTAAAATTGATTTTACCTGATTCATTGTTTCCTTATCACGAACTTTCAAAATTCCGTCATATCCACTCACAGATAGGTTTGCTGATTCCATGAAGTACAAGTTTTCAGGAGCTGCTACAAAAATAACAGGTTCTTCACTAGTTACACCTCGATCGATTGATCTTGACCAAGTAAAAATGGACTTAGATGGCTGATAGGTTCTAAATAAAAATCTTGGATTTTCTGTAAACTTAGTCCCTATATCCCCTGGTTTTACTCGAACAACTTCTTGTAAATAAGCCTTCATGGTTTCAACATCCGCTGAACCTAGAGTATCAGGAATAAGGTACAATCTGGCACCATTACGTATTTCGGATAATTCTTCATTACTTAACTCAACTCCTAGTTCAGATAAGTAATTATAAGAATAGGTTAAATACCAAAATGGTTTTTTAGGAACATTTTGATACGTACCATAGATTGTATCAAGGTATTCTTGCCCGAGATATTCTCCCTGAGCAATATAAACACCTGGAATCTCTGAAATTCGTTGGTAAAAGTGATACATGCTGCTTTCTAATGAATTTGTATTACCAGAGTAGGTTCCTATATCATCCCCTTCTACAAAATCCGAAATAACATACATATTTTCGACACTTTTCCACTCCCTAGCTACTTTGACATTATCAATGAACTGATTCATTGGCGCATCTAAGGAATGACTAACTGCTATTAATAAACCAGCTACTAAAGTATAGAATAACAAACTGGTTGCCATTAATGGTTTCATTGGTAACCGTTTATGAATTGCAGCTAATGGAGAAACCAAATAAACAACAATACTTGGAATAATTAATGTTAGCAATAGTAACAAGATTGAAAGACTTGTACCCGCAAAGACTAACACAAATGATGATAATCCAAAACTAGCCCAACCTGACAAAAACCAAGTTGCTAGTGCGGAAACAGGTGCAATATAAATAGAAAACAGAAGAGAATCCTTGAAGAGGGCAGACCACAACTCCTTCCTATCCCATCCAAGTAGTATCAATGTCCCAAAATGTTTAAAGGATTGTAAAACACATATTAGGAAAAGAACAAGAAGAACCATAGCATTTACTGCAATACTAGCAGCTAAAACGATTGGCACAATTCCCTCAACAGTATTACTGCCAAAACTCTCTCTAATCAAGTCTTCAACAGAAATCCCAGTAATGGATGAGAGATTTGATAAAAACGTTTCTCTTGAGAGGTTGTCCTGAAGACCATTGATATGATATATCCCGTTTATTGTATTTGTTTCTTGAAAAATATGGTCTAACCGATTAATAACAACAGGGGTTGTAAATAACAAGCTCGGTAATTCATAGAGCATATTATCAGTTCCCTTATCAAGTCCAATAGTCAAGTTATTGTCACTATGGGATAATAAATCTGAAATTTGTTGGCGTGATAAAATTATTTTACCACCGTTTGTAAAATCTGAAAAACCTTCAGGATTGCCAAGAACATCTAAATATATTCTATTTATTGAACCATCCCTACTACTATTTGTAGTACGTTTCGTCCAAATAGACAAGTCACTTTGTTCCAAAAAGTATTGGTATACACTTTGCGACTGTTCTTCAGATAATCTTTGAAGATAAACTGTAACTGTCCTAGAATTACGGTTATAACTTTGCCATGCCTCCTCATACTGAACACCTGTAAAAAAAATTGCCATCAGAGCAAGTAGTACGCTCTGAATGGCAATCAAAAACAGGATTAAGTACTTCATTTTACCTAATAACATGTTTTTGTATGTCATAGGCGCTTACCTACAATTCCAGTAACATTGTGCTGTACCACTTCCAATATATCTAGATGCACGTGCTTCAATTCCTGGCCGTTTCCAACCTGAGAAACCTCCGTTAGCACTTGCTGCGTGTTCATACACACCAGATTGAACGTGTGAGTAACTCCAAAGTCCTACTGTACGACCATAGTTCCAATAAACGGCAGAACCTTTATAATAAACTGTTGCGGCAGAAGCGATTGAACCACCTGCACCAGCTAGGGTAAGAGCAAGTAACGATGTTGAAATAATCTTCTTAATTCTTTTCTTCATAACATAGTCTCCATTTCATTTTTGACTAAAACTAACAATTACAACTCTTTTTTAGTAACTTATGACAACTTAGTACATTGGCAACTATCCTTTCTTTGAACTGGTAATACTACCAGCTTATTCATAAAATTTTACAATTCATATTTTAAAATTTTACAGAATATAATTCTCCAGGATCAAAGCCTAAAGGGGCGGGAGCGGGATTTATCGATGGTTTACCAACAATAACTAATAAACCCGCTAATAAAACTGCGACAACAAACTTTTTAGTTGCTTTCTTCATATCTTGCAACCCCTTTCATATTCCTTGATTGTATTCTATCACGCAGAAAATTATTTGTCAATTGTATTTATAAAGATTTTTTTATTTTATTTTTTTATTATGAATATGTTTATTTTAACCGTAGAAATAACTCGTTTCATGAGAGATGTTATAATAAATGCATATAAAAAACAACACAGTAAAGACTGAGTTGTCTATAACAATTATGCTGGGAATGTTTCATTGATAAAACGCTCAAGGTCTAAAGCCATCTTATCATTTCCCTCTAGCAGGTATGCACGCTGCGCTGTTACAAAGTACTGTTTAACGGCATCTTTATGGGCAAAACCTTCACTAACATTCCCAAGTAAACAGTAAAGATTAGCTAAACAGTAGAAACTATTATTTTTGAGACAAATACCAATCGTTTCAAAAGTCTCACTTATCGCTCTCTCTGTTTGCTGGTTTAACCATAGATACCGACAAAAGTTATACCGACATTTAATCAGAATTTCAAGTTCATCAATTGTCCGAACCTTAACACTCTTAAAAAGATTGGTCATGCGATTATAGACTTCTTCAAATTTTGAGAGTTCATCCGTCTGAAAGTAAAAGTGTAATAAACTATTTGAGATATTCAAATATTCCCAATCATATTCGCTATATTTTGACAAAATAGCTTCTAATTTTTTGATCGCTTCATTCTGTTTAAGGTCATGGTTAAACAACACAATAGCCTCTATCCACTGAAGGTATAACTGATCGGAGAGAGGGAGTTTTACTGTCTTCGCAGCTTCTAACTCATAGATATATTTTAGTGAATCATAATCTCGTAAGTCTAAGAATTTCTTAGATACAGCACGAAATTGAGTCAAAAACTCCGATTCGACATGGATATCCTCGTCAAAAAAGTAGTCCATTGATACATTTAGCTTTTTTGCAAGGGCATATATTAAGTCTGAGCCAGGACTATAGTCTGCATCTCGCTCAATTTTACTGATTTGGGCCTGTTCACAGATACCAGCAGCCAATTCAACCTGAGACAAATTCAGTTCTTTTCTCCGACTACGCATTCGGCTCGCCAATAGTTTCCCCATATGGCCACCTCTATTCTATGTAATATTTATCTTTATATCACAAATTATAACATTATGACTTTTATTTTTCAATTATTCATACTCACCTAAAATCAAAAACTAATCCAACTTCTATGAACAATAGTACTGTCCAATGCAAGCTCCTAATCACTTCTTGCAACTTATCAATGACTTCATTGAGAGTTTTAAACATCTTGTTCTTGAACCCTCGCTTCCGAATCTCTGCCCAGACTTGCTCAAGAGGTAAATTCTTATCCCCAAATTCATGGAATTTCATATTTCAACTCCTTACTGTAGGACTTTCACTAGCTACATCCCTAGTTTGATGTTATTGTACTGATATTTTTAGACAGAGTTTTTATTATCCAACCTACAAAAAAGAGAGAACTTGCCACTCCTTTCTGATACCTATACCTCCACCTATTTCTCCAGTTTTATCACCTTATCATAGCGCTTCAAGTCCTCTTCACTATAGTGATGAATCACTTCTACGAGTGTTTGAGGGAGCGAGAAGAGAAGTTGACTGATTTTCTCTTGATTTTTAAGGTCCAGATTGGCTTTGACTTCATCAGCTAGGATAAATTGGCGATTGTGATAGAGAGCACGTGCAATTTCTAACCGCTGCTTCTCACCGCCCGACAGAGTCTGGTTACTAGGGGTTTTGCTTTGAAGAGCTTTCAAACCAGTTTGTCGCAGGATTTCATCCATCTTTACGGAATCCAGTTCTTGTCCCAAAGCAATATTTTCCTCTAGGCTCAAACCATCAAAGATATGACTAGACTGGAGAATGTAGGCTCCTGCCTGATAAAGTTCATCCGAGGTTAGCTCTTGCCCATGGTAGCGAATCCGACCATGACTGGGCTTAATTTCACCATAAATTAGGTTCAGTAAGGTGGTTTTCCCAGACCCACTTTCTCCGATAATAGCAATCTTTTCGCCTTCCTCAATAGTTAGGTCACAAGGGGCTAGAATTTCTTGACCATCACGCACTACACTTACTTGCTTTAACTGGATAGGAAAGACAGAACCTTCGAGAACAGAAGGCATTTCAAAGCCCACTCCCAGCAATTTTTGATATTTATCACAGAGAGACTTAGCTGATTTTCTAGTATTGATAAAATAAGACAACTCCTGAAATTGATAGCCAATATTATACGATACTAGGTAAATCCCTACAAAGCTGGCTGCAGATAGGTAGTTATAATAGGTCATGAAACCACCAATGACAATAGGCGCGACCGAGCAAAAAGCATCAATTCCATTGATAAAGAGACTATTTATTGTCCGTTGCTTCTCATAGGCGATTTCTTCCTTTAGAGTCTTATGCAAATCTTTAGAAAACAATTTGAAAAACAAACTTTGTCCCCGATAATACCGTATGGAACGAGCACCTGCGATCATATTGGTTGCTTGAGAGACATAGACTTGGTTCGCTAGGGACTTCTCCTTCGTAATTTCATCCAAACGTTTAGAGCCAATTCCACTACAAAGAGTAGGTATCGAATAAAAAACGATAAAGAGCAAGCCAAGATAAAAATTAGTCCAAAGAGCATAACAGATAGAGACGGTTGTAAATCCCAAAGAAGAAATGATAATAACAGTCGACTCAATATAATTATCTTCTAGCTGTTTTACATCATTTTCCAAGTCTGACAAAACTTCCTCATCCGCAATCCGACGACTATATAAGAAAGTCTGAAAGATATCCTTCTTAATACCCAACTTGAAGTCTGTCAGTACTCGTGCATAGTAATAACGTTTCCCCGCCAAACCCAGCAAGAGAATCAAATTTCCAATAATCCCCCAAACCAAGACTTGCCATAGCAAATGCAACTGGTGATTGGTAAAACTAGAGACAATATACTGAATCAAAGCTGGTGTAATGATAGCCTCCAGCCAAGTAATCATAATCGCCACAAAATAGAAGAATAAGTGCTTCTTGGTTACATAAGATCTAAGCATAACGTATAAACCTCCTGAAATTATTTACCAACTTAGATAGTCGCTCTTTATCTCTAGAAAGGTATATAATTTGTTGTATGCAGTATTCCATAAGTTCTGGCTTGTGGCATTCTATGAATTCTCCATTCTCGTTAATGACAGTGGAATAACCATCAATTACATTGGCAACACATTCTATACACATACCTCTACACCAGCAATCTTTACACTTAGAAAAATTATCCTTATTATTAAATGTTTCAACATTTGGACTATTATGACTCCCCCAGAATCTAAAGCACAACTTCTTACTTCCATCTACGTCAAAAGTAATTGTATTGGAAGGATCAATATCATCGCAGAAAGTATGGTTTGTACTCTTGTAAATCATAGATATTAAAACATCGTATAAGATTGGGCTAATAAATGCTTTCTCATTACAATCAATTACATTCTGAATAGATGTATCTATAAAAGTTTTTCTTTCCGATAAACTTTTTTCCATTTCTTTAACAATAAGTACTTTATTTTTACTGAAGACATCATTAACATTAAAATGAACATCCATCTCAGTAAAATATTTGAAAATAGCTTCTCTACTAATACCATTTTTTTGATGAATACGAGTATACGTTGATGCAATTTCGAAATTATCATAATCAATACTTTTTAAATACTTAATGAATCTCAGAGTCTTTCTGTGACTTCCTTTTCCCCTTAACCTATCATGAACAACCTCTGGTCCATCTAAACTAATTGTTAAAAATGGATGAAATTTATTTAACATATGCTTTACTCGATGATTCAAAACAGTACCATTAGTAACAGTCTCAACTTTTATTATATTTAAAAATTTAGATAATTTCTCAATAAAATATACAAACAACTCAATATTTAAAAAAGGCTCTCCTCCAAAAAGTATTAATCGATTAATTTGTTTTATTCCCTTACTTACAATTTCCTGAATTATCTTATCAGCAGTATCAAAATCCATTACTCGATTGTCCATGCCATAGTTTCCACCATCAGCATAACAGTACGAACACGATAGATTACAGCTATTTGAAATATTTATTACAACTTTCTTCAAGATTCCATCATCAAGATTATCCAAAGTATTAGACGTATTTTTATATTCAGGTGAAGAAGACAAAGTAAAAGAAATGGAATCAAAATAATATGTACCAAAATCAGTATCAATTTTTTTAATCATAGCAATCCTCATTAATGAAAACAGAGATGGGGAAATTTTTCCCCACCTCGGAAGAAACTATCGACCGCCACCACAAGAATGACTTGGTCCACAGTTATTATTAACAACATAACCTTGATCAAACTCTAAAAGATCTTCAAGGTTAATAACTTGTAGTTCTTCCATTATTTTCACCTCCTATGTTTTATATAGATATCATATTACCATTTTAGGAGCGCTATAAAAAATTCCCTTATACACAATTTATTCTAAATCGTTCAACACTTGTTCTAAATGATGTTCAAACGTACATGCTAACTGTTGACTATTTACTAATTTCATTGTTGCGATACATTTTCTCATCTCAATTAAAGCATATTGATTATGAGTTTTCTTTAAATCGTACAAATTTTTCGCATAATGAAACACTAGTTTTTCATAAATTTCAGTTTCTGAGAAGTTACAAAATTTTAGTTGTTTTTCAAAATAAAGAGCATCTATTAGCTCGTTTCGTTCAATACATGTTATATAGGCATTTAACAACATGGTCGATAGTAAACGACGATTATTTGGAATATCTCTATAAAATTCAGAGCGATGGCACATTTCTTTTGATAAAACCATCATAGTTTCATGATTTAAAACATCTAATGTATTCATAAACAACAACAATTCATAACACCCCCAGTATTCTACAGAAAATAAGTACTCACTGATAAAACTAATATCTTGATCTGTCACATAGATCTTTCCTGATAAGTCCTGTAAACGAATCTTAACCAAAATCGTATTTAGCTCATAAAAAGGGCCTTTCTTCTTTTTATTTTCCAACAAACTAATCAGTAAATTTTCCATACCAACGATATCTCGCTTTGCTACTAATAAACGAATTTTCTCTAACAATTCATTAAAGTCATCTCTATGAAAATCGCGCGCTGCGTATATAAATTCTTCAATTGGCATATTAATTGCTTCAAGTGCTAAAATGAATTTTGTAATAGTTAAGTCAGCTTCTTCATGCTCAAACCTTGACAGGTGAGAACTTGATACTCCACATTTAGAAACATCTTTTAGTGACAGTCCTCTTGATTCTCTAAATTTTTTAAAAATTTTTCCGTATTTCATTTAAAGTACCTCTTAAATTGTGTATAAGGGAATTTATTACAATATCTTGAATAACATTATATCATAGGAGAAAAAGAAAAGAGGTTGCTATTATGAATAAAAAATTATTTTTTTACTTATCTTTAGTAATACTTGGAGGAATCATAGTTATAGGAGTTGGATAATTTCACTCTCTTATAAAAAGAGGCTGGGACAAAAGTCCTAGCCTCTCAATTGTCTTTGGATTGTCAGCAATACGTAGTGGTTGAGTGGGCTCTACTACGCTGATTTCATCAGCTTTTACAGCCCTACTCAACTGTGCGGAGGTGGGACGATGAAATCGAATTCTAACGAATTACCGATTTCTGTCCCACTCTCTTTTTATAGTGTTTGACGTGCAAATAAATTAACCTAACGAAAACTATCTTTTTAAAATCAATTATTTTAAGGGTCTTTTTTATATGATAAATTGCAAGAATAAGTGCAACATTTACTTGAACTCATCCTCTAGAGCTTCACAAGCAGTTCTGTAAGCTAAACATTTTCGTGGTCGGTGATTGATATCAAATAAAGCCTTGTTCAAATCCTCATCAGAGATAACGGCTAAATCTGTTTTCTTTGGGAAATATTCTCTTAGTAAGCCATTTGCGTTTTCATTGCTTCCTCTCTGCCAGGAAGAATAGGCGTCCGCAAAGAAAAAGGGAATTCCTAAGTTCTCCACCAGAGGATAGCAGGCAAACTCTTTTCCCCCTGTCTGAAGTGAAGGTTTTAAGAGCCTCTTTTGGAAATAGCCTACAAAGTTGTTCGATAGCTGAAAACATGGCTTGGGCTGTTCTATCTGGTATCTTGAAAGCTAAGTAAAAACGAGTTTTTCGCTCTAGAAAGGTCGCTAAACAGCCCTTACTTTTGCCTCTGGAAGACACCACAGTATCGAGCTCCCAGTGGCCAAAAGTCTCACGATTCCTGACCTCTTTAGGACGTTTGGCAATCGACGTGCCAATCCTAAATGCCCCATGTGTTTCTTTGGGCTGTCGACTTTTTCCCTTTCGGCGCAGGACGCTTAAATCCAGATCAATCAAACCAGCATAGAGCCAGTTATAGATGGTTTTAAAAGCTACCATTGGCTTTTGTTCAAGCTGATAGCGACCACAAATCTGTTCAGGTGACCAAGAGGCTTTTAACCCCTTCTCAATTTCCTTTTTCAACTTTGGTGTCAAACAAGACTTCCGACCCTTTTGCTTAGCCCTGTGGTCGTACTGTTCCTGTGCTAAGACGGCGTAGTAACCATTTTGGCATCGTCTTAACTCTCTTGAAATGGTAGACTTATGAAAGTCAAGTTTACTTGCAATTTGGCAAGATTTTAAACCTAAATCCAAGTAAGTTTCTATCTTTATTCGGTCGGTTATGGTAAGATGGGAGTAGCTCATAGTTTTTCCTCGGGTTCTGTTTGTGCGGTTACTTACAGTTTACACCAATGAAACGCTATGAGTTTTTTTGTTGCACTATATTTTACAATTTATCATTTGATAAAATCTCAATAAAAAAGACTTAGAATCATGTTAACAATAACATTAATTCCAAATCCTTTTATTATTTATCTTCTAACTATATTTAAGATAGATACTTAAATTATATTACTGTTTTTCAAAAGTTCCGTCTGCTACACGAAAATCACTGTTAACAGTTTCAATTGAATTAAATTGAATCTTTAAATATTTTACTTCTTTTTCATCTTTTCCAGGTAATTCAGCTTTAGCACTCGCTGCACTAGAAACCTTTAATTTGACATATTTTCCAGCGATTTTCCAAGTTCCATCTCTAGATTCGTCTTTATTATTTGTTACTTCTAGTGTTTTATCGCTATTGAAAACGATAGTTGAATCGTGTTTACTATCATACCAAGTACCAATAATTTGCTTCTCTGGTCCTGAATTTTGATTCAAGAAAAAGAATACCCCACCGGCAACCGCAAGTACTAAAACAACTAAAGCAATAATTTTTTTCATTATTTTTCCTCCTATAAATATCTAAAGATATTAATTATTTTTTTCATATACCTAGTTTCACTAAAATCATTAGTAAAAAATCAAATTTTGAATGATAAACTTTTATTCATTACTACAATAAGAAATACTTACCAGCTTTTATTAATCACGCTGTTTCCGTGATACTGAAATACCAAAACTACAAAGAACAATTCCCATTGCAAACACTAACCAATTCTCAATTGAACCTGTATTAGGCAAGGCTCTATTTGCAGCATATTTAGCTTGATTTCCAGCATAGCTATATACTTGTTCGTTAGAAGTATTTTCTGATATACTCTTTTCTAACGCAGGATTAAGAGAAATCATCTTGTGATCTACTTTATCGTTAAATACTTCGCTTTGTCTTGTACGAGTATTTAAATAGGCTTCCCTAACAGCTTCATATTGGGCAGTTGCATCCAATTGATCTTGTAGAAGTGTTTTAAGTTTAGCTTCCTCTCTTGCTACATTCTCAAGTGCTAAACGGTGCTCTTCAACTGCATTGTCATATGCTCCTTTTGCTTTCATCAAATATGCATCTGCATTTTCAAGATGATCCAAAAGTGTTTCTAAAGCAACTAAGTTAGTCTTTAATTTAGAAATTTCATTCTTAATTTGACTTTCTTTAGCTTTTAACTCTTCAACTTTATTCTGACGGTTTCTGAGTTCTGCTTCATCCGTAGCTTTTTTAGCTTTAAGATCTGAAAGAACTTTAAGTTCTTTATCCAATTCTGCACGCGCATCTGCTAAAACTTTTTGTTTTGTTTGAATATCTGCATTAAGATTATCAACTGCTGTTTGTGCTTTGACATAACGAGTTTTGGCAGCAATCAATTTTTGAGAAGCTTCATCTAAATTCTTTTGTGCAAGAGGTGTCTTATCTGAGATTGAATTTAATCTTGCAATCGTTTGACGTGTAGTTGTTAAGGCTGCCAAATGTTTTTCATGAATTTTAGTTACTTCATCTAAATTTTTTCTTGCAGTCTTATCTGCTATTTTTGCTTTTTCAAGCTCCTCTTTTGCAGTTTCTAATGCTTTTTGCTTAACTTTAAGGTCTGCATTTAAGTTATCCAAAGCAGTTTGAGCTTTGGTATATCTTGTTTCAGCTTCTTCTTTTAGTTGTTTCGCAGTGTCGTATTTCTTTTGTGCACTTGGAGTTTGATCAGGAACTGACATTAATTCTTCTACAAGTTTTTGAGTTTGTTTCAGATTTTGATTCGCATTTTGATTTTCTAGTTTTGTTTTTTCAAGATCAGATTTAGCTTTTACTTCTGCTTTTGTAGCTTGGTCTAAATTATCTTTTGCACTTGCTAAAGATTGACGCTTGCTTTGAATATCAGCATTTAATTGATCAAGTGCACTTTGAGCCTTATTAAATTGGGTTTGTGCTTCATTATAGTTTTGTGTAGCGTTCTCCAATTTAATAGTAGCGGCAGGTGTTTGGTCAGGAGTAGCTTCCAGAGCATCTAATTTTGCTGTCGTTTCTTTGAGAGCTTTTGTACTTTTATCGTTTTCTGATTTAGCTTTTTTCAAACGATTCTGTGCAGAATCATTTGCCGTATTTGCTGTAGTCTGCTTAGCTTTAGCAGCTGTTAATTCATCTTCCATTTTTGAAGTATCAAATGGAGTAGCTAAAGGTTTAGCAATCCCTTTATCATAATAATCGTCAACAGTTACAAAATGGTATTCACCAGTTTGTTCATCTTTAACATATTCAAGATGTGCATCTTGACCTTTGAATTCAATAAAGTGCATGCGTCCAACACCACTTGGTGTGAAACTATTTGCAGCTCCAATTGCCCGAATATTTGTAGGAGCTTTCTGCCCAATCATAAGTTTCATATGTCCAAAATAAGCATGAACATCATTTGTCATAAAACTAATTACAGCATCATATACCTCACGATACAATTGAGACATTGTTGCTTTACGAGTTTCTTTAGCTTCTGAATAATACGCACCATAACCAAGCAAAGTATTATCATAGCTCATGTTTTCTCCAGTCCATACGATGGAATCTAATCCATCTTTCGCTAAAGCAGTATCGCTGTGACTTGTGCTATATGGTTTATTTTCTTCAGCATAGGCTTTTGCAATGTTTTTGACACCCTGAACAGATTCTTCAGTGACAATATAATGATGACTACCCCAAACTTGGTCTTGCAGATTGTTGGCGAGAAGTGCATAATATTGGCTCAAAGCTTCAATTTGCTTGTCAGTTAAATTGTCTAAATCTACGACTGAATCATCGATCGGCAAAACAATATCCTTGTTTGACCATTCCTTTATGAATATATTTTGGTGTTCAGGGGAATATTCTGTTAATGCAGTTCCAAAATCATATTTACTATCTTTGAACCATTTTTGAATAACGTCGTTTAAGGCATTTTTATTTGCGTCTGAGTCATCAGCAAGATAAGCCTTGTAGGCATCAATGACATCCTGAGGCAATTGAGGAATAGTGAGATTTTTAATTGCTGCAATTTGTTTATTAATCGTTTCAACTGCTTGATCAGCCTTCTCTTTATTCTCTTTTGCTTCCTGAGCTACTGATGTTGCACTCGCTAGCTCATTTGAAGTTTCATTTACTTTAGCCTCTTCTTGGTTTTTCTTAGTAGTTAAAGCTGAAATTTCCGAAGCTTTTTTAGCATCATTTTCTTTAGCTGTTTTGAGCTCTTCTTCTGCACTAATCTTACTATTTTGTTTATTTGCTAAATCATTTGCTTTACTATCACGATTTGCGATTGTTTGGGCAAGTTGTGATTCAGAAGCATCAAGATTACTTTGCGCTGAAACCTTATTTTCTCGAGCTTTCTTTAGATTCTCTTGTGCTTGTTTTTGTTTTTCTTCAGCAGATGACAAGTTTGCTGCTGTTTCTTGACTTTTCTTTATTTGATCCGCTTCAACAGACTTTGCATTTTTTAGTGCAGTAGCTTTTTTATCGTCCGCTTCTTTGGCACGATCAAGTTCTTGTTTCGCTGTATTTTCAGTTGCTGTTTTAGCATCTAAATTTTTCTTAGCCGCATCACGTTCTGCTACTATTTCTTCGACGCCTGTACCGTCTAAAACCTTCTGAGCAGTTTCTTTCTCTTTTTGAGCCTTCACTAATGCACTCGCTGCTTCTTCTGCAACCTTTTTAGCATCTGCTAATTGTTTAGCAGAAACTTGACTAGCACTAAGTTGCGTTTTTTCATCAGCAGAAGCTTTACTGAGTTCTTCAGCCTTATTTTTGTCTTCGTTAATGGCATTTCCCAAAGCCTCTTTCGCTGCTGATTCTGCTGATTCTTTTTCAGCTACATCACTTTTTGCTTTGTCTCTTTCAGCAATGATTTCCGATGCTCCAGTACCATCAAGATTTTTTTGTGCAGTTGCTACTGCTTCCTCAGCTGTCGAAACTTTCTTTTCTTGCTCTGAAATTTTATCTTGATCTTTTTTAATAACTTCTGATTGCTGATTACGTTCTTTCTCAGCTTCTAGAACTTTATCAGATGCATCTTTTAGTGATGTTTCCTTTTTCTCAATATCAGCTTTTACTTCTGATATTTCATTCTTCGTTTTTTCAATTTTTTCAGGCGTAGCTAATTCTTTATTCGCCTCAGCATTCTTTAAGTCAACATTTGCATCGGAAACTTTTGATGCAGCGGTTGCTTCCGAAGCCTTAGCGTTTTCTAATGCACTTTCTTGATTTGAAACCGATTGATCCGTTTCTTCCTTGATCGTTCTTGCTTCTTCTACAACTTCAGAAGTTGGCGTTTTCGTTACAGTTGCAATTCCATTATGGACAAATACCCCGTCTACTTGTTTTATATTTGTAGACGAAGGAGACGTCGATTCAACACTTAATGTTGACTCATTTGGCTGAGTTGCAGTTACTTCATCCGCTTGTACAACAGAAAATCCCGCAGCTATTGATACAGCGGATACAGTTGCTTTGATCGTTTTCTTTTTCATAATTCCCACCTTTATGATTAAGTATTGAGCAATTTATCACTATCTAATTATAAACACCCGAATTATACTACATTTTATCAACTTTGTAAAGTTGTATCCAACCTTTTAAGAACTAGAATCTAACCTTCTAAGACTGTAAAATAGTCTTACGAGGTTACAAATGTCAAAATTACAAAAGTATATAAGCAAAAGAATACGGATTCTGCGGACCCAGTCAGGAATGACTCAGGAACAATTAGAAGAAAAAGCAGATCTTGGCACCAATTACGCGTATAAGTTAGAAAATTTAGAGCCCAATATAAAAATTAGTACGCTTGAGAAAATTATAGAAGCGTTAAATGTTGATCTACAAACCTTTTTTGATTTAACACTTAAAGAAGAAAGTACTGATTTAGCACAGCTTATTGACACTATCAAATCTTTACCAGAGTACAAACAAAATAAAGTCATTTCAGCTATTAATACAATTATTAACGAGACAAAATAAAAAAGTGGAAAAGGATAAGTAAAAAAACGATTCCTTTCCCACTTTTTTTGTGCCTAAAAATATGGCTATTAGCTATTAGAATATGCGATTCTTGGGTAACCAAACGTCATATCGAGGTTATCTACCTCGTAATTCTTGATCAATTCCCAGAAATCTGCAACTGATAACGCTGCAACTGATTCATGCCAATTGAATTTAAAAAACAAATCTAAGAGAAATTTAATTACTTGATGGGTTTTGGCTGTTTGTTCTACAGTATCAAATGTAATCAAAATTTTCTCACACAACGGATCAATTAATTCAATTTCAATACTATCATTTACAAAATTGAATGATACTTCTTGATCTTGATCATTCAAGATTGAAATATACTGATCCTCATCAAATGTTGAATAAAACATTCTAATATTAATTTCTTCATTGTGATTAATTAACTCTGTAAGATATTGTTGAGTTAAATTAATCACATGGTTTTTATACGTTTTCATTTTGTTTTCCTCCGATTATTATTAAAAAAAGATTTTTCATTCGTGAATTTTGTACTGACCCCAAAAAGTTAGACAATTAATTTAATCAAAGGATTTAGTTCTGTATTGTACAGGACTAAGTCCTTTTAGTTTTACCTTAATTCGTTTGTTGTTGTAGTAATCAATATAGTCGACAATAGCTTGTTCCAAGTGCTCAAGTGACTGAAACGTATTCTCATAACCATAAAACATTTCAGACTTAAGAATGCCAAAGAAAGATTCCATCATACCGTTATCTGGGCTATTTCCCTTACGTGACATAGATGGTTGGATTCCCTTATTCTTTAAAAAATGATGATAGAAATCGTGTTGGTATTGCCATCCTTGGTCACTATGGAGAATTGTATTTTCATAATGGTTCGCTGTAAAGGCTTGTTCTAGCATAGCTTTCATTTGTACTAAGTTCGGCGAAGTAGAAAGATTGTAGGAGATAACTTCGCTGTTAAAGCCATCTAAAACTGGTGATAAATAAAGCTTTTGGCTGCTTGCTGGAATGGCAAATTCTGTCACATCTGTGTAGCACTTTTGCATTGGTTTGGTTGCTTCAAATTGACGTTGAATAAGGTTATCTGCTTTCTTGCCAACCTCTCCTTGGTATGAAGAATACTTCCGTTTACGGCGAATTCGAGCCGTTAAACCAAGTACTTTCATAAGACGCTGCACCTTCTTATGGTTCACTACGAAGCCACGATTTCGTAATTCTAGAGTCATGCGACGATAGCCGTAATTTCCTTTATGCTCAGTATAAATTGACTGAATTTCAGCTTTAACTTGATCATCCTTATCGCTTTGATCCAGCTGTTTTAAGTGATAATAATAAGTTGAACGGGCAAGCTTAATAATCTTTAGAAGGATATCTAAAGAAAACTCTGTTACCAATCCTTGAACAATTTCCGTTTTTCTTCTTGCTCTTTTTCCTCCTTCAATCGGAGTTCTCTCAACTTTTTTAGAACAGCATTCTCCGCTCTCAAGAATTCATTTTCTGCTTGAAGACGTTCTAACTCTGTCATTTCTTCAGGTTTTTTCTTTGGCTTGCGTCCCATTTTAGGTGCTCTCCCTCTTGTTTTCTCAACAATAGTATACCCATTTTTCTTGTATTGTGCCAGCCAATTTGGAAGCATTCCTTGGTTTGGGAGAGCATAATCTAGAGACACCCTTATTTGTGAACGACCTTCAAGCAGAACTTTATCAATGATTTCTCGTTTTAATTTAGGAGAATAATAGCGATTCTTCCCCTTTTTGACGAACTCTATACCGTAACGATCAATCAATTTAATCATGTACCTAAGATTAGGAATATTTATCCCGAATATATTTGAAAGCTCTTTGAAGCTTCGCCCTTGTTTTCTAAGTTCATATATCTGAACCTTATCCTTATATGTCAATTTCATAATAAAAACACCCCAAAAGTTAGATTTTTTCTGTCTAACTTTTGGGGTGCGGTTCATTTTCACGGTGGCCTTACTCTCTTTAATATTATTAAACGATTGTTCTTGAGCATCTGCTACCCCCTTTTTTAAGGAACAAAAAAAAAGACAGTTCACCACTGCCTTTTTTTCTTCACTATTATTATGCCATTTTTTTGTAAAAATAAAAACAACATTTCCGTTCCTAAAATAACGATGTTTTTCTTCTATCTTTTTTTTTATCAAAATATGGCATACTATTATTGTAAATTAAATTGAGCAAGTAGAGCCATTAGTCATATGATGAGAAAGTTTGTTACTGGGCACGGTAAACGTACTTATCTCTCATATGCTAGTCATTGCAAAGGAAAAAACTAAGAAAAAAAGAAAGAAAATCTAAATGGTTATTCTCTACTGAATAACATGAAGTAAAGAATAACCATTTAGTAGATAAAAAAGTAAAGAAAAACGTGTTTAAGGTAAAATAAAAAAGGTAAAAATAAAAGTAAATACTAAAAAAATAACTAGTTTAGTAAGCAAAAGAATAATGTAAAAAAAAAGTAAAATAGAAAAGTTTTATAAGCTCGAACAAGCAATGACATCTTTATGATCCTTCCAAACATAGATCACGGTGAGTACTGAAAATCTATCGCAAACATTAAACTTCAAGAGTTAGCCTCGATGGGAAGTATCAAAAGCATACCCAGCTTTTAAAAAAAGGGTGGGAGGCAGTTTAACAATAATATGTAATTATTTTAGAAAGGAATGTATAATGCCAAGAAAAAGGAATTCTCTCAAGCACGATTTATTTATTGCAGCTTCAAAAAATATCACAAACAATCGAACGAGGACAAGCTATAAAAGAGCAATTACTCGATTCACAAAGTGGGCTAAAGAACACAATATTAAGAAAATTTCAGATATTACAGAAGAAGTGATTCAATTATATCAACTAGATCTAAACGATGATCCAAAACAATACTCTGTTGCTACCATCCATACTTATTTAGCACCTATTTGCAAAGCAGTTGATATCAACATGAATAGAATTAGAAAAGACAAGCGTTCCAGTGACAAAATTATCCGAGGTCGTGTAAAATCAAAAAACTCACAAGGTAAGCATCAAGAAACAGACTCTCGCTTCTCTCGGCTGGTTAATTTTCAGCGGGCAGTTGGGATTCGTAGATCCGAATTAAAAAAATTAAAAGGAAAAGATATTCGAAAAGATAATAATGGAAATTACTATGTTTTAGTTCAGCGTGGAAAGGGAGGAAAATTTCAACCTCAACTTATTCTTCCTCAAGATGTTCCAGTCGTCCTCGACACCTTTAAAAATAAACAAGAGGATGATTATATCTTTACAGATGTAGAAATGAATAATCTAATCAATCTACATGGGATGAGAGCCCAACATGCAAGAGAGTGTTATTACTTCTACTTGAAGAAACTCCAAGATAATCCTAATTTCAAGGTGAATTTAAAAAATTTTTTAATAGAACGTTGGGAGGTTGGCCACCAAAATTTAAGGGATAAATCATTAAAGAAATTTGAGAAACAAAAGAAAAACTTCATTAATGAACTAAGAGATGAACCTTATAAAATTCGTGGATCAAACTATAAAAAAGCCTTAAATTCAGCACTGCCTACAAAATATAATCGTTTAGCCTTGATGGCTGTCTCGGTCTTCCATCTTTCCCACTGGCGTCTATCCGTCACAGTGACTAACTATATTCTTTAAAGTATCTCATTTTCGACTAAAAAATGAAAAATGAAGAAAAAAAAACGGAAAAAAACAATTTTGGAACGTTTTTGCGGCATACTATTATTATCCAATATTATCCAAATTTATTAGTGATATTTTATGAAAAAAAGAAAGGAAATTTAAAAATATGATTCACAATAAAAGTTCATCCATACAAAAACTAGAAAAAGAAGCAAAAATGTTGGAAAATGAGAAAGAAATTAAAAAGTGTTTTTCAAAAAAATCTAACTTTTGGGGAATCGACAAATGTGAATTATCTCTCATTGATTTCAACATTGACATTCTCAACTTTACTACTATTAATAGTAAAAAAGATACAAAAGTATTCTACAACTCTAACCACAAACTTCTTCAAATAGAAATTAAATCTGAAAAATTTGGTAAACTTACTATTTCTTTTGATGAATCGGGATATAAGAAAGAATATGCTAGGATAGAATTAATTAATCCGACATTAAATTTCGGAACAGTCGGTATTCACGGAATAAAGCAAAGGTTAGCAAATGCAATCCTATTGATTAAAAATGAATATGGAATTAGTATTACGTACAAAGATGCTATCTTCAAATTAATCGAACTAGCATTTACTGTTTCATTTGAGAAGAAGCCACATTTACAGGTAAGACGATTTTTAATAGAATGTCTATCTTTAGGAAGGAGCCCGAATTTTATTCAGCATAAGAATAAAAAAAATAATAGTGAGTACTCAATTCTCACTTGCAAAAGTAGAAAAGACGCATCATATGTACTTTACAACAAAATTGAAAAAGCTAAGGTTAATCGTCAGATCAGAAGAAAAAATTCTAGTTTAGAGAACGTCGATGTTCAAAGATTTGAATTAACACTAAAAAATCAAAAGATCAAACAGGAATTGGGTCTAAATACAATCAATGATCTAACAGATCAAAAAATAATAGAATATTTAGAGAATCACTTAATGTTGGCTTCTTTGCAATATATCAAAGCTATTAAAAGTTCAATAAAAGAATGTGAAAAAAAACTGCACGACACTTTTTCAAACTATAGTTCTCAAAGATATATTCCTCAATTTATTCTCGAGTTAGAAAATTATAGTAGTGAGGAATTAAAACCACTGATGATCGATGAAGAAATTATAACTTTCATGAATCCAACTTTTATTAAAAATAAAGCTAGAACAAAAAGAACGTTATTAAAAACATTTCAAAAAGAAAACTGTCAATCACCCCCAATGGTTTCGTGGCAAGTTCTAGATATTATTAATTTAATGTTTATAAGCTTAGAAGACGCTCGTAATACTGGTCTAGGTTTTCATACCAATTCTACGTCAGTTATTTTCCATAAAATAAGATTTAAGAACTTTTCTAAGAAAGAAAAACTTAAAACTTTTGAAAAAACAATTAAAAAAATGAAAAGAAATATTGAATATCAAGTTGATTGTAAACTTAAAGAGAGATTTTCAAAGAAAAAATTTATCGCTATTTTAGATAATTAAAATAGAGTAGATAATCCCAAAAACGCCTGCATTTCAGCAAGCATTTAAAAATATGTACACAAAGGTGGTGTACATAAGGAGGAAAAAAATGAATCAGCGGAAAATAAAAAGGTTATCAATTCTAGCGTCCAAACCAACATTGATAACCCCAAAAATCAACAAAAATAGCACAACTATTTCTGTTGTTGCTATTATCTCACAATATTAAAGATTACTCAAGAAAGGTGAGCAATATGCAAGTTATCCTACCCGATGAACAAATTCATCAAATTAAACGGTTGATAGGCAATCTAATTGAACAAGAAATTAAAAACAAATTGCACAATAGTCATTTTGACAGCCCTTTTTTAAATAAGAAACAAACCTGTGACTATCTAGGAATTTCAAACAATACACTGGATTCTTGGATAAAAAAGGGATTACCCGTTATTCGAGTTGGAAAAACCGTTCGATTTGATAAAACAGAAATCAATCGCTGGTTACAAAATCAGTAGCATTATAACCGTGGTTTGATATAATTAAGCCACGGTATTTTTCTAGCTCATTTCAAAAAGGAGAATACTATGTCAATTTCAAAAACTAAAAATGGAACTTATCGCTTACGTATCTACATTCCTGAAGAAGTCAAATCTTCTCTTGGAATTGATAAAAAAGTGATAGAAAAACGATTCAAACAAAGGAGCGATGCTAAAAAATACGAACTCGAATTACAAAATAAGATTGATAGAATCCTAAATGGTGAATCAGCTTTGTTAGAAAACAACGGTTCAATGCTATTTTCAGAATTCTACCAAAACATTTGGTGGGAATCTTACAAAGCAGGTCAGACTACTTCTACTGCTAAACCACCTTCTCAAGCAACCATAGTTGGAACAGAAATTGCTTTTAGAAAACACATCTTACCCTTACTTGGGAATTATTCAATAGACTTTCTTAATCAAAATAAGCAAGTTGTACTAAATCTATTGACTCAAAAGGCTGAAGAATATGCAAATTTCAAAGTTATCAGGAGCTACGTTAACTCTATCTTTGATTGGGCAGAAGAATTAGAGTATATCGAAACTAATCGCCTATCAAAAACTATAAGCCGTATCAAAGCCACTAAGAAAATCAAGTTACAGGAATCTAAAAAAGATGAAGATTTATATCTATCTCAAGAAGAACTTCAAGCATGGTTTACAGCTTTTGAAAAGGATTTGGAGACTGAAAAAATTCTATTCAAAGACTATGTTTTGTTCTATACTACCTTCTTTTTAGGAGATAGAAAGTCAGAGAGCTACGCTTTGCAATGGAAACATATTGATTTCAAAAATCAACAAATTCAATTGCTTCAAGCCTTAGATCGATATAAAAATCGAAAGTCAACTAAAGGGAATAAAAAGACGATTTTTTCGATTCCACAAGAACTTACCGACTTGTTAAATTCTTGGAAGA
>NZ_JAHZPC010000014.1 GCF_019929185.1 Streptococcus parasanguinis
TTACAGCCCTACTCAACTGTGCGGAGGTGGGACGACGAAATCGAATTCTAACGAATGACCGATTTCTGTCCCACTCTTCCTTATTCCGTTTTTTCTTTTTTTATCAAGCGTAACCGACGCTTTAATTTTTGTGAAACTTCTCTATGCCGAAAGTCCACTTCTTCTGATTTTAACTTAGAGACAATTTCTCCACTGCGCGTTTGGAACTTGGCTTCTCTGGCAAATTGGATACTGGCGTTTAAAATACAACCAATAATCATGATTTTTGCCACCAAGATGAACCAAAACATGATGACCGCTAGGACGACCGAACCGAAGAAACGAGCATCTAAAAAATGACTCACATAACGATCCACATATTTCCAAAAGATATTCAAGATCGCATACAGGACAGCAACAACGAAGGTCGCTCCTGGAAGAACATATCTAAATTTTGGAATTTTGACATTTGGAAGGGTGTAATAGAGCAAGACCAGACTAACAAAAAGCAAGAGATAGATGGTCGGCTCTGTCAAATTCAGTAAGCGCACATAAATCGTCCGATCAAATGAAAAGGTCTGATAGAGATAACGAACGATCATTTTCCCAAACATGGAAAGGATCAGCGAGAGTCCAAACAAACCCTGCAAGGCAAAACTGATCAGAAAGCTAAAGAGTCGCCCCCAGATAATACCACGCTCCTTTTCCACCCCATAACTCTTGTTATAGGCTTTTTGGAGGTAGGCAATGCTCTGAGAGAAGATCCACAAAGCAGAAATAATCGAGAAACTCAGTAAGCCTGTCGAAGGTTTGGTCAAGACACTCGAAATCATCTGTGCCACTATTCGATATAAGGAGGCTGGCAAGACTTTTTGTAAGCTCAAAAGAATCTGGGTAGGACGAATATGAAAGTAAGGCAGAATATTGGCTGCAATCAGCATCAAAGGGAAAATGGAGATCAGCAAATAATAGGCAACTGCAATACTGGTGATATCAGACTCTGCACTCTGATAAAACCGCACGAAGCCCTTTATAAATGGCTGAGCCAGTACTTTTTGTAGGACCTTTTTCATTCGTCACCTCCCCATTTTTACTAAAAAAGAGCAAAGAGCGAAACCAGACACGTGCCTTCAGCTCCATTCTTTCCTCTCAATCTTTTAGTAAGTTCCTTCTTCACCTTGACTAGTTAGGATCACTGGACCATCTTTTGTAATCACAAATTGATGCTCGTATTGACAAGAAAGGCCACCGTCGAGGGTCTTGTGGGCCCAACCAGTTTCCATATCAGTATCAATCTCCCAAGTACCGGTATTGATCATTGGCTCAATCGTCAAGACCATCCCTTCACGCAAACGAAGACCGCGTCCAGCACGACCGTAATGCGGTACCATTGGTTCTTCATGCATGGTAGGGCCGACACCGTGGCCGACCAAGTCACGCACCACGCCATAGCCTTTGCTTTCTGCATACTCTTGAATCGCTGCGCCAATATCTCCCAAGCGATTGCCTACGACTGCTTTCTCAATTCCTTTGTAAAGACATTCTTTAGTCACGTCCATCAAATCTTTGACTTCTTGCGTAACATTTCCAACCGCATAAGCCCAGCAAGAGTCCGCCAAGCCACCAGTATAGGACTCCGTGTATTTCTTCACTTGGGCTACATTATCAAAATCTAATTTTGAAACATCCAGAACAGACTTGTCGAGTGGCTCAGATAAGACCATATCTACCTTGAGGAGATCACCATCTTTCAGGATAACATGACGGGGAAAGGCATGGGCAACTTCATCATTTAAACCGCAACAAGTCGCGTAAGGATAGTCCATGAGACTGCCTTCTACTCCGATTTGAAGTGGTAAGACATTGACTTCTTTACAGCGACGGCGGACATATTCTTCTACTTCCCAAAGGTCGAGCCCTGGCTTGATCAAGTCACGCAATCCAATATGGATGCTGGCAAGGAAATCTCCTGCACGATCCATGGCTTCAATTTCACGTTGTGATTTTAATGTAATCATTGTCTCCTCATTTCTTTTGTTTAATTAATCTTAATGGTAATGGTTGCTTTCGCGACCAGCTGCAGATCTAAATACAAGCTAAAATCAACCAAGGCCGAACGTCTGGTTCGTCGAACTAGTTGTGGTTCAATGCGGATCACATCATCCACCTGCACAGCCTGTAAAAAATTGATGATCAACTGTTCGACAATCAAGCTACGCCCACTGTGTTGCATCATCTTGCGAATAACCTTCATCAGCACTTCGATCATGACTCCATTGGCCAAAACACCGCTTTTCTCCAGCATACTTGGCTCCACTGTGAATTGGTAATGGTCGTTCTCTGTTTGAATCTTTTGACCAATTTGCTCACTAAAGGTTGGTAAGCTCGAAAACTGCACCTTGCTAATCCGATCCATGACATCCCGACGCGTAATAACACCCAGCAAGGTCTGGTTATTACGAACAACAGGAATCATTTCATAATCTTCAGCGATCATCCGTTGGCTAATCGTCGCAATGCTGGTGGACAAATTAGTGGTAAAAATGGTCCGTGACATCACCTTATCAAGGGTCGTCTGAGGCGCCTTATCTCCGGCATCTCTCATGGTCACGACGCCCACTACCATCTGGTGCTGATTGACAACCGGAAAACGACTAAAGCGATTCTTTCGAACCAAATCTAAATAATCCCGGACCGTATCCGTCTCAGAAAGATAGCCGTACTCATGGAAGGGCCGATAGACCTGTTCTACTGTCAAGATATCCGTCTTGATCTGCATGTTAGACAAGGCCTTATTGATCATGGTCGCGACGGTATAGGTATCGTGTGAAGTTCGGATGACTGGGATTTGCACCTGATTGGCCAGATCAATCACATCTTCACTCACCTCAAAGCCACCTGTCACTAAGACCGCGTTGTCATGCTTAAGAGCCAATCGTTGGATGCTAGTGCGGTCACCCACGATCAAAAGCCCCCCTTCAGACACATAGTCAAGGACGTGCTTTTCTGTCATGGCACCGATATAAAATTTATTAAATTCTTTTTCGAGTCCCTCTTCACCAGCTAATATTTCAGAACCGGTGATTTCTAAAATTTCCCGATAAGTCAGGTGCTCTAGTACAGCTTTTTGCGATTTGACACGGATGGTCCCGCTTCTAGGACGCGTTTCGACAATTCCTTGATTTTCAGCTTCTTTAATGGCACGATAGGCCGTCCCATCACTGACATTCAAAAAATTGGAGATACTGCGGACACTGACCCGTTTTCCAATCGGTAATTTTTCGAGATAGTCTAAAATCTCTTGGTGTTTACTCATAGAAGTCCCCTCTACCTAGGCGGAAATCATAATAATCGCGCATTTTACGCGTATAGCGGTCACTCCCTTTGAATTGACGAAAGAGACGAAAGCCAGCCTTTAAAGCGACCTTTTGACTCCCTGCATTTTCAACATGGGTAATAATCTTAAGCTCCTTCAGTTGAAATTTCTCAAATGATAGATAAACCAACTCTTTGACCGCTTCTGTCATCAGACCCTTTCCCCAAAAATCCTTGCGTAAAAAGTAGCCTAACTCAGCCTCACCCTTGATTTCATCCAACTTTTCAAACTTGATGGAGCCGATCATCTGATTAGTTTCCTTATCACAGATCGCCCAAACCCCCAAGGGATTTTTCATGAAATAGTTGGCTAGTACATATTGAGTTTCAGCAAGATCGGCTTGTGCAGGAAAGATAAATTGTAGGTTATCAGGATTCGAAGCAATCTTATAAAAATCTTCCGCATCCTCAAAGAGAAAAGGTCGTAAATACAACCTTTGTGTTTCAATTAGTGAATAGGCAGCTAAGTGCGTCCAAATATTCATTTCAAACTCCATTGTTCGTGTATCCAGCCGCCACTATCAGATCCCTAGTTCTGTCACTATTCCTCTACCAACTGGATATCTGCTCCAAGTTGGGTCAATTTATGAATAATATCTGAATACCCGCGAAGGATGTATTCCACATTTGTAATTTCTGTTGTTCCAGAAGCCATGAGACCTGCAATCACTAAAGCCGCACCAGCTCGAAGATCCGTCGCTTTCACACTGGATCCTGCCAATTGATTTGGCCCTTCATAGATAATGTGGTCGTTCAAGGTCGAAATAGTGGCCCCCATTTTAGCCAATTCTGGTACATGGTTGACCCGTTTTTCATAAATCGTATCAACGATTCGTCCACGTCCAGCAGCCGTTAGGAGCAAAGGTGTGATCGGTTGTTGCAAATCAGTCGCAAAACCAGGATAAGGAGACGTTTTGATCTGGATGGCCTTCAAGCCCGTCTGCTTTTCTACAAAGATACTATCTTCAGAAATGGTCATACGCACACCCATTTCCTCTAACTTGGCAATATAACTCTCTAAATGCTCATACAGGACATTGTTGATCTGGATACCTTCTCCAATAGCAGCTGCAAGAGCAATATAAGTTCCTGCTTCGATGCGATCCGGAATCACCTGATGTCTCGTTCCATGCAAATTCTGAACACCATCAATGATAATGATATCCGTTCCTGCTCCACGAATATGGGCTCCCATGTTGTTGAGCAAGGTCACCACATCGATAATCTCAGGTTCCCGCGCAGCATTTTCGATCACTGTCCGACCTTTAGCTTTGACCGCTGCCAAAATCGTATTGATCGTTGCACCGACACTAACAGTATCCATATAGATGTTAGCTCCTTGAAGAGGCTTGCCATCAGTCGCAAGTTTCATACTAGAGCCATCCATGGTCATAGCGGCTCCCATCGCTTCAAAGGCCTTCAAATGCAAATCGATAGGACGTGGTCCAAGGTCACACCCACCAGGAAGCCCAACCGTTGCTTGACCATAGCGTCCTAATAAGCTGCCATAGAAATAATAGGAAGCTCGTAAACTGTTGATCTTTCCAAATGGCATGGGCATATTCTTCACCCCACGTGGATCAATGATCAAACTGTCTTCTTTGCGCTCGATCTTAGCCCCCATGATGGTCATGATTTCAATCAGACTCGCCACGTCGGAGATATCCGGTACCCCATCAAGGGTCACGATATCATCCGCCAGAATGGTCGCCGGAATCAGGGCTACTACACTATTTTTTGCACCACTAATGGTCACCTCTCCTTTTAGAGGGCGACCACCATTTATTACAATTTTTTTCATCTTAATAATTTATTAGCTCTTTCAAGTCTTTTTCCTTTTACTATCGTTTTTTGCAACGGAAATAAAAGGGACAACGTATTCAAAATACTGCATCTATTATACCACAGATCGACCTATTTTTCCATCTGTAGGAATTTTCAAAACGAAAAAAAGCTAGGATCAACTTGACCCTAACTTTTCCATTTCAACTAATTATTTTACAGCTTCTTTCAAGGCTTCAACCTTGTCCAAACGTTCCCATGGAAGGTCGATATCTGTCCGTCCCATATGGCCATAAGCCGCTGTTTGACGGTAAATTGGACGTTTGAGGTCAAGCATTTGGATGATTCCTGCTGGGCGAAGGTCAAAGATTTGACGCGCTGCTGCTTCTAATTTGCTTTCAGCGACTGTTCCAGTACCGAAGGTATCAATACGAACAGAGACAGGTTGAGCAACCCCAATGGCATAAGCCAATTGCACTTCTGCTTTCTTAGCAAGACCTGCCGCTACGATGTTTTTGGCAATGTAGCGAGCTGCATAAGAAGCAGAACGGTCCACCTTAGTGGCATCTTTACCAGAGAAGGCACCACCACCGTGACGTGAATAACCACCATAAGTATCCACGATGATCTTACGACCTGTCAAACCGGAATCCCCTTGAGGTCCACCGATAACAAAGCGACCAGTTGGGTTGATGAAGAATTTGGTCTCCTCATCTAGATAAGAAGCTGGAATCACTTCCTTGATGACCTTGTTAATCACATCTTCGTGGATTTGTTCATTGCTGACATCTGGATCGTGTTGAGTTGAAATAACCACTGTATCCACGCGCACTGGCTGGTCATTTTCATCGTACTCGACAGTGACCTGTGACTTGGCATCTGGACGAAGATAGCTAATTTCCCCAGACTTACGAAGCTCTGCCAAACGACGAACCAACTTGTGGCTGAGTGAAATCGGTAATGGCATGAGTTCTTCTGTTTCATCCACTGCAAAACCAAACATGAGACCTTGGTCTCCTGCTCCGATCAAATCAAGTGGATCTTGATCCGCATTCCCACGAACTTCCAAGGCTTCATTAACCCCTTGGGCAATATCAGGAGATTGTTCCACCAAAGATGGGTGTACTCCTACAGTTTCAGCTGAGAATCCATATTCCGTATTAGTATAACCAATCTCTGCAATGGTATCACGAACCACACGATTAATATCCACATAAGCAGTCGTTGAAATCTCGCCAAAGACATGCACGGAACCAGTATAAACAGCTGTTTCGGCAGCCACGTGAGCTTCTGGATCTTGCTCTAAAATAGCATCTAAAATAGCATCTGAAATTTGGTCTGCAATCTTATCTGGATGCCCCTCAGATACTGATTCAGACGTGAAAAGTTTACGTTCTGACATAAAAATGTCCCCCCTTAAAAAATATTGTTATAGAGTTACAAAGTACTGATAGAAGATTTCTACCACCTTATCGGGACCATATAACATCTAATTATAACACAATTTCTCTCATAACTTCTTTATTTCTAAAAAGAAAAAGATATAGTTTAAAACTATATCTTTTTCCTTAATCCCTAATAGGAAATTTCAAGTTGTTTAAAGTAGAAAGTTGAACGCGAATGATATAACAGTTGCCACATTTAGTAGAATACTCCAAATTTTCCTATTCTTTATTTAGATTTTTAGGAAATATACCTCCAATAAATACCAGGACTCCTAAAACCAAGGATAAAATATTTGGACCTGTCCAATAAGGATCTAGCGTACCTATGATGGAAACAATAAATAAGACGGCTGATGTATTTAAGAGACCCACATTTCCATTCCTCATACCTATGAAAAGTAATATAGTCGCAATCATAAAACAAATATAATGGATGGCACCAATATATAAGATCAGTAGATACATGGGGTTTCCTAAAAATAAAGGAAAAATCATAATACCAAGGTGGCAGACTGCTATTATAAGGGCGCTCCATAACCAAGACGAATGAAGAATGATCCTCTTTGGCGAATTCTCTTTATCATTGTTTGATTGTATATCAGCATTCAACTGATCGTTTACATCTATCTCTCCTTCTACTTGAGGGTATTCCATCTCTGGTTTAGTTTCAATAGATGATACATCTTGTACTTTCACCTTGGACTCCCAGCTATCTGCAACTTTATCAAACAAACCAAAAACACGACAAACAATATAAATCGATAAGAGAAGATAAAAGAGACCGTAGAAGCTTATACGAGAGATGAAAGAGTATACTACACCTATCTCAACAAGAGAAGATAAAATTATCAAAAGAGAAAATACTTTCTGAAGTTTATCACTTGTACTTGTGATCATAACATTAATCAGAAGTAGAAACATTAACTCCATTACAGTGTATCGCAGTGTAAAAGCGTAAATTACACTCGTTCTATCCATACCAAACAATATAAATAATGGAGATATATTGGTTGAGGCAACAAATAGTACTAAATAAGTTATCGTTGATTTCCAACCATCTTTACTTTTCCAATCGTTTAAAAGCTCCCTCATTTCTACATTCTTTATAAGCAAGCAAATCCATATTAAACAAATGATATTTAGCACAAAGGAAATGTTCATCAGATTTGTTGGGGAAAAAGGGGGTAAAACAAACATAAGTTGTTGAGTAATTGAGAGGAGAAGAACAGCTATCAATCCTTCAACATTTAAACGTTGCTTCATAATTCTCCAAATTACCCAGCAAATAATCATTCCATTCCATATAGAAAAAATACTAGAGGTAGTGATCAGTGGTGTATTTCCATTTAAATTTTGGACATTATAGCTCTCTACTAGACTACTACCATAAGAAACAAGATAAAGAATTGCTTCAAGAATTAGCAGTATACCATACCATTTTTTTCTAGACATAGATTCTCCTCCGCTTTCTAAGAAAAGTATTTAACGATTCATTTATTTAAATTATAACATAGTTTGTAATCGTTTTCTTCGCTTGCTCTCAGGAATTAATAAAAAAGATAGGATTGAACACCCTACCTGCTATCATCACTCTTCATTTTTTAACAATACAGTTCCAATCAAAACCAGCACTCCTACTACAAGCGGTGGTATATGATTAATCACCCAATCCGGATCACCCGCAGCAATAAATGAAAAAACATAAATAGCTACTGCTATAAAAAGAGTTGCTTTATTGCCATTCACATATCCATTCCAAAGCAGGATAGTTGCAATAAAAAAGCTAATCATATGGATTCCCAAAAAGTACAAAAATCCACCAGCCCACGTTCCCATTGCAAAGAGACCTAATAAAAGTAAAACTATATAAGCAATGGCTATGAACAGGGCAAAAGAAAGTATTGCAGAAGTCCCAACTCTCTTTTCTAGCTTCATTTCATCGTTAGGAAGAAGACTTTCATCTGAAACAAATGCCTCTTTTTCTTTATCTACTTCAGGATTTTTTTGTTGATCTGTCATAACTTTCTCCTAACATTTTTAGTTATTCTTTCAAATAATAGCGCTTAAAAATAGAGAGGAAGAACTGATTTAACTATCTCTTTGATCGACCCGAATACTTTTTATTGAGTAGAGTTGACCATACCCATTTTTTGATTAAGAGCTTTTCTCTTCTTCAACTAAGAGTGTTCCAATTAAAACCAGAATACCTAGCAGTAACGGAGCGATTCGAAAAATTTCCCAATCTAGTTCAAAACCCAAGATGATAGACAGCAGATAGAGTCCAACACTCGTATAGAGGAGGCTTTTATTCCCCTTCTTCATCCCTAGTCCAAGTAAAATGGTTCCAATAGCAACACCTAAGAAGTTTGGTGTTAGAAAAATCAACAACATGAAAAATCCCAAAATATTAAAGAAAAAGACAAACAATACAAGATAGATAATGGATAGGTAAAAGGTTACTGAAAGAAGAATAGAATGTAAGCTATTTTCTTTTGGAGGATTCTGAACAAATATAGAATTGGGATGATCTTCACTGATCTTACTATGTTCTTTATTTCCCTCAAAATGTTTCTCTTGGTTTGTCATCATTTTCTCCTTCCTTTCTTATATTTTTATGTTTTTCCTTTAACACCATTATACTTGATTCCATTATTCTTTTCATGATAGCCATCTATTCAATGCTATCTCTTAAACATTAATTTGGACAGGTTTCCAATTAGATTGCTAACATATCATGAAATAGGCTGGAAATCTTCCCTAAATAAAATCAGCCTCTGCAATAGCTCTTTTCACTTCTTCAATTGGTAAATTGACCAGTTCTACTTCTTTTTCACGGTAGAGGTATTCGGCATATTCATCTATGCGGTATTGATGAATATATACTACCCGCTTGCAACCGACTTGAAGCAACTGCTTGGTGCAATTGAGGCAAGGAAAATGCGTCACATAAGCTGTAAAGCCTTTTGGAATTCCACGTTCAGCTCCTTGCAAAATAGCATTGACTTCCGCATGAATCGTCCGGACACAGTGTCCCTCGACCATGAGGCAGCCATCCTCTAGACAATGATCTGTCCCAGAAACGGATCCATTATACCCTGTTGCAATGACCTTATTATCCTTAACCAGAACAGCGCCTACTTTCGCTCGATTACATGTCGCTCGATTCGAAATCAGTAAGGCCTGTGCTGCAAAATATTCATCCCATGCTAGTCGATTATGTGTCACCTTTATATCCTCCTCATATCGGTTACGATTATTTTCATTATAGCATGAAATCAACAAGAAAAAAAGGGAGTGGGAAAGAACTCTGACTAGTAAAAAAGAGTTCGTTTTCCCACCCCCGCACAGTTGATTAGGCTATCTTTGGAGCTTATAAGGCGAACAAAGAAGCCAATCAATCACTGCGTCATACAGTTATTTCTATCATACATCAAAGGCTGGACAACTTCTGCCCAGCCTATTATAAACATTATTTACCAAGTTTTGCTTTAGCTGCATCTGCAAGAGCTGTGAAAGCTGCTGCATCGTTAACAGCCAAGTCAGCAAGCATTTTACGGTTAACTTCGATCTCAGCCAATTTCAAACCATGCATCAATTGTGAGTATGAAAGTCCGTTCAAACGAGCTGCCGCATTGATACGTGTGATCCACAATTTACGGAAGTCACGTTTCTTTTGACGACGGTCACGGTATGCATAGTAGTAAGAGTTCATTACTTGTTCTTTTGCAGTACGGAACAAGATATGTTTAGCTCCATAGTAACCTTTAGCTAATTTAAGAATACGTTTACGACGTTTGCGTGATACAACGCCACCTTTAACACGTGCCATTTATATTTCCTCCAATATTTCCTAGAATTCTTTACTTACGAATACGCAATTATTTCAAGCGAGTAAGCATTGCTTTGATACGTTTGAAATCTCCTGCATGCACCATAGATGCTTTACGAAGATGACGACGTTGTTTCTTAGTTTTTCCGTGGAAACGGTGAGAAGTGTAAGCACGGAAACGTTTAAGTCCACCAGAACCTGTACGTTTGAAACGTTTAGCTGATGCGCGGTGTGTTTTTTGTTTTGGCATGATATTTTCTCCTTTTTTTAACTTTCTGACAGATTATTTCTTGTCAGTTGCTGGCGCCAATTGCATGAACATTTGACGTCCATCCATCTTAGCTCGTTGTTCGATGATCGCCACATCTTGTGTCGCTTCAGCGAAGTCGGCTAAAACTTTAGCACCAATCTCTTTGTGGGTAATCATACGACCCTTAAAGCGAATGGATACCTTCACTTTATTTCCTTTTTCAAGGAATTTGCGAGCATTGCGAAGTTTTGTATCGAAATCACCCTTATCAATCACTGGGCTCAAACGAACTTCTTTCACGGTCACAACGCTTTGTTTTTTGCGTTGTTCTTTTTGCTTCTTCTGGTACTCAAATTTGAACTTACCGTAGTCCATAATTTTCGCAACAGGAGGTTTAGCTTGAGGTTGAATGAGAACCAAGTCAACATTAGCGTCGTCCGCAAGTGCTTGCGCTTCGCTAAGTGGTTTGATACCCAATTGCTCACCTTCAAGACCGATTAAGCGAACTTCACGTACACGAATTTCATCATTGATGAATAAGTCTTGCTTTGCTATGGTTTTCACCTCTTTTTTATTATTCGAGAAAAACAAAGAACGGACCTGCAAAACAGGCCCGAACTACATGATGTATTTCATTACTGAAACTTGATCCGTAGGGGCCAGGCAACTTGCGTCACAAGGCGAGAAGTTCTCACTTCTGCTTTTCTCAACTTTTATATGATATCAAGTTTTTTATTCTTTGTCAAGAAGTTTTTTTGCTTTTTCTTCAATAAAGGCAACAACATCTGCAATTCCAACACCCGTTGTGTCAAAATGAATGGCATCAGCTGCAGGTTTCAAAGGAGAAACGGCACGGTGGCTGTCCTTATAGTCCCGCTCAGCGATTTCTTTTTTCAACAATTCAAGATCCGCTGTGATGCCCTTTTCAACATTCTCCTTATAACGACGTTCTGCCCGCTCCTCAACCGAAGCAACCAAAAAGATCTTCAACTCTGCATGTGGAAGGACGACCGTCCCAATATCGCGTCCATCCATAACGATGCCCCCCTCTGCTGCAATTTCTTGCTGTAGAGCGACAAGTTTTTCACGGACTGGCGCAAGCGCTGCAACCCATGAAACATTGTTGGTCACTTGGTTATCGCGAATTGGGTGGGTAATATCCACGTCTGCTACAAAGACAAGCTGCTCTCCTTCTTCCGATCGACCGAAACTAATTGGATACTGATCTAAAAGGGCTAAGAGGTCATCAACCTGTTCAGCTGTCAGATTATTTTGCAAAGCTAGATAAGTCGCCGCACGGTACATAGCTCCTGTGTCTAGATACGTATAGTCTAGATCCTTGGCAATGATCTTTGCAACCGTGGATTTTCCACTAGAAGCTGGTCCATCAATGGCAATTTGAATTTGTTTCATGCTGTCTTCAACTCCTACTGAATCTTAACGACATCACCAGGATTCGCATACCATGATCCTGTAGACATATGAGAAGGATTTAACTGTTCCAATTGGGCAATGGAAATACCCGCACGCGCAGCAATCGCTGCTTCCCCTTCACCTGCTTGAACAGTGATCGTACCTTCTTCAGAGTTCTCATCTTTTGAACCATCGTCTTTAGCTGCTTGGTCAGTTTGTGCTGCAGGAGCCGATGTTTTCTGTTCAACCTTAGTCTCACCATTGTAGAAACCAGACATTTGTTTTGATTTATTGCTGCCACCTGTTGAAAGGAAAATCAACAAACAGACCATTGCCACTACTACTACAAAGAAAATAATGGCTAAAATCGTCAACAGACGATCTGCCTTTATTCCATTTAACTTACTCGTTCTTTTCAATGTTTCTTCTCCATCATCGTAAATATCTTCTTCCCATGGTTCTTTTGCCATGACTTCCTCCTTGTTTTTTCTCGTAAAAATCATTACAATAGAAGTATGAAAGTTACGTTAATACCAGATCGTTGCATCGCTTGCGGTCTCTGTCAGACCTATTCTGAATTATTTGATTACCATGACAATGGCATCGTTAAATTTGCTACTGAAGACGACGACCTCCTTGAAAAGGAAGTCCCTGTCACAAACGATGTTCTCGAGGCTATTAAAGAATGCCCCACTCATGCTCTCTTAAAAGATTAAGAGGGCTTTTTATTTGTCTGCATAATACATCTCATAGTAATCCACATGGATAAAATTATCCGTCAAGATTACTTCTCCCTTAAAATAGGGATTTAAGGCAAGTGCATTGATAAAGTATTTTTTCGGCCATTTGCGCATACAGAATGTTCGACTGCGCGAACCATCATTAAAAATGAGCTTAATCGACTTCTTATTTACTTCGACCTTTTCGATCGAGTCAATCTTCACCTTGATTGGAGTAAAAGGATTGGCAGTAATAATCCGCAAGATCCCATCCTCATAAATCGTGAAGTACCGGTGGACCCCAATCGCGAGCAAGGCCATAAATAAAAAGAACGAAAACAAAACTAGCGTTGGCACACTAGAACTCTCATACATCAAGGCTAGTCCAATAAAGACTGGAATCACTGCAATGGACCAATAAGTCACAAGAATGGATAAGTCCGGTTGCCAATGATAATGGACCTTTCCGAATATCTTAATCATGAGCATACCCCCATCTAATAGTTTAGCATAAAAAACAAAAAAAAGGGAGCCAGACAGCCAAAATCAAAAAGATTTTTAACTGCTAGCTCTCCTTCTTAATTGGATTTGTTGGTTGGGACTTTAAAGAAGTCTTTAGAAAGGTAACCTTTCCCACTAATCAGGTCGTATTCAACCATTTTCAAATCCTCTGCAATCTCTTGTGCTTCCCCTTCTAAGGCCTTTTTATCAACACTTGCTTTTTTCAATACTTCCGTCAACAAAGCATAGTAAGGTGAAACTTTTGAATTGGTCTGTTCAAAAACCATAGCAGAGAAATCACTTGAATTGACCAAAGGATAGTTCAATTTCGGTGCATCAAAATTACTCCAAATGAAGTAGTCTGTCTGATACTGACTCTCTGGATTATTCTTAAAAGCGGACTCAGGATAAAGTCCTGGCAAGTGATCCCCATAGAATACCACTGTAATCTTCTTATCTATTTTAGAAAGACTTTCAAGGAAGGATTGGGTGGCGGTGTCAGTTTGTGAAAGTAAACGACTGTAGAAAGTCAGTTTTGAATTTTCTTCATCACTAAAACCTTTTCCTTTGGCATCCAAGGTTTCTGGGTTTGCTTCTAACCATGGGGTATGATTTTGCATCGTCATAACTGAGAAGAACTGTCCGGTTTTGTCGTTTAAGTTATCCAACACAATATTATAGGTGGATTCATCACTCGGACTGATTCCTTCTTTTCTAACAGTTATCCCCTTAGTATTAATCGTGATAAAGTCGCTAAAATTCAGCCTTGAATATACAATGTCCCTAGAATAATTTGCTCCACCAGCTAAATGAATAGCTATTTTATTTTTGCTAGAATAAGTATTACTTATAGAAGGAACATCATGAATTTTAGGGAATACCTCTGTATACAATACCGAAACAGTTGGTGATATATTATAGAATGGCAAACTTGTTAAAGTTTGAAACTCCATATTTGCTGTTCCACCACCATAGCCATCTGAATGCATTTGACCACTCGTGTGGGTTTTCATAATGTTTTCAATATTTGGAATCGGGTTTTCCGTGAGCTCAACACCTTCAACCTTTCTAGGATCAGAAAAACTTTCGCTCAGAATATAGATAACCGTTTGATCATTTAAGTAGTTACTTCTCTCCCTATTAATCTCATTCGATAAGTTAGTATATTTTTGAGCTATTTTCTCGAGACGTTCTTTGGAATAACCATCTGGTTTTGGAATAACTTCCGTCGTCAATTGATTCATCCAAACGTAAGATAACCCTTTATAACGGGCATTAGTCGTATTACCTAACCAATTAATATCTTGATAATTATTTAACGTGCTAATGATTGGAACATTGGCCTTGATCTTTCCGTTTTCTTTATCACTGAATATCCCATTGACACTCTTAAAACATAGGAGCATCAATGCAATAGCTCCAATTTGTATTTTCCATGAACGAATAATTCTACCCTTAAATAAATATCTTTTCCCCAAAATTAATACAGCAAGCATCAATATCAGTGAAAATATAATTATGAAAATCTGAGATTTCTCAATATAACCAAGTAAAGTTAAAGGTTTAGATAACCAGGTTAAATCACTTGGTAAAACCGGTTCCTTTCTCATACTAAATTTAACAAAATTTGCAAAAACAAACGAAACCGAGACACATGAAATAAGGAAAGTAGCAATCCAATATTGATTAATACAAATATAAACAAAAATGAGGACCGCTGTCAGAATAAGAATTTGAAATAAGATAGCATCTGGAATCGTGTAATGAACGCCTAAGAAGGGTTCTGTTCGACCTAAACTGAATTGGATAAAATAATTCAATACAATTGCAATAGTGGTACTAGAGAAGAACACTAAAGAGAAACTCGGTTTGTTCTTGACGAAATCTCGCTGCCCTTTTGTATACAAGAATCCAAGCAAGGAAATCAAAGGAAATAGAAAATATAAAAACTCATTTGTCAACCAGAATTGTTGAGTTGAGTATTTGCCAATTTCAAAGGCCTTATACAAAAAATTATCTGTCCTGTAAATAAGGGTCGAAAAATTTTTGTCTGTTACGATGAAGGTGATCAAGAGTTGCGACAAGACCAAATACTGGTAGTTCTCGCCTATCTCTTCTCCTCCTTTTTTCCGACTTGGCAGCTTATCATAATGCTGTCGTAATAGAACCAAACCACCTGTAGAAGCAAACAGAAGGAAAATGACAAGGAAGGAGTCCGTTCTAAAGAATGGATTCTGATCAAAATTCCAAACCTTGTATTTTGGATTATTCAAATAAATCGTGATTTCTGTCAAATAAGAAAGGGTATTGTAGACCAAATAACTGACAATCAGCTTTAAAGGAAACCATTTTTTAAAATTGAACTGGGATAATATTGGAATTAATAGCAAGAAACTAATTCCAAATAGAATTCCTAAAAAATTAACATATTGTAGGACAGTTCCTGTTGCTTTGTTATGTACTGCAAGATTGTTCTGAGCTAGGTAAAAATTAAAAAAAGAAAATAGAACGAAAGTAACCCCATAATACCACTGAGTTCTCGAGACTTTCGATAATGCTGAGAGGATAAATTCTTTAAAATTAAACTCTTTTTTCCGTTTCATTATTTCACTTTCTTTATCATTCTTTTTAGTATATATTTCACAGCTCTTGCAGGCCCTATCACGATATACTTCAAGGCTCCTTTGATCCCACCGATTTGATTAAAGTCCACGAAGGTATGCGGTTGGAGATCCTCACGATTGTTCAATTGCTTATTATCAATAAATGGTGTCAGAACATGAGGATTTTGAGAAATCCTAAAGTCATATTTTTGATCCCAGGCAATGTAGACTAATAAGCGTTCAATCGCATGAAGGATTGAATTTTGAGGAAGAGGTTCAGCTGGAACATCTGCTGCTGTCAAATTCAAATCAAAGAGTGGTTTCAAAGCATCATACTTAAACCAAACAAAAGTCCCATAACTCATAACGAAGGTATTGAGATTTTTGAAATCAATTGTTTTGGTCGCTCCCATCCGTTCCCAGAGCTTGTTCATCTCTGGTGAAATAAGAGCCTCATTCCAGGCAACCACTATTCGATTGTAACGGAAGAAAGTTGGAATATCTGCGATAGTGATTCCGACTTTTGGATTGGCTTCCATGTTGGCAAGGATTTGATCCGCTGGCTTCACTAGCATCTCAATCAATTCTTTGCGCCAAGATTCACCTGCCCAAAAATCTGCTTCTTTTGATTTTTTGGTATGGAAATGACCTACATAATCATATTGAGAAAGTTGCTCTTTTAAGAGCAGCATTGGCAACACATCTCGTCCAATGTTTCCAGTCACCACAACCGTCGCATCTTGTGCCCGATTAGAAAGAATTTGCTCAATAGCCTGCTTCTTCTCTTCTACATCTGTCGTGATCCATAAGTCATAAGCGAAATGAAGGGCTTGAAAAGCATCTAGAAATTCTTCCAAGAGGTCCACATAAAAGACATGAAGATGAACTGCAACTTTTTTACCGAACTCTCCAGCTAATTCCTGTTTTTTTAAGTACTTACGAGACAAGAGATAAGGATAGTCCGGACGATCGATCATAGACATGTGGTTGAGAATCAAGTCTAATGGATAGTCCGATACACGCTCCAACTCGTCAAAAATATAAGGCATAATTCCTTCATTGTTTGCAATGGTTTTGACTTTGATAAAAGGAACCTTATGACGGAGAATCGCTGTAGGATTGTAGTAAGAAAAGTCCGGATAGAGCATCCCTGTGGTGTCTTCATGAATGGTATCAAAGACCGTCTTATAGCGAAAACCAGCATCCAAGAAATTCGTTGTGACCTTGGTTTCATAGTTATCAATCACATCTTGAACATTGGTGAAGTCTTGAACACCCTGCCAAAATTCTAGGAAGGCGCTTGATGTCAACACCTGTTTTTTAAAACTGAGATAATAACTCTGAATATGCTCGTTAAAATCCTTGTCTTTCCGGTAATTGGTCATTCCCCAGAAATCCACTTCATCATCATGTTCAAACTGCTGATAAATGGGTTCTAGATCCCAAAGCGGTCCAAAGCAGGTATCATTCATGAGCGTAACCGAATCAAAATGAGCCAGTTGGTCAAAGCCAACTGTCTTCATTCCATCCCGCCAAGCCGCAAAGTCAAAGCCACTATTTTGTCGCTCTAGAATATCGTCTACCAGATGCTGTGCTACTAAATTAGACTTCACATCTTCTGGTAGCTGACTATTAGAGATAAAGACCACCCGTGAATACAAGGGACGAATGTTTTCTAATTGGTAAAGTACATGTCCACTAATAAAATTAAACTTATTGTAGTGAACATATAAAAGTAAACGTTGCATATTATTTCCTTATTCTAAAGAATTTCAAGATCTTTGTTGGAATGGTCCAACGACGAGAATGGATGACTGTATTATATGCTTCTTTCGTAGCTTGTAACTCTGCCTCAAGATTTTTCAAACTATTTTGATAATCTAACATTTCGGCAGCAAAAACTTTTCCAATATAATCCGGTGCAGAGGGATTATCTATAGAAATCATTTTATAGCTCAGCTGATACACACCTTCTTCTTCAACTTCATAAATCAATTGAGGATCTGGTTCACTAAAAAGAAACAAATTATCTGTAACGATACCATTACTATAAACTGGCGAACAAATCTTTCCGTTAGAATCTCTCAATTCAACATCAGAGTAATAACTTGGACTTTCAGACAGATCAACTCGGATAACAGAAGTTCCCTTCGGAATTTCGATTGCCAGACTATCTTCTTTTTGAAGAAGTTTGGTCATGGTACGATCTTCCGAATAAGTATTTTCTTCGTCACCAAAATAAATGGTAACAGACTCCATTCCGATGTGTGAAAGAGAATCCATTGGTTTGGAAAGACGAATCTCATAAGTATTATTACGATCTAAAAGGATCTTCGTCATCTCTTTATAATCGGCATTTGGATATTTATCAAGATACTCAAGTTGTGTTTTCAACAACTTATGAAATCGGCGTTCTAGTTTTCTGAAATCAGTTGGACGAGAATCCGATCCTTGATTAATGGTATAAGCAACTGTCGCTTCATCCAGATAGGCTAAAGAAGTCCGTTGAAAGAGTTCCAATTGAAGGTTGAAAGTATCATCTGATGTTGTTAAGTCTAACTCTTGATTGACTTCTAACATCAGATCTCTATCAACTAGCCATGTAGAGGCCATGGTAAACCCTCTTGTTGCAAGCATCTTTTCATAGGTATCTGCTAATGGAATCGTATGTTTGGCAAAGCCGGCCTTAGAAACGAGGGTTCCTTGTTCATCATAAATATCAAAATCTGTATTGGACCATTTGCAATCAGGTTCACTTTCTAATAAATCAACCTGTTTCTGAAGTTTTAAAGGGTCTAACCAAAAATCATCTCCATCACAGCGGGCAATATACTTTCCACGTGCTTCTTTACAGATAGAGACCCAGGTTTTAGAAATTCCCTGATTCTCATCCTGATAAAAGGCACGAATCAGATCAGGGTAGTTGGCTTGATAATCATGAATGATAGAACGAGATCCATCGCTTGAAGCATCATCCACTAAGATAATCTCATAATCAAACTCTGTTTGTTGGGCTAAGAAGCTATCAATCGTCTTCTTTAGCCAGGGCTCTTTATTAAAAACCGTACAAATAATCGAAACAAAAGGCGTCGTTTCCATATTTCCCTCAGTCTAGTCAGTCATTGACCATGTTCCATTGCGTTGGATTAAGCCACTTGCCGAATCCATTGCTGATTTATCATCCAAAGCAATATCATCTCGATTGATAAAGATCAGTGGAGTCTGGGTGGCATCTGAAAAGGCCAACATCTGCCCTTCCTCATCCCTTACTGTCACTTCCAATTTCATTTTTAAGTCATTTACAGTTGGCAGTGAACAAGTATAATGAACTGTTTTATGTCCAGCTCCACTCATCAGTTGATTCATAGAATTATCATTGTAGATCCAAATGTTCCGATCAATATCCGTTAAAGACAGAGCGATATAGGTCCTGATATCTTCACGAACATCAAAATCAATCTGGAACTGAATAGGATCTTGAGGACGTAATTTGTTTGAGCTTAACAACTGAAGCTGAAAATTTTCTACCAAGACTTTTTCTTCCTGGTTGGAATTGCCTGCTCCATTAGCTTCTCCTCCCTGTTGCAAAGGAGCTGTATTATCAAAACTGTACTGATTGGCAACATTTTCTGGACTCCCTAAAGCCTTCACCAATCCATTTTCAATCAAAACAGCCTTGTTACAATATTTCTTGACGGCTCCCATATCATGGGTAACGAGGATCGTGGTTTTCCCTGATTTCTTGCGTTCTTGGAAGTAATCGTTACACTTGCGCTGGAAGGCTTCATCTCCTACTGCGAGGACCTCGTCCAAAATCAAGATATCCCCTTGGGCCTTAATGGCAACCGAAAAGGCCAGACGAACCTGCATGCCTGATGAGTAGTTCTTAAGCTTTTGGTTCATGAATTCATGCAACTCGGCAAAGTCTACGATATCATCATACATGGCATCAATTTCAGCTGTTGAGAAGCCTAGCATAGCCCCGTTCATATAGACATTTTCTCGACCTGTCAGTTCTGGGTTAAAGCCCACTCCAAGCTCGATAAAAGACACCAGTTTCCCATCAATAGTGACGGTACCTTTTTCTGGCACATAGATTTCAGAAATAATTTTCAAGAGAGTCGATTTTCCAGAACCATTTCTTCCGAGGATCCCGAAAAAGTCTCCTTTTTCTACTTCAAAAGAAATATTCTTAAGCACATGTTGTTCTTTGTATCCTTTGATTCCTTTGAAGCGATTGACCAGGGCAGTTCGAAGACTATTGGTTGCCTCTGTTGGCAACTTAAAGTACTTGCTGACATGGTCTACTTTTACTGCAATTTGTTTATCTGTCATTAGAGAATCTCCGCAAATTTCTTAGCATGTTTGTTAAAGTAAGCAAAGCCAGCAACAAAAATAAGAATTGGTAAAACATAAGGAATCAAAACCAAGAACTTATTTTCCACCAAAAGCCAGACAGGGGTATTGGCCTTATCAATCAAGAAATAACGCATATCTTGAATAATTTGAGCCAAAGGATTCATCATGACCAACTTAGCAGCCCATGGATTGCGGTCTGCAATAAAGGTAATCGGATAGATAATTGGCGTCGCATACAGGCCGGCTTGCAGGAGTACTTCCCAGACTTGACCTAGGTCACGGAAACGAACAAAAAATGTCGCTAAGATCAATGCACACCCTGTCGCCATCAAGAACAACTCAAAGAATAGCGGAATCACCATCAAAGCTGTCCAAGAGAATGTCACCCCATTAAAGAATGAAAAAATTAAGACAACAACCAGGTTAATGACAAAGTTGATGGCTGCTCCTGAAATCGCAGACAAGACGATGATATGTTTGGAGAAATTCAACTTCCGCAATAGGTCGCCTCGACTAACGATCGACACCATCCCCATAGATGTGGCTTCTGAGAAGAAGCCCCAGATTACATTGGCCAACAAGAGGGCAACTGGGAAATGGGGCACATCTCCACCCAAGCGTAAGAATCGGATGAAGACAATATACATGATCGTAAAGGTCATCAGGGGCTTTAAAATCGACCAAAGATAACCGATTGCTGATCCTTGGTAACGTAATTTAAAGTCTGTTTTGATTAATTCTCTTAATAAAATTCGATTTTTCTGACTAAAAACGTCAAACATTATTTTTTACCTCGATATGCAAACTTTGTCAGAATCAAGCTGGTAAACACAACCGTATGAAAAGCCCGGTTCTTCCGGTAACCGTACTGACGAATCCGTCTCAAACGTTCTTTTAGTGAAACATCCATAATGGTGACAAAGTTTTCAATGATTTCTTTAGTTTGGGAACTGACAGGCAGATCCAATAGATTTTTTGCTTGTTCTTGACTGGACTCAATGAGATTCCAATATTTAGCAAAAAGAATATGAGGGCGAACCCAATTTTTAACCCGTTTTCTAAGGGTACGAGCCCCCAGAACATTGCTACTGTGCTGACGGTACAATTCTGTTGGCCGATCGATATAGATGAGCTTCCCAAATGCAGTTGCCAACAAGGCCAAATACCAATCATGCATAAGAAGTGCATGTTTTTCTTGACCCGTCCATAAGTCAGCCAGCGCGTGGTTAATCATGGCTACCCCACCAGTTACCGTATTTTCCGTCAACTCTTGAATCAATTCTGTATTGGCATGATCAGACTGGGTGCGAATCATACTCTCATGCTGCACATTCAAATTTTCATCGACCACTTTTAAATCTGTGTAGACCAGCAAAGGCACTTCTTGAGGATGCTTCTCTGCTTCTGCTACTTGAAGGGCAATCTTTTCTGGTAGCCAAACATCATCTTGGTCACTGAAGCAATAAAGATCAGCTTTTTCATATTTCAGAAGGGCATGGAAGCTCTTGATAACACCAAGATTTTCGATAGCTCCTTGGTTGATAAAGCGAATGCGCTCATCCTTGGCCACCAACTCTTGAATGATCTCCACCGTACCATCTGTCGATCCATCATCTCGGATCAAGAGTTGCCAGTCTTGATAAGTCTGGTCTTGGATACTTTTGACCTGCTCTTTTAGATACTGTTCACCATTATAGGTGGACAACAAGATATTTACTTTCATGATAAGAATAATTCCTCGTACTCACCTACAATTTTTTCCCAGGTAAAGTTTTGCTTCATATTAGCCTTGGCTCGTTGACCCCATTCAGATACATCTTCCAAAGGATCCACCTGGTCAATCAAATGCGCTAAATTCCCAGTTTCTTTAGTCCAATATTGAGCCGAATCCTTAGCGACCGTTTGGTTAAAGGAGACCCCTAAAACTAAATTCAGATCCGTCTGAGCAAGAGCCTCTAGGAGACCAGGATTGGTTCCACCCACTTCATGACCATGGATATAGGCAAAGGCTTCTTTACGGATATACTTCAATAGGTCTTGATCATAGACCGTTCCTACAAACTTAACACGAGGATCCTGATCAAATCCAGTTCGAGCTCGGAGCTCCTCAAAATAAGGATTGCCTTCCTGGTTACAAATGATCACCAAATCCCGTTTGGTGGAAGAGGCCATAAATTCACGAATGGCGGTCTCATAATTATTTTCTGGGACAAAGCGGCCCAAGATCAAATAATAGTTCTTCTCCTGTGTCTGCCATTTCTGATAGAATTCTCGGACCTTATTATCCTGACTATTTAGGCTAGTCGGAGACAAGTCCGTTCCGTAGGCAATATAGGTCGTCTTGGACCAAGGATAGGCTTCCTTGATATAGGACTCAATACCAGGGTTGTCAGAAATCACCAAGTCAGCATGGCGCGTCATGATCTTTTCAGAATACTTGAGATAGGCTTGGATCGGCTTGGCCCACTTGGCCCGCTTCCACTCCAGTCCATCTGGATTGATATAAAATCGTCCGCCTATCTTATGGATCTTGCTCGCAAAAGGCGCCACAAAGGCTCCGATTGTATTGCCCAAGACGTAAAAAATCGGCTGTTCAATTCCTTGTTTCTTAATAAGCTTCAAGGCATAGTTGATGGCCATCATATCATAGGCGATGACACGCGCAGGCCCAAGCTTAGGGGCTTTAATCGTAAAACAATCCACACCCTTGTAGTCAAAATGTTGATAAGCTTGATCATTAGAAAGGCAAGCAACATGGTACTGGATATCTGGAGACACTTGATGCGAAACCAATTGATCCACAAAAGTCTCAAAACCGCCATATTGAGCCGGAAGCCCACGACTTCCGATAATAAAAACATGTTGCATAGAGTTCCCTTTCAAATCATTCACAGTCTATTCAATTATACCATTTTCTAGGCCTTTTGCCTAATGCAAACAGAAAAGCGACCACAAGGGCCGCTTCAATTTTCTCTTATTTCAACTTAAAACTAAACAACAGAATATAATACTGAAATAATTTGCAATACCGTTAATGACAAAATAATAAAGCTACCTTGCACTATAAATGAATCAGATACTCTATTCTCTTCATCTACTTTTCTTTTAAAGAGACTAGATATGACCGGAATCATCAGGGATATAACTCCCAAATAATATCTTCCCTGAACACCCAAAACTTCAAATTTTCCAATCGGTGTCCATGTTAAATATAGTGTGAGAGAAACTATACCAATAATTGAGAATGTAACTAAACTAGCACCAATTATAGATAATTTTGGAACATTAATTCTTCCTAAGTTTGAAAATATAATAATCAAATAAAAAGTAAAGATTGGTAAAACAACTTCTGTCATAGAGAGATCTAACCAGCCAAACACAAATAATTGATTTAAATGATTAACTGATAATAACATCTCTCTCAAAATAACTGGAATATACAATTTTGGATAGGTTAAAATATTTTTTAATTGTTTTCCGAAGTCAACACCATCAAGACTTAATGTATCAACTCTAACTTCTTTAGAAAGAAAATACCATAATACAATAGAAAGGAACACTGCAGCAATTAGAGACAGTACTACTAAATAATACTTTTTACAATTTGTTTTCTTCCTAGGTATAAATAACAATAACCCTACCAGAAAACCATATGGCAATTTCATCGTTACAAGTACGATACACAATAAACAATAGACTAATAAATCTTTAAATTTAACAATTTTATCTTTATTGGTTACAAAATTTAAGAATAAACTGATAATTATATAAGTTAATCCAATAGCCATTGCATCTTGATTATAGGACGCAGCTAAAACAAGATTCATTGGAATCATGACAACCATTGTCATTAATTGTTTTGATTTACCACTTAGCCTTATTGCTATCATTGCTAAAATGCAATAAGATATGACATTAAAAATTCGACCCAAATAATAGGAGACTCCGACACTCAAGTTCAAAAATTTTCCAATCCCGAATCCCAAAGCCTGAGGGATATAACCAATAAACCAATATGAGTTGGTTGCCCTGTAATCCGTTTCTTTGCCAAACTTCACTTGTTTGGTCGTCTGCCCTTCTTCAAACAAAGAAGATTTGGTAAATGTTTTTTTGAAATTTTTATAAACATCAAAGTAATCTTCCGTAATATGGATGTTTTTATTCCCCATATTGACATTACCTTCCACGATATGAATGGTTCTTGAAAGGTGAACATGTTCATCTGGCGTATTCAAAACCGGTGTAATGAAAGCAAATGAAAGGCCGCTAATAAGCATAGCAAGAAAGGTCCCAACATTTCTCTTGGGCAAAAGAAAAATGGAAAAAGCAAATACAACAAAAAATAGTACACCAATTTTAGGAAAATCAATTAAACGTCCAGTATATATAACTACTGTACAAATTGATAGAACAAGAAAAGTAAATAGATACTTTTTATTTCGACCATAACTATCAAAAATATAATCCATCATTTTCTCCTAATTATTCGTCTTCTGACTCTTCACATATTGTCTCATCAACAACTTGGCAATCCATTTAGGCCAAAAGAGTTCATACATGTATAGATCTTCTTTACTACGCGTATTGTCTGCAATCGTTTTTGATGTTTCAGACTCTCCATGAATACGGTGGCACATGAGCTTGTCAGATACATAAGCAAAACGACCTTTATACTCGCTGATCTTATACCATGCGTACCAATCCAAACTCACTCTCATTCCTTCATCAAAATAGAAATTCTTCAAATTTTCACGATTATAGGAGACAGCTGGACAACAAATCGGATTCCCAAAAGCCATCACACGGTTTCGCCAAAAGTGACTAGCAGGAAAAAGATTCATAGTTTTTAACATCAAGGTTTTGATCTTCAGATTTGTATTCGCAGGAATTTTATGGCCATCTTTTTCTTCAAAATAATCAGAATACCCAATCAACACATCTTGATTTTTTTCCATCTTAGCCAAAACTTTCTCAGCATAGTCCGGCTCATAATAATCATCCTGATGGGCTATGGTAGCATACTTCGTCTCTACAAAAGACATGGCATTGTTCCAATCCTTACCAATCCCACCACCTTGCTTGGTGTAAAATGGAATAGCATAACGCTGACAAAGTTCTTTGATCGAGTTCAGTGGTGTTGAACTATAACAGATAATCTGTGATTGGAAAGTTTGATTCTTCAAGGATTGAATACAAGCTTCCAAGTATTCGCTCTCACCATAAGCACAGATCACCCAAGTATGATTACTGTTCATCATTCTCCTCTTTCGTTTCTACTTGACTTTTTAAAATAGATAATTCTTGAACTAAATGCTTTATCTGTTCTTTTTGTTTTGACAAAGTCATGGTTTGCAAAAATCCAATGACCAACAGGAAAAAAATAGTAAGAGACAATAGAAAATTGGAGGTCAATTCAAATCCAAGTAATTTAGCAAAGTATCCAGGAATAGAATCAAACACTGAAATTACAATCATGACAAGACTGATAACAATCCATATGAATGCCTGTTCAAATAAGATATTATTTTTGTTGATATTTCTAATGACTAAATAAAGGAAAAAGATTGAAGCTATCAACATCACAATAGATAAAACTGACATTATTCACTCTCCTTCATAAAGGCTGCGATAAGAATTGATGAACATACTTCTATCATGTAACGAATAGACTTGATAGGGGTGATGGAGGATACTCCACCTGTACGTTCAAACATATTAGCAGGTTTTTCCACAACCTTATATTTACGTTTCAAAATGTGAACAATTGTTTCAGGCTCTGGATACTTGATTGGGTAACGTCTAGCAAATTGTTTGATAACAGCTTTATCAGCTAAACGATAGCCTGATGTCGTATCTAAAACTCTTTGTCCAGTTGTCCAATGAATCAGATTGGAAATAACGCCAATACCAAAACGTCTCATAAAAGTCGTTTGAAATTCCGACTTAACATCACCAACAAAGCGAGAACCAATTACTAGGTCTGCTTCATTTTTTCGAATTGGTTCTAGCAAATCTGATAAGGATTCAATATCATGCTGACCATCGCCATCAAATTGCACCGCTACATCATAATCATGCTCTAGTGCATATTTATATCCTGTTTGAACCGCACCGCCAATCCCAAGATTCATCACAAGATGAACAGCGTTAAAATGATTATCTTCCAAAATTTCTTTTGTCTTATCTGTTGATCCGTCATTGATCACAACATAGTCCAAATCAAAATCAACTTTCTTGCGGTAATTCAAGATACTTGTTACCGTGTCAAAAATACTTTCCTCCTCATTGTAGGCAGGAATTATCATTAAAACTCTCAACTACTTCTCCTTTCGCACATTTCTTTATCACAATCAATCTCTTAATAAAATTATAAAATTCAATTTATCCTCGATACTTCTTATAGAATTTTAATAAATAAGCAAATAACTTAGTTGAAACTTTCAGACCAAACATTTGACTAATCAACCCTGTTAATTTAAATTCTTTGTTAGTTAATATTCTAGAATATTTTAACAAGTAACGATACTTAAATAATAATCGTTTGATTTCTGGATTTGAAAGGTATTGATTCACATATGGCAAAATAGAAATATACGAAATTGAAAAATAAACTTCCAAACCTTTCCGTATATCTTTATTATACTTTTCGATATCTATAAGGCCGAGGTGGATACTTTTTAAAATATCATGAACATTTTTTTCTTTCACAATATTTGTGATGCTTCCTAGTCTATTTTGTCTATACATATAGCACATTTCGTTCAAAATGGAATAGGATTTGATATTCTTTAATACATCGGCACAATATAAACAATCTTCAGAAAGTAATCCTACAGGAAAATCCAACCCATTTTCAAATAAAATCCTCTTTACACATTTATTCCAAGCAGGTGCAGTAAAAAGTCCCGTAGAGACTATTTGGGAAATATTTGAATCTATTTTTCCATAAACCGGAGCTTTATCAAACCTTACTTCAATAGTTTCTGCTTTCGAATAATATTTTTCATATGAAAAAATCACCACATCACTACAATATTTTTCAATATTAAAGGACAACTTTTCAAGAAAATTCTTATTACTCCAAAAATCATCACCATCGACAAAGAGCAAATACTCACCTTTAGAATGCTTTATTCCTGTATTTCTCGCTGAAGATAATCCACCATTTTCTTGGTGAATGGTTCTAACAACTTCATATTTATATGATAGTTCATCACAAAGTTTACTTGTTTGACCATCTGTAGAACCATCATCAACAATAACAACTTCATATTCAGAATTAGGGAAATTTTGATCTGCAAGACTATCTACACATTCTTCTAAATACTCTGCCACATTATATGCAGCTACCACAATTGAAAATTTCATTTTACTTATTCTTTCTAATAAAAGTGTATGGATTCGTTATAAAATAAATGACTAATGAAGCTACTAACCAAGCTACCATTGAACAAAGAAATGATAGAGAGGCTCCAAAGATTTCAAATTTCGATACTAAGGGTTTAGCAGTTAAGAGAGACACAATATATCCTACAATAAAAGAAATTACCAAATAGCGCTGCTTTCGAAATACTGTTAAAATGTTATCACACACAGTTGAAAATGTACTTGCTATCCCCCCAAGTAGCAATACTATAAAGCTTGTTTTATATTGCCCTAGATCTGTCCCATATACAATATTTAAAACTGGAATTGCAAGAAAGAAACCTAAAAGGAAAATGAAGGTACACGTACCAAGTAAAATCTTGAAGAGATTATTCTTGTAAGTGACAAAATGAGAAATCTTCTTTTCTTCTAAAAAGACTGCAAGTTGTGTAATCATTGGTCTAAGAAATACAATCATAAGATTCATGGCAAAAATTGGTGTAAACAAAATACTAAAATCCCTCTGAACACCATTTCCAATCAAACCTTGATTAAAAATATCATTCAAAGCATATTTAGGCTGATTATAAATTGAGACCAACAAAAAAGCATTAATAAATAAAGGCAAACAATCTTTCAATACATTGATAATATTACTCAACCTAACACTCTTAAGATTTAAGCGATGGAAGACTTTTGAATTAGGATAATCAAATAGACCAATAAAAACAAATGAACTGATGGTTTGTGCGATCACAGACCACAATAGATTTTTAGAGATAACTAAAGTTAGAGCAAATACAATTGTTGATAAGGTATTTCTCAGAAAGAGAGACTTTCCAGCAATATCCAAACGTTCCTTCTGCTGAAATAATCCTTGAAAAACATCTGATAAAGCCTCACTGACTCTGAAAAAAGAGACCCAAAATATGATTCCAACATTTGAATGCGTATTCGGATTAAAAATGAGATACGTCACTAAAAGAAGAACCATTGCAATGTTTGAAATGATCCTCGTAACAAAATAGGTATCAAAAGAATACTTTTCTCTTATATCTGTTGCCTGAAAATCTCTGACCTGAAAACTAGCAAGAATAACAAATAGGTTTGCAATCGCATAGGCAAAACTGTAAATATCTGCTGAAGTACTATTCAAAGTACGTGTAACAATAAAAAGAAGAATAACTGAAACAACTGCCGAAGACATACTTCCTAAAATATTCCAGAAAAAAACCTTTTGGGGAGTTACATTTTCCAAGTATTACAACTCACTTTCAATCAGTATATTGCTTTTATTATATCATAAACAATATTAAAAAAAATCATTCAAAAGATAACTCTTAATCCATTTTTAAAATCAATTTATAAGTATCTATTTCATTTATCAAAAAATTCTACCAATAGTTCATTTTGAAAGTTTAGCAACAATATGCCGAGAAGTTTTTGTTCCAAGCACCAAAACAAAAGTAATCAATATAGATTGCAAGAATAATAAAAATACAATCAAAGGAAACTTCGGCAATATGTTTGAAAAATCTCCCCATCTTTCAATAATCTTAGGATACCAGTAGTAATCTCCGATTACAGACAACAGATAGATTGATAGCGTATTATTTGAGATAAAATAAATAATCTTTTGAAGCCATATTTTTTTTATATCAATATGTAGATGTAATACTAAATAATAAATTAAAGAAGACAAAAACAATACAGGAAGAACTGAGAATTCAATACCTAAACTCTTTTCTGACACCCCTGCGATTCCAACTATGCTTAAAATATCAACTATAATGATAGATAAAAACACCATCTTCATATTCCATTTTTTAGTTAATGAAGCAAGAAATATCCCAAGAAAGTAATAAGTAATAGGCCAAATCCCCTTCCAATAGTCGGGAACTAGATGTTGAATAACGATGAACTTTTGATTATTGTCTATTAATGAGAGTGTAGGTGGTAAAACAGTTAGAATAATCAGAATTAATATCACTAAACCTTGAGCTCTTTGATTTTTTAATGATTTATAACCACTATTTAATAATGGAATCAATAGATACAAACCAATATACATATTTACATACCAGGCGTAATGACTGAATGTAACTATATTAACAACTAATTTTTCCAAATATTCTATATTAAAAGCCTTATTATCAAATAATGTATAAACTGAAGCTGTTAAGACATATATACCAAGTACTGGGAGTAATTTTAGAAAATATACTTTACTATAGGTCTTATCTTTCATTAAACTACCTGTGACCATGATAAACAATGGAACACAAGTCATAAAAATTATCCAAATGAAAGAAGAATAGAAAACACTTTTAAAGCTGAAAGAACGTCCATAATAACTAGTATGAAGAAAAAAATGAACACATAATACAAACATTACAGCAATACATTTTAAAACATCAATATTGATATTCCTCTTTTTCATAACACTCCTTTCAATCAAATGAAAAGATGGCTTACTACCATCTTTTTCACTTTAATTATTTCACTTCTTGTTTATAGAACTCTTTCAAGGCATCCTTCCAGGTTGGAATAACAAATCCTGTTGCTTTCGCTTTTGCCAAACTCATTGTTGAGTTCAGTGGGCGTTTCGCCTTAGCTGGGAATTGGCTGGAATCCACTGGCTTCACTTCTACATCCGTATCTTTGAGGATTTCAACTGCAAAGTCATACCAAGTTGTATCTTCTTCAGCATCATTTGATAGATGGTAATAACCATATTCTTTACGGTTTTCAGCTAAATAAGTCATAAACTCAGCCAATGTACGTGTCCAGGTTGGACGACCATGTTGGTCATTGACGACCGTCAAAGTCTTGTGAGTCTTAGCTAAGTTTTGCATGGTGAAGACAAAGTTCTTACCGTAGTTCCCAAAGACCCAAGCTGTACGGATGATATAGAAGTTAGACACATGCTTCTCAACCAATTCTTCCCCCATACGTTTGGTACGACCGTACTCTGTTTGAGGATCTGGTTGATCGTCTACTTCCCACTCTTGACCTACTGGTTTTTCACCATCAAAAACGTAGTCTGTTGAAATATAAACCAAGGTTGCACCATGCTTTTCAGATGCTTTTGCTACATTTTCCGTACCAGTCACGTTGATAGCATAGTCCAACTCTTTTCCTTCGTCTTCAGCCGCATCAACAGCTGTATAGGCAGCACAGTGGTAGACTAGGGTTGGTTTTACTTCTGCGAATACCTCATCTACTTTTTCTGCATTTGTGATATCCATCTCAGCCACATCAACAGCTACATATTCTTCATTTCGTTCGTCTAACAAATGGCGAAGCTCCGTTCCAAGTTGACCATTTGCACCTGTAATTAAAATCATGTTACGTTCCTTTCAAATGCTTTATCCCTATCATTATAGCAAAAAAAGCAGAAGTTTTCTGCTTTTTACTCACTTTTCTCTTTGATGACATAGATTGGACGTTTCTTAGTTTCCATAAAGATCTTACCGATATATTTCCCTAAAATCCCAATGGTTAGTAATTGGAACCCTCCTAGGAAAAGAATCACTGTCATGAGGGATGGCCAACCTGAAGTAGGATCTCCAAAGACTAAGGTACGGATCACAATCAGAATCACCATGATAAAGGCCAAGATCCAAGATAAAAGTCCACCAATAAAGGCAATGTTTAATGGGGCATCCGAGAAATTGACAATCCCTTCAATCGAGTACTTAAAAAGGGACCAAAAATTCCAAGACGTCTCTCCTGCCACGCGCTCGACATTTTTATATTCCAGGTATTCTGTCTCAAATCCTACCCAAGCAAAAATTCCTTTTGAGAAACGATTGTACTCCGATAACTCCATGATAGCATCGACCATGGGACGGCGCATCAAACGGAAATCACGCGCCCCGTCAACCATTTCCACCTGACTAATATGATTGATCAATTTATAAAACATCCGTGCAAAGAAAGAGCGGATCGGTGGTTCCCCATCACGGGTTACGCGTCTCGTTCCGACACAGTCTAAATTCGGCTGTTCCTCCAACTTCTGCTTCATTTCAATCAATAACTCCGGAGGGTCCTGCAGATCTACATCCATGACCGTCACATATTCACCACTAGCACGCTCAAGTCCAGCATATAGTGCGGCCTCTTTCCCGAAATTTCGAGAAAAAGAAAGGTAGTGCACATTTGAATCTGTAACATGTAACTTTCGAAGAACGGATAGTGTACCATCTGAAGAGCCATCATTTATAAAAATATATTCAAACTTTTCTCCCATCTTCATCCGAACACGTTCCATTTCTCGATAAAACAATGGAATCGATTCTTCTTCGTTAAAACATGGGACTACAACTGATATGGTCATCTCTTACTCCTTGACTTATTCACTTTCTATTGTAACAAAAAACTCTCGTAAACCCTAGTATTTTTCACCCCGCCCCTCCCCCTTTTCATGGTATAATAGAGTGAATCGATTACGGAAGGACACCTTATGTTAAAGCTGGGAATTATTGGTACGAGTTGGATTTCACATGAATTTATTACAGCTGCTTATCAGACAGGCCACTATCACTTGCAGGCTGTGTATTCGAGAAAGATGAAGACTGCTCAAGAGTTTTGTGAGCCTTATGGAGCGATCTCTTGCTACACGGATTTCATCGACTTTTTAGACAGTGAGCTGGATGTGGTCTACATTGCCAGCCCCAATTCTCTTCATTTCGCTCAGGCCAAGCTTGCTATTTTAGCAAAGAAGCATGTCATCATTGAAAAACCGGCTGTGACCAAGCCTTCTGAATGGAAGGAACTGGTCAAGCTTGCTAATGAGCACCAGGTCTATCTCTTTGAAGCTGCCAGAAATTACCAAGAAGCAGCCTTTCAAGTAGTTAAAAACTTCCTCTCTAATCAGGAAATACTGGGCGCCAACTTCACCTTTGCCAAATATTCTTCCAAATTGCCGGCTCTTCTTGCAGGTGAGATGCCCAATATTTTCTCAGATGTCTATGCAGGTGGGGCCTTGATGGATCTGGGTGTCTACTGCCTCTACCTGGCCATTGGCTTCTTTGGAGTTCCAATCTCCAGCCACTACACCGCTCAGCAATTACCCAATTTGGTTGATCTCTATGGTCAAGGTGTCTTGATTTATCCAGAGTTTCAGGTTGCCATTCAGGCGGGGAAAAATATCACCAGCCATCTACCTGCTGAAATCTATACCAAGACTGGAACTCTGACTCTAAATGCTGTAGAAGCTATCAACCAGGCCCAATTTGTCAGCCATTCTGGGGAAGTCATCGACCTTCCGATCCAGTCCTGCCCACACCAAATGCAAGATGAGGCGGAAGCCTTTGCCCTTGCCATCGCTCATCAAAAGCCAGCTGCTTATCTTGAATGGTTACAAACAGCTGAGCAGGTCCATGAAACCCTCTACCAGATGCGTCAAAGCGCTGGAATACAATTTAAGGATGAAAAAGAATGAAAGAACAATTTCCACAAAGCTGGAAAGACCAGTTAGAAACACTTGGATTTGATACATTCACTGAAATTCAGGAACAGATCTTCTCCCCTATCTATGAAGGAGAAAATGTCCTCGGGATCAGTCCTACCGGTACAGGTAAGACACTCGCCTATCTCTTTCCGAGCTTGCTCAAACTCAAACCGAAGAAGGCCCAACAACTCTTGATTTTGGCTCCTAATACAGAATTAGCAGGACAAATTTTTGATGTCACCAAACAATGGGCAGAGCCTCTCGGTCTCCAGACACAACTCTTCCTTTCAGGATCTAGTCAAAAACGGCAAATCGAACGCCTCAAAAAAGGACCCGAAATCCTGGTTGGGACGCCTGGTCGGATCTTTGAGCTGATCAAGCTGAAAAAGATCAAAATGATGAATGTAGAAACCATCATTTTAGATGAATTCGACCAATTACTGAGCGATTCTCAGTACCACTTCATCGACAAGATCAGCCACTATGCTCCCCGTGACCACCAATATGTCTACATGAGCGCCACAGCCAAGGTCGATCCAGACCAGCTAGAAGAAAATACTCTTCGCATTTCGGTTGATGGAGTTTCTTTGGACAATATCCAACATTTTTATATGCAAGTGGATAAGCGAGACAAGGTCGAATTGCTCCGCAAACTCGCCTACGTCGAAGATTTTCGTGGTCTGGCTTTTTTCAACAGCCTGTCTGATCTAGGTAGTGCTGAAGAAAAACTACAATACCGGGGTGTTGAGGCCGTTTCGCTCGCCAGTGATGTCAATGTCAAATACCGCAAGGTCATTCTGGAACGCTTCAAAGACCATCAGCTGACCCTCTTGCTGGCCACCGATTTGGTCGCTCGTGGAATCGATATTGAACATCTTGAGTGTGTGATTAACTACGATATTCCTCGTGATGTGGAGACCTATACCCACCGTGCCGGTCGAACAGGACGAATGGGGCGGGAGGGCTATGTAATCACCTTTATCACCCACCCAGAAGAACTCAAATCCTTAAAAAAATACGCTTCTGTCCGTGAACTGGTTTTAAAAAATTCCGAACTCTTTTTAAATGAATAAGAAAATCCTCTGCTAGTGAATGAACTGCAGAGGATTTTTATGTTAATTTCCATTGTAATAAATGCGATGACTTTCAAGTTGATAATCCAACAATTCATCCACCGTTACAAAGGTATAGCCTTGTGATTTGAGGTAGTCAAGGACGGTCGGTAGAGCGTCAATCGTGGTTTGATGGATATCATGCATGAGGATAATCGAACCCGGTTTGACTTCTTTTTTCACTTCATTGAGAATAGCCGTCGTATTATGTGTCTTCCAATCTAGGCTATCTACATCCCACATGATGAAGGATTGGTCGACACCGTATTGGATAGCGTTATTGATGGCCCCATACGGAGGACGGGTAATCTTGGTCTGCACACCTGTCGCTTTTTGAATAGCTTCTTGGGTATCCAAGATCTCTTTTTTGGCATTATCCAAGCTCAATTTTGGCAATTGAGGGTGATCCCAGGTATGGTTCCCGATTTGATGACCTTCTTTGCGGACTTGCTTAGCAATATCCGGATTCGCACTGACATTTTTTCCGACCATAAAGAAGGTAGCTTTGGCATTGTATTTCTTTAAGATGGCCAGCGCCTGAGGAGTCGTGGTTGGATCTGGTCCATCATCAAAGGTCAGGGCAATCATCTTACGGTGGCGTTCTTCAATATAGGATTCATAAGAAGCTAGATCATCAGGAAGTAAGCGCTCTGTATCAATCACGTCGTAGAATTTAGACAAGGGAACAGTGAAGGTATCGTCTCCTTTAACCTTGGTTGGAAATGGAATGGTGAAATTTCCTTTTTCATATTGGAATTCCCATTGGCTCAAATCCAACTCTGAGAAGTGGGCAACCATTTGATCAATGCTTTCCTCGTCCAGCTGACGAAAGGCTAGATTCCCCCGTAATTCCTCCAAAAAGATCTGTTTGGCTCCATCTGGATCCGCAAAAACCTGGCTGAGGGTCAAAGGGTTACTATCATCATCCAAGTAAAAGAGGGGCAACTTCACCGTCTCATCTTTGATGAATTTCCCTTTTTTGTACTGGTATTCAGCCCGTTTGATTTGGATAGGGTGATAACCAACAAAAGGCGCTTCTGCTTCTTCACTATGGTAGAAGGTCAAATGCTTTGGCTCCTTGGTTTTCTCATCCGATCCTAGACGCTGAAGGTCTTCTTGGATCTTCTCTTTCACAATCTCAACAGGCTGTCCATCTTTAGTAGGATAATAAGCCGTCACATAAGAAGTTCCTAAAATCCCTTCCTGAACTTGAACATCTTTCCCTTTTTCAGAGCTTTTCTCGAGTTGGGTGACCTTGGCAAACTGATCCTGATAGGCTTTTTGTTCACGAACCCTTTGAATCTTTTGATAGCCGATATACAAAAGACTCAATAAAAGGAGATTTGTAATGATTAATAAAATAGTTTTCGTGTGTTTGAATCTCATAACTTTATTATAGCAAATTTCTCTCGAAAAAACATTCCTTTTTTGTAAATGGTTTCATAAAAAGAGGGCGACTGTCGTCGCCGACAGCGGCCCCTGTTTTTAGTCCCTCTTATTTTTCGCGAATGACTTCTACTTTATATCCATCCGGATCTACAACAAAATAGTAATTCGGTTGCGTTCCTGGAAGACCTTTTGGTTCCGTCACTTCATAGCCTTTAGCCTTGTGTTCAGCATTCAAACCTTCCAAATCAGGAGTACTCAAAGCAACGTGAGCATAGCCATCTCCGATGACATATGGACCATGATCATAATTGTAAGTCAATTCCAGCTCATAGTCATCTCCAGGCAAGGCCAAATAAACAATCGTGAACTTGTAGTCTGGGAAATCTTTCCGACGTTTTTCTTCAAAACCAAAAGCATCTTGGTAAAAAGCGATTGATTTTTCTAAGTTTTCCACACGAAGGCAAGTGTGCAACATTTTTGAACTCATAGGTTTTCCTCTTTTCTATTTTTTAAAGATTATGAACGATTTTTTTTACGACTTTCCGTCTTAATGGATAATTTCACTTCAAAGATGGTCCCTTTTGGTTTATTATCTTTGACTTGAATGGTCCCTTTAAAGGCTTCTACGATCTGCTTAGCGAGGGATAACCCCAAGCCAAATCCACCTTTTTGACGGGTTCTGGCCTTGTCGACCCGGTAAAAACGATCAAAAATCCGTTTCTTATCCTCATCTCGAATCCCTGGACCATTATCCAATACTCTCAAAAGAAGATTTTTATCCTTCAACTGGACTTCAAACTGGATCTCGCCATCTTCATCGGTATATTTCAAGGCATTGTCATAGAGAATGGTCATCAATTGCTTGAGGAGTGTCTTGTCAGAACAAATGACTTTGTCCACCTGATTATCTCCTCGGAAGAGTTTGTCATTTTCTTCCGCAATGATCTCAAAATTCGAGAAGGTCTGATCGAAAAAGCTTGGTTCGATATCTTCCATCTCTGGTTTCAAGCCGTCATCTCTTCGGGCAATGTTAAGAAGGTTGGTGGTCAAGAGCTTCATATTTCGAACTTCATCCAAGCTGGATGCAATATTCTCACTCGATTCCATAATGGTCGCTTCAGGCTTTCTAAAAAGCGTTTCGAGGCGATTTTGCAGAACTGCTAAAGGCGTCCGCAACTCATGGGAAGCATTTTCCACGAAAGCCTTTTGCTTTTGCATACTCTCAAGAAGGGGCTTGACGCTGAGACGTGCTAAGAAGAGGCTAGCGAATAAGGAGATTCCCCAGAAGCAGATCATGATGAGGGCGATTTGACTTTCGTGCTCTTCACTGGTCTGCTCTAGTTGACTGATATTGGTCATGACAACCGCATACTTGATGTCACTATCACTTTCATCATCAGATAAACTCAACTCTGCCATATAGGCCCGGTAACTTTCTTTTTTCCCATAGCTGTTTGTAATTTGGAGCTGGGAAACCTTGTTGAGGAGCTTTCGACCAAACGTCACCGTTTTGAAGTTTAAAAACCCATTACCGGTTGTCAAGTTTTCATATTTTTTATTGAGCAAAACAACAGTGGTATTGGATGTGACATCTCCTTTAGGTTCTGATTTATCATGATCTGGGATCATCATCTCATGATCATTATCATCTCCTTTGGTATTTGACTGTCGCTGGTCTCGATAAGCAATCGCTACAAGCGAGTAGGGATCCTGACTGAGAGTCTTGAGATTCTCATCGACCGTTGTATAGAGACTCGAGCGCATGACCTGGATGATTATCAAGGTCATGGCTGAGAATATCAAGGTGAAGAGACCAAAATATCGGATGAAGTAGGAAAAATCATCTTCCCCGACGGTTTTCTTAATCCTTGTTAACATCTTTTAAGATATACCCCACACTGCGCAATGTTTGCAAGCTCTCAACGAAATCAGTACCTTTTAATTTCTTACGAATTTTTGAAACATAGACCTCAACAACAGAGATGGTTGTGTCACTATCAAAGCCCCAAAGACGATCGAAGATCTGTGTCTTTGGAAGGATGACATTTTGGTTTTGAAGGAAGTAGACCAAGAGATCAAATTCCTTCCCAAGAAGTTCCACTTCTTTCCCATCCACATAAGTCGAATTGGTAGATAAATTGACCTTCAAATTGCCATAATTAAGGGTGTTTTCATTGACCTTTCCTGAGCGCTTCAAGAGGGCTTGAATCCGCATCTTGAGCTCTTCTAGGTAGAAAGGCTTGGTGAGGTAATCGTCTGCCCCCAGCTCAAAGCCGTGTCCTTTGTCATCCAGACTTTCTTTGGCTGTCATGATCAAAACAGGGGTTGTCACGCCTTTTTCACGCAATTCTTTCAAGACATGGAAACCGTCTTTTTCAGGAAGCATCAGGTCCAGCAAAATCAAATCATAGATCCCGCTTTCTGCTTCGTAAAGACCTTCTTCTCCGTCAAAGACCTGCATGACATCCGCAAAATCATCTAAAAAATCAAATACTGAATTTGACAAACCAAGGTCATCTTCGACCAATAGAATTTTAATCATTGTCGTATCCTCTTCTCTTTCGTGAGTGAGTCTTTCTAATCTATTCTTAACCATTATAACACGACTTCCCTTCATTTCCTATAGTTTAGAACTTGGTTTTATGATCAAATTCAGCCTGCCTGAGGAAGGCTAATCCTATGAGTTTGTCGTGTTTTCTTTCTTACTTTGACTATCACTCGTCTTATTTTTATTTTTTGAATTCTTCTTATTGGACTTTTTAGAGGAACCCTGGTTCCCTTCTTGTCCTCCAGATTGGTTCATGCCATTATCTGGACCATTCCCTTGTGGGCCACCATTGCCTTCTTGTGGCATCTGACCAGGACCGCCACCTTGTGGACCGCCTTGTCCTTGACCACCACCTTGAGGACCACCGCCTTGAGGACCGCCATCCTGTGGGCCACCATTTTGCTGGTTTTCTTGTGAAGGATGGCCAGTTTGACTATTTTGTTGCTGATTAGATCCTTGGTTCTGACCCGTTTGGACCGGTTGAGAAAATTGTTGGTTATTGGAGGATTGAGAGGCGATGACACCGACACCAAAGCCACTTCCAGCACCAACCAACAATCCACCAACTGCTGCCATGCTAATCCACCACTTAGGGCTTCGTTTGAGGACAACCATTTTTTCTTTGGATTCTTGCGTTTCGACTACTTGTTTTGTTTCTTTTTGATTCATCTTTTTACCTTTTATCTTTTTTACAAGTACTTGTCTTTTAAATTTTAAAGGGAGCTCGATCCTTTAAGTAAGGCGATTATACTTTAGAAGTCTTAAACAGGCCTAAATTTTTACTTAAAACAACCTAAAACGACTGGGACTATTGACAGGATGAAACCGATATTGTAGAATAGTTACCATAAAATAAAATAGAGGTTAACTGTTATGAAGAAAATCTTTCCTTTAGTGCTCATCTCCATTGGAGTAGCTATGATCTCCGTCCTATCTCAATTTACCCTTCCATTTGGTCCAATTCCTTTAACCCTGCAAACACTCATGATCGGGATTATCGGGACCATCTATAAACCCAGTCATGCTTTTGTCACAGTCTTCCTCTACCTACTTCTTGGTTTCTTAGGTTTCCCAGTATTTGCAGGTGGTGCTAGCGGTGCTTCGCATTTCCTTGGCCCTACTGCTGGTTTCCTCCTCTTCTTCCCATTCCGAGCATGGATCACGTCTCTATTTACAAATGCTAAATCCAGCGTGCTGACCATTTTCCTTGCAAATTTGTTCAGTAGTGCTCTCCTCTTTGTAGCTGGAGCTATCGGCTTTATGCTGGTCACGCATACCGATATCCAAAAAGCATTTGCTTTGGTCGTTGCTCCCTTTATCCTTGCCGACCTCATTAAACTGATCATCATCACGATCACTAGCAAAGCAATTTTTGCCAGCCTCAAACACCACTGGTATTTCAAATAAGATACAAAGGGTACAAACATACTAAAATAAGCAACATCTGAACACAGTTGTTGCTTTTTGTTGTAGGAATATCTCTTCAATTGAACTACTTTTAAATGGATTACTGTTTCGTAGAAGAACCTTCTATCTACTCTCCTTCCTTTATTTTTCCTTATAAAGAACTCTCAAGATCAGTAGCTGTGTTAGCAAAATCCAAATAATCAGAATAGTGAAGTCAAACAATGAGATGCAGTCATGGCCATAGACACTAGCTCGTAGGAGATTGACAGAAGGGACAAAAGGAAGAACATGGTAGAGATCGTTTATCCAATCTGGAAGACGACTTGCTGGGTACATGATTGGAGAAAACATCAAACCGATCATAAGAATTAACTGAGACATCAACGTGACAATATTGGGAGAAAAAGTATACGCAATGGCAAATCCAAGACTGATCATTGTAAGACAGATTATAAATAGGATGAAAACAGCCAGAATAGATACATTTAAGCGGACAGAAAAACGAAAATAGCCCAGTATAACAGAAAGGAACACTCCAGGTAAAATAGCAATCATCCACATCCAAAGATCTGCTAAGGAAATCAGAATTCGAGGTATTGGAAGAGCCCGTACATAGTCTACATGTCCTTCTGACTTCGCATTTGCTATAACAGGTGATGAGATAGTACAGCCAATAGAAATAATTCCTATCAGAACTGAACCAGAAGAGAGATAGTAGGCAGCTGTCGTATCAATTTTACCTATCACCAGTGGATAACCAAAAAGAAGTGAAATAGATAACAGAACCTGAGCTAGCGTAAAGAGTAGAAATAGATCTTTTTGACGAAGATAGTTCCAACGAAGTAAGTAAAAAAATTGAGTCATATCAGTTTGTCAACTCCTCTCTATAAAGATCTGAAATGGATATGTTTTTCTGAGTAAGTGACAGATTGAAAATATTCTTTCTATCCAATTCCTGTGTGATTTTTGGTAGCAGTCTCGTTAACTCCTTCTCTTCTATTTCAATCTGGCAGATCGAACCATTGATAATGGTGTAATCTTGAAATAGAGCTAAGCTATCTTTATTCCTAAACTCAAAAGATATTTGATACTGTTTTTGATAGGTTATTTGCTGAACTGGTCCTGATTTGATTAACTTCCCATGGTTAAATAAGGCATAGTTGTCAGCATATTTTTCAACTTCTAAGAGATTATGCGTCACGATAATAATGGTATGACCTTTATGCGCTAGCTTCTGTAATAATTGCCATTGTTTTTCACGACGTATTGGATCAACATCGTTCGTCGGCTCATCAAGAAGAATGATGGTCGGAGATCCGATTAAAGCCATTGCAAAAGAGGTCAGACGCTTTAAACCACCTGAAAGGTCCTTTCCTTGTTTTGCCCGGTACTCCTTAATTTCCAACTCGGTTAAGAGCTGATCCATTTCTTTTTGCAAATCCAAGGTGTTTAACCCTCTCATTCTTCCAAGCATTTCTATGTTTTGTTCCACCGTCAATTTCTCAAGTGGCGCATACTGTTGAGACATATAGCTCATCATTGAGCGAGCTCGTTTACGATTTTGAACAAAAGAAATATCTCCATAGCAAACGTCTCCTTGATCAGGTTTGGTAAAACCAATCATTTGATTTAAGAGGGTGGACTTACCAGCGCCATTGTGTCCTAAAAAAGCTGTAATTTTAGCAGCTTCTATTTCTAAGGAAATATGATTATTAGCAAAATGTTGCTTATCGAATGATTTTGTCAAATCTCTAATAGTCAGTGTCGCAAATGTCTTCATCTCATCACTCAAGACTGAGAAGATTTTCCCAGCTTCCTTCATTTTTGATAAGATTATTGTATAATAAACATATGACTTTCCAAGGTTTACGTCATGATTTACCATTTTAGTGTCATAATTAGCCAACTCAATTTGATAAGGGGGACTTATGTTAAACGTCGTTATTTGTGATGACTCAACTAGAGATGCTAGTCAGTTAGAACAGTATTTACTTTCTTACGACAAGGTTCCTGTAGAAACAAAACTATATACCAATCCACAAAAAATGCTAGAACAATTAACAAGGGATACTCATTGTGTTTTTTTGGATATTGATATGCCAAAAATTACTGGAATTGACCTTGCTCGTGAAATTCGGCAGTTCAATCCTTTTATCCCCATTATTTTTGTGACTAGCTATCGTGATTATATGGAACAAGTTTTTGAAGTACAGACTTTTGATTACTTAGTAAAACCAATTGAACCTCAAAGGCTAAATAAGGTAGTAGATAGAATTTTACGTTATTTAGATTTAGGACAAACCATCTTTAACTTCTCATTTGGAAAACAAAGTTACTCTATTCCTTTAAGTGACATTACCTATTTTGAGAAAGATAAGCGTTCCGTTTTTATTTACACACTAGCAGATACCTATAAGTCCTTACTGAAAACCCAAGACATTCTAGATAAACTACCTGATTATTTTATTCAAATACATGCTTCTTATATTGTAAATCCTAAATATATCAAAGATTTTGATACGAAAACAGTGACTATTTTGCTAAATGGAACCGAGGAGCATTCACTTCCAATTAGTCGTAAGTTCCAGTCTTCTTTTAAAGAAAAATACTATAACTACCTAAGTGAAAGGAATTTCTAATGCTAATAGGATTGCGGATCATTAGTATCTTGTTCGACTTATTTCTGGCAAGTGTTTTATTTTTTAGGCCAATATCCAAAAGTAAACAATCAAAAGAGACACTTTTAGTCCTTTGTTGTTGCTTTCTTTTTCATGTGGCTCTTGTGTTTATTTTTTTAGAAAGTCGCGTTTTTTTAGTGAGCAATCTCCTCCTTAGTATTGTAGAATCCTCTCTTGTAGGACTCTATTTTGGCTACTCCTTTCGTGATTCTTCCTTTTGGATATTCATACAGACAAGCCTGACATTATTAGCAGGAGCTGTCCTCAATCAAACTATCCAACTTTTTCTTCCACTGTCAAAAGTATCGAAAAATTTAGGACTGATTAGTGGTTACCTTGCCATTAGTTTTCTTTTTTCAACCGTCATAACACTTGTTCTTCGACAGTTATTTCGAACACATCAAAAGTTAGGCATGGCAACATCTAAAAGAAATTGGCTGTATCTATTTATCGTGCCGATTTTATCGATTATTTTTGCCTTTACTGTATCAGCTATTCAAGGGCAAGTATTTGGACCAGATTATCTTTCTGTCATTTCACTCTTGTCTCTTATTGTATTGTCGTTTTCCTCGCTTTATTTTACCCTACATCTTTCTCAACAACAGCACGCTTATTATCAAAATAAATTAGATAAAGAACAGCTTCAATTCCAATTAAGAGAAACACAACAGTCTCAAGAGGAATACCAACGATTGCAAAGTCTTCGGCATGACTTAAAAAATAAACATTTAACTCTGTTGGCACTTCTAGAAGAAAATCCAGATGAGGCTAGAGAGTATCTTCACTCGTTAACCGATAGTATTTCAGGAAAACAAACCTTTTACTCCAAAAATCCAACAATTAATTTTTTACTGAATCAAAAACTGCACGATGTGGAAGATGAAATTGAATTGGAAATTGACTGCTTTGTCCCTCAAGAATTATCTATTCAGCCTGATATTCTAGCTGTTATTTTAGGAAATTGTTTAGATAATAGTATTTCAGCCTGTCTTCGATTAACTGATAAATCGGAGAGAACATTGGCTCTAAATATACGTTATTTTCAACAAAACCTATTTATTTCGATCAACAATACCTTTAATGAACAAGAACAAGAGACTCGTAAAACACGTCAAAGAGATGGTTGGGGCTTACGAAACGTTGATGCTCTAGTACAAGAATACCAAGGAACTATCAAGCGATTCAAAGAAAATGGCCGCTATCGAACGGAGATTCTCTTACCAAGTCCAATAAACTAATGATCCTTCTCCTTCAAGGCCTTATTCAGGTAATTTATAAAAAAGAGGCTAGGCAAAATCTGTCCAGACTTTGATGTTTGATAGAAGTAACAGTGAGACGCAGTGGTTGATTGCTTAAACCGCTACTTTGAGGTGGAGGATAGAACTTGTGAAGCAAGTTCCCCAAGTCTTTGTTCGCTTATTTAGCTCCAATGATAAGGAGAACAATATTTCCTTGATCTGCATCCTCCAACACTCTCCCAGACTGTTGGAACTATACGCAGGTGGAAAAATTGAAAAGGTGTGGGGAAGCTTTTTTCAACCTTTTTTATTTTGCGGACTTTTTTCCCACTCCATTAGGATATTGATAAACTATTTTCGCGGTCATCCTTTATCGAAATCTTCAGCATCTTCCTTATTTCAAAAAAGAAAAATAAAAAGACTCTTAGAGAAGTTTGCAGATCTGCAGAGCCTTCTCTAGGAGCTTTTTTCTTTATTTTGTAGCTAGAAGCGCTGCTTCAACAGCTGCTTTCTCACGGTCGATCAGATCGATACGAGCGGCGATTTCCTTGATTCCCATCTTGATATTGCGGCTAATCGCCATATCATCCAATTGAGGTTCAAAGAAGGCCTTGTATTCATTCAACCGTTCACGGGTCTTGAAACAGTTAGCTGGGTAGATAACAAACTTATCAAAGCTCATATCACCACCGAGGGCTTTCTTGACCCAATCCCAGTTTTCACGCGCCCAAGTCCAAGTTCTTCCTTGGGTAAAGTCATCGTGTAAGAAGTTGTAGTACCAACTCATAGCCAAGTCCTGAGGTTTCACCACATCCTTGTTCTTCCACTCCTTCAATAGAGCTTCCAAAGTTTCCTCATCCTTGGTATAAGAAAGTGCAGCCGCCAACTGGCGTTTAAAGTTCCCATCTACTGTCTTAACATAAGTATCCAGGTATTGTTGGCTAAGCTCCTTGGTTTCCTGGTGCTTGATTTGGTTGACCAAGATTTGCAGGCGGATGGCAGCTGGAAGTTTTTCCAAATCATCTGCATGTGCTTCAAAGATAGTGCTCGCTTGAGCTTTTGCAGCTTCATCATTGGCCTTGATCATATTAGCAATCATTAGCTGACGAACTTTTTCGTCTTCTTCTGTTTCACCAGGCTTAGCTTCTAGACCCAAGCGTTCAAAGTTGTAACGGTTCAAGCGTTTCAACAACTCATGGAAGGCAGCTTCTGTTTCAGTTCCTTCATCCACAAAGAGACTGATTCCAGCTAAGACGCTCGAAACAGCTGAAACAACCAAGTAGGAACTTTCTTCTGTCAAGTGTTCAATCACTGGCAAGAGGCTTGCATAAGAAATTTGACCACTTTCAGCTAAAAGACGACGTTCTTGAACCACTTGTAATTTTGAAGTGCTATCCAAGCTAGCAAGGTCAGCAAGGATGTCTTCCAACAATTCCCCACGGTAGTCACTGATATAGTGAGCTGTATTTTCTGTATTGAAGCGAAGAGCTCCGCTGTTAGCTGCTTTCAAGGCACTGTAGTTTGGAATTTCTAAGACTTCAGTTTCCAAGGTATCTGGAATACCCGTCCAGTTGCTATTTAACGGAACAACCCACTTGCGTCCTTTTTCTTCTCTATCTCCGATGAAGAACTGCTCTTGACGGATGATCAAGGTATCGTTTTCCACAGAAGCTGAAACAACAGGGTATCCTGGTTGCTCCAACCAAGAATCCATAAAGGCTGCGACATCACGACCTGAAGCTTGCCCAAGAGCATCCCAAAGGTCACGACCGATAGTATTGCCGTATTGGTGTTTTTCAAAGTAGATCTTCAACCCTTTGCGGAAGGCGTCATCGCCTAACCATCGACGAAGCATGTGCATAAGACGGCTACCCTTAGCGTAAACGATTGCTGGGTCAAAAAGAGTGTTGATCTCGTCTGGGTGTTTGACTTCCACATGGACGGATTGAACGCCATCTGTAGCATCGCGTTTCAAAGCAGCAGGCACTCCAGTTGTTTGGAAGTCTTCAAAGATATTCCAGCTTGGTTCAATGGCATCCAAGCTGACATATTCCATCATATTGGCAAAGCTTTCATTCAACCAGAGATCATCCCACCATTTCATGGTCACGAGGTTTCCGAACCATTGGTGAGCCAATTCGTGAGCCACCACCAAGGCTACTGTTTGACGGCTTTGGGCCGTAGAGTTTTCATCTACTAGAAGGTAGACTTCACGGTAGGTTACCAAGCCCCAGTTTTCCATCGCTCCTGAAGAGAAGTCTGGAAGGGCGATATGAAGGGATTGAGGGATTGGATACTTCACACCATAGTAGTCTTCATAAAATTCAATAGCACGAACGGCAATATCCAATGAGAAGTCCAAGTTTTCTAATGGGTGAGCTTTGGTAGAGTAGACACCGACTAGGGTTCCATTCTTGGTCTTAGCTGTCACTCCTTGAAGATCTCCAGCAGCAAAGGCAAGGAGGTAAGAAGACATCCGTGGAGTCGTATCAAACTTCCAAATTCCTGTTTCTTTGCGGTTTTCCACATCGATTTCAGGCATATTTGAAAGGGCGATTTCACCTTCTTCTTGGTCAAATTTCAAAGAAAGATCGAAAGTTGCTTTGGCTTCAGGCTCGTCCACACTTGGAAAAGCTTCACGCGCAAAATGGCTCTCAAACTGGGTAGAGAGGACTTCCTTCTTCACGCCATCAATGCTGTAGTAAGATGGGTAAATCCCTGTCATATTGTCTGTGATCTTACCAGAATAGGTCAGAGTAACTGTCACTTGACCTGTTCCTTCCAATTCAACATAGACTGCTTCATTGTCATCATCAACCGTAAATGGACGGGCTTGACCTGCTACTTCTACTGTTTCGATGGTCAAATCCTTTTGGTGAAGCGAGATGCGAGTCTCTTTTGCCTCTCCGCTAATGGTCACTTTCCCTGAGAAAGTTTTACTAGAGCGGTTCAAATCTAAGAATAGATCGTAGTGCTCAGGTACAAATGTATCAATAAAATGTGCAACTGCTTGCATAATTTCCTCCTTTAAATGTTTCACGCTTTTCCAATCAAAAGCCCTAATAAAACTATTTTATCACAAAGTTGGGATAAAAGAAAAGACAAGCATGACAATGCCTGTCTGAGATCGAAAAGACTTCATGGTCTTACATTTCGATAATTTTACCTGTTTCAAAGTAAACCACCCACTCACAGATGTTTTTTGCATAATCTCCGATGCGTTCCAAGAAGTTGATCACTTGGAAATAATCCCGTCCAGTCACGATGGACTCTGGATTTTTCCGAATTTCTTCTGTTGCTAATTCTTGGATGCTATCGAAGTAATGGTTGATGACTTCGTCTCGTGTCGCAACTTCATAGGCCAAATCCACATCGCCTTTGAGGTAAACATCAAGTGTCGCTTCGACAAAATCTTTGACTTCACGGCCCATCTTGCTGATCTCTTCCTCAACAGATTGAATACGGACTTCCCCTTTCATGCGAATGGTTGCCTTGGCAATTGATACTGCGTGGTCCCCCATCCGCTCTAAGTCAGAGACCGCTTTTAAGACAGTCATCACGACACGAAGGTCTTGTGAAACGGGCTGTTGAAGGGCAATAATCTCAAAGGATTTGCGCTCTAACTTCACTTCGTAGTCGTTGATCTCCGCATCATCTTCGATAACTTGGCGGGCCAATTCACGGTCATGGGTAACGAAAGCGCGGACCGTACGGTTGATCTGACTCAACACTTCATTTCCCATTGCATAAAACTGGTTATGCAACTTCTCTAAATCTTCTTCAAATTGAACTCGTAACATTTTATTTTCTTCCTATCCAAATTTACCAGAGACATAGTCTTCTGTTTCCTTCTTAGCTGGGTTCAAGAACATTTCATTGGTGTCATTGTACTCAATCAAATCGCCATCCAAGAAAAAGGCTGTTTTATCAGAAATCCGACTCGCTTGCTGCATGGAGCGTGTCACCAAGAGCATGGTGTAGCGGTCTTTTAGTCCATATAAGGTTTCTTCAATCTTCCCAGCTGAAATCGGGTCTAGCGCTGAAGTTGGCTCATCCAAAAGAATAATCTTTGGACTGGTCGCAAGAACCCGCGCCACACAAACCCGCTGCTGTTGACCACCGGAAAGTCCGATAGCCGAATCATGCAGGCGATCCTTGACTTCATCCCAGATGGAAGCGCGTTTCAAAGAGGTTTCAACTGCTTCATCCAAGACAGCCTTGTCCTTGACACCATTAATCATCAATCCGTAGGTCACATTATCATAAATGGACATTGGGAAAGGATTGGGCTGTTGGAAGACCATTCCGATTTCCTTACGCAATTCGACCGTATCGGTCCGTGGTCCGTAGATATTATGTCCATTGTAGAGGATGGTTCCTGTGGTAGTGACCTCATGGTTGAGGTCGCCCATACGGTTAATAGCTTTTAAAAGGGTAGATTTTCCTGATCCTGAAGGACCAATCAAGTCTGTAATCTCCTTTGGAGCAAAGTCCAAGGAGACGCTATTTAGAGCCTTCTTTTTATTGTAATAAACCGACAAGTCCTTGACTTGCAAAATTGGTTCTGTCATTCTATTTTCCTTTTTGTTGTCATTTTACTTTATCCAAAGTGACCAGATACATAATCGTTGGTCGATTGCAATTTCGCATTTTGGAAAATATTCGAAGTCTTATCGTACTCGATGAGGTTTCCAAGGTAGAAGAAACCGGTATAATCACTAGCACGGGCTGCTTGTTGCATGCTGTGGGTCACGATGACAATGGTATAATCCTTCTTCAACTCAAGCATGGTTTCTTCTAATTGAGCTGTCGCGATCGGATCAAGCGCTGAAGCAGGCTCATCCATGAGTAAGATATCTGGCTTCACAGAGATAGCCCGCGCGATACAGAGCCGTTGCTGTTGACCACCTGAAAGGGTCAGGGCTGATTTATGAAGGTCATCCTTGACCTGATCCCATAGGGCTGCCTGTTTCAAAGAAGTTTCGACCAATTCGTCCAAAATCTTCTTGTCTTTCACCCCAGCGCGTTCATGCGGGAAGGTGATGTTTTTATAAATCGATTTGGCAAAAGGATTGGGCCGTTGGAAAACCATCCCAATGTGCTTGCGCATTTCATAAACATTGATATCTGGACGATTAACATCGATTCCTTCATACCAAATTTCCCCCGTTACACGCGCAATATCGATGGTATCATTCATCCGGTTCAAACTACGGAGGTAGGTTGATTTCCCAGATCCTGAAGGACCGATCAAGGCTGTAATCTTATTCTTTTCAAACTGCATGTCGACGCCTTTAATGGACTCGTTCGTTCCATAATAGACATGCAAATCTTTGGTCGATAGGACCACCTTTTCTTCAGGAAAAGTAATGATGTGTCTCTCATCCCAATTGTATTTTGACATTTCTTCTCCTTTAAGCAGATGTTAGTTTTTTATGGAGGTAACTTCCGAGTTTACGTGCTCCAAAGTTAAAGATCAAGATAAAGATCAAAAGAACTGCGGCAGAACCGGCTGAGACTTCGATCGAGTCTGGGATAGTTCCTTCACTGTTGACCTTCCAGATATGGACAGCCAAGGTTTCAGCCTGACGGAAGATCGAAATTGGACTGGTCACACTAAAGATATTCCAGTTTGACCAATCAAGGGCTGGAGCCGATTGACCTGCTGTATAGATCAAGGCAGCAGCTTCCCCAAAGATCCGTCCTGAGGCTAAAACGACCCCAGTGATAATACTTGGAAGAGCTTCTGGTACCACGACATGAATCACAGTTTCCCAGCGAGACAAGCCCAATGCTAGACCTGCTTCGCGCTGTGTATGGTGGACGTGCTGCAAGCTATCTTCGATATTGCGAGTCATCTGTGGCAGGTTAAAGACGGTCAAGGCCAAGGCCCCTGAAATGATCGAAAATCCATATTTAAACTGGACAACAAAGACCAGGTAACCAAAGAGACCTACAACGACAGATGGCAAAGAAGACAAGATCTCAATACAGGTACGAACCAAATTGGTCAAGCGACCTTTTTTAGCGTACTCAGAGAGGTAAATCCCAGCTCCAAGAGAAAGTGGGAAGGAAATCACCAAGGTAATGACCAAGAGGAAGAAGGAATTATACAATTGAATTCCGATCCCTCCTCCTGCTTGATAAGAAGAAGATTTCCCAGTCAAGAAGTGCCAAGATACATGGGGCAAGCCACGGACCAAGATATAAAGGATCAATGAGGCAAGAATCGCAACGATGATCCCTGAAATAGCATACAGCACTCCTGTTGCAATTTTATCCATTCGTTTAGCGTGCATAGTTCTTCTTACCTCTTTCTTTCGTAATCAGTTTAATCACACTGTTAAAGGCAAGACTCATGAGGAGCAATACCAAGGCAAGTGACCAAAGAACATTGTTATTGACCGTACCCATGACGGTATTTCCGATTCCCATGGTCAAAATAGAGGTGAGGGTGGAAGCTGGTGTTGTGAGCGAGGTTGGTACCACTGCCGAGTTTCCGACCACCATCTGGATAGCCAAGGCTTCCCCGAAGGCACGCGCCATTCCAAAGACAACCGCTGTAAAAATTCCTGAGCGGGCTGCCTTGAGCGTGACATGCCAAATGGTTTGCCAGCGGGTCGCACCCATGGCCATACTAGCTTCCCGGTAATGACGGGGCACAGCTCGGAGGCTATCGGTCGTCATAAAGGTGACAGTTGGCAGAATCATAACAAAGAGGACAAAGACCCCTGAGAGAATCCCAAAACCAGTCCCACCAAAGAGACTACGCGTAAATGGGACGACCACTTGAAGGCCAATGAATCCGTAAACAACTGAAGGAATCCCCACTAAGAGCTCAATGGCTGGTTGCAAGAAACGAGCTCCTTTAGGAGAGACTTCTGTCATGAAAACTGCTGCACCAATGGCAAACGGCGTTGCCAAGAGGGCAGAAAGCAAGGTTACAATAAAGGAACCTAGAATCATTGGTAGGGCTCCGAATTCCTTTGCAGCAGGATTCCAAGTACTCCCAAATAGAAAACTAAAGATATTGACTTTATTGACAAAGAAAGTCGATAAACCTTTTTGGGCCACGAAAATCAAAATCATGGCAACGACGACAACAATCAAACTCATACATAAAAAAGTAATGGTTTTCCCAAATTTTTCTAGGCGGGAGTTTTTTGATTTCGTCAGCATTTTTTTTGCTACTTCGTTCATTTTTTACCTAATTCTTTTATTTTTTTGTCACATTCCCTTTTAAATCACGGGTGACTTTCATATCATTGATTGGGATATAGCCCATCTTACCAACAACCTTTTGCTGGATCTCATCGGTCATCATGTAGTCAATGAATTTTTTAGACAACTCATTGGGTTTTCCCTTGGTATACATATGTTCGTAAGACCAGATGGGCCAGTTATTGTTGACGACATTGGCTTTGGTTGGTTGATAACCATTGAGCTTCATAGTTTTGACACTGCTATCCAAGTAGGTAAAGGCTAGATAAGAGATGGCTCCTGGCGTTTGAGAAACGATATTTTTCACCATTCCATTAGAGTCTTGCTCTTGGGCCTGCTTGGGTTGTTTGCCATCCATGATAATGGCATCAAAGACAGCACGGCTACCAGAACCTACGGCACGGTTCACAATCGTGATCTCAAGATCTGGACCACCTAACTGCTTCCAGTTGGTATATTCACCTGTAAAGATCTTTCGCAATTGCTCCGTTGTCAAATTGTCGATTGAGATATTTTTATTGGCAATGATGGCTGTTCCTGCTACGGCTACCTGATGGTCGACCAGACTAGAGGCATCGATCCCAGATTTTTCCTCTGCAAAGAGGTCACTATTTCCGATGTCCACAGCGCCTGATTGAACTTGTGAAAGTCCTGTACCAGAACCTCCTCCTTGTACATTCACAATCTTACCAGGATGTTCTTCAATGTAGCGATCTACTACTCCTTCAACCAAGGGTTGTAAGGCAGTCGATCCGACAGCAGTGATGGATTCTCCGCGATTGATCCAAGAAGCACAAGCAGATAAACTTCCTGCTAATACGATCGTTGCTAGTCCTAGGATCAGCTTTTTAGACTTTTTCAAATCATGTCTCCTTGATATTTCACTATTTCACTTATGATTTTGACAAGTTTTTTTCAAAAAAACCTGTACTTCCACTATATCATAGAACGAGTTCTTTGCCCAGCATTTTACCTAAAACGAAGCCCCTTTGGATAGAAATTTTTCAGGGTCTGTCCGGTCACTTTGGCAAAGCCCAAACCATTGCCTTCAACCAGGACCTGGTACCATCCATTTGGATGCGTTTCCTTCAATTGGACCGTCTCTCCCGCCACATAATGAACAAAGTCCTCAGGCGTGATCGAAACGGTCTCTTTGACTTCACTCGGTCTCAATGCTAGACCAAGGGCAAAACTAGGTTCAAATCGATTTTTCTTAAAGGTCCCTAGATGCAAACCATTTCGAGCGATTTTTACTTTGCGCAAATCTGGTAAACCAAGTGGTACCAAGTAGAGTTCGTCCCCAAAGGTTTCGAGGACACCTTCTAGAGTGATCTTCAAGTGTTTCTTAGCAAATTCCTGCCACAATTTTTTTTGTTCAGCAGATAATTGGTCCTTTTTGGAAGGGATTTTAGCAGGCCGATTCTCTCCTAGATAACGGAACTTAGCAACAAATTGTCCCTCCCCTTTAAAGAGATGAGGATACATGCGCGCCGTTTCTGGATGGTCAATGCCTTCTGCCATACCATTGATCTTCTCGATCGTTTCCAGCTCCAGATCATAGTTTTCCAAAAGCCAGGATACGACCTCTTCATTTTCCTCTGGAGCCCAGGTACAGGTTGAATAAACCAAGGAACCACCTGGAACCAACATCTTGAGAGCATCCTCTAGAATTTCTCTTTGAAGAAGACTACACTCTCGAGGATAATCGATGGACCAATAGTCCATGGCATCTGGTTGCTTACGGAACATCCCCTCACCTGAACACGGGGCGTCTAGTACAATCAGATCAAAAAAGCCTGAGAAAACTTTGGCCAGACGATCGGCAGACTCATTGGTCACCAGCACATTTCGCGCACCAAAGCGTTCTACATTCTCTACAAGAATTTTCGAACGACCCTTGTGGATTTCATTGGAGACCAAGAGTCCCTGATTGTCCAAATAAGACAAGAGCTGGGTGGTCTTTCCACCAGGAGCTGCGGCCAAGTCTAAGACCTTCATTCCTGGCTTAGGCTGGGCGACTTGGGCCACTATCTGAGCTGCTGGTTCTTGCGAATAGACCAAGCCCGTCGCGTGCTCGATGGATTTTCCTGAGACCTTTCCATAATGGCCCCAAGGGGTATTGGGAATCGGATCATCAAATGCTTTTTGAGCTTCTTTCAAAGGATTAGTCCGAAAGGCCGATACTGCTTCTTGTTCAAAGGTCGCAAAAAAAGCAGCAGCATCCTCACCTAGAAGATGCTGGTATTTTTCTTTAAAACCATTGGGAAAATTCATTTAACTTCTCCCTTTCTTAAGATAGGTTTGAATTTCTGTTAACTTCACTTTTGGAACCATCATAATGGGTTCCACTGACTGGTAATTAGGTTTATCTCCATTTAGATTTAAAACGGTATAGCCCAACTGTTCCCCCATGATCGCAGCTGCGGCATAATCCCAAGGCCAGATATAGCTAAAATAAGCTAGAATCCCACCTGAGAGAATTTTTGAAAAACTAATACCGGCACTTCCGTAGACCCGAATGCCAAGAGAATCCATACCAAGATCGGCCATACCCCAGTCATTTTTCTCAAGCATGCCGACATTTGAAGCAATCAGAAAGTTTTCCAGAGGTTGGTCCACAAAGGGTGTCAGTTCAACCTCATTGCGATACACAGGGAATTCTCCACCCCCATAAAAAAGGTTATCCCGCATCACATCGTAGATCAGGCCAAACTGACCAATTCCGTCTTCAAAATAGGCCACCATCACCGCAAAATCTTCCTTTTGGGTCACAAAATTATTGGTCCCATCAATAGGATCAATCACCCAAACGGATCCTTCTGAAATTGGGGAGCGAAGGCCATCTTCCTCCGCAAAAATCCGATCATCTGGGTAGCGATGTGTGATTTTTTCAACCAAATCCTTTTGAACCTGTTGGTCCATCTGGGTGACTAAATCTGTCGGCCCAGTCTTTTTTGAGATCATCAAGTCATCATGGAGATGAAGACGCAAGTAGTCTCCAGCCTCTAAAACGATTTGTTTGGCAAACTCTAATTTATTCTTCAAGAGAAAACCATCCTTCCTCTTTTTGCTTTGCAGCCTGGGTCGCACGATAGAGAGAATAACCGCTCACTTCTTCGAACTCCCGTCCAAGACGCTTTTCTTCTCCGATACTAGGCACGACCTTCTTAAAAGCGCGGTAGGCTTCCATGTATTCTTTGGCTTCTACCTTACTTTCATAGGCTTCTTCAACTTTATTGAAAAAAGAAAGCACTGAAGCAAGCTCTTCAGTGCTCCACGATAAGTCCAGTGGGTAACTATAATTTTTTTGCATTCGACATACTTCTTAGTTTATTTCTGCTCTTAGAGTGGCAGAGCGTAACTCTTGTTTGCGATAACTCCGTGGCAAGAAGGCCCGAATTTCATCTTCGTTAAAGCCAATCTGCATGCGTTTGTTATCTAAAATAATCGGTCTCCGCAAGAGACTTGGATTTTCCTCAATCAGATGGATCAAGGCTGAGATGGATAAATCTTCAACATCAACATCCAATTTTTGAAAAATTTTTGAACGAGTTGAAATAATGTCGTCTGTTCCGTTTTCGGTCAAGGCCAATATACTTGTCAACTCCTGTTTGCTCAAAGGACTTGTCATAATATTGTGTTCTTTAAATGGAACATCGTGCTTTTTTAACCAAGCCCGAGCTTTTCGACATGATGTACAACTCGGCGATAAAAATAATGTAATCATGTGGTTCACTTCTTTTTTTATATATAACTATCTGACTCTATTATACAAAAAAAATAGGTGCTTGAAAAGCGCTTTTTTGATTTCTAGACGATTTTTCTGAATTTCAGTGGAAAAAAGAAATCCCTTTCATTTTTCCCAAGAAGAGGCCCGAAAAAAGAGAGTGGGACAGAAATCGGTAATTCGTTAGAATTCGATTTCGTCGTCCCACCTCCGCACAGTTGAGTAGG
>NZ_JAHZPC010000015.1 GCF_019929185.1 Streptococcus parasanguinis
GCGTAGTAGAGCCCACTCAACCACTGCGTCTTGCTCGACAATCCAAAAATAATTGAGAGGCTAGGACTTTTGTCCCATCCTCTTTCTTTTTTCCCTCCAGATTTTTGCTAAAAAATATGATATAATGATGAAAAAATAAGAAAAGAGAAAACCATGACCATTCCAAGTTTTGGTGAAAAAAAACAAGATGTGACCTACGTCAATCGCTATGGTGTCTACGCTGTTATTCCCAATAAGGACAAGGATCAGATCATCCTCGTTCAAGCTCCTAATGGAGCCTGGTTCTTGCCCGGCGGGGAAATCGAGGCAGGTGAAGATCACTTGCAAGCTCTGAAACGGGAACTGATCGAAGAATTAGGTTTTACCGCTGTTTTAGGACAATACTATGGCCAAGCAGATGAATATTTCTATTCCAGTCATCGCGACACCTACTATTACAATCCTGCCTATATTTATGAAGTGGTAGACTATACAGAAGCTCAAAAACCACTGGAAGATTTTAACAATCTTGCTTGGTTTCCTGTAGATGAAGCAATTGAAAAACTCAAACGTGGCAGTCATAAATGGGGCATTGAACAGTGGAAAAATACCCACAAAAAATAAAGGAATTCTTTCACAAAAAATAAAAAAGTGCTATAATAAATGAAGATAGAGGTTAGGAGGAACTCATATGAAGCTCATTAATACCACAAATAGTCATGCTGCACTGGTCAAAAGCCAACTTGCCAGCACTGACGCCTTGCTTGTCGAGGTTTATTCCGCGGGCAATACAGACGTCGTTTTTACACAGGCCCCAACACACTATGAATTATTGATCAGTAACAAACACCGAGCTATTCGTGAAACTGAAGTAGAAAAAATTCGTGAGTTCTTTTTAAAACGTAAGATTGATCTTCAAATCATTGACCAATCCGCTATTAAAACCCTCTACTCCGATAAACTAATTGAAATTTCCTTTCCAATTACAAAGTAAGGCCAATTTGTCTTACTTTTTTTATTTCCTTAATGGATGAACCTCTACACCATCTTAGCCATTAAAAAAGAAGTTCCTTTATGGAACTTCTTTTAATGGCTTTTATTTAGCTTCAAATCCTTCTGCGACTGCGTCCGCAAAGTTCTCTTCGACGATGCTTGCACAGTGATCACAGATGGTTGCGTGGTAGTGGCGTTCAGCCGTTGTTGGATCGATGCGACGGCAACGGTCACAAACTTCACCAGCTGCACGTTCAACTGTGAAGGCTACATCTTCAAAGGTCACTGCACCTTCTGGAGCTGGTCCTTCTGCGATCGTCAATTCAGAAACAATCAAGAGTTGAGCAACATTGCTATCAACAGCTCCAAGAAGTGTTTTCACGACTTCGTTTGGATAAACTGTCAAGTGAGCTTCAAGTGATTTACCAATCACTTTTTCATTCCGTGCTTCTTCCAAGGCTTTTTGAGCTTGACCACGGAAGTCCATGAAGGCTGACCAAGTATCCAAGATTTCTTCTTGGTTGGCAAACGTTTCTGCTTCTGGCAATTCTGACAATTGAACGAAGTCTTCCGCTTCAAACTCAAGATAAGACCAGATTTCTTCAGCAGTGTGAGGAAGAATTGGAGTCAAGAGTTTCGTGATTTTTACAAGGATATCATAGAAGACTGTTTGCATTTGACGGCGTTCGAGAGATTTAGCTCCTTCGATGTAAACAACATCCTTGGCAAAATCCAGGTAGAAGGCTGACAAGTCAACGTTGATAAAGTTAACAAGCGCCTTGTAGATCGTCAAGAACTCAAAGTTTTCATAAGCGTCACGGATAGTCTTGACAAGCTGGTTAAAGCGAATGGTCATGTACTTGTCAACTGAACGAAGCTCGTCGTAAGCAACTGTATCCTCAGCTGGATTAAAGTCAGAAGTATTGGCAATCAAGAAACGAAGGGTATTCCGGATCTTACGGTAAGTCTCAGACACTTGGCTCAAGATATCCATTGAGATACGCACGTCATTGCTTGAGTCTACACTGGTTACCCAGAGACGCAAGATTTCAGCACCAAATTGCTTTTCAACATCACTTGGAGCAATGGTATTTCCAAGAGATTTAGACATCTTCTCACCTTTACCATCCAAGGCAAAACCTTGAGACAAGATTTGTTTGTATGGTGCGACACCATGGTTCGCCACAGATGTGATAAGAGATGAGTTGAACCAACCACGGTATTGGTCTGAACCTTCAAGGTAAAGATCAGCTGGATATTTGAGTTCTGGACGATTAACCACAACCCCATTCCATGATGAACCTGAGTCAAACCAGACGTCCATGATATCTGTTTCTTTTGTAAATTCGCCATTCGGTGAACCTGGATGCGTAAATCCTTCTGGCAAGAGGTCTTTCGCTTCACGCTGCCACCAGATGATGGAACCATGCTCTTCAAAGAGTTGCGCTACATGTTCGATGGTTTCAGCTGTCATGATTGGTGTTCCATCTTCTGCGTAGAAGATTGGAAGAGGCACACCCCAGGCACGTTGACGAGAGATAACCCAGTCACCACGGTCACGAATCATGTTGTAAAGACGCACTTTCCCCCATTCTGAGTGGAACTTCACTTTTTCAATTTCGTCCAAGATATCTTGACGGAATTTTGATACAGAGGCAAACCACTGTGGAACTGCACGCCAGATGATTGGTTTTTTCGTCCGCCAGTCAAATGGGTAGGAGTGAGAGATTTCTTCTTGAGCAAGGAGCAAATCACCAAGTTTTTCGATAACCGTTGGAACAACCTTGTCATAGAACTGACCTGCAAAGTCAGGGCCAGCATTCTCCATCATGATTCCTCGTTCGTTAACAGTAACAGCAACTTCGAGGCCATTGGCAATCCCTACATTGTAGTCATCCTCACCAAAACCAGGAGCGGTATGGACGATACCAGTACCTGAATCAAGGGTTACATGCTCACCAAGGATCACCAATTCATCCACTTCAGGATCCCATGGGTGTTCTGTAACGATATGGTTCAATTCTTTTCCTTGGTAAGTCGCAAGGACTTCAGCATTTTCCCAACCGAATTTTTCAGAAAGACTTGGCAAGAGCTCAGATGCTACGACATACTTGCGGTCAGATCCAGCAGGCTTCACTACGACATAATCAAACTCTGCTCCTACCGTCAATCCACGAGAAGCTGTAACCGTAAATGGAGTTGTTGTCCAGACAACGATGTAAGTGTCTGTATCTAGGATACCCTTACCATCTTTAACCTTGTTCGCATAATAAAGAGACGTTGATACCAAATCATGGTATTCAATCTCTGCTTCAGCGAGGGCTGATTCAGAAGACCAAGACCAGTAGACTGGCTTAGCTCCACGGTAGATATAGCCTTTATTGGCCATTTCACCAAAGACGCGAATTTGCGCTGCTTCATAGTCAGGCGTCAAGGTTACATAAGGATGATCCCAATCACCTGAAACACCTAAGCGTTTAAAGTCTTCGCGTTGTTTATCTACTTGAGAAAGCGCATATTCACGGCAGAGTTTCAAGTACTCAACCAAGTCCATTTCTTTGCGTTTCACACCTTGTTTAGCCAAGACTTGCTCAATTGGCAAACCATGGGTATCCCAACCTGGAATATAAGGGGCATAAAATCCTGACATAGACTTAGAACGAACAATGATATCTTTTGAGATCTTGTTCATGGCATGCCCTACGTGAATATTTCCGTTGGCATAGGGAGGGCCATCATGAAGGGTAAAATGCGGTTTTCCTACATTCAACTCTTGACGGCGTTGATACAATTTTGCATCTTCCCATTCTTTTTGCCAAACTGGTTCTTTCGTTGGAAGCCCAGCCCGCATTGGAAAAGCTGTTTTCCCAAGATTCAATGTTTCTTTGAGTTTCATTGTGTCTCCTTATTGATTTAAAAGCTATAAAAAAAACACGAGCATCCTAAAAAGGACGATTGCTCGTGGTACCACCTTTGTTCGAGAAGTCGCAAGCGACCTTCTCCTCTCATCCCGTAACGAGGGAAACGTCCGTTCTTACTCAAGGGTTCAGAACGAATACTGTAAAAGGATCATCCATTAAGAGGGAGTGCAGATCTTCCACCATCATCTGCTCGCTAGACCTATCATTAATGGACCTGTTTTTACAAAATTATAAAATATTGACAGATTCACGATTTGCATCATCTTCTGGTTGAACAGTTTCTTCAACCTCAACGACTTCCTCATTTTCATGACGAGCGTGCTCTGCTTCTTCTAAAGCGGATTGAACTTTTTCATTCAAACCTTCAAACGCTTGTGTTGCCCCCAATTCTAAATTAGCAGCTTCGATGCGTTTTTGCAATTCTTCGATTTCAGCTGGAGAGAATTGACGAGTCAAATCAATGTTATCATCTTCTGCATGATGATGGTGAACTGATTCACCCAAAGCTTTCTCAACAATTTCACGGAAAGCTTCATCACTTGTTTGAATGTACATAGCTGTTGGACGAAGAATTTCATCCCATTCAGGTGTATCGATAATGCTCAATTGGCTTTCGATTGTTGATTTCAAACGTTGATGGAAGACGCGTGTCTTGTTCTTCAATTCCTCTGTTTCAACGGCAACCTTCTTGGCATTATCCGTTGCATGACGAAGGATTTCATTTGCTTTTTGTTTTGCTTCATCTACTAAGTGCTGTGCATCTTGTTCAGCTTGACGAACAATATTTTCAGAACGTTCGTTAGCGGCTTGTTTGACACGTTCCGCAGTATCTTGTGCAATCAAAACAGATTGACTCAATGAATCTTTCATTTCATCAAAATAGTTTAAGCGTTCTTCAAGAGCTTGAATTTTTGCTTCTTGATCATGATTTAAACGAACAAGATCTTCATAATCGCGAACAACGATATCTAGAAATTCTTCTACTTCGTTCGCATCATACCCTCTAAATTTAACGCCAAAAGTTTTATCTTTAATTTCTAAAGCAGTAAGAGCCATAACTCCTCCTCATTTTTTACTTAAGAGTACTTCAACAGTTATTTTATATTTTCCACTCTTTGAAATACCATTTTCAGAAACAATTTTAAGACGCCCAAAGCGTCGGACACTGACTAAATCATTCAGACCTACAGCATAGCTAACATTGGAAGTAGTAGCATAGTTAACTTTCACTAAACCAGAACTAATCAACTGACTAGCTTGTGAGCGTGAAAGCTTGAAGGTCCCAGCAATCACCTTATCTAACCGATAACTCGACACGAGAATATCTCGCTGCTGGCTTTCTTCCTCTACGATCATTTGTTCAGAGAGAGGAACTTCCCTCAGCTTAACAGGTACCCGAGAAATTTTCTGGATGTGATCCATGAAATAGGGAACAAAACGCTGTTCAACAAATACTTGGATCTTTCCATCACTCGTTAGAATATCTCCAAAGGACTTGCGTTCCACACCTAATTGGTGAACAATGGTCCCCAGTACCTGGGAATGGGTCAAGTGATGAAATTTTGAAGCATAGACCATTTCCAATAGGGCCAGATCAAAGTCACTTGGATCTAATTGGTAATAATCTGGAGCAACAATAACCTTGGCATACTCCATTTTCTGCTCATCGCTGGAAGCAAAGACCTGTAATTGGTAGCTTGCCGCGACATTTCGTAAAATAGTGACCTGATGAGGGTTTAAAAAGCCCGTCACCTCAACAGAATAGCGTTCCACCACTCTTTCAGACAATTCAATACAACGATCAATGAATTCGTGATCTTCGCGATTGAAATGTTGGTAAATCTCTGTCTGTCCCATCGTTTTCTACCCAATCAAAAGTAGGAACAAGCGGGCTAATAACTGATTCATCAAGTTCAAGACCAAAAGTGCTACAAGAACCGTAAAATCCAAGCCCCCAAACTGTAATGGTAACTTTCTAAAAAGGCTCAAAAATGGTTCAACTAGGCGGTGAACCATTTGTCCAAGAGTACTCTGAGGTGCCCCAGGGAACCAAGATAGTAAGGCATAGATGACAAGAATGATGGAATAGATTTGAATGATATTTGATAAGTATTGAAAGATAACCATCTTAACGATTACGTTTCATATCATAGTCAAATTCTGTCACTTCCACATCATTTGGAAGGCGGATATCTTCAATGTTAACAACTACATTAATTGGAGTCAACAAGTACATGGTACTTGCAACACGACGAAGATTTCCTGCTAAAACATAACGAGCCCCATCCAAATAATCTAAACAACGACGTGCTTGTACTTCTGTCATATATTGGAAGTCAATCAAGATACTCTCATTAGATAGTAATAGATCAACAATTTCAGTCGCTTCCTCGTATTTGCGGGGATAGCGTACATCAATGGTAATCTTTTCATCTGTATTCGCACGATTAGCAGCCAATTCACGTTGGCGTTCATGCAAACGAGTAATATTTTCAGATGTATTTTTCGTTGTTGAAACAGGTTCCTTCACTGCCGCTGTAGACACTGGAGTCGTAACAGGTGCGACAGGAGTCGGTTTTGGTTTTACTGGTTCTCTTTGACTAATCTGTGGACGTGGAGAAGTCACTTGAGGAGTCGGCTGTGGCTGTGGAACTGGTTGTGTTTCCGCCCCAGCTGCTTTTGCCTCGCGAACTTCTACTTCTTCACCGTCTTCTGTGAAGTAGTCAATAAAGTTGTTAAATTTATCTTTTAATGACATAGTTCTTTCCTATTTAAAAAATGATGTCCCAATTCTAACATAAGTCGCTCCGTTCGCAATGGCTACTTCAAAGTCACGACTCATACCCATACTTAGTTCTGAAAAAGGCATATTTTTTAATTGTTTCTTTTCTAGTTGTTTCTGAAGTTGGTGAGTTTTTGAAAAAATATCCTGCAACTCTTCTTGACTAGCCTCAAAAGGAGCCATCGTCATTAAACCAACAATTTCAATTTTGTCCAGCTGTGCGATTTCCGCTAAAAAATCACCCAGTTCATCGGGTGCAAATCCATGCTTACTTTCTTCTCCAGAAATGTTCACTTGGAGGAAACACTTGATCGGGTGTTCTGCTCGCTTTTGAATTTCTTGAGCCAGCTTCACCGAATCCAAGGCATGAAAGTAATCGACGAGATTGATCACGTCTTTTACTTTCCGCCGTTGGAGGCTCCCAATCAAGTGCCAAGTGAGATCATACTCTTTTAGAGCTTGATACTTTTCTAGGAATTTATCAACACGATTTTCACCGATATGTTGGATACCTGTTTTCACCAGTGCTTCTGTTGTAGCAACATCCACATACTTGGTGACAGCTATCACATTAACTTGATCTTGACGGTTAGCTTTGTTTCTTGCTGTTTCTACTTGTTGCCGAACAAGATCAGCATTCTCTACCAGATTCATGATTAACGATTCCGGAAGAATGGTGGTGTTTCCAATTCATCATCATCTGAAGATGAATCTACGTAACGATCAACTTGATGTGTTGATGTTGGTTCAGTTTGGCGAACGATATTCTCACGACGAATATCCCAATCACCAAAGGCTGAGCCACGGTTTGGTTCTACCGCTGGACGACTTGGAGTTGTTGGCAATTCAACATCTTGTTTCAAATCAAATTCACGGTCAAATGGCGCAGCTTGTGGGCGTTGTTCACGTGGTCCTGTTTTATAAGGACGTTGTGAGGAAGCAATGCCGCTAACGCGTTCTACCTTGTCTTGACGGACACCAGTTGCAACAACCGTCACGCGGATTTCATCTTTAAGAGATTCATCAATAGATGTACCCAACCAGATGTTCACTCCGTGACCTGCAGCTTGGTTCACAATTTCTGAAGCTTCTTCAGCTTCGATCAATGTCATATCCAAACCACCTGTTACGTTGACGATCACGTCTTCTGCACCATCAATTGTAGTTTCAAGAAGTGGAGAGTAAATGGCTTTACGAGCCGCTTCGATAACGCGTTCTTCACCGCTACCAACACCAATACCCATGAGGGCATTCCCCTTGTTTTCCATAACAGTCTTCACGTCTGCAAAGTCAAGGTTGATCAATCCAGGACTTGTGATCAAGTCAGTGATCCCTTGAACACCTTGACGAAGAACGTTATCTGCTTCACTCAAAGCTTCAAGAAGCGGTGTCTTCTTGTCTACAATTTCAAGCAAGTTGTTATTAGAAATAATCAACAATGTATCTACATGTTCGCGAAGTTCGTTGATCCCTTCAATAGCGAAGTTGCCACGTTTTGAACCTTCAAACCCGAATGGACGAGTCACAACGGCTACTGTCAAAGCACCTACAGCTTTAGCAATACGAGCGATGACTGGTGCAGCACCTGTACCAGATCCTCCACCCATCCCTGCAGTGATGAAGACCATGTCTGCACCTTGCAACGCTTCTGTTAACACTTCTTCGCTTTCTTCAGCTGCCTTACGACCAACTTCAGGTTGACCTCCAGCACCCAATCCACGAGTCAATTTTGGACCCAATTGGATAACTGTTTCAGCTTTTGCACTTGAAAGTGCTTGAACATCTGTATTAGCTGCGATGAATTCTACACCGGCAACGCCTTCGTCAATCATACGATTGATGGCGTTACCGCCACCGCCACCGACACCGATTACTTTAATTACTGCACCTTGTGCCGCTGCTGTGTCAAATGAAAATGTCATAAATACTTACACTCCTTAATCAAACATATTACCGATCAAATTTTTCATTCGGTCTGTGAATGTAGTTTTTGGTTCTTGTTTGCTATCATTGCTTGCTGCTGGAATTTCTTGAGCATCCACTGGAGATTCAATCTTCTCAGCATTGTATGCAGGTACTACCGGTTGTGCTGGAGCAGCAGGTTGTGGTTGTACTTGTGGTTGAACTGGACGGTCAAATTGAATCGGTTGTTGACGCAAGACTTCGTCTCCATGAACCGCAGCCTGAGCAATAATATCCACATCTGTCAAATTGCCTGCATATTCAGACAAGCTAATTACATGGGCAAAAGCTGGATTGCGAATTCCAATTTGATTTGGAACAAACAATTTCACATTTACACCAAAGACTTCTTGAGCCAATTCTTCAACACCAGGAAGGATCGCTCCTCCACCGATAATCACAATACCACCAGGAAGATCCAACAGATGTCTTCTCTCAAGGTCTTGTTTGATTTGCTCAAAGATGTGTTTGATACGTGCTGAAATGATTTCAGCTAAGTACTTCTCAGTCACTTCAACTGGCTCTACTTCACCGATGACTTCTACATGGAAAACTTCGTTTCCAGCAGACGGCACATAGGCTTCACCATAGTTGAACTTCAAGCCTTCTGCCAATTTTTGAGAAGTTTTCAATACTTTAGAAATATCTTTGGTAACATAATCGCCACCTTCTTGGTAGATATTTGTAAATTGAAGTTCTTGGCTACGAACAGATGCCACCGTTGTTTGGCCACCACCCATATCGATCACCGTTGCTCCGAATTCACGTTCGCCTTCATTCAAGACTGTTTTGATCATCGCAAGCGGTGAAATGATGATGTTCTCAACTTGTAAGCCTGCACGTTCGACTGTTTTACGCAAATTGTGCAAGATTGTACGAGGTCCTGTATAAAGAAGGCCACGCATTTCAAGTCGGATCCCCATCATTCCGCGTGGATCGCGGATTCCTTGGAAACCATCAACCGTGAATTCCTCAGGAATGAAGGTGATTACTTCACGATCCGGTGTCATGCTTTTTGTGAGTGCAGATTTGACAACATTTTCAACATCTGCATCTGTGATTTCTTTTGAATCACTTGTGACTGGAATCATTCCTTGAGTTGCTTCGATTTGTAGTAAGTTTGCAGGCAACCCAACATTGACTAGATTGATTGAAATCCCTGCTTTTTCTTCAGCTTGGCTGATTGCATTTTTAATTGCATTTGAAGCAGCTTCGATATCTACTATAATTCCATCTTTGACGCCAGCACTTTTTGCATTGCTGACTCCAATTACATTCATTTCTCCATTGACATGTTCTGCCACCAATACTTTTATTGAACTAGTACCGATATCTAAACCTGTAAAAAAGCCGTCTCTAGCCATTACACCAGTCCTCTCTCTTTATTTGTTTTCACTTTACATCTATTTATAGCCCTTTTAGTTGGAACTATCCAAACTTCATTATATCACAAAGAAGCCTAAAATGGACATTTTTTCTTCAATTATTTGAGATAATTTATGGGCTTTACTCATTTCCAGAAGAATTCTCTCCTTCTGGATTCTGTTCTTGATTCTGTTCTTGGCTTGCTTCCTCAGAATGTTCTTCTTGCTTTTCTGTACTTTCAGCCTTTTCTTTTTCAGCTTGCTCTTTGGCATCTGCAATGGATTGTTCACTATAGCTGAAGACTCCAGCCTCCATATCGATAGTCGAATCATCGTCTAATTGCTTGCTGATAGCTTTATAGTAAGGAAGCTTGCGGGTAATTTGGGAAACAGGCACCAAGATTTTATTATCGTTTTTCATGGTGATGGTCACCAGATCCTTGGTGACCTTGCTTGGTGTCAGATCAACCGAAACAATTTTATCCGTAATGGAAGAAGAAATAGACTTCATTTCTTGGACAAATTGTCTAACCAATTCTCGATCTGAGAATTTCAAGCTAATATAGGAGGACGGCAATTCCGAAGCTGGAGTTACTGTCTCCACTACTTCTCCATTTTCCAATACTGGATAGTGGTCTTCTCCGGTCACATAATAGGCAACCACTTTGTGTTCCACGATATTGACTTTAAAAGTCACCGGGAATTGATAATGCATGTGAACCTCTTTGATCCATGGACTAGCCGTTTTCATATTTTGTTCATAGACCGATTTATGAAGGAAAGTCGTCAGAGTATAATCTTCTTCTTTGATGCGACTTTTTTCATACAAGAGTTGCTGGTCAACCGCCTTGTTCCCTGAAAATTCAATCACTTTCTGTGTGGATAAGGGGCTTAAAAAGTAGATCGAGAGAAGGGCGACAATCGAGCTGATTCCGATAACCGGAAGGGCACGATAGATGTGGCGTTTTGCCACTGTCGGTTCCTTCTTTGGTTTTTTCGTCTTCAAGCCTTTAAAAAATGAAGGCTTTTTCTCTTGTTTCTCTGAAGGATCTAGCTCCTCTTTAGCCGGATCAACTTCTTCTCCTTCTGAACTTTCTCCATCCGCATCTGGATCCTCTTCGGCCTCAGATTCATCTTCCTCTTCAGACTCTTCTATTTCTTCAGATTCTTCCTCTGAGACGGAAGCTGTCTCTTTTTCTGAAAGGTCTTCGTCTTCTTTTGCTTCTTCGCTTTCAGTTTCCTCTGTTTCAGCTTCTTCCGCTTTTTCAAGCGCTTTTTTTTCTAAATATTCTTTGTTTCTTTTTTGCCAGGCTGACAATTCTGTAATTTTGTCATCCGTTGGCGTTTTTTTATTGTCGTCCGTCATCTTTTCCCTTACTGATATCTTTTTGAAGCAGGCCATAAAAATCGTCTAGTGAAAGGAGTTCTGTCGATTTTTCCATTGCTTGGTGGTAGACTTGACTTTGCTTCAACATTTCTTGAATGGTTTCATTAAAGGTTTCGAGGGTCAATTGATCTTCCTGCAATTGCTCTGCGTAACCTTTATCCACAAAATATTGGGCATTTTCAATCTGATCGCCACGGCTGGCTTCTTTTCCTAGCGGTACAATCAAATGGAGTTTGTTCATGGCCAAGAGTTCAAATAAGGTATTGGCCCCACCTCTAGTCACCACTAAATCAGCCTTCTGGAGCATGGGCAAATACTGATCGGTTACATAATCCACTCGATACAAGCCACCCTCAGCCTGATTCAAAGTTGAATCACCCGTCAAATTGATGATATTGTAGTGCTGCAAGAGCTCTGCTTTGTTCTCTGTCACAAATTCATTAAAGACACGCGCACCAGCAGATCCTCCGACAAAGAGAAGGGTCGGCAAGTCTTTTCGGAAACCTTTTGTTTTTTCTTCTAGTTCTTCAGAAGTTGTCGGAATATGATCTGTAACCTTGGTTACCGCACCGATATGCGCACTCTTTGTTAAACCATGAGCTTGCTCAAAAGTCGTGTACATCTTGGTAGCGAATTTATAAGCAATTTTATTGGCCAATCCCATCGAGAGATCCGACTCATGGATATAGACAGGGACACGCGTGAGTCTAGCTGCGATCACTGGTGGCACAGAGACAAATCCCCCTTTTGAGAAGAGAACTTGTGGACGCACACGAAGCAGGATTGCAATGGACTGGAGCGTTCCCCAAGCCACCTTGAACACATCCATCATATTTTGGAAAGAGAAATAGCGGCGCAATTTCCCCGTTGCAATTGAATGGAAGCGCACGTCTAAGCCAGACTTTTTGATCTCTTGGTATTCGATTCCTTTTTTGTCCCCAATATAATGGACTTCCCATCCATCTTCGATAAATTTTGGAATCAAGAGGAGATTAAGGGTCACATGTCCCACGGTTCCCCCACCAGTAAACATTATTTTTTTCATCTTATTTCAACCCTTTTACTGTAGCAAGAAATTCATCCCCACGCACTTCAAAATTCGGATACATATCCCAGCTGGCATTAGCAGGACTTAGTAGTACAACATCTCCAGGGCTAGCCAAGTCGAAAGCTTTCTTTGTAGCATCCGCTACATCTGCCGCATCGACATAAGGGACGCCTGCTTTATCGGCTGCGCGTTTCACTCGAGGAGCTGATTCCCCTAGAATCACTATTTCCTTTAAACCAGTAATGTGAGGTACCAATTCATCAAATTCATTGCCACGATCGAGCCCCCCTGCAATCAAGATCACCTTGCTGTTATCAAAACCAGAAAGAGCTTTTTGTGTTGCTAGAATATTGGTCGATTTACTGTCATTGTAGAATTTGACACCTTGAATTTCATCCACATATTGAAGACGGTGTTTCACTCCTCCAAAGGCCGACAAGGTTTCTTTAATGACCTCATTCTCCACACCTTGGACTTTTGCAACAGCAATCGTTGCCAAGGCATTCTCTACATTGTGACTACCTGGAACGCCCAGTTCAACTGCACGCATGACAGCTTCTCCCTTAAACTTGAGAAGTCCATCTTCCAAATAAGCCCCATCCACTTTTTCGACCGTTGAAAATGGAAGGACCCTTGCCTTGGTTTTTGTAGCCAGTTCCTTGGCCAGGTCTTGGTTGAAGTTCAAGACAATGACATCTTTTTCTGTCATATTCTTTTGAAGATTCCATTTGGCAGCTACATAATTTTCAAAAGAACCATGATAGTCGATATGGGTTGGCATGAGGTTGGTAATCACTGCAATCTCTGGATGGAAAGCTTCAATTCCCATCAATTGGAAAGAAGACAATTCCATGACCAGAACATCCTTTTCTGTTGCTGTTTGTGCAACTTGACTAGCTGGAAAACCGATATTCCCAGACAATAGACCACCTTGACCGGCAGCTGTCAAGACTTCCCCGATCATGGTTGTTGTCGTCGTTTTTCCGTTTGATCCTGTAATCCCAATAATTGGCGCATCCGAAATCAGATAGGCCAATTCCACTTCAGTGAGGACTGGAATACCCTTTTCAAGCGCTTTTTCAACCATCGGGTTCGAATAAGGGATTCCTGGATTTTTGACCATGACCGCAAAGTCTTCATCCAACAATTCCAGAGGGTGGCCTCCTGTCACGACTTTAATCCCTTCTTCCAGTAAACTTTGTGCTGCTGGATTTTCTTCAAAAGGTTTGCCATCATTGACGGTCACAATCGCTCCTAAGCGATCCAACAAACGGGCAGCTGACTCGCCTGACTTAGCCAAACCTAATACAAGAACCTTTTTATTTTCAAATTGTTTCACAAATTTCATGATTTCTTCGCTCCATTTTTATCACTCTCTATTTTACCTTTTTTTAGCAAAATTAAAAAGCCCAAAGGGCTTTAAAAATCACGTCAGCGTTTATTTTTTCTGTTTGGTCGTCATTTTGGAAATATCCACCAAAGCCAGGTAGCCAACAAAGGCAAGAAAGGCACCGACAAAAAACTCAGACGGTAGTTGGAATATCTGAAAAATGGCGAGACAAGTCAGTACGATAATGGAGACGATTAAGACCACCATTGTGACACTGTTTAAGGTACCACGAATACTCTTTGGGGTCATAAAAAGGTAAAAAAGGAGAATCAAAATCCCTAAGATAAAATAGACCATTTTGTTTCTCCTTTCTTTTCGTATTATTCAGCAGCTGCTGATTTTTTCTTTTTATTTGCTTTTTCGCGTTCTGCTTTGTTCAAGATCTGTTTACGCAAACGGATAGATTCAGGTGTTACTTCCATGTACTCATCGTCGTTCAAGAACTCAAGAGATTCTTCCAAAGTTAAGATACGAGGAGTCTTGATAACCGCTGTTTGGTCCTTGGTAGCTGAACGAACGTTGGTCATTTGTTTTGCTTTCGTAATGTTGACAGTCAAGTCGTTCTCACGAGAGTTTTCCCCAATGATCATTCCTTCGTAAACTTCTGTACCTGGATTGACAAAGATCGTACCACGTTCTTCAATAGACATGATCGAGTAGGTTGTTGCTTTTCCGTTATCGATGGAAACAAGAGCACCACGGTGACGTCCACCAATTTCTCCTGGAATCACTGGCAAGTATTGGTCAAAGGTGTGGTTCATGATTCCGTAACCACGTGTCATTGACAAGAACTCTGTTGAGTATCCAATCAAACCACGCGCTGGAACAAGGAAGACCAAACGAGTTTGACCGTTACCAGTTGAGATCATATCCAACATTTCACCTTTACGTTCAGAAAGACTTTGGATAACAGATCCTTGGTATTCTTCTGGTGTATCAATTTGCACGCGTTCAAACGGTTCGCATTTGACACCATCAATTTCTTTGATGATAACTTCTGGACGAGATACTTGCAATTCGTATCCTTCACGACGCATGGTTTCGATCAAGATAGACAAGTGCAATTCCCCACGTCCTGAAACGGTCCATTTATCAGGTGAATCAGTTGGGTCAACACGAAGAGAGACGTCTGTTTGCAATTCCGCTTGCAAGCGTTCTTCAACTTTACGAGAGGTTACCCATTTTCCTTCGCGACCAGCAAATGGTGAGTTGTTAACCAAGAAGGTCATTTGAAGCGTCGGTTCATCGATGTGAAGGATTGGAAGAGCTTCAACTGCGTCTGTCGGTGTGATGGTTTCTCCAACGAAGATATCTTCCATACCAGAGATAGCAATCAAGTCACCCGCTTTAGCTTCTTGAATCTCACGACGTTCTAAACCAAAGAAACCAAAGAGTTTGGTAACACGGAAGTTCTTAGTCGTTCCATCCAATTTAGAAAGGGTTACTTGGTCCCCAACTTTTACAGTACCACGGAAGACACGTCCGATACCGATACGTCCAACGAAGTCGTTGTAATCAAGCAGGGATACTTGGAATTGAAGAGGCTCATCTGAGTTATCAACTGGAGCTGGGATGTGATCAATGATAGTATCAAAGATCGGTGCCATTGTGTGCTCTTGATCAGCTGGATCGTCTGAAAGTGAAGATGTTCCGTTAATCGCTGATGCATAAACAACCGGGAATTCCAATTGGTCATCATCCGCACCCAATTCGATGAAGAGTTCAAGAACTTCGTCTACAACTTCTTCTGGACGAGCAGATGGTTTATCGATTTTGTTGACTACAACGATCGGAACAAGATCTTGTTCCAAGGCTTTTTTCAATACGAAACGCGTCTGAGGCATGGTTCCTTCGTAGGCATCAACGACCAATACAACTCCGTCAACCATTTTCATGATCCGTTCCACTTCTCCACCGAAGTCCGCGTGTCCCGGTGTGTCCATGATATTGATTCGAGTTCCGTTATAAGCAACGGCTGTATTTTTAGCAAGAATCGTGATCCCACGTTCTTTTTCAAGATCGTTTGAGTCCATTGCACGTTCTTGCAATTCTTTACGTTCATCCAAGGTGTGCGATTGTTTCAACAATTCGTCTACCAAGGTTGTTTTACCATGGTCAACGTGGGCAATGATCGCAACGTTACGAATATCTTCTCTTAATTTTGTCATGATTTCCTCTATAAAATTTAAATAATATTTCTAACTGAACAATTATACCACAGTCCTATCTAAAAAACACAGTTCAGCTAGTTGTAAATGTTTTCATCTTTATTTCTTTTCTCCGACTCGATTTCCTTTTCTTTTCATGATACACTGATTATTAGACTTTCAGAAAAAGAGGCTCCCATGAGATTAGATCAATTGATGGCAGACCATCAGTACGCTCGTAAAGACATCAAACAACTTTTGGCCCGAAGGCAAATCTTGGTCGATCACCTACCAGCTCAAAAGCTATCCCAAAACATCGACCCTGGACTCCAACAGATTCAAATCGGAGAACGAATCATTCAAGAACCGCGTCACCACTACTACATGCTCCATAAACCAATTGGAGCCGTGACCGCCAAAAGAGACGCCCACCATCTAACGGTGATCGAGCTAGTAGACCCCCAGCAAGAGTACCTCGACCTCTATCCACTTGGTCGCCTCGATCGCGATACCAGTGGTCTGCTCCTCCTCACAGATAATGGTCCCTTAGGCTTTCAACTGCTCCATCCTCAATACCATGTGGAGAAAGTCTATGAGGTAGAAGTCAATGGTTCGCTTTACGCAGCCCACATCGAGCAATTTCAGAATGGGATTTCATTCACAGACGGTCCTATCTGCAAGCCGGCTTCCTTGACCATTCTAGAAAGTACCCCCAGCTACAGCAAGGCCCAGGTCCGAATCTCAGAAGGAAAATACCACCAAGTGAAAAAGATGTTTTTAGCCATTGGGGTCAAAGTAATGACCTTAAAACGCTTGTCTTTTGGCCCCTTCACCTTGGATCCTCAGTTAGCCCCTGGAGAAAGCCGACCTTTGAATGAGGTAGAGCTCACATGGGTCAAAGATTACCTTGAAAAAACGAGATAAAAAAGCTCTAACCACATACATTGTGCAGTTAGAGCTCTTTTTATTAGGCGTCTTTTTTCACTTTCCCATTCCAAGAATCGAGACCATAAGACAAGACATAAATGTCTGTATAGCCCTGCTTCTTAAGATAGAGAGCCGCATTGGTTACACGCGAACTACGGCTATTTTCATAGAGCAAAATTGGTTTATCTTTGCGCAAGGCTGCAAGACTCAACTTCAACTGAGTAGAAGGAATGTTGCGTGCTCCTAAAATATGCTTGTCATGAAACTCAGCTGGCTCTCGCAAGTCAATCAACTGCCCCTTACGAATCAACTCTTCAAAAGTAGCATTATCCACAAATTTAGCAGCTTTACGGATGCGGAAATAATTAAAGGCCATCCATCCAACTACTCCTAAAACAACCAACCAAAAAATGATATTTCCCATCACTCTACCTCACTCTTTTTCAAAAATTCTAATTCTTGCTTGTGCTCTCTTCTTAAAACGGTATCGGCTTCTAAATAATCGAGCCGCTCCATCAAGCCTGCATCATAAAGACGTTGAAGCTCAATTTTCATCAATTCGATGTCATAGAGGCGCTTCCCCACATAAATGATGATTCCAAAACGTTTTAAAAATTGTTGAACATCATACAGGTTTTTCATGTTCATTATTGTATCAAATTTAGAAAGGCTTTACAAGATTTTCAAGTAGATGATGACATTTTTCGATTTGTTTACGAATAAATAAGTATGATCAACTTTTATTTTTTTACCATCGGTACTTGTTTCGCCTCTTTTTTGGGACTAGTGGTCGATCGCTTCCCAAACCAATCCATTCTCGCTCCTCGCAGTCATTGCGATCACTGCCAGCACGTCCTTGGAGTTTGGGATCTCATCCCCATTCTCTCACAACTACTGCATCGCTTTCGCTGTCGCTATTGTCATCAGACCTACCCATTTTGGTACTGCCTTTTTGAGATCTGGAGTGGCCTGATCTTCTTAGCCTGTTCTAATGGTTTTCTTTCTCTGCCTCAACTTCTGACGTTACTCGGATCTGCTGTTTTAGCCATCTATGACCTACGCTTTATGGAATACCCCTTGGTCATCTGGTGTTGTCTCCATACCTTAGTCCTCTTTTTATCCGGTAGTAATCTCCTCATGCTGGTCTTTTTACTCCTTGCGATCGGTGCCCACTTTTTCTTTATTGGAATGGGGGCGGGAGATTTTCTCTTACTCGCCACCTTCTCACTGACCTTTTCTTCTACCAAGATCCTTATTCTCATCCAGATCGCATCCATCTTAGGCATTCTCTTCTTTGCTCTCAAAAAAGAAAGAGACCGGATTCCTTTTGTTCCCTGTCTCTTTCTCAGTTATCACATTTTACTTCTTTATACGATGTTTTTTAGATAAGTTCTTCTTATTTTGCAGCTTTTGCTTCCAAATAATCGGCAATAGCAGCTACGTCCTTGTCCCCACGTCCAGAAACATTGATGATGATGATCTTGTCTTTGTCCAATTGTGGAGCACGTTTGACCGCTTCTGCAATCGCGTGAGAGCTTTCGATGGCTGGGAGGATCCCTTCTGTCTTACTGAGAAGAAGAAGCGCTTGAACTGCTTCATCATCTGTCGCTGCTACATATTCGACACGACCAGAGTCTTTAAAGAAAGCATGCTCTGGACCAACCCCTGGGTAGTCCAAACCAGCAGAGATTGAGTACACTGGTGCTACTTTCCCATCTTCGCCAAAGACCGCATAGGTCTTCATGCCATCGACAACTCCAACAGTCCCCTTGGTCATGGTCGCTGCGTGCTGATCTGTATCCAAACCATGGCCTGCCGCTTCAACACCGACCAATTTGACTTCTTCATCACCTACATATTGGGAGAAGGCACCAATAGCATTGGATCCTCCACCGACACAGGCAATCACATAATCCGGCAAACGACCTTCTTTTTCCAAGATTTGGCGTTTAGATTCTTCACTGATCACTTTTTGGAATTCATGGACAATGGTTGGGTAGGGGTGAGGACCAACAGCAGAACCCAAGACATAAAAAGCATCCAGATCTGCCATCCATGCTCCAAAAGCAGCATCAACAGCGTCTTTTAAGGTCTTAGTTCCTGTTTCAACCGCATGGACGGTTGCCCCCATCATTTCCATACGGAAGACATTGAGACGTTGGCGTTCCACGTCTTCTGCCCCCATGTAGACATCACAGGCCATGCCAAACTTAGCTGCCGCAGCTGCTGTAGCTACACCGTGTTGACCAGCTCCTGTTTCGGCAATCACGCGCGTTTTGCCCATGCGTTTGGCCAAGAGGATTTGCCCCAAGACGTTATTTAACTTGTGCGAACCTAGGTGATTCAGATCTTCGCGCTTCAAATAAATTTTTGCCCCACCTAAATGTTCTGTCAAACTTTCCGCAAAGTAGAGCGGAGTTTCCCGTCCAGAATAATCTTTCAAATAATGTTTGTATTCTGCGATAAATTCTGGGTCATTTTTATACTGTTCAAAGGTTTCCTCTAATTGATTGAGCAAGTTTTGAATGGGTTCTGGTACGAAAGATCCACCAAATTGTCCGAAATAGCCTTTTGTTTCTGTCATGATTGTATCCTCTTTTCTATATATTCAATCCTGTTTATGATCTTTTTTCTCTCGCTGGCCCTTTGAGCTGCAGTCTCACTGAATTCCTTTGAGATACAAAAAACCTCACACAGAAAAATCTGTGTGAGGACGATTCGATACCGCGGTGCCACCTCTATTGTAGGAAGCTATTCTTCTCCTACATCTCTGACCTGTCTAGCAACAGGGTGCACGATAAGGTGTGCTCACCGAATTTTTATTGTTTCAAATTCATCATCATAAACACATCAGCCCATTTCAAGATTCACCACTGCTTGTTCGCAATCACCACAAGCTCCCTGGAAGTGAGAAAAATCTCTACTTTTCTGATGTCTTGAAGCTATTATAGCTCCCGCTTCTGATTTTGTCAACAAAAATTTTAAAAAGGCGCTAAAATGTTCGGATTTTACATTTCCCCATTTTTGGCTAGCAATCGTGCTCGGAGATACTGAAATACTAGATAAGCCAAGTAAGACCCTAAGGTATTGGTCCACAAATCATCTAGCTCAAAGACACGATTGGCATCAAACAAAAGATCTAAGAGCACTTGGCTAGATTCAATCCACAAGCTCATGGCAAAGCCGAAGAACAAGACCCGTTTGCGACTCCTCAACCAGGGCCATAGCCAGAGAAGTTGAAAGACCAGCGGACTTAACAAAAAGACATTGGCTACGTTTTGGAGAATGACCTTAATGAGTTGGATGACACTGGTGATCTGGCCAAGATTCATTAGTGAGTTAAGAGGAACCAGCAGGACGACAATACGACCGAAATGTTGAATACCCGGTATTTCCATACCTGGCTCTGGATGTTGAGGCAAAAAGCACATTAGGCACAAGAGGATAAAATAGAAGAAGCTGCCACTCTGTAACAGCCTTCTTCCTCTCTTTGTTAGTTCCGTATGATCGATCAGCCCTCGTTTAAGGTTGTGCATGTTCAACAATCGCTTTCTCCCGATCCCGTTTCATCGTATTGGAACGCAATTGGCCACAGGCAGCATCAATATCTGTACCGTGCTCTTGACGCACCACACAGTTGACACCTTGTTTTTTCAAGGTATCATAGAAGGCCATAACCCGTTCTTTTGGACTCCGGCTATATTGGTCATGTTCACTGACAGGATTGTAAGGAATCAAGTTAACATAAGACAATTTCTTGATATTCTTGAGCAATTCTGCCAACTCTAAGGCTTGCTCAACCCCATCATTGACTTCATTCAACATGATGTACTCAAAAGTCACCCGACGGTTCGTGGTCTCGATATAGTATTCAATCGCTGCAAATAATTTTTCAATTGGGAAAGCCCGGTTGATCTTCATGATGCTAGAGCGCAAGTCGTTGTTTGGAGCATGTAGAGACACTGCCAAATTGACCTGCACACCTTCATTTGCAAAGTCGCGAATTTTATGGGCCAAACCAGAAGTTGATACGGTAATATGGCGAGCCCCAATCGCTAGCCCCTTATCATCGTTGACGGTCCGGATAAATTTCAAGACGTTGTTATAGTTGTCAAATGGTTCTCCGATCCCCATGACAACGATATGGCTGACCCGTTCATCTTGACCCCGTTCGTCAAAGTATTTTTGGACCAACATGATTTGAGACACGATTTCCCCATTGTTCAAATCGCGTTGTTTTTTGATCAAACCTGAAGCACAGAAGGTACAACCGATATTGCATCCGACCTGAGTCGTTACACAAACAGATAAACCATAGTGCTGACGCATCAAGACGGTTTCAATCAACATGCCATCTGGCAATTCAAAAAGATACTTGACCGTTCCATCTGCTGACTCTTGCACGATCCGTTGCTTGAGTGGGTTGACGACGAATTGATCATTTAACTTCGCAATTAAGTCCTTAGAAAGGTTGGTCATTTCTTCGAAAGACTGGACACGTTTACGATAGAGCCATTCCCAGATTTGGGCTGCACGGAATTTCTTTTCGCCATTTTCTTCCGCCCAATCAATCATCTCTTGGCGTGTTAAACTATAAATGGATGGTTTCATTCTTTCTTACTCCTCTTTTTGACGAATCACAAAATGACGTTTGTTGTTCGTCTTCGTTGTTTTTTTAGTTTCAGCAGACGGTCTTGTTTTTTTCGAGTTATTCGTTGACTGTCCCTTGTCGCGTTCTCGTTTTTGGAAACGATCTTTTTGTTTGCGATTGCGCGAACGCTTCTTAGGCTCTCTTTCTTCTGATTGAGCTTTTTTAACCGGTGATTTCTTATCAAAGGAAGCACGATGAGGCTCCTTATTTTCAAGGACAAAATAAGCACAACCATAGCTACAATATTCTAACAAATAATCGTCTAAGCGACTTAGTTTATCCATCGTTGCAACATCGCGTTCTTCCTTATAGAAGCCACGCAAGCGCAACTGCTCATTGCTCCAATCACCAACAATGTAATCAAACTTGGTTAAAATCTCAGAAAATCGTTGACCAAAAACGGTCGCATCAAATGCTTCCTTCTCATTTTTCAACAGCTCAAAGGAGAGGTTTTCTGAAAGGATCTGGTCTCCCACCTGACGAAACACAGGTCCAGGAAATTTATTGTAATTATATAATTCAGGGTCAATCTCTTTTCGCATAGTGTTCCTTCATCAAAATCTATTTACTGTAACACTTTATTCTATCATAAATTTGATGACTTGCGTCAGATTTGACTAGAAAAGAGTTGAAATTCCTTTGACAGCAAAAAGAGACAAAGAAGGCAATCTTTGTCTCTATGAAGATTCATCGCCAGATGAAAGTGGCAAATAAAGTGTGATTTTCGTATAGCTATTGGCCTTAGAATCAATCTCCATATGATAGGCTTCGCCAAATTGAAGATGCAATCGTTGGTCCACATTGTTCAAGCCAACACCTCCTAAACGAAGAAGGGTTTGGGCTGTTGATTCTGATCGGTCAAACCCTCGTCCATTGTCAAAAATCGATACGCAGGCGGAGTTTCCACTGACTTCAGTTGTCACTCGAATGAGACCTGGCCGATCGATCTCTTTAATGCCATGGTAAATCGCATTTTCCACTAAGGGTTGAAGTACCAATTTAGGAAGCTGATAGTCGCCCAACCGTTCATCTTCTAGAATTTCATAGTTGAGCTTTTCACCATAACGTTGTTTTTGAATGAAAAGATACTGGCGGACATGGTCAATTTCATCTCTCAGTAGGATTTGTTCCTGGCCTTGGTTGAGAGCTAGTCGAAAATATTGAGCCAGAGACTTGGTGATGTCAACCACCCGCCGACTATCATTAAACTCCGCCATCCAGACAATCGTATCCAAGGTATTGTAGAGAAAATGCGGATTAATCTGAGCCGAAAGTGCCCGCAACTCGTAACGCCGTGCGTTCTGCTCCTCTTCCTTGACCTGTTGCATAAGGTGATCGATTTGGTCCAACATGGCATTAAACGCTTGAGCGAGGTCCACCAATTCTGGAGATCCTTTGGCTGCAGCCCTCACGTGAGCATCTCCTGCTCCAATCCTCAAAATGATGGTCTGAAGGTCTCGTAAGGGTTTGATCCACAAACGCAGAACAAAGCTGATCCCTATCAAACACATGATCAAAGCTAGCAATCCTAGACCAATGAAAGAGTATAGGAGCTGCGACTGCAGCATCTGAAGTCCTTCAAGTGAAGCCACTCCAATCAAGGTCCAATCGCTATCTGGAATCGGAACCTGATAGATAAAATTCTTCCCTCCTTTGCCATAACCATCTTTCACAGCAATATAGGGCTGCATAGCCTGCATTTCTTGGCTGGAGGAATAGACCGCCTTTTTAGGATGGTAGACAAACTCATGCTTTTGATTAATGATAAAACTAAAGCCTTGTTTCCCTAGTTGAAGGTGATCCAAGTAAGCCTGAAGGCTATCGTAACCAATATCCAAGCGTACTACTCCGAGATTTTGGCCAGTCTGATCGACCACTTCTTGGGTAATAGAAACCACCCATTTTTCTTTTTCCGAAGTCAAGGATTCCTTTCGAGCTGGCGTCAAAACTGGCATGGCTCTTTCCTTAATCGCCTCTTGATACCAACTTTCATTCATCATATCTGAGGAAGTCTGCATGCTGATTTTGGAATCTGTCGCTACCAGACGTCCATCCTTGGTCACCAAGACCGCTGAGACTAGGTCCGGATCCGTTTCAATCATCGTTCGCATCAGGTGTTGAACCGTTTCTTGATTCGCACTCTTGTCTTGTGCAAATTGGCGAACAGCCTGCTCTTTGCTAAGAACCGTGGTGGTCTGCTTTAATTTTTTTAGATAGGAGGTGATAAACTGACTGCTTTGATCGATACTATTTCTTGTCGTCCGCTCTGTTTGCTGGCGGATCGTCCCTGAACTCGTTTGATAGTAAAGGCTACCAATAAGACCAAAAAGGAGGAGAATGAAGAGAAAAAAGTAGAGGACCAGCTGAACCAGCAAGGGGTATCGTTTCATTCATGCTCTCCTTTTTTGTACTGCCTTGGTGTCACCCCAACAACCTGCTTAAAGCGTTGAGAAAAATAGTTCATATCTTCAAAACCAACCTGATCGGCGATCTCATAAATCTTTAGATCTGTCGTGAGAAGCAAGAGTTGAGCCTTCTTCATTCGCTCTTGAATGAGGTAGTCTTGGAAGGGGAGTCCCAATTTTTTCTTGATCAATACACTTAGATAAGAGGCACTAAAACCAAGTTGATAGGCCAAATCCTTTAGGGTTAACTGGGAATCTGCTAAACGAGCATGAATGGCTTCTTCCAAGTCTGTCGAATAACCATGACTGACCAAATCTTCGACTTGCGCCTTTTTTCGCTCTTGATCGAGTTTTCCCTTCACCTTTGCTAACATCTCTTCAATATCATCTTTTGAAAAAGGCTTCAGCAAATAATCATCTGCACCTAACTTGATGGCTTTCCTCGCAAACTCAAAGTCATCATAACCTGTCAAAAAAATGATATGACAAGACGGAGACTTCTCTTTGACGAGATGGGCCAGATCCAAGCCGTTCATTTGTGGCATATTGATATCAGTTAGAAGGATGTCGGCTGGTTGCTCTTGAAACTTCTCCCAGGCCTCACGGCCATTTTCTGCCTGGTTGATGACGGTCATTCCAAACTGTTCATAATCCACTAAGGAAGTCAGTCCCTGCCGGATAAGCTCTTCATCTTCCACAATCATGATCGCATACATGTCTTTCACCTACTTGTCTTTGCTATACTTATTATAGCAAATTATGGTTCCAAATGTCTCAGACGTAGTCCAATAAATAACCGTAGCCCTTTTCTTTCATTTCTGCTTTGGGAATGAAGGTAATAGACAAACTATTGATGCAATAGCGAAGGCCGCCTTTTTCCTTGGGACCATCGGTAAAAACATGGCCCAGATGAGAATTTCCTACACGGCTCCGAACTTCTGTCCGAGTCATATTGAAACTCTTATCCTCCTTATAGATGGCCACATCAGGACTAATAGGCCGACTGAAACTTGGCCAACCACAACCAGAATCAAATTTATCCTTAGAGGAAAAGAGCGGCTCACCGGTCACGACATCTACATAAATACCGGCATCAAACTGATCCCAGTAACGATTGGAGAAGGCCCGTTCGGTATCATTTTTTTGTGTCACCGCATACTCTTCAGGAGATAACTTCTTTTTGATTTCCTCATCGCTTGGCTTAGAGTAGCGACTAGCATCAATAACAGGATAAGAAGCCTGATTGACATCGATATGGCAGTACCCATTCGGATGTTTCTTTAGATAATCCTGGTGGTAGTCCTCAGCCTTGATGAAATTGGTCAGTGGCTCTTTTTCCACTGCTAACGGTTTGTCGTATTTTTTTGCTTCTTCTTCAAAAACTTGATTAATGGTTGGAAGATCTTCTTGGGAGACATAATAGACACCTGTTCGGTATTGAGTCCCTTGATCATTTCCTTGACGATTCTTCGACGTTGGGTCGATAATCCGGAAATAATGCAGGAGCAATTCTTTCAGAGACACCTTCTTGACATTGTAAGTGATATGAACTGTTTCAGCATGGCCTGTTTGAGGGACCAATTCATACTTGGTCGTTTCTCCCTTTCCATTGGCATAGCCTGATACGGCATCAATCACACCTGGAACACGTGAGAAATATTCCTCTACGCCCCAGAAGCAACCACCAGCTAGATAGATTTCTCGTTGGTCTTCTGGATTGACTTTTTCTTCCTGCTTTTTGTTTGCTACTGGTGTCTGACTCATGGACGCTTTTTTGATCTGTTCAGTCGTCGCATCTGATGTATCCAAGGCCATGGATCCTTTGACAAGGAAAAAGATTCCAAAACAAAATAGCCCCACTAAAAGAATGGAAATGAGTTTCCATTTTGTTTCCATTTTATGTCCTCCTTACTTCATTTCTTTTAGAGTCTGGACGATGTCTTCCTTGCTCATATAACCGATATGGGTCTTAGCGAGAGTTCCATCGCTTGCAATAAAGAGGGCCGATGGATAAGAACGAATCCCATACTCTTTTAGTAGCTCCCCTTTACTATCTAGCAAAACTGGGAAATCCTTGTAATCCAAAGATTGGTACCAATTTTTGAAATCTGCTGCTGATTTTTCGCCATTAAAGGTTGGAGCTACAACGGATAAAACCACATAATCCTTACCTGACTCTTCTTTTGCCAACTCATTGGTATCCTCTAATGTCGACAGGCAAATAGAGCACCAGGAAGCCCAAAATTTGAGGTAAACTTTCTTTCCCTTGTAATCGGATAAGCGGTAGGTCTTGCCATCCACTCCTTGCAGGTTAAACTCCTTCACTTTCTTGCCAGATGCTTGCCTAGCCCCAGCTTTGGCTGTTTGTTGGCTAATGTCCTTATTGGAAGTAGCCATTCCTTGACTCGAACAAGCCCCCAAAAGTCCAGTACACAAGATTCCTGCAGCTACTAAAGCTAATTTTTTCATCATTATCACCTCTTTAAACAAGGAGAAAGTCATCCTCAGATGACCTCTCCCTTCTTTTATTCCTTGTCTGATTTCATATCCGATGATCCACTCTTTTCGTCTTTCATTTCTGAATCGCTAGATTTCATCTCATCTTTTTTCATATCGTCCTTCATTTCAGAACTGCTGTCAGACATCATAGATGAATCTTTCATGTCTTCTTTTTTCATTTTATCATCGGACATGGATGAATCCTTCATGTCATCCTTCTTCATATCGTCCTTCTTCATATCGTCCTTCTTCATCATACTACTATCGTCCGTTTTTTTCATGTCTGAATCCGATTTTTGACCAGAACAAGCTGCTAAAGTGACGATGCTAAGTGTAGCAATAGAAAGTGCAAGAATTTTTTTCATGATTTTTCTCCTTTAATCATTTAAGATTAGTGAAACAAAGATGCGAGGCTATTAAGATTTCCTAGCATCAGCAAGATGCCCATCAAGATGATGAGGGCACCACCAATTTTTTTCAAGGTTCCCATATGGGGCTTGAGTTTAGCAAAATGTTGTAGAACCCAGCTAGAAGCCAAGGCCAAAAGCAAGAAAGGCAGAGCCAAGCCTAATGTATAGACCAGCATCAGGAGAGCGCCTTGTAAAGCACCATCTCCTCCAGAAGCGGCAATGGCTAAAACAGAACTCAAAACTGGTCCGACACAAGGGGTCCAACCAAAACTGAAGGTGACCCCTATCAGAAAAGCGTTGAAGAATTCATTGCGTTTTTCATCCTTCTTCAGTTGGATACTCTTTTGTTTTTGGAGTTGCTGAAGATTGATGAGGCCCATCTGATGGATTCCCAATAAGATGACAATCCCTCCTAGTAGGTAACGGAACCATGTAGCATAAAGCACCTGGCCAAGGGCCCCTGCACCGTATCCTAGAATCAGGAAAACAGTTGATAGGCCTGCAATAAAACAAAGAGTCTTCACCAAGCCGTACCAAGAAATATCTCTTCCAAAAATCCGAACAGTTTTCACACGTTCAGAATCCAATAGAATCCCTACATAGACTGGCATCAGTGGCAAAATGCATGGGGAGAAAAAGGATAGAACTCCCGCTAAGAATACTGAAATGGAAAACAAACTGGTTTGAATCATTTCACTACCTCCCTTTCTTTCTGATACCAGTATAAAGAAAAAATCCCTCTAAAAATAGAGAGATTGATAAGCAAAAACTTGAATTTGATTAGAAGGTGAATCTTCCTATCTGCCAACTCTACCTCGTACTTTCAAGTACGAGACTGATCTAACAAGATACTTCTAATTCTTCTTCAAATAATCAATAGCGTCTTGAAGGGTTTTGACGGGGACAATTTTCATCTTCGAATGAATTTGTTTCGCTGCTTCTTTCGCTGTTTCATAGTTTGATTTGGCCTTGGGATTGGCTTTCTTTTCTTCTTTGGAAACAGGATTATTAGGGGCAAAGAAAATTTCTGCTCCTTCTTTATCGGCTGCGACGACTTTCTTGTCAATCCCACCGATGTCGCCAACCGTTCCATCTTGGTTAATGGTTCCTGTCCCTGCAATATGGCGTCCCTGACGAAGATCTGGATCAGCCACTTGGGTGTAGATAGCTAGGCTAAACATCATGCCGGCACTTGGTCCACCAATCCCTTGGGTCGCAAACTGTACAGGAACATCGCCTTTGGCTTCAGTCCGGTCGATCAGGCTAATTCCGATTCCGTTTTTCCCATTGGACAATTTGATGATCTTTCCGTCTGCGGTCTTGGTTTGTCCATCCTCTATATAGGTCACCGAAACAGGGTCGCCAATTTTTTGAGAACCAACATAGTCAATCAATTCTTTGGAACTCTTAAAGGTCTTGCCATTCACACCGGTGACGGTATCCGCAATGTTCAAGACTCCTTTAAAGGTCGAGTCATCTGCCACCTGCATGACATAGACTCCTAGAAAGTCCATCTGGGTTTCTTTTCCAGCTGTCTTTAACCCTTGGTAGATGGCCATATTTTGCGAGGTTTCCATATAGAATTGGTTAATCCGCGTGAATTCTTGGCTCGAACTACCACCGGTCATATCCTTGGCAGAATAGATGTCTGTAAAAGGCGTTGCCCAAGCATAGATCAAATCAGCCGGGGTCGCTTCTTTCACTGCCACGGTTACAAAATCATAAGATCCTGACTTGGTATCTATTTTTCCATCCACTGTCATGACGGATCGAATATCTTCTGCCGTTCCCGGCATCTCAATATAATAGGGAAGGCGGATCACAAAAGCAGCTAGCAAGAGAAGCAAGAAAAGAACTCCTGCAATCGGCCATCGGTATTCTTTCAACCGTCCTTTTTTCTTTTTAGGGGTCAAGCTTGGTTTATTCGCTTGGGTCATCTTTAATTTCCTCCATTACACTCTCTGGGACATAAGGTGAGATATCCTGCTGAAAAGCCAGCAACTCTCGAATACGCGTCGAACTAATGGCCTGGTAAGGAGGCTGGGCATAGAGATAAATAGTCTCCAATTCAGGTGCCAACTGGTGGTTAAAATAATCCATATTGGCTTCGTAAACCAGATCCTGTGCATTGCGCAATCCCCGGATCAAGGTCACCACACCAAGATTACGTGCCACTGTCACAGCCAATTCTTGAGTTGACGTCACAATTTCAACATTTTCCAAATGAGCCAAAGCCCCTTCTACCATGCGCACGCGCTGCTCAATGGAAAAAAGCCCGACTTTTTCCGGATTATAAAAAATTCCGACATAGACACGGTCAAACAAGCGACTAGCTCGCTCGATCAATTGCACATGCCCAATGGTAATCGGATCAAACGATCCTGTAAACAATCCAGTTCTATCTGACATATACTGTTACCTTACTAATTCCATAGATTTTTTCTTTCCAGATTCCCACTTGTCCGATTTCCTCAGGAAGTTCTACATGTTTATCGGTTTCGCACACAATCATGATGTTTTCTGACAAGAGTTGACGCTCGCACAAGGTTTCGATATCGCGGACAATCTCTTCCTTGGCATAAGGCGGGTCTAAGAAAACCAGATCAAAAGTGCCCGTTAGAAGCCCCAAGGCTTGCTTGGCCTCCATTTTTAGTAGTTGAAACCGTTCCTTTTCCTTGGTCATAGCAATATTGGCTGCCACAATTTCCTGCGCTCTGCGGTCTCTTTCCACTAGAACGGCCTCTGACATGCCTCGAGAAACTGCTTCGATAGAGAGGCCACCGCTTCCTGCATAGAGGTCCAGCGCTCTTCCACCATCAAAGTAAGGACCAATCATATTGAACATGGCCCCTCTGACCTTATCAGAAGTCGGCCTGGTTGTTTTTCCTTCAAGTGTTTTGAGGGGACGTCCCCCATAGGTTCCAGATACTATTTTCATAGGGACCATTATACCAAAAAAAATCAGAAAATTGCGATTTGATATGGTTAAGCGACAATTAAAAGAGCCGAGCTCTCTGCTCGACTCTTTCATCCATTATAGGATATTTTCATATTCATCGCGGACAGATTGAGGCCAGACACTGGTTTGGACTTCACCGATATGTTTCTTACGAAGTAAGAACATAGCCAAACGAGATTGCCCGATCCCTCCACCAATTGTGAGTGGGAAGAGACCATTTAATAAGGCCTTGTGCCACTCTAATTGGAGACGATCTTGATCTCCTGTAATCGCAATTTGACGGCGAAGCGTTTCCTCATCGACACGGATTCCCATTGAAGACAACTCAAAGGCTGAACCTAGGACATCATTCCATACAAGGATATCACCATTCAATCCCTTGTAGCCATTTTCAGATTCTGTTGTCCAGTCATCGTAGTCAGGTGCGCGTCCATCGTGTGGTTTGCCATCTGCAAGCTCTCCACCAATCCCGATCAAGAAAACGGCTCCGAATTCTTTGGCAATAGCATTTTCACGCTCTTTTGGAGTTAAATCTGGATAGCGTTCCACCAATTCTTCTGTGTGAACAAAGGTAATTTGTTTTGGAAGAACTGATTCAATATCATATCGCGCTTCTACTGCTAGTTCTGTTAAGCGAATTGCCTTGTAGATCTTTTCAACTGTTTCTTTAAGGTAAGCGATATTGCGTTGACCATTTGGGATGACTTTTTCCCAGTCCCATTGGTCTACATAAACGGAGTGAATGGCATCTAGTGAATCTTCATCTGGACGAAGGGCCTTCATGTGGACAAAGAGGCCTTCGCCTTCGCCAAACCCAAAACGCGCCAAGGTGTGGCGTTTCCATTTTGCGAGTGAATGCACGACTTCATAAGTCTCATCAGGAATTTGAAGGACCTTTACAGATACTGGGTGTTCAATCCCAGAAAGGTTATCCTGCATCCCGTCTCCGACCTTGCTCAAAATTGGCCCTTGGACTTCAATGATGTCCAATTTATCTTTTAAATATTGTGTAAACGTCGTTTTTACAAACGAAATTTCTTTTTGTTGGTGTATAAAACTTTTTTTCATATAATTCCTCGTTGTTAGAAGTTGTAAAACTGATTATACTCTTTTTTCATTCAAATTCCAAGCCTTTCCGTCACCTTATAACGGAATTTTTCTCTTGCAAAAGGATTTTATTTTTGATAAACTATATGTAACTTTTAAAACGTTACATAGGAGAAGCGACATGTTTGATGCAAAAAAACTAAAAGAAAGACGCCTGGAAAAAGGCCTGACCCAAGCAGATGTCTACGAGGATCTCAAAATTTCTCGCAAGACTTACTCCAGTTGGGAGAATGGCTTAGCGGAGCCACACGAAAAAAATCTCAGGAGGTTGGCCAAGCGCCTCTCCGTTAAAGAGGACTACTTTATTAACAAAGAGTCTGCACTCTACACCTACCCTTTATTAACCCCACCTCATCAAAAGAAAGTTGACCAATTGGCCAGCCAGTTATTGGAACAGCAGCAAAAAGTTGTTTCCTTGACGGCTTATAAGGTTCTTTCGATTGAGCTAGCAGCTGGTTTAGGACATACCTTTTATGATAACGAAACGGACTATGAAACCGTCTATTTTGACAAAGAGATTCAGCATGACTTCGCCTCTTGGGTATCTGGAAACTCGATGGAACCTCTCTACCCCAATGGCTCTGTTGCCCTCATGAAGCAGACTGGCTTTGACTATGATGGGGCTGTCTACGCCCTCATCTGGAATGGAAAAAACTACATCAAGAAAGTCTATCGGGAAGCGGAAGGTTTGCGCTTAGAATCCATCAACCCTGATTACGACGATTTATTTGCTCCCTATGAAGACGAGCCCAAAATCGTCGGCATTGTGGTCGGGCATTTTCTTCCACTAGAGGTTTAAATATGCTATTTGATTATTCACGTGAGCCTCATTCTGATATTGCTTTTGTGGATATGAAAAGTTTTTATGCCAGTTGTGAATGTGTCCGTCTAGGGCTCAATCCCTTGACGACTTCTCTTTGCGTCATGAGTCGGAGCGACAATTCAGCTGGCCTAATTTTGGCGAGCTCTCCCGTTTTCAAACAAGTCTTTGGCAAGAAAAATGTCAGCCGTAGCTACGACCTACCTTTTGACCTCAAAACCAGAAAATTTAATAGCTACGTCGCTAAAAAGCAAGGATTGCCCACAGATCCAGCCTTTATTGCATCCATTGAATCCTGGGCCAAGAGAACCCTGATTGTACCTCCACGGATGAATGCCTATATTCAGGTCAATATGGAGATTCAAAAAGTCTTTCAGGAATTTGCGGCACCAGATGATATTTTCCCTTACTCGATTGACGAAGGCTTTATCGATCTGACCTCTTCCTTAAATTATTTTATTCCAGATCTCTCCCTCTCTCGAAAGGAAAAATTGGATCTCCTTTCTGCCAGAATCCAAAAAAGGATCTGGCAGGAAACTGGAATCTACTCTACCATCGGCCTCAGCAATGCCAATCCCCTTCTTGCCAAGCTAGCCTTGGACAATGAAGCCAAGCATTGCCGAAATATGCGCTCCAATTGGTCTTATGAAGATGTAGAAAGTAAGGTCTGGAAACTGCCCCAGCTTACTGATTTTTGGGGCATTGGACGTCGGACTGAAAAGCGATTGCAAAAAATCGGGATCACGTCGATTGCTGAACTGGCCCAGGCTCACCCAGATCTCTTAAAGAAAGAATTCGGAGTCATGGGCCTTCAACTGTGGTTTCATTCTCATGGCATTGATGAAAGCAATGTCCACAAGCCTTATCGTCCGAAATCACGAGGCATTGGCAACTCTCAAATCTTGCCCTATGACTACCATCTACAAGCTGATATTGAACTGGTATTTCGGGAGATGGCTGAACAGGTGGCTATTCGCTTGCGACGGAAAAAAAAGAAGACCCAACTGGTCTCCATTCATGCCTCCTACTCCAAAATCGAGGGGCTTCCGTCCATTCACTGCCAGCAAAAGATTGAGCCCACCCAAACCACCAAGGTTTTATCCGATACGGTTCTGCGACTCTTTCGCTCCAAGTACGAAGGAGGAGCCATTCGGCAGATTGGTGTTTTTTATGGAGAACTTGTCGAGGAGTCTCTTCAACTCTTTTCTCTCTTTGATGACCCAGTAGCCTTGGAAAAAGAGGAGAAACTCCAGCAGACCATTGACCGCATTCGGGACCAATTTGGCTTTACCTCTCTTCAGAAAGGCTCCTCATTACTAGAAAACTCACGCGCCATTGCACGCAGTAAACTAACAGGCGGACATTCCGCAGGAGGCTTAGATGGATTAACATGATCGACCGTTCTTATCTCCCTTATCAATCCGCCCGCGAATTTCAAGATCGTGGCATGGCCAAATGGGCTGGCTTCTTTTTGTCTGAGCACACAACCGCCCTACATACAAAAGAAATTGACCGTAGTCAGCTCACGGTTCTTCCACTTGCTGAACAGATCCAGCTCCTGGAGCAGGCCTTTCAACAACAAACGACGATCTCGATCACAACTTTAGAGGGGAATCAATTTGCTACCTACACAGGTTCGATTCACACCTTATCTGCTTCTGAGCTTCTTCTCAAAAGCGATGGCCACTACCACCGTCTCCTCGTAGACTCTATCATTTTTATTGAATCTGAGGAAACACCCTATGAAACCTATTCAGACTAAACACGAATTACAATTTGATTATTTTTCGGAGAATTACCACCAATTTGAGATGGACTTTTACAAGTGGGCCGCTACTTCTACGCCGCTCGTCTTTTTAGAAGACGATATTCTCCACTCTATGGCAGCAGGCCAGCGAAACTACTTTCGTCTTCACCATACTAAAAGTCGGGATCATCGAGACCATTATTTCTATTTCAAGGTTTCCACACTCTCCCAATCACCCCTGACCCGTATTTACGCTTATACAGGACATCACTTACAAAAGATAGATCCTCATCAGACAGAGAAAAAGGATAGCTTGATCTGAGAAGCTATCCTTTTTCTTGATTTATGGGATTCACTACAATCCTTATGAGTGATTAGAATCCATCTACGTTTGTGTAGATTTTTTGTACGTCCTCGTCATCTTCAAGAACGCTGTAAAGTTTTTCAAATGTTTCCAAATCTTCACCTGATAACTCAACTTCTGATTGAGGAATCATTTCCAATTCTGTTACTTGGAATTCTTCGACACCTGATTCACGCAAAGCAACGATCGCTTTGTGAAGATCAGTTGGAGCAGTGTAGACTGTGATCGTTCCTTCTTCTGCTTCGACATCATCTACATCAACATCTGCTTCAAGCAAAAGTTCAAAGATCGCATCGGCATCATCACCAGCAAATACGATGACACCTTTGTTGTCAAAGAGGTAAGATACAGAACCGGAAGCTCCCATGTTCCCACCGTTTTTACCAAAAGCAGCACGGACATTAGCAGCTGTACGGTTGACGTTTGACGTCAAGGTATCAACGATCAACATCGAACCATTTGGTCCAAATCCTTCGTAACGTCCTTCTGTAAAGGTTTCGTCAGTGTTTCCTTTTGCCTTATCGATCGCTTTATCAATCACGTGCTTTGGCACTTGCGCTTGTTTCGCACGGTCAATAACGAATCTCAAAGCAGTATTTAGTTCTGGATCTGGTTCACCCTTTTTAGCAGCTACATAGATCTCCACACCAAATTTAGCATACACTTTTGAGTTGGCACCATCTTTGGCAGTTTTCTTGGCAACAATATTGGCCCATTTACGTCCCATGAGGATTCTCCTTAAATTTTTTCAAATTATTTTCAATCTTTTATATTATATCATAAATCACAAGACTTGGAAGAGTTTTTTGCGTATCCTTCCAATTGGAGTTGCTCGACTATTCACCTCTTATTGATCTTCCACTCTCACTGGCACCCGCCCCCAGATCTGCTCTGGCAATTGGGGATGGCCTAGTTGATACACCTGATCGGCTTGCTGGGTCAAACTGTCCCAAGGTTCCTTACCGATTCGGGTCACGATTTCTACTGATTTTTTCAAGCCTTTGAGATGAGCTTGTCCCTTTGCGGAAAATCCTAAGACATGAATGGCATAGGGAAGAGCTTGATCCATCGCCCCTACCAAGATGTAGGTCAAGATGCGGCGCACACGTGCTTTGGTATAGCGCTTGGTTGCGACTTTCTCCACCAGGTCTTCCACAGAACTAGCACTTCGAACCGCATCTTTTATCCGATTGGCCAGTTCTTCATTGACTTGAAAAATCTGTGTCAAATCCGGATGGGTTAGGATTTGATAACGGAGCAGTTGGTCATAATACTCCCAAGATACCTGTGGAGCCGACTGAAAGAGTTGGCTATTGGGCATGAATTTAGCGACAAAGTCTTGATCTTCCTTGTGTAGGCGTAGACTAGTCGCAGAAGCATAGGCCACCTCTTTTTCTTCTGAATGGTAGCCTGCACCTTGACGTTGGATAGCCTTGAGCGCAATTCCCTTCCCAGCACAAGCCTTGGCATAGGCCAAACCCAGGATATGATTGGGAGTAGCTCCTGTGAACTCCACTCCAGCAAAGGTTTCCCACATTTTTTGAGTCTTTTGTGGATAGGATAAATCTTCTGGAAGACTTCGCAGGAAAGCTTCCATTTCCACTTCTTTCTCCGAATAAACAGTCGCAATCGCTTGGTAATCTAAGACCTCTTCTGTCCCAAAAGTCAATTGGTCGATTCCTAGACGGGACAAGATTTCTACTGCTCCCTTGGCAAAATGATCAGCCGACTGAACAGCCACGAGAAAGGGGAGCTCGACCACCAGATCTGCTCCATTTTCCAAAGCCATCTGAGCACGTGTCCACTTGTCTACAATGGCAGGTTCGCCACGCTGGACAAAATTCCCAGACATGAGCACAATCTTCAGCCCTTCTGCCTGTTCCAGCAGGTACTTGTGTCCATTATGAAAGGGATTAAATTCTGCAATAATACCTGTAACTGTCATGCTATCCTACTTCTGTGCTACAAAAAACCAACGTTTGCTGGTCTTTGTTGGCGCTTTGTCCTCAAAGTCTGCATACAATTTGAAAGATTTAAAGCCAGCCTGCTCCAATAAGATGTCATAGGTTAAAACTTCATAAGTGCGTTCCTCATGAACTTCATCGTGGCGACTAAAGGAGCCATCCTCTTCTTGGACAAAGAAGGTCAGCTCATGGACGATCGAGTGAGGGGCTGCATCCTCATAGGTATCCCAGAGCATGGCAAAGTCTTCCGCATTCTCGTGGTAAGAATATCCTGGGAATACCTCATCTGTCTGGTAGGTCGAATGTACATCAAAGATAAAAACACCATCTTCATTAAGGGCATTATACACTTCTTTGAAGACATCCCCTACTTCTACCTCGTCTTGCATGTAGCAGATAGAATCGGAATAGCAGGTCACGAAATCATAAGTGCCTGCTTGCGACAGGTCCAGCATATTGCCCTTGATAAAATCAATCTTCTGCTTGGCTGAAGCCGCTCTTTTTTCAGCAATTTTCAGCATATCCGCACTCAGGTCTAATCCTGTCACATCAAAACCAGCTTTGGAAAAGCGAACAGACTGAATCCCTGTCCCACAAGCCAATTCCAGTAATTTTTTCCGGTCCTTACTTTTAGGAAGATGACGGAGGGAAAAATCCGTCCATAAGTCATACAGACTATCATCCATGACCGCATCGTAGACCGCCGCAAACGTTTCATAAGTCGCCATATTCATGATACCAAGTCCATCCGTAATCCGATAGAAAATTAGGAGCACGACGATGGAGCTAAACTCCAAGGAGTGCTATCTATTTTCCGAGGAGTACAGGACGGGTTCAAATCCTTTCTAAGATACAAGGAGCGTTAAAAGCATAGAGAAAATAGGGAACTTTCTGCCGTATCATCAGATACAAAGGAAGTTACTCTTTTTCTCACAGCTTTTAGCTCGTGTTCAATTATCAAATTAACCAAACACGAGGCCCCATCCTTTCTTTCCATAGAATTTCAATTTAACCAACAAAACTCAGTTGCTACCAACTGAGTTTACCTGCTTATGCTAGGGCTGCTGAAAGATCGACAGCACTTGCTTCGTGCCATAGCTTTTCTAGGTTATAGTGGGCACGCATTTCTTCTGAGAAGACATGAACCACTACACCACCTAAGTCAAGAAGGACCCAACCTCCAGCTGAATCACCTTCGACGTGGCTGGCATTGCCACCAGCTTCAACGACCTTCTCGCGAATATTTTCAGCGATAGCCTCCAATTGACGGCTATTCATAGAGCTTGCGATGACAAAGTAGTCTGTCACGCTGGTTAAGCTTTGAACATCCAAAGCTACAATGTCTTCTGCACGCTTTTCATCTGCTGCTTTGACAACTAGTTCAAGTAGTTCTTTTTCTTTCATGTAATCCTCTTTCCTTAAAAAATTGATTTGTAATCTAAGACATCCGCAAAACGTTCTGCCCAAATATTTTCATAAAATTCATTAAGCGTTTCTGCCGGAATATCCTCTCCATCAAAGGTTGTGACAGCTCCTTCTGGAATGACCAGCTTGTAGCCGTATTCAAACCCCACTTTGACGGATGTATCGACACAATATTCTGTCTGCATACCACACAGGACCAGTTGTTCAATCCCTTGTTGATCCAAGTATTCTTTTAATCCTGTCTCTTTAAATATGCTATTGTATCGCTTCTGAAATACCTTTTCATTCTCCTGTCTTTTCAACAGAGGAGATAATTGCCAATCTTCCGAAGTTAAAGCCTCTGACGTTTCAATATGCTGCATGTAGATAATTTCAACCTGCTGTTTTCTAGCCTGATCCTGCAAATAAGCGATCTTCTCTAAGAGCTTTTCTGTCTCAAAACCTGTTTCCACTAAGATATTTTGTACATCAATAATGATAAAAGCTGTCTTCACTCACTGCTCCTCTTTCAAATACTTCACAAAGGCGTTATAGGTTTCAAGGGTTTGGGGATAAATCGGCAATCCTTGGTGGGCTAGGTGTTCGACTGTGCGAGCCGTCTCATAGGCCACGGCACGATCCAAGGAGACTTGGGCGATATCACGTGCTTGCTCTACCCCTGGAAAGGCACGGTTGTGCTCAATGTAATCTGCCACATAGACAATCTTGTCTAAGGTTGACATCTGATCACTCCCCACGGTGTGGATCTCAATACTGTGAAGAATGGCTGGATCTGTCAGTCCGAGGTCTTCTTGGATCTTGTAAATCCCGACCATCCCATGCCAGACATTGTTCCCCCAGTTTTTTAATGCTGGATCCAGCTCATAGCGATCGATCAAGTCCAGAAATTCCTGATCTGATAATTTCTTGGCGTAGTCATGTAACAAACCTGCTAGACCAGCCTGCTCTTCATCAGCCCCATAGCGTTTGGCTAAGTCACGCGCAGCCTTCTCAACCCCTAAACAGTGAGTTAGCCGCTTTTCTGGCAGGATTTGACGCATTTTTTCAAGCAAGACCTCACGAGAAAAGCCTAGATAGTTTTCATAGGTCATTGATACAATCCTTCTTTCTTGATGTAGTCCAAGACTGGTTTTGGCAACATAAAATTCGGCGTCCGGCCTTTTGCCACAAAATCACGCACCATACTAGAGGAGATGTCCATTAGAGGAACATCCACCCAGATCACCGGATAAGAAGTCCCTGCCTTATAGCGTGGTCGCTGTACCCCGACAAATTGCACAATCTCCACCAATTCATCGATGCGGTGCCATTTTGGTAAATAATCCACCATATCTGCACCAATGATGAAGTAATAATCTGTGTCTGGATCCCGTTCATTGAGCAAGAGCATGGTGTCGTAGGTATAGGAAATCCCTTTTCGTTCGAGCTCGATCGTCTCGATTTCCAGACCTTCAATGCCTTCAATAGCTAATTCCAGCATCTTAAGGCGATGGTGCTCTGCAATCGTCCCCTTGGCATCGACATGCGGTGGCTCATACTCAGGCATCAAGAGCACCTTATCTAACCCTAATTGTTGGCGCACTTGATCCGCAACGACCAAATGGGCATTGTGGACCGGATTGAAATTTCCACCCAAAATACCAACTTGTTTGCGTTTCTTGTCTTTGATCTCTGGCTCTAACTCTACCTTGGTAAAAGGAGTCAATAGTTCAATTGCCATAGGTTTGCTCTCCTCGATGTCTTAAATTTCTTTTACCTTCGCTGAAATTTTACGATTTTCTTTTTTGCTCGATTGTTTGAACAAGATGAGAATCCGACCAATCTTTTGGACCGTTTCCACACCGATTTCTTCTTCCAAGATTTCTGCGACTTCATGGATATTCTCATCCGTATTTTGAAGAAGAGTCACCTTGATCAATTCGCGCGCATCAAGCGCTTGGCGCACACTGGTTTTGATTTGGTCATTGAGCCCATTTTTCCCAATTTGGATAATGGGTTTGAGGCTGTGGGCTTGGCTGTTGAGGAAAGCCCGTTGTTTAGATGTTAATGTCATGTTTTTACTTCCTTTTTTTGATCGTTATTTTAAGTGGTGGGGACGGCCGGAACTAATTTTTCAAAGATCTCATCTTTGAAAAATGGATTTCCTCACCTCAAAATGGAGCCTTGGTCTCCATTTTGCCCTTGCCAATCGATCGATTGGCAACTACACCACGGCAATAACGATCTCTTTATGAGCTCACTTCGTGCGCTCTTCAATTCATTCTATTACAAATTTTTAAATGATAGCTTTGCGGGTAACGACGGCGACGCCTTCTGGTGCCCAGACGGCTACTTTGGCTTCTCCATTGACGCGGATCCAGCCGAGTCCTGAGATAACGAGGTCAGTCTTGTCCTTGATGGTAAACTCATGGGAAATCAAAGGCGGGAATTCTTCTTTTTCCTTGCTGTTAGGAGGGGTTAGTAAGCCACCGACATGCTTGTCATAAAAAGCGGTCGCGCCCTCAAGCTTGGTTCGGTGAAGCTTGAGTTCGTTGTCAAAGAAGGCGGTGAAACCTTGCTTTTCCCCCTTAATAAAGTCAAAGCGTCCCAAGCCACCCAAGAAAAGGGTTTGCTCTGGATTGAGCTGATAAGTCTTAGGCTTGATTTCCTTTTTAGGACTGACATACTTGAGGTTTTTCGCCGTCAAGTAGTGAGCCATCTGGTGGCGATGGATAATCCCTGGTGTATCGTAGATGTAGGATCCATCGTCCAGTGGGATTTCGATCTTGTCCAGTGTCGTCCCTGGGAAGCGAGAGGTCGTAATGATATCCTTGTCCCCAGTGATTTCTTGGATGATCGCATTGATAAGGGTCGATTTCCCAACGTTGGTCACACCCACCACATAGACGTCACGGCCCTTACGGTACTGCTCAATCTTTTCCATCAAGTCCTTGATAGCACTCTTGTTTTGGGCAGAGGTGAGGACCACATCGACAGGACGCATGCCTTCTTCGTGGGCCCGCTCCATCAACCAATGGGTTACCTTGCTGTCCTTGACAGACTTGGGCAAGATGTCTTTTTTGTTTCCGACCAAGAGAACATCATTTCCTGCTACAAAGCGTGGTAAGCCAGGGATAACGGATCCATTAAAATCAAAAATATCCACTACATTGACCACGAGAGCATCACTATCTCCTACTTCGTGAAGGAGTTTTAGGAAATCATCATCTGTCAGATGCACATCAGTGATTTCATTGTAGTGACGCAGACGGAAACAGCGTTGGCAATAAACCTCGCCTGTTTCCAAGCCCTTTTCAAGAGCTGATTGGGGAGTATAGCCTAGCCCCTCTTTGTTTTCTGTCTGAATGGGGGCTCCACAGCCAATACAGAATAATTCTTCCATTCTTAAATTCCTTTTTTGTATACAATCGGACCATATTTCTCGGCCATTTGCTTCATGACACGGCGTTCACGCGCCCGGTTGATCTGCGTCTTGATCGAGTCATGCTCAACCAAAGGCTTGACCAAAATCGAACGAATGCCTGCACGATGGGCAGCCCGAATATCGGTCATCAGTTGATCCCCGACCATGACCACTTCATTTTTCTCATAGTGGAAACGTTTGAGGGCACGATCAATCCCAAAAGTAAAGGGCTTGAGCGACCAGGCTTCATAGTCAATATCAAATTTCTCAACAGCGCGCTTGACCCGTTTGGGACTATTATTAGACACCACGATAACCCGAATCCCTCCATCACGAAGGTCATGCAACCACTGGCGCATCTCAGGAGTTCCATCCGGATTATTCCAAGCAATCAAGGTATTATCCAAATCCACAAGGACCGCCTTGATACCCTGTTTTTTCAAGTCTGTAACGGTGAGATCATAGGCTGCTTCCACCGCAAAATCTGGTTTGTAATTTTCGATTGACACGTTTTTCTCCAAACATTCGTATTCTCCCCATTATAGCATAAAATAGGCTTTTTAGCACGGATGACTTGATCTCAGAGGAGAGGGCTACTTATAAACAAATGTAGAATGTCTCCGTTACTTTTTCTAGACAAAAAAACTTTCCAAAATGGAAAGTTCTGATGTTAGAGTGGAGAGCCGTTTTATTCACAATTTGGACTTTTTTCCATTCTTTTCTTCCTGCGAATTCTTATAATATATGAATTGAAGGTCGCTAACAATACTAGTAGCACCTACTTTTTCTTCTCTTTCGATATGAAGCACTTTAGAAAATTTCTGAAAATCACTTTCTTCAACACTTGGTGCAATACGAATATCTACAGATTGCCAACTATCATCTTTCACTTCATATCCAACCAAAACAATCACAAAGTCATTTCCAACCTGCTGTCGACCTGATAGCAACATGGATGCTTTTCCAAACAACGCATCATAATATGTTGGATTAGATATCGCAAATAGGATAATATCTTGTCTTTTTAATTTTCCATCAACACTGGCTATGGGAATTTTATCAATATTCTCAATCATAGGTAAAACGGTGTCACGTTTTAACCCTTCAAAACTCCATTCATTGTTATAATCTGATTTGGGATTCATAATTTTATCATAACTGTATAGATACTCCGCTCCCATACTAAGAAAGAATAAGACAAAAGGAATACAAGTAACAATCAGGACACGTTTTTTATTTCCTGCTAAGAGATCAAACATGACATAACTGAAATAAATTAATAACCCCCAGGAAAGTGTATTTTGATTGATGAAAGTATCTCGCACATTAGTAAAAGCTATTTCCCATAATTTCTGATGGTATAAATTTATATATTCTTCCACTACATCCTCCTCTAATATCTATGATAATTCGAGCCTCAATTACATCATTATACCATCTTTTAAGGCTTTCATCACCTCCATCACCAGAGCTTACAAATAGACAAAAAAATGGTATAGTAGAAGAAAAAATACACGGAAGAGTTATGATAACAAAAGAAAAAAAATTGAGGGAGGTCTCACCTCTCCTCCAGCGCATCATTAATTGGTCATCTATCATTGGTGCTCTCGGGACCTTGGCCTTTTGTATCTGGGCCTACTTTTCTGGCATCCTTCAATCCAAAGAAACCTTGTCAGCTTTTATTTTGCAAGCCGGAATCTTCGGGCCACCGCTCTTTATCTTTCTTCAGATCCTTCAAACAGTGGTCCCTATTATTCCTGGCGCCCTGACATCTGTAGCAGGTGTCTTCATCTACGGCCATATTATCGGGACCATCTACAATTACATCGGGATCGTGATTGGCTGTGCCATTATCTTCCACCTAGCCAGAATGTATGGGCCTAAGTTCGTCCAATCCATGGTCAGTCAGAAAACCTACGACAAGTACATTGGCTGGCTCAATGAAGGCAAGCGGTTCGATCGCTTCTTTATCTTCATGATGATCTGGCCGGTTAGTCCCGCCGACTTCATCTGTATGCTGGCAGGTCTGACCAATATGACCTTCAAACGCTACATGACCATCATCATCCTCTGTAAACCCATCACCCTCGTCATCTACACCTACGGCCTGACCTATATCATCGATTATTTCTGGAAAATGGTCTAAAAATAGGTTACTTAAACTTTTTCTCTTACAGAATCATACAAAAAACACGGCATTCCGCCGTGTTTCTGTGTTTATTTAACGAGTTTCTTCATCTCATCAATACGTGCTACAGTCGCGTCGTATTTAGCTTGATAGTCGGCTTGTTTGTCGCGTTCTTTTTGGACGACTTCTGGTTTGGCATTGGCTACGAAGCGTTCGTTAGAGAGCTTCTTACCGACCATATCCAGTTCTTTTTGCCATTTGGCTAATTCTTTTTCAAGACGAGCCAATTCTTCTTCAACATTAAGAAGGTCAGCAAGTGGCAAGTAGATTTCTGCGCCTGTGATGATGCTTGACATAACCAAGTCAGGCACTTCGACATCTGCTGCAATTTCCAAGTGTTCTGGGTTTGTGAAACGTTTGATGTAGTTGACATTATCATTAAAGAAAGCATCAAGCTTGCTGTCGCTTGTCTTGATCAAGATAGTGATTGGCTTACTTGGCGCTACGTTCACTTCTGCACGTGAGTTACGAACGGAGCGAATCACATCTTTAAGAGCTTCTACACCAGCTGCTGCTTCCTCGTTTTCAAACTCTGGACGAACCACTGGGTATTCCGCCGTCACGATTGTTCCTTCAGAGATTTGGCCGTAGATTTCTTCAGTTACGAATGGCATAATTGGGTGAAGGAGACGCAAGATTTGGTCCAAAGTGTAAAGAAGAACAGAGCGTGTGATAACTTTTTCGTCTTCGTTATCGCTGTATAGCACTTCCTTAGTCAACTCAACATACCAGTCCGCAAACTCATCCCAGATGAAGTTGTAGAGGATGTGACCAGCCACACCGAATTCAAACTTATCAAAATTTTCAGTGACTTTTCCAATAGTTTCGTTGAGGTTGTGGAGAATCCAACGGTCTGTCACGTTACCTGATTGACCAGCAGCGACTTTAGCCACATTTTCACGCGCCACATCCAAGGTCAAACCTTCATTGTTCATGAGGATATAACGTGAGATGTTCCAAATCTTGTTAATGAAGTTCCATGACGCATCCATTTTCTCGTAAGAGAAACGCACGTCTTGCCCTGGTGCAGACCCGTTTGAAAGGAACCAACGAAGGGCATCGGCACCGTATTTCTCAATAACATCCATTGGGTCAATCCCGTTACCGAGTGACTTAGACATCTTGCGTCCTTGTTCGTCACGGATAAGGCCGTGGATCAAGACATTCTTAAATGGTTGGCGTCCTGTGAATTCCAATGATTGGAAGATCATACGAGACACCCAGAAGAAGATGATGTCGTAACCTGTTACCAAGGTTGAAGTTGGGAAGTAACGTTTGAAGTCTTCTGAGTCGACATCAGGCCAGCCCATGGTTGAGAATGGCCAAAGGGCAGAACTGAACCACGTATCCAAGACATCTTCGTCCTGAGTCCATCCGTCACCTTCTGGAGCTTCTTCGCCAACATACATTTCACCCTCAGCATTGTACCAAGCAGGGATTTGGTGACCCCACCAGAGCTGACGAGAAATTACCCAGTCATGGACATTTTCCATCCATTGAAGGAAGGTATCGTTGAAACGAGGTGGGTAGAATTCTACCTTATCGTCTGTGTCTTGGTTAGCAATAGCATTTTTCGCCAATTGATCCATCTTCACAAACCATTGCGTAGACAAGCGTGGCTCAACCATCACCCCTGTACGCTCTGAGTGACCAACTGAGTGGGTCATCTTCTCAATCTTAACAAGGGCACCAATTTCTTCTAACTTCTTGATAACAGCCTTACGAGCTTCAAAGCGGTCCATGCCATTGAATTCACCAGCCAATTCATTCATAGTACCATCATCGTTCATAACGTTGACTTGTGGCAAGTTATGACGTTGTCCAACCAAGAAGTCATTAGGGTCATGGGCAGGAGTGATTTTCACCACACCAGTACCAAATTCAGGGTCTGCGTGTTCATCACCAACGATTGGGATTGGCTTGTTCAAGATTGGCAAGATAACATTTTTACCAATCAAGTCTTTATAACGGTCATCATTTGGGTTAACCGCTACGGCAGTATCCCCAAACATGGTTTCAGGACGTGTTGTTGCTACTTCAAGGGCACGTGAACCGTCTTCCAACATGTAGTTCATGTGGTAGAAGGCACCTTCGACATCCTTGTGAATCACCTCGATATCAGAAAGGGCTGTACGGGCTTTTGGATCCCAGTTGATGATAAATTCACCACGGTAAATCCAACCTTTCTTGTAGAGCTCTACAAAGACCTTACGAACCGCTTTTGACAAACCTTCATCAAGGGTAAAGCGCTCACGAGAGTAGTCTACAGAGAGCCCCATTTTACCCCATTGTTCCTTGATAGTCGTCGCATACTCGTCTTTCCATTCCCAAACTTTTTCAAGGAATTTTTCACGACCCAGGTCATAACGAGAGATGCCGTCCTCAGCCAAACGCGCTTCTACTTTAGCTTGAGTGGCAATCCCAGCATGGTCCATACCAGGAAGCCAAAGCGTGTCAAATCCTTGCATGCGTTTTTGACGGATGATGATATCTTGAAGAGTTGTATCCCAAGCGTGACCAAGGTGAAGTTTCCCAGTTACGTTTGGTGGTGGAATGACGATTGAATAAGGCTTAGCCTTTTTATCGCCAGAAGGCTTAAAAACATCCTCATCAAGCCATTTTTGGTAACGACCAGCCTCAACCTCGGCTGGATTGTATTTAGGTGAAAGTTCTTTCATTTTAGTTCTCCTTTGTTCTGTTATTCTAAAACTGTAAAAATTGCATCTTTATAATCGATCTTTAGTCTAGAATCGATATTTGGTATAAACACATGTATAGATTTAATCGTTACAAAATTAGAATATTTTTCTGTTTTCTTGTTAAATATAGCTTTTAAACAAATACCTCTAGGAATTAAATCATCATCACTATAAATCAATTTCACATAATAAAGCACTTGTGAATTAGTATTCTCATCCAAAAATTTCTTAATTTCAGACTCGTAATAGGCCAAGTTTTTTCCAACTTTTAAATCACCTTCCTTGGTTGCTTTGCTAGATTTATTACTCCATTCAGTTTGAGTAAAATACTTCCTATCCTTATCACATTCCCAATTGTCATCTGGATATAATTCATGAGCAATTATATGACCTCTGTTAATATAAGTGACACTACTATTAAGTTCCTTATCCCACCCAACTGGTGTAACTTTTTTACTAAATTCTTTTGGCCTTGGTTTGTTTGCTAAAAAATTTTTAGTAAGCAAGACTTTGCACCCTATAGGCAATAGGACTTCTTCCTCACTTTTCACGATTCTTTTCGATTGATAAAAGTCTAAACCTCGAGAAGAAATAGTCAATCTAACTTTTCTTCTAATATGAAAGCTACCGTTATCAAAAATTAATCTATCTTTCGAACTCACACCCAGTTGTTTAAGAACTGTTTTAGTGAGTACGGCATCAAATAATTCATATTCTTTTAACCTATTCATAGTATAACTCCCACTCACTCTTCAGCAAGCCATATCTCAAATCATCACAGCGATTGCCCTGAGCATCTTTGCGGTCCCTTATACGAGCTTCGAGGGTAAAACCAAGCTTCTCAGCGACTCGTTGACTTTGGACATTGTAGCCAAAGCAAGACAATTCTATCTTGTGAAGTCCCAATTCTTTAAAAGCTAAATCAATCAAGGCATGTGCTGCTTCTGGCACATAACCGCGACCCCAATAATCTGGGTGTAAGGTATAGCCAATTTCCAGCACATCATCTTCGTAGCGATGGTTGAAGTCAACAGAGCCAATGATTTTATCGGTTCCTTTGACCACAATGCCGTAACCAGCTGGAAGATTTTCTTTTTGATTGCGATCGGGAAGGATATGCTCTAGATAATAGATCTCGTCTTCCAAGGTCTTGACGGGTGGAAAACCTGCTGGGTAAGAGACTTCTGGAAGACTAGCGTAAGCATGGATGTCCTCTGCATCAGCCACTGTTCGGACTCGTAAGACCAGACGATCCGTTTCGATTCGTTCTGGCAGTTCAGCTCTTGTCATTCTTCTTCCTCGCTTTCTTGATAAAGCACCCCATGGGATCGACTCGGTCATCTAGATAACGGTAAACACGCTGATGGCCGTCCCCCATAAAGTAAGTCGGCGCAAAACGGTCATTTTTAAAATGCCCCTTGTCATCTAAGAGCTCTGGATCAGCCAGTCGCTCAAGAATCTTAGCAAAGATATGGCAGATGCCATCTTCCTCGACAATCCGATCTACCTGGCAATCCAAAACGACTGGACAAGCCTCCAAAATCGGAGCCTGAGTCCGTTCAGAAATCTCGTAGTCTAGCCCTAGGTGTTCCAACTTCTCCCGATGGCTGATAAACCCAGCCTGCTCCATCTCAAGCATAAAGTTTTCATCAGGGATGTTCACAGTGAACTGTTGATAATGCTTAATCTGGTTAGCCGCATTTTCCTCACTACCAACCCCGATGACCAGCCAATCTCCCAGGCTATAAGAGGAACTGCAGGTCGTGATATTGTGCCCAAAGTTCTGGTCCTGATACCCCAAGATGAAGATCGGAAAACCATAGTAGAGTTTACTGGTGTTAAAAGATTGTTTCATGACAAGCTCCTTTGGCTAGGCTGCAACAAAAAAATCGCCCCTGTCATCAATCTGACAGGGACGAATGTGTTGATCCGCGGTACCACCCAATTTCGGGCAATGCCCGCAACTTTGTTTATTTCATTTTCATCCATTAGCAACCAGTTTTGACACATTTGTGGACTTCTCAGCACCGCCACTTTCTGTAAAATGTGGGACTCAAAACACCTCTAACAGGTTCATTTTAGCAAGTTTTCCTGGAAATAGCAAGAAATCATAAAAGCGATTATTTAAATTTAACGCCTAGTTCTTTCAATTTCTTGATTGTAGCTGGGCCGATTCCTTTAAGGGCCAACAACTCTTTTTCTGTCCAGTTTGCGAAGTCCGCAACAGAGCGAATACCTTCATCATAGAATGTTTGCGCACGATCAAGTGCCACACCTTCCAAACTTGCAGCAAATTCTTCCACTGAAGAAGCCGCTTGTTTCACTTCTTTCGCCACTGCTTTTGTAGCTTTCTCAACCTTTTTAGGTGTTTCTTTCACAGCTGCAGTTACAGTTGCGACAGCTTTTTTCAAAAGATGTCTATTTTGATGTTTGTATTGTTTCGCACGGTTTACGTTCTTCTTTGCCATTTTTCCTCCTAAATTCAGTGATCAATTCCTAAGGCAACAAGGTTTCATCACTATCATTCCATTCAAAAATCCGTTGATGTCATTTCAACTTTTTTATTGTATCACAATCCCCTAAAAAATCAAGTCATTGCTCAATTTTCAGGTAAATCTAGCTAGTAAAACGCCTTCAATAAGGTGTTTTTAATATTTTCTTTCACCAAAGAGGCCATCTGGTAAATCATGAAATCCTTTTCCAGCATGGAAATTTTCAAACTTCCCTTGCAAGAACTGATAAGCGTCCAAACGGCTTTCATAGCGAATCATGGCGATTTTAGCTCGTTCATCCTGGTCTTCCTCAAAAACCTTCTTACTCTCTTCGAGAGCCATTTCATTGATCATGACTTGGGTCTTGATCCACTCCTCAAACTCCTTCATAAACTCTGTTTCGTAACTCATCTTTACTCCATTCCTCTATAAAAATCCGTATCGATCTCTCGATAAGGTTGAATGTCCTGAACATATTCCAAGACACCTTGGAAGTCTCCAGCTTCATCACGCACGGCTGCATAGGTAACATGGACAAATTTCCCACGCGATTCTGATTTGAACCACATTTCATACTTGTCTTTTTTCCCTTCACGAAGCCCCTGCATGATGGCTTTGACCTTCTCCAAATATTTCGGTGGGTGACACAGCTCAACATTGCGTCCTACCTGCGATGGCGTCCTCTTAAAAATCATTTCCTCAAAAGGCGCAGCATCATTGTAATATTGGAAAATATCATCCTTATTGACAAAGGTGATCTCCATTGGTAACTGGTTCAAGATTAAATTCGCTTGCTCCACCGATAAAAATCCATGACCAAAAGCTTGTGGCTGCTTGCGATCGAAGCTCTCTTCTTTTTTCTTAGGCGTGAAGGTAATCGTCAATTGTCCCTCAGGAGTCTCAATGACCTGACGGTGCTCATCTCCTTTTGAAGAAGGAAGCGGTTCAGTTGAACTCTCTGACTCTCTTGCTCCTTCTTCCTTGAAGTCCACACGTTTCGGCACCCATTTCTCACTTGAGAGAATAATGGCATAACCATAAGCATCACTTTCTTCTGCAATGGAGAGCCAGTCATCCTGGGTAAAGGACTCCAGCAAAATCATCAAGAGGATCGACTCTTCCTTGAAGATCATGCGCTCAAACTCTTGTGCAAAGGCTTCAAAGCGTTCCTTGACTTCAAAAATACTAGAATCCGGTAATTTCTTTGCCGCATCCAAAGTTTTCGCAAAGAGTTCCCGAATCTGGTCATCTACTCCCCACATCACTTTTGGTGGGGAATCATGACCATATTTTTCCATAATCGGAAACATCAACTCTTCCTTACGACGGTAATGCCGGTCAAATTGACCCACCAAGCCCAGCTGACGTAACAAGCCCTTATGAATCTCCTGAATCATCTCAGGATCCTCAGTCGTCTCATAATTGTCTAGCAAGCGACGTACCCGCATCATAGCGGCTCGAAGGGCTAAGTTCTCCTGTTTAAAGATTTGAACAGGATGCCCTGGGTGGTCAGTATCTGCTACTTCGACCCCTTGAACCGCATTCTTAAAGAGATTGGCATGGACATCACAAAGCTCCATAACATCTTCAAAAGTAACCCCTGCATCGGAGTTCATCAGTTCATGCTCCATAAGAGAGATCTCAATCGCAGAAACCCCTGCAAAGGTCGCATCAAAGCGCTCCTGAACCGACTCAGGGGAAGCTCCATGATGAAGCTCTAATAAGATATCTCTTAAGACGTGAATTCGTTCATCACTCATTAGTCTAGCCCCACTACTTCATAGCCATTAGCCTCTAGTGTTCGCACAATCTTCTCCATAGGCGTACCTTCTAATTTTGATCCTTGTTTCAAAGAAACCTTGCGCCCAACTGTATTGCGCATGATCGGATTAGCTAAGGGTTTAAAGCCCAACTCCACCAACAAATCCAATACTTCCGGATGTTGATCAATGACTTGAGCAACTGGAATCGATACATCAATAACATTGTCCATTTTTCTATTTCCTCTACTCATTCCCTTTATTTTCTCTTTGACGAGCCCGTTCTTCCCCCCACCAAAGAGGCATCAGTTCACCTAAAGTAATGGTCTTGCGACTTTCATAATCCACCATAAATTCTAGATGACGATTCTCTGCATCTAGCTCAAGGAGAAATTCGCGACAGGCCCCACAAGGCATCCCTGAACCTTCTCCATAAGGAGGCTTGTCTCGAAAAGCAATAATGCGCTTGACCTTGGTCTGTCCTGATTGTTGATACATGTTGAAGAGGGCCGCTCGTTCGGCACATAAATGAAAGACGCCACAGGTTGCTTCCATACAAAAGCCCGTAAAAATCTGACCATCTGCAGCCTCAACAGCAGCAACCACATGTCGAGCATAGACAAAATCTGAAACCTCTTGAGGCGCATAGAGAGCTTTCGCCTCAAGATAAAGTTTTTCCCAAATATCCATTCTTCTTTCACTTCTTCACTAATTTCACAACTGCTTCTGCCCGTGCTGTATGGGGGAACATGTCCACTGATTGAATGTATTCAACCTGATAAACCTTCGTCAAAGCCACTAGATCCCTTGCCAAAGTAGAGACATTACAAGAGACATAGACCATCTTTTCAGGTGCATAGTGCAACAAGGTCTCTATTAATTTTGTCCCCAAGCCCGTACGAGGTGGATCCACAATCACAGCATTAGCCCGATAGCCTTCTTGGTACCAGCGAGGAATGATCTCTTCTGCTGTACCAGCCTCATAGTGGGTATTCTCAAATCCCATCCGTTTAGCATTGTATTTGGCATCTTCAATTGCTTCAGGAATAATATCCATCCCCCGAACACTTTTCACTCTATTAGCAAAAGCAAAGCCAATCGTTCCAACCCCACAGTAGGCATCAATAAGATGATCCTCTGGAGAAACATCTAGAGCCTTAACCGCCTCACTATACAATACTTCAGTTTGTTCCGGATTCAACTGGTAAAAAGCTCGAGGAGAAAGGGAGAATTCATAATCCAAAACACCTTCCAAAATGGCCTCTTCTCCCCAAATAATCTGCGTTTGTTCCCCATAAATCTCACTGGAACGAGACGTATTTTTGTTAACAGCAACCGTGACAATTTCAGGGTGTTTCGTGACCAAGTCTTGCACCAAATTGTTTACGTTAATCTGACGACTGGTGACCACAATGATCTGAACCTGACCAGACTTCCGAGCCCGTCTAACCATCATGGTTCTGACACCCAGTTCTTTACGCTCATCAGCAATCGGAATCTGATAATAGGTCAATAAATCCGCTAGATCGTTGGCGATAGCTTGAATAACCGGATCTTGAACCAAACAATCTTTTAATTCCACCAAATAATGTGAATTTTGAGCATAGAGTCCCGCCTTCACCTGGCCCTTGAATTTCCTTGTTTGAAATTGCAATTTTGCCCGATAGTAAAGAGGCTCCTGCATTCCAATTGTCGGCCGAATATCATACTGTTCAAATCCTTCAGGTGAGAACTTCTTCAAGGCCTGTTGCAACAAATCTGTCTTAAACTCCAGCTGCTTGTCATACTTCAAATGCATGATTTGACAGCCCCCACAGGTCTCATAGATATCACACATGGGCGTCACACGAAACTTAGACGCCTTATTCACAGATAAGAGTTTGGCTTCCGCAAAATTTTTCTTGACACTTGTAATTTGGCAGAAGATATCTTCTCCCTTTAAAGCACCTGGCACAAAGACAAGTGTTTTTTTATAAAAGCCAATCCCTTCACCGTTAATTCCCATTCGTTTAATTTTCAAAGGAATTTTTTGTTTTACTTTAACGTTCATATCCCTATCTTAACACATTTTTCGGTATAATAAAAACATGAAAATTACAAAACTAGAAAAGAAAAAAAGACTCTACCTCCTGGAATTAGACAATGATCAAAAACTTTATATTACAGAAGACACCATCGTCAAATATTTCCTTTCCAAAGATAAGGAAATCAGTGAGGAGGAATTAAAAGAAATCCAAGAGTTTGCTCAATACTCCTATGGTAAAAACCTGGCCCTTTACCATCTTTCTTTTAAAGCTCGGACAACAAAAGAAGTCCGAGACTACCTGACAAAATATGAGATTGAAAGTGACATTATTGATAAAGTGGTCCAACACCTAAAAGAAGACAAGTGGTTAGATGATCGTCAATATGCAAGAAACCTGATAGAGGCTAACCTTCTCAGTGGCGATAAGGGCCCTGCCTTATTACAACAAAAAATTCAACAAAAAGGGATCTCAAAATCTATCCTTCAAGAAATTCTTGCAGACTATGATTTTTCAGAAGTGATCGACCGTACCGCAATAAAACTCGTAAAAAAATACCAAGGGAAATATCCGTTAAAAGCTATTGAAACTAAAATCATCCAAGGACTCATTTCAAAAGGCTTTACATACAACCAAGCGAAGATAGCATTCCAAAATCTCGAGCTCGAAACAGATGAAGAAACAACCAATGAGCTCATTCTAAAAGAGTTAGAAAAACAATACCGTAAATACAGTAAAAAATATGAAGGCTATGACCTCAAACAACGCTTGACTCAGGCACTAGCCAGAAAAGGCTACGATTATAGTGATATAACGTCAGCCATTAGAGAATACTTAGATTCATAAACCAAATTGAAAATTAAATAGTAAAATAAGAAAAAATTTGAAAAAATATGATACAATATAGAGGATATACTTAGATTGTAGAAAGTTGGTAAGTTATGAAACTACCTAAAGAAGGCGACTTTATTACAATTCAAAGTTATAAACATGATGGCAGTTTACACCGAACATGGCGTGACACCATGGTATTAAAGATAACCGAAAATGCAATTATTGGAGTAAATGATCATACACTTGTGACTGAAAGTGATGGTAGACGTTGGATCACGCGTGAACCAGCGATCGTTTATTTCCATAAAAAATATTGGTTTAACATCATCGCCATGATCCGTGACAATGGTGTGTCTTACTACTGTAACCTAGCAAGTCCTTTTCACATTGACCAAGAAGCCTTAAAATATATCGACTATGATCTCGATGTCAAGGTCTTTACCAATGGTGAAAAAAAATTGTTAGATGTTGAAGAATACGAGCAGCATAAAGAAAAAATGCACTATTCAGATGACATCGACTTTATTTTAAAAGAAAATGTTAAGGTTCTAGTAGATTGGATAAACCAAAACAAAGGTCCTTTTTCTGAGGAATATATCAAAATTTGGTATAACCGTTATGTTGAACTGCGAAATAAATAAAGTTGAAAAGAGCGAAAGCTCTTTTTTCTTGAAAATTAATAAAAAAATAACTACAAAAAAAGTCTAATGTCAACCATTAGACTTTTTCGATACACTATCGGGAAGACAGGATTCGAACCTGCGACACCTTGGTCCCAAACCAAGTACTCTACCAAGCTGAGCTACTTCCCGA
>NZ_JAHZPC010000016.1 GCF_019929185.1 Streptococcus parasanguinis
CCCACTCAACCACTGCGTCTTGCTCGACAATCCAAAAATAATTGAGAGGCTAGGACTTTTGTCCCAGCCTCTTTTTTGGCTCAAAGTAGCTATTTTTAACCCTGTCGCTGAAGCGTATGAATATTACTTTTTGGGGGATTTGAGTGTATTATCTGTCATTTTTCTTGTAAATCCGTCTATAATTTGCTATAATTGTGACTAATCGAATCAATCCTTTAATACTGTCCAGAGAGGCAGGCAAGGAGCTATGGAAATGAAAGGCCTGGGAAGACCAGCCTATATTTTGTGTATCTCCTTGTTGTGGGGGATTTTTTTGTATATTGAAAAGTGGTTTGATAAAAAAGAAATCGTCGATGATGGAGCATGAAGCACTCCCTTACGATTTGGTCATCGAAGGTAGACGTTTTTGTTCAGCCATAGCTTGTCGCATCTTAATTTTAGGAGGTTTTTACGATCGTGAATGACGTTAAATATGATGTGAATGATATGCCAAAACCTGGTTTATTGGTTGGTTTATCTTTCCAGCATTTGTTTGCCATGTTTGGGGCGACAGTGCTGGTGCCGATTTTGGTTGGGATTGATCCTGCCATTGCTTTGTTCTCATCTGGTTTGGGGACCTTGGCTCACTTAACCGTGACCAAGTATAAGATTCCAGCCTACATGGGATCTAGTTTTGCTTATATTGCTGCTATGCAGATGTTGATGAAAACAGATGGGATCGCAGCAGTTGCCCAGGGTGCCATGGCGGGTGGTTTGGTCTACTTGTTTGTAGCTCTAATTGTTAAGCATGCGGGTAAAGATTGGATTAATAAGGTCCTTCCACCAATCGTGGTTGGTCCCATTATCATGGTAATTGGTTTGAGTCTTGCGAAGAATGCCGTCACTGATGCGACAACCTTAAATAAAAGCTATAGTGGTTATGCTCTATTGATTTCGATGGTGACCCTCTTTGCGGTTATCCTCTTTAACATGTATGGCAAGAAGATTGTCGGTGTCGTCCCAATTTTACTTGGATTAATTGTGGGCTATATTTTCTCATTGGCTCTTGGTTTGCTGACAGGACATAGTTTTGTCAATTTCTCAGAGGTAAGTGCGGCGCATTGGATTCAAGTCCCAAACTTTGACATTCCATTTGTGGATTATAGCTTTAAGCTCTATCCAAGTGCGATTTTGACCATGGCTCCGATTGCCTTTGTGACCATGACGGAACATTTTGGCCACCTCATGGTTTTAAATAGTTTGACTGAGCGTGATTACTTCAAGGATCCAGGGCTAGACCATACGCTTACTGGTGATGGCTTGGCACAGATTATTGCTGGATTCTTTGGAGCTCCTCCAGTAACTTCTTATGGGGAAAACATTGGGGTGATGGCCCTTAGTAAGGTCTACTCAGTTTACGTTATTTCAGGTGCAGCAGTGATTGCGGTTGTCATGAGCTTTATTGGGAAGCTATCAGCACTCTTGCACTCTATTCCAACTCCTGTATTGGGAGGTTTATCTATTGCCCTCTTTGGGGTTATCGCTGCTAGCGGTTTGAAAATTTTAGTTGAACATAAGATTGATTTTGATAATAAAAAGAATCTCTTGATTGCAAGTGTGATCTTGGTATCAGGGATCGGTGGTTTGATGATTGACCTCGGTGGTCTTCAAATCACTGGTGTGGCAACGTCAACCATTCTTGGAATTGTGTTGTATCAAATCCTTCCAGAACCAAAAGCTGACGAGGCTTAGTCCATTCTGGTAGTGAAAAAGTTTGAATGGATTTAAACATTATAAAAAACGAGGAACAAACTCTGATGGCAGAGCTGGTGTTCCTCGTTTTTTTATTGTGGATCGGATTTCCAAAGAGGCCTTCCTTCATTAGTTGAATGCATTTTTTAAAAGGTAATGCTTATTATCGTGGTGGAAGACCAAGGGCGATGCGCCCGTATCGGCTGATTCGTGTAATTTTCCAAGCGGGTGACCAGGTCACTTCAACCTTGACATCTTCGATCCCCTCGATTTCTTTTAGGCGAGCGACGATTTCGATCGGAAGGCTCTCAGCACAGCTACAAGCCGTATCGGTAAAGGTCATAACCACCTTGCAAGTGCCGGCTTCATCTAGATGGATCTCGTAGATCAGTCCCAGATTATAAACATCTAACTCAACATCGGTATCAAATACAAGCTCCAATTTTTCGATTAATGACTTCTCTAGTGCCAGGGCGCGGTCATTGATTTTGATATCCTCTCTCATCGCAAGATCCTTTCAGTGTAGTATGGCTTCCATTTTCTCATAATTCGGCTGATAAGGCAAGAAGAGAAAGAAGTTTTGAACATGTCGATCGAAGGAAATTCGATCCAGCCTCCATTTCTCTTCGAATTTGTGGTAAAATAGAGGCAAAAGTAAGACAAAGGATGAAGGCTATGAAATTACAAAAACCAAAAGGGACCCAGGATATCCTTCCTGGCGATTCAGCGAAATGGCAATATGTAGAAGGCTTTGCACGCAAGGTCTTTGCGCGATACAATTATGATGAAATCCGCACACCGATCTTCGAACATTATGAAGTCATCAGCCGTTCAGTAGGGGATACGACGGATATCGTTACCAAAGAAATGTATGACTTCTATGACAAGGGAGACCGTCATATCACGCTTCGTCCAGAAGGAACAGCTCCTGTTGTCCGCTCGTATGTAGAAAATAAACTCTTTGCGCCTGAGGTACAAAAACCAAGTAAGTTCTATTACATAGGCCCAATGTTCCGCTACGAACGTCCTCAAGCAGGTCGTTTGCGTCAATTCCACCAAATTGGGGTAGAATGCTTTGGATCGAGCAATCCTGCAACGGATGTCGAAACCATTGCCATGGCAGCGCAATTCCTGAAAGAACTAGGGATTGATAATGTGACCTTGCACTTGAACACCTTGGGAAGCCCTGCTAGTCGTCAGGCTTATCGTCAAGCCTTGATTGATTATCTCTTGCCAATGAAGGATCAATTGTCTAAGGACAGCCAACGTCGCTTAGAAGAAAATCCGCTTCGTGTCTTGGATTCAAAAGAAAAAGAAGACAAGGCCGCGGTTGAACAGGCTCCTTCCATCCTAGACTATCTTGATGAAGAAAGCCAAGCGCATTTTGATGCGGTTCGTCGGATGTTAGAAGATTTAGGTGTAGCCTATGTCATCGATACCAATATGGTGCGTGGCTTGGATTACTACAACCACACGATTTTTGAGTTCATTACAGAAATTGAAGGCAATGAATTGACAGTTTGTGCGGGTGGTCGCTATGATGGTTTGGTTGAATACTTCGGTGGCCCTGCGACAGCTGGTTTTGGATTTGGTATCGGTGTGGAACGGATCCTTCTCGTTCTTGAAAAGAAAGGCATTGAATTACCGATCGAAACAGGCCTAGATGCCTATATTGCCGTCCTAGGAGATGAAGTCAATGAAGCAGCGCTTAGCTTGGTTCAGGCCCTTCGAATCCAAGGTTTCAAGGCAGAACGTGATTACCTTGGACGCAAGCTCAAGGCACAATTTAAGTCAGCAGATGTCTTTGCGGCCAAAGCCTTGATTACCTTAGGAAGTAGTGAAGTTGAGAGCAGTCAAGTTACTGTGAAAAATAACCAAACTCGACAAGAAGTAACGGTAGCTCTTGAAAAATTGAAGAAAGACTTCCCATCTGTTTTAGCAGAGTTGGGATTGGCTTGATCAAGTCTTGCAGACACCTGAAAAACAGATTCGCATGGGAGTAGGAGCAAAGTCGTTGCGCCTGCTCTCTTTTATCTAGCTTCTGTTTGCTGACCTTTGCCAAGATTTGGCGAAAAGCCGTTAAATTTTCTGACATTTATGATATAATGAGAAGACTACTAGTAAAGGAATGAAACAGTCATGACATTAGTTTATCAATCAACACGAGATGAAAAAAATACTGTAACAGCTAGTCAAGCCATTCTTCAAGGATTGGCGACAGATGGCGGTTTGTTTACTCCAGTCTCTTATCCTCAAGTAGAGCTGGATTTTGATACCCTCAAAGATGCTTCTTACCAAGAAGTGGCCAAGCTTGTTTTGTCAGCCTTTTTGGACGACTTTACAGCAGAAGAGTTAGACTACTGTATTTCTCATGCTTATGACAGCAAGTTTGATACCCCAGCTATTGCTCCGCTTGTCAAACTCGATGGACAATACAACTTGGAGCTCTTCCACGGTTCCACCATTGCCTTTAAAGATATGGCTTTGTCGATCTTGCCTTACTTTATGACAACAGCAGCTAAAAAGCACGGTCTGGAAAATAAAATTGTCATCCTGACGGCGACTTCTGGAGATACAGGAAAAGCTGCGATGGCAGGTTTTGCCGATGTTCCAGGAACAGAGATCATTGTCTTTTATCCAAAAGATGGTGTCAGCAAGGTGCAAGAGTTGCAAATGACGACTCAAACGGGGGACAATACCCATGTCATCGCGATCGATGGAAACTTTGACGATGCCCAAACCAATGTCAAACACATGTTCAATGATGTGGCGCTCCGTGAAAAATTAGCAGCCAACAAGATGCAATTCTCATCAGCCAACTCTATGAACATTGGTCGTTTGGTGCCTCAGGTTGTCTATTACGTATACGCCTATGCGCAATTGGTGAAGACAGGCCAAATCACAGCAGGAGAAAAAGTCAACTTTACCGTCCCAACAGGAAACTTTGGAAATATCTTGGCAGCTTTCTATGCCAAACAAATCGGTCTTCCAGTTGGAAAATTGATCTGTGCGTCAAATGAAAACAATGTCTTGACAGACTTCTTCAAAACACATGTCTATGATAAGAAACGTGAGTTCAAGGTGACCACCAGTCCATCGATGGATATTTTGGTCTCTTCAAACTTGGAACGCTTGATTTTCCACTTGGTAGGCAATGATGCCACAAAGACCAAAGAATTGATGGAAAGCCTTGTTGCAACAGGTCAGTACCAATTGTCCAACTTTGATGCAGACATCTTAGATTTGTTTGCGGCTGCATACGCAGATGAAGCAGAAACTGCTGCAGAGATCAAGCGGGTCTATGAAGCGTCTGATTACATCGAAGACCCTCATACAGCCGTAGCATCAGCCGTTTACCAAAAATACCGGACCCAAACAGGGGATACTGCTAAAACAGTCATTGCCTCTACAGCAAGTCCTTATAAATTCCCAGTTGTGGCAGTAGAAGCGGTGACGGGCGAGACAGGTCTAGGCGATTTCGAAGCCTTGGCTAAATTACACACACTCTCAGGTGTTCCTGTGCCACCGGCTGTAGACGGCCTTGAAACTGCACCAGTTCGCCATCGTACAAGCGTGGCAGCCAAAGACATGCAAGCAGCCGTAGAAGACTACTTGGGACTTTAATTCTCTGTATTAGAAAGATCAAAAGAGCCGTTTGGCTCTTTTATATACTCATGAATTCATACAAAAAAATCTTAAACATCGCCCTTCCTGCCATGGGTGAAAATTTCTTACAAATGCTGATGGGCATGGTGGACTCTTATTTAGTGGCTTACCTGGGCTTGATTGCCATTTCAGGTGTTTCCGTCGCAGGGAATATCATCACCATTTATCAAGCCATCTTTTTGGCACTGGGTGCGGCAGTTGCCAGTGTTATGTCCAAAAGCTTGGGTGAAAAAAATCAAGACAATATTGCCTACCATGCGACAGAGTCACTGAAGGTGACCTTGTTGTTGAGTGCTCTCTTAGGAGGGGCTTCGCTGTTATTTGGACGCCAGATGATTTCGCTGTTGGGGACTGAAGCTGCAGTAGCCGAAAGTGGGGGGATTTACCTTTCCTTGGTTGGCGGGACCATAGTTCTCTTAGGATTGATGACGACCTTGGGCTCCTTGGTTCGGGTGGCCAACAATCCACGTATTCCTATGTATGTGAGCCTGTTGACCAATCTATTAAACGCTCTGTTCTCCTCTGTAGCCATTTTCCTTTTTGGTTGGGGCATTGTTGGTGCAGCTTTGGGGACAGTGCTGGCCCGTCTGGTGGGCGTCATCCTCTTGTGGCAAAAGGTCCAGCTACCCTTTGCCCCCCTTGGTTGGGGATTGGATCGTAAGCTCTTGAACTTAGCGCTTCCAGCTGCCGGGGAGCGGCTGATGATGCGAGCTGGAGATGTGGTGATCATTGCGATCGTGGTTGCTTTTGGGACCGAGGCAGTCGCAGGAAATGCCATCGGAGAGACCTTGACCCAGTTTAACTATATGCCTGTATTTGGAGTGGCCACAGCGACGGTCATGCTCGTGGCACGGAGCCTAGGTGAAGGTGATCTTGAGCAGATTGCTCGCCTTCGAAAGCAGTCTTACTGGTTGTCCTTCGTGTTAATGTTACCTATTGCCTTGGGAATCTTTTTTGGGGGCACCCTTCTGACCCATCTCTACACCCAAGATACAAAAGCAGTAGAAGCTAGTTTATCGGTTGTCCTCTTTTCTTTGTTGGGAACGCCGTTTACGGCAGGGACAGTCATCTATACAGCTGTTTGGCAAGGCTTGGGAAATGGGAAGCTTCCATTTTATGCGACGACGATTGGCATGTGGGTCATTCGAATTGGAGCCGGTTATCTGCTTGGAGTAACCCTTGGCTTTGGCCTTCCAGGGGTCTGGACGGGGACGCTGCTCGACAATGGCTTCCGTTGGCTATTTTTGAGTCAGCTATATAGACGAAAAGTAGGAGAGAAGAAAAAATGACAAAACGAGCCTTTATTTGGGATTTGGATGGGACCTTGCTAGATTCCTATGATGCTATTCTGGCAGGTCTTGAGGAGACCTATGCAACTTATCAGCTTCCCTTTGACCGAGCCAGCATTAAAGATTTCATCTTGAAGCATTCGGTTCAAGATCTTTTAGTAGCCGTGGCGGAGGAGTATCATCTGGATGTAACTGACTTGAATCGTCGCCGAGCTGAAAGTCTAGCGGAGAAAAATGCCCAGGTCCTTCTGATGGATGGGGCGCGTGATGTCCTATCCTGGGGACAAGAAGCTGGAATTGAGCAGTTTGTCTATACCCATAAGGGAGAAAATGCCTTTGTCATCCTGCGGGACTTGGGCTTGGAATCTTTTTTTACAGAGATTTTGACCAGTCAAAGTGGTTTTGCCCGCAAGCCTGACCCAGAAGCTGCTAGGTATCTGATGGAGAAGTACGGGTTGGAGCCAGAAAATACCTACTATATTGGGGATCGGAGCCTGGATATTGACTTTGCAAGAAATAGCCAGATTCAGAGTATCAATTTCTTGACGTCTGACTATCAAGGCAATCGTCAGATGAACACCTTACTAGATATTCCAGTTATTTTAAACGCTGAAAAGAATCTGTAAAGAATTTGTTTTCATTTTGAAATAAAGTCGTAAGCTTTCTTTAAGAAATGTCCGCTATAATAGAACCATAAACAAAGACCTCCTAACTTTGTTTAGAAAAATCCTAAAACTTTTCTTTTTCATAATAATCTCCCTAAGAGTCGCCAAATCAGGCGGCTTTTTTTGTGCGAAAAAACAGTGCAAGCTCTTTTCCTTGCCAGGATAGAAGAAAAAGTTTATAATTGACTAGTCAATTATTGATTTATCAAAAATAGATCGGAGAAGAGCTATGGCAGAAATAAATGATTTGCTCTACCAACTACGTTTGGCAGATCAATCAACTACGCAACTTTTTGAAAAGCGCCTAGGGATTAGCTTAACACGTTATCAAATTTTGCAGGATTTATTAGAACAAGCGCCTTGCAATCAGATCGCGGTTCAGGAACGCTTGCAGATTGATCCAGCGGCCTTAACCCGGCATTTCAAAATATTGGAAAAGGAAGGGTTTGTCCATCGGAGTCGAAATCCAAAAAACCAGCGGGAAATCTTAATTCATTTGACGGATAAGGCCTATAATCGTTTGGTCAAACATCCCCCTCGCCATCATGTGGCGGTGAAAGAACAGATGAGTCGGATTTTGACTGCTCAAGAACAAGAGCAATTTTCTTACCTGCTGGACAAATTAGTATCTGGCATTGAACAAATAACAGTTGAATAAAAAGGAGAATCTACGATGTCATTACTGACGATTATTTTAGCAAGTCTTGCTGCACTGGAGCATTTGTATATTTTTTATTTGGAGAGCATCAGAACCACATCTGATACCACAAGTCGGGTTTTCAACATGGATAAAGAAGAACTCGCTCGCCCATCTGTGACCTCTTTATTTAAGAATCAAGGGATATACAATGCCTTGATTGGGGTGTTCCTCTTGTATGGATTGTTTGTCTCTAAAAATAGTGAAGTTGTTACGATTTTTGTGCTTTTTATTATTGGAGCTGCAGCCTACGGTGCGATGACAGCCAATAAAAAGATTATCTTGACCCAAGGTGGTCCTGCAATTTTAGCTTTATTGAGTATCCTATTGTTGGGATAAAAAGAACGGGCCGCTAGGGCTCTTTGAGCTGATTTTATTAAATAAGTGTAGAAAAAAGTATAAAAAAAGACTAAAAATTTTATTGACTTTCTAAGAAAAAGGGTTATAATGGTAGCAACAGAAAAGTAATGAGTCAGCTATTTTCAGGGAGCTTGTGGGAATTGTGAACAAGCAATAGCGACTGATGAAAATTGGACTGTTGTTATCAATGAATTCTAACCCATGTGAATTCGGTTGGCACCCCTTACCGTGCAACTCCTTGATAGAGGAGATAGAGATGTAGGGAAAAACCAGCTATTTTTCCCTATAAAAGAGGTGGCACCGCGGACACTACGCCCTCACACAGTTTTTTGTGTGAGGGCTTTTCTATGTGCCTTAGCAAGCGTGCACATTGATCCCAAAGCGGAAATAGAGCGTGGGATAACCGTGATAGCCTTAGCAAGCGACGTTACGATTCATTAGAAAAAGAGTTCTAGAAGAGAGGTTTCTGATATGAAAAAAGTTTTATCTGCTGATGTGTTGAGTCCAATTTTGGCTTATATGCGTTTGGATGCGCCCCATAAAATGATCTTGGAGTCGATCCCTCGTGAAAAAGAGAATGCGCGTTTTTCAATTGTAGCCTATCGGCCAGTCAGTGAAGTCAAGTTTGAAAATGGCATTCTCTATTACAATGATCAAATTGTTGAAGAGGATCCTTTGGACTTTTTGAACCGCATCACGGTCAAAACGAAAACTTCCGAAGAGCTTCCTTTTAACGGTGGGACGATTGGATTTGTCGGTTATGACTTGATTGGCCTCTATGAGAACATCGGTTCTATTCCGGAAGATACGATCGGCACCCCAGATCTCCACTTTTTCTTATATGAGAGCTATGTGATTTTTGATCACAAAAAGGAAAAGGTCTATGTGGTGGAAGAGAACCTCTATAGTGGACGGAGTGAAGCAGAGCAAGCGTCGAGCTTGGAGCAAGTGTTAGCACAATTGGCAAGACCTGCAAAAGAAGAGTTTCAGGACAAGGACCTGCATGCGCTTCATTTCCACAATCATTTGGAGCAAAAAGAGTTTGAGGAAATGGTGGCCCTAGCCCGGGACTATATTCGAAAGGGAGATATGTTCCAATGCGTGCTCAGTCAACGTTTTTCAGCTGATTTTTCAGGCAAACCATTGGATTATTACCGCAATTTGCGCGTGACCAACCCTTCGAATTATCTCTACTTTTATGATTTTGGGGAGTACCAAATTATCGGTGCCAGTCCAGAAAGTCTAGTGTCTGTCAAGGATCGAGTGGTGACAACCAATCCCATTGCTGGCACGCGTCCAAGAGGGATCGATGAAGAGTCTGATCGGCAATTGGCAGCTGATTTGACAGGGGATCCCAAAGAAGTCGCAGAACACCGAATGTTGGTGGATCTAGGGCGAAACGATATTGGACGTATCGCTCAAAATGGGTCAGTTGAAGTGACCAAATATATGGAAGTGGAATTCTTCCGTTATGTCATGCACTTGACCAGTGTGGTCAAGGGGCAACTACTTCCTGGACTAGCCTCCATTGAGGCTCTGAAGGCAACTCTTCCAGCTGGGACCGTTTCGGGTGCTCCCAAGATTCGAGCCATGAAGCGAATCTATGAAGCAGAAAAAGAAAAACGAGGCGTCTATGCGGGGGCTATTGGCTATCTCTCTGTGACGGGGGATCTCGATTTTGCTATTGCGATTCGAACCATGATCCTCAAAAATAAGAAGGCTTATGTGCAGGCCGGAGCAGGAATCGTTTATGATTCGATCGCTGAAAATGAATACCAAGAAACCGTCAATAAGGCAAAATCAATGACAAGGATTGGAGAAGAAGGATGATTTTATTAGTAGATAATTACGATTCATTTACCTACAATTTAGCACAGTATATCGGAAAATTTGATGAGGTCCAGGTGCTTCGAAATGATGATCCGGACTTGTACCAAGTTGCCCAAGAAGCAGATGCCTTGGTCTTTTCTCCAGGTCCAGGTTGGCCAAAGGATGCGGGCAAGATGGAGGAGATGATTCGAGATTTCGCGGGGATCAAACCAATCTTGGGGATTTGCTTGGGGCATCAAGCGATTGCGGAAGTTTTTGGAGGGCGCTTGGGATTGGCACCACAGGTCATGCATGGCAAACAAAGCCAGATCCAGCTAGAAGCTCCATCTCCGCTATACGCGGGTGTCGCAAAAGAAGTCCCAGTCATGCGCTATCATTCGCTGACGATTGAAGACATGCCAGAGGATTTTGTCATTACCTCTCGGACGACGGATGATCAAGCCATTATGGGAATTCAACACCGCAGCTTACCGATTTATGGTTTTCAATACCATCCAGAAAGTATCGGGACGCCAGATGGGCTCAAGACCATCGAAAATTTTGTCAAACTAGTCAAGGAGCGGAAGATGAAACAAGTGCTTGCAAAAGTGGCGGAAGGAATGGATCTAACCAGTGCAGAGTTAGAAGCTGCTATGGAGGAAGTCGTTGCTGGTCGTGCTTCAGAAGCCCAGGTGACGGCCCTTCTTCTAGGTCTCAAAATGAAGGGAGAAACGGTTGAAGAGCGGACGGCTATTGCAAAAGTGATGCAGGCTTATGCAGTCGCTATTCCTACAGAAGTTCAAGGAGCGATGGACAATTGTGGAACTGGGGGCGATCGTTCTTATAGTTTCAACATTTCAACAACAGCTGCCTTCGTCCTTGCTGGTGGTGGCATCAAGATGGCGAAACACGGAAATCGTTCGATCTCTTCTAAATCCGGTTCTGCGGATGTACTAGAAGCTCTAGGAATTAACCTTGATTTGGGTCCAGAAGACTTGGGACGAGTGTTTGAAAAGGCGGGAATTGTCTTCCTATTTGCCAAAAATCTGCATCCTGGCATGCGCTATATTATGCCCGCTCGCTTGGCGCTAGGGGTTCCAACGGTGATGAACTTAACCGGTCCTCTTATCAATCCGATTCCTCTAGAAACCCAGCTATTGGGAACCAGTCGTCCAGATATGCTGGAAAGTACGGCGGAGATTCTAAAGAATTTGGGTCGGAAACGCGCAGTGGTGGTGAGTGGCCCACAAGGTTTGGACGAGGCAGGCCTTGATGGAGAAACCCAGCTCGCTATTCTGGAAGATGGACAGGTTACCTTATCCAGCTTTCAACCAGAAGATATCGGAATGGAGCGCATTGAAATTGATCAAGTACGAGGTGGTGACGCCAAACGCAATGCGGAAATTTTGCTCAGTGTCTTAAAGAATGAAGCAAGTCCCTTCTTAGAGGTGACTGTTTTAAATGCTGGCCTTGGTTTTTATGCCAACGGCAAGGTAGATTCTATCAAGGAGGGGATTGCCTTGGCACGTGAAGTGATTGCCAGTGGGGCTGCCCTTGAGAAATTGAGATTATTACAGGAGTATCAAAAATGAGTCAAGAATTCTTGCCAAAGATTCTAAAGGAAAAGGCGCGGGAAGTGGCTGCGATGAAGGAAGAGGAGCTCCAACCTTTGCGCGAGACCTACCGCTTGTATGATTACCTAAAGAGTCATCCAGAAAAGCTTCAGGTCATTGCGGAGGTGAAAAAGGCCAGCCCGAGTCTGGGAGATATTCATGTCGATGTGGATATCGTCGCGCAGGCTAAGACTTACGAAGAAAATGGGGCCGTGATGATTTCTGTGTTGACTGATGAAGTGTTTTTCAAGGGCAGTATCGAGTATCTCCGGGAAATATCTAGTCAAGTACGTATCCCCACCCTCAACAAAGATTTTATTGTGGATGAAAAGCAAGTGATTCGGGCGCGAAATGCAGGGGCAACCGTGATCTTGTTGATTGTTGCAGCCTTATCAGAGGCTCGTCTGAAGGAGCTCTATGAGTTTGCGACCCATCTTGGCTTGGAGGTCTTGGTGGAGACCCATCATCTGGCAGAACTAGAGGTCGCTCACCGGATTGGGGCTCAGATCATCGGGGTCAATAATCGTAACTTGGTGACCTTTGAGACAGATCTCCATACTAGCCTTGAATTGGCGACAAGCTTTGAACAAGAACGGGTTTACATCTCTGAGTCTGCTATTTTCACAGCAGCAGACGCGCGCATGCTGGCTCCTTATTTTAATGGCATTCTCGTTGGGACAGCCCTCATGAAGGCAGACAATGTGGCTGAAAAAGTAAAGGAGTTGCAGATTGACAAAGGTTAAAATTTGCGGACTGTCCACTCCGGAAGCCGTCCAGACCGCTGTTGAGGCCGGTGCGGACTACATTGGTTTCGTCTTTGCACCAAGCAAACGGCAAGTAACACTGGAGCAAGCCCGGCAGTTGGCTACAGGGATTTCAGAGGGAGTTCAAAAAGTCGGTGTTTTTGTATCGCCACAAAGAGAAGAAGTGGAGCAAGCTTGCCAAGTTGTGGGCTTGGACCTGATACAGGTGCATGGGCCGATAGATGAAACCATCTTGCAAGACCTTCCCCAACAAACGATTCGCGCTGTTCAAGTGGGGAAAGATGCAGCACTCCCTGAGACCAGTGCCGATTATCTGCTCTTTGATGCTCCAGTAGCAGGAAGTGGAGAGACGTTTAACTGGCAAGAACTCGAAACCCAAAATTTCACAAAGCCCTTCTTTATTGCAGGAGGCTTGACGGAAGATAATGTAGCAGATGCCATTCGCTTCTTTCATCCTTATGCGGTGGATGTATCCAGTGGGGTCGAAACAAATGGAAAAAAAGATCCAGAGAAGATAAAACGATTTATAGAAAGGGTCAAACATGGCATATAAACAACCAGATCAAAATGGATTTTATGGGCGGTTCGGGGGACGTTTTGTCCCTGAAACCTTGATGACAGCAGTTTTAGAATTAGAAGAAGCCTACAGAGAAAGTCAAGCAGATCCTTCTTTTCAAGAAGAATTGGATCAGCTTCTGAAACAATATGTCGGTCGGGAAACACCGCTCTATTATGCTAAAAATCTTACCAAACATGTCGGTGGAGCCAAGATCTTTCTTAAAAGAGAAGATCTCAACCACACAGGAGCTCATAAAATTAATAATGCTCTAGGGCAGGTTTTGCTGGCACACCGAATGGGTAAAAAGAAGATCATCGCAGAAACAGGGGCCGGACAGCACGGTGTTGCAACGGCAACGGCCGCTGCTTTATTTGATATGGAATGCACCATCTACATGGGGGAAGAAGATGTCAGACGCCAAGCCCTCAATGTCTTTCGGATGGAGTTGTTGGGCGCCAAGGTTCAATCAGTAACAGATGGGTCGCGTGTTCTCAAGGATGCAGTCAATGCTGCCCTTAGAGCTTGGGTAGCAAATGTGGAGGATACCCACTATATCATGGGTTCTGCTCTAGGACCTCACCCATTCCCAGAAATTGTCCGTGATTTTCAAAGTGTCATTGGCCGAGAAGCCAAACGCCAATTTGCAGAGCAAAATGATGGTGCATTACCAAATGCAGTTTTAGCCTGTGTAGGAGGCGGATCGAACGCCATTGGGCTCTTTTATCCTTTTGTTGAGGATACCTCTGTTGCCATGTATGGGGCAGAAGCTGCTGGCCTTGGAGTGGATACAGACCAACATGCAGCAACCTTGACCAAGGGGCGTCCGGGAGTCCTTCACGGAGCCTTGATGGATGTGTTACAGGATGCCCATGGACAGATTTTAGAAGCCTTCTCGATTTCAGCAGGTCTCGATTACCCAGGGATTGGGCCAGAGCATTCTTATTTTCATGAAATCAAGCGGGCAACCTATGTGCCTGTGACAGACCAAGAAGCGCTAGAAGCCTTTCAGTTGCTTTCAAAAGTAGAAGGAATCATTCCAGCTCTGGAATCGAGCCATGCTATCGCCTATGCGGTAAAATTGGCCAAGGAAATGGGGCCTGAAAAATCTATGATCGTTTGCTTATCAGGTCGTGGGGATAAAGATGTGGTACAAGTCAAAGACCGCCTAGAACAAGAGAGAGGAGAGTAAGATGGGAAAGACCTTAACAGAGCATTTACAAAAGCTGACAGACCAGCAGCAAGGGATCTTTGTTCCTTATATTATGGCAGGAGATCATGAAAAAGGCTTGGCAGGTTTGCAGGAAACCATCCAATTTTTGGAGGAGCTTGGTGTCTCAGCTATTGAGGTTGGCATTCCTTTTTCGGATCCGGTGGCAGATGGTCCTGTGATTGAAGAGGCGGGACTACGAAGTTTAGCCCATGGGACGACGACAGAGGAACTGGTGCAAACGATCCAGCACTTAGAGACAAGTGTTCCTTTGGTCATCATGACCTATTTCAACCCCTTGTTCCAATATGGGCTCGAAAACTTCTTTAGAGATGTAGAAGGAACAGCGGTCAAGGGAGTGATTATTCCGGATCTTCCTCATGAGCATGCGGATCTGGTAGAGCCTCTATTAGTGGATAAAGACATCGCTTTGGTGCCGCTAGTGAGTCTAACCACAGGAATCGAGCGCCAGAAGAAATTGATCCATGATGCAGAAGGATTTATCTATGCCGTTGCTGTCAATGGGGTGACGGGGAAAGCTGGTAGCTATCGAGATGATTTGGATCACCACTTGGCCCAATTACACGGAATAGCGTCCATTCCTGTTTTAACAGGTTTTGGAGTTTCCAGCATGGAGGATGTTCACCGTTTCAACAAGGTCTCAGATGGGGTTATTGTGGGGTCCAAAATCGTTAAGGCTCTCCACCAAGGAGAGACAGATGCCATCGCTCGTTTTATTTCTCAAGCAGTGAAGGGCTAGAAGCTTCATTTTATTCATCATCAGCTTGATTCTCCTAGATCAAGCTCTTTGTCTACTATTTTAAACATTCCCCTCGTTTGTCTTTACAAACGAGGCTTTCTCGTTACAATAGAGGTAGTAACAAGAAAAGAGGAGAAGAGAATGATAAGCCTTGAAGAGATTGATCAAGTTGTCCAGTCAGGTCCTTTTGAACCAACCTGGGACTCTCTTAGCCATCAAGTCTGTCCAGATTGGTATCGAGATGCCAAATTTGGAATATTTATCCACTGGGGCGTCTACAGTGTACCTGCCTTTGGTTCGGAATGGTATTCGCGAAATATGTATATCCAAGGGAATCCTTGTTATGACTATCATCGAGAGCATTTTGGAGACCAGGCCGGCTTTGGCTACAAGGATCTCATTCCTCTTTTTACAGCCGATCGCTTTGATCCGGCATCTTGGCTAGATCTCTTTCAAAAAGCGGGAGCCCAGTATCTTTTTCCAGTTGCGGAGCACCACGATGGTTTTCAGATGTATGCCTCTACTCTCTCGCCTTATAATAGTTTAGAAATGGGGCCGAGACGAGATGTCTTAGGAGAGCTGAGGGAGGAAGCAGAAAAACGTGGCCTGCACTTCTGTACGTCCTCTCACCGGGCAGAACACCAGTTTTTCTTTTCACATGGCAAGAAATTCACTAGTGACATTCCGAAAGAAGTCCCAAGAGACAGCCTTTATTGGCCGGCGGAGCCAGAACCCAAGGATCATTTTGATCTGACTTCCAAGCCTTATCCAAGCAAAGAATTCTTGGAAGATTGGCTTTTGCGAACCTGTGAACTGGTGCGGGACTACCAACCAGAGCTCCTATATTTTGACTGGTGGATCCAGCATGAGAGTTTCCGTCCCTACTTGATGCGCTTTTTGGCTTATTATTACAATCTAGTAGCACAAGAGGATCGCAAGGTGGCTGTTTGTTACAAACAGGATGCCCTCCCTTTCGGTTCAGGAATCGTTGAGATGGAGCGGGGAGGATACGGAGAGACGCAAGCCTTTCCGTGGCAAATGGATACCGCGATCGCCCGTAATTCTTGGTGCTATACCCAGGATCTAGCCTACAAGACCAGTAAGGAATTGCTACAAAATTTAGTCGATGTTGTGGCCAAAAATGGCAATCTTCTGCTCAATATTGGACCCAAGGCAGACGGCACGATCCCTGAGCAAGACCAAGACATCCTCACAGAGATCGGGGACTGGCTGGCGGTAAATGGAGAAGCCATTTATCAGAGTCGGCCTTGGCGGGTGTCATCGGACGGACCGACCGAGGCCCAGGAAGGTTCCTTCTCAGATGGAGAAGCGCCACTCTATACCAGCCAAGATTTTCGCTATACCATGCGTGATGGTTTTCTTTATGCCATCCAGCTGGAACCAAGTGGAAGGACGGAAGAGTTGACCTTGTCGTCTCTCGCCTATGATCTCAAGCAACCGAGAATTCTTCATGCGCGCATTCAAAAGCTAGAGCTCCTTGGAGAAAGCCAGCCCCTTTCTTGGAGCCAAGATGAGACAGGGCTCCATCTTCAGTTACCAGCTTGTAGGAAAAAACAACCGCGTGTTTTGCGCCTCAGCTTTTAGTTTTCTTGAAGCTTTCTATAAGGAATCGTTTAGGTTTCTCTTGTATACTGTACTCATCCAATAAGAAATGAGGTACAGAAAATGAAAATCTCAGTTAATTATCCAAAACGCTTTAAGAAATTGCCACAACAAGGTTCTTGTTACGGCGAATAAACACTTCTCTTCATTTTTCATAAGAAACTCCTAAAGAAGGCTCTACCCGAAAGGGTAGAGTTTTTATGTACCAGAGACCTTGTGATTCGTGGTATAATAAGCCTATGGAAAAAAAGAATAAATTACTACTCATCGACGGGTCTTCCGTCGCTTTTCGTGCCTTTTTCGCACTCTATCATCAAATTGATCGCTTCAAAAATGCCAATGGTCTGCATACCAATGCGGTCTATGGCTTTAATCTCATGTTGAGCCATCTCTTGGAGCGCATCCAACCAACCCATGTTCTCGTTGCTTTTGATGCAGGAAAGACGACCTTTCGGACGGAGATGTATGCCGACTACAAAGGGGGCCGTGCAAAAACTCCAGATGAGTTCCGTGAGCAGTTCCCTTTCATTCGTGAGCAATTAGACCATCTGGGAATCCGCCATTATGAGCTAGCCCAGTATGAAGCGGATGATATTATTGGAACGCTTGATAAGATGGCAGAAGCTACCTCAGTACCCTTTGAAGTCACCATTGTCTCTGGGGACAAGGATTTGATCCAGCTGACGGATGACAATACGGTGGTTGAAATCTCCAAAAAAGGGGTGGCAGAGTTTGAAGAATTCACTCCAGCCTATCTGAAAGAAAAGATGGGACTGACACCAGAGCAATTTATCGACCTCAAGGCCTTGATGGGAGATAAGTCGGATAATATCCCAGGTGTCACCAAAATCGGAGAAAAGACCGGGATCAAACTACTCCTAGAGTACGGGTCTCTCGATGGTATTTATGAGCATATCGACGAGATGAAGGCTTCTAAGATGAAGGAAAACCTCATCAACGACAAGGAGCAGGCCTATCTGTCTAAGACTCTCGCAACCATCGATACCAATGCGCCTATTGAAATTGGCCTGGACGATATCACTTATTCGGGTCCTCATCTAGAAAATCTCGCCAAGTTTTATGAGGAGATGGGCTTCAAGCAACTCCGTCAGGCCTTGGATCTCAGTGGAGAAGAGGCGGCTCCTGTAGCCATTGACTATACAGAAGTCGAGCAAGTCACTCCAGATATGCTTACGGAAGATAGTTTCTTCCATTTCGAGATTTTTGGGGACAACTACCATACGGAACCCATCATTGGTTTCGCATGGGGGACCAAAGGTCAGCTCTACGCAAGTACAGATACTGCTCTTTTACAAACACCGATTTTCAAAGAATTTCTCGAAAAAACACCCCTCAAGGTCTATGACTTTAAGCGGGCCAAGGTCTTGCTCAGCCACTTGGACATTACCTTGCAAAAGCCGGCTTTTGATAGTCGATTGGCCAAGTATCTCTTGTCGACCGTAGAGGACAATGAAATTTCAACCATTGCGAGTCTCTATAGTCAGATTGCGCTACCGCTGGACGAAGTCGTTTATGGCAAGGGAGCCAAAAAAGCTATCCCAGAAAAGACCGCCCTATTAGAGCATTTGGCCCGGAAAGTCGCTGTTCTACTGGATACCGAAGAGCCCATGGTAGAGCAGTTGCAGGCCCATGACCAACTAGATTTGCTCTATGATATGGAGCAACCGCTAGCAGCTGTTTTGGCCAAGATGGAAATCGCGGGGATCAAGGTAGAGCGTCAGACCCTAGAAGACATGCAGGTGGAAAACGAAGTGGTCTTGGAGCGCTTGACTCAAGAAATCTACGAGCTTGCAGGAGAAGAGTTTAATATCAATTCTCCAAAACAATTGGGGGTCATTCTCTTTGAAAAATTGGGACTCCCTCTTGAATATACTAAGAAGACAAAAACCGGCTATTCAACAGCCGTTGATGTCTTGGAACGCCTGGCTCCAATTGCACCGATTGTGTCTAAGATTCTTGAATACCGCCAAATTGCTAAGATCCAGTCGACCTATGTCATCGGTCTTCAAGATTGGATTTTGGAAGATGGGAAGATCCATACCCGCTATGTACAGGATTTGACGCAGACAGGCCGTTTGTCCAGTGTGGATCCCAACCTGCAAAACATTCCTGTCCGTTTGGAACAAGGTCGTCTTATTCGTAAGGCCTTTGTCCCAGAAGAGGAAAACAGTGTCTTGCTGAGTTCGGACTATTCACAAATCGAACTGCGCGTCTTGGCCCATATTTCGGGAGATGAGCATTTGATTGACGCCTTTAAACATGGGGCAGATATCCATACATCGACTGCTATGCGAGTTTTCAATATTGCAAAACCTGAAGATGTGACGCCGAACGACCGTCGCAATGCAAAAGCAGTAAACTTCGGTGTGGTTTATGGAATTTCCGACTTTGGACTGTCTAACAACCTAGGGATCAGTCGAAAAGAAGCCAAGGCTTATATTGAGACCTACTTCGAACGCTACCCTGGCATCAAGGACTATATGGAGAGAGTGGTACGGGAAGCGCGTGATAAAGGCTATGTGGAGACCCTCTTCAAGCGTCGTCGGGAGATTCCAGATATCAATTCTCGCAACTTCAATGTTCGAGGCTTTGCGGAGCGGACAGCTATTAACTCACCGATCCAAGGATCTGCAGCAGACATCTTGAAAATTGCCATGATCCACTTGGACCAAGCGCTAGAAAGAGGAGCATACAAGACCAAGATGCTTCTTCAAGTGCACGATGAAATCGTTCTGCAAGTGCCAAGTGATGAACTGGCAGCGATCAAAGAACTAGTCAAAGAGACCATGGAATCCGCTATCGAACTTGCAGTACCACTGGAAGCCGATGAAAACGAAGGCAAGACATGGTATGAAGCCAAATAAAATTGAGTTTGTTCAAAACAGAAAGCGGTAGGAGACTTTTCAGTTTCCTACCTCTTTTAATGACAAACACTTGCAATGCCTTCCGTATTGTTATACTATTTAAAGAAAGGAAACGCATACAAAAGGAGATTCTTATGGCTTATTCATTTCGCAATCCTAGTGATGGCATTATCAAACATTACCTAGAAACGAGCAAGATCATCGCTGTAGTTGGATTATCTGATCGTGAAGACACAACCAGTCATCGTGTCAGTAAGGAGATGCAAGAGCGGGGCTATCGGATTATTCCTGTTAATCCTCGTGCAGCCGGTGGCCAGATTCTTGGAGAAACGGTGTATGCTAGCTTGCAGGAGATTCCTTTCCCAGTAGATATCGTCGATGTATACCGACGCAGTGAGTTTTTACCAGATGTGGCACGTGATTTTATTGAGACGGATGCGAAAATTTTCTGGGCACAATTGGAGCTGGAAAATCAAGAAGCAGAAAAAATCCTTCGTGGAGCTGGACGAGAAGATATCGTCATGAACCGCTGTATCAAACGGGAACACACCCGACTGATCTTAGGAGACTCCCTATACGGTTTATAAATGATAAACAATTGATCATAGAAGAAAACCCCAGCTTGCTGGGGTTTTCTTCTTACTCTTATTCAGTTTCATGGCTTGGATGGCCTGTAAAATGGCGCGGCCCTTGTTTGATCTGCTTGATTTGATCATAAAAGGCAATTTGGCAGTTGATAAAGTAAGGCATGGTATAAAAGCCGATGACATCGCGCGTGAAGTAATTCAAGAAGTACCAACCAATCAAGGTTAGATCGAGCACCAAGCGATTGCTGCGGAACCCTTTCATGGTTTCACGACTTTGGCGAAGGACTCCAAAGGCTCCCTTGTAGTCGCCGTCTCGTAATTGCTCGTAGAGGATCAATTCGACCAGGCTGAGACTGTAGTATTGTGGCAGGTAAAAGAGGAGGCCAAGTAGGCCAAGTATGACACCAGCAGTCATCAGAGGCATTTGTTGCATGAGAGATTGGAATTCAGGACTGGAAGCACTCAGAGTGCTAGGGTTGCTCACCTTATCGTAGATCGCCAAAAATCGAATGCTGGCGTAGGTGCTGATGAGACTCCCCACATAGAGGATGAGTCCCCATAAAAAGAGGACTGCTTGCTTCAAAATCAAGGTGGCAAATACAGAGGTAAAGCGATCTTGTTTAAAGATATCTAACACGCGTGTTCGGTGTCCGATCTTGGGATTAATCGTATCTAAATAGCTAAAAGTCGCACCAACCACTAAAATGGAGATGACAAAGGAGACGACAGAAGGAAAGAGCTGTCGTTGGATCATGTAGATACTTGCTTGCTGCAAGGTCATATCCGGTAGTAGATTGACCAGATCTTGCCCACTTAAGAGAAAGTTAGCAAGAATGGTCAACAGGACCGGAAGAGCAAAAAGGATAGCTAAGCCCGGTTGCTGGACTTGCATGGTACGTGCCCGAAGGCGAATCAGTTTAAGGTTCATAGATGACACTCTCTTCATAGTAGTACTTTTTATTATAACATAAGTCCGTGACAGAGCCGGTAAAATTTGGTACAATCGTACAGGTGCTCACAGGAAAACTGTGACAGGAATAAGAAGGCTGGGACTGTTTTTCCCAGTACGGAGGTAACCATGACAGATTCACCGATTCAATATCGATTAATCAAAAAAGAAAAGCATACAGGTGCTCGTCTGGGAGAAATTATCACCCCTCACGGGACCTTCCCGACCCCAATGTTTATGCCTGTAGGGACTCAGGCAACCGTTAAGACCCAATCGCCAGAAGAACTCAAGGAAATGGGTTCTGGAATTATCTTGGCCAACACCTACCATCTCTGGCTTCGTCCCGGGGACGACTTGGTTGCAAAAGCAGGAGGATTGCACCAGTTCATGAACTGGGACCAGCCGATTTTGACAGATAGTGGAGGCTTCCAGGTCTATTCATTAGCGGATACCCGCAACATCACTGAAGAAGGGGTAACCTTTAAAAACCACCTCAACGGCTCGAAGATGTTCCTCTCTCCGGAAAAGGCCATCTCCATCCAAAACAATCTAGGGAGCGACATCATGATGTCCTTTGATGAATGCCCTCAGTTCTATCAGCCCTATGATTATGTGAAAAAATCAATCGAACGGACAAGTCGTTGGGCAGAACGTGGCCTGAAGGCTCACCGTCGTCCTCATGATCAAGGTCTTTTCGGGATTGTTCAAGGTGCTGGATTTGAAGACTTGCGCCGTCAGTCTGCTCAAGATTTGGTCAGCATGGACTTTCCAGGCTATTCCATCGGTGGCTTAGCTGTTGGGGAAAGCCATGAAGAGATGAATGCCGTGCTGGATTTCACAACTCCGCTCTTACCAGAGAACAAGCCTCGCTATCTCATGGGAGTGGGGGCTCCAGACAGTCTGATTGATGGTGTTATTCGTGGAGTGGACATGTTTGACTGTGTCTTGCCGACGCGGATTGCGCGAAATGGTACCTGTATGACTAGCCAAGGTCGCCTGGTAGTGAAAAATGCGCAATTTGCAGAAGATTTTACACCGCTAGATCCCGAATGTGATTGCTACACTTGTAAAAATTACACCCGGGCTTATCTACGCCACCTCCTCAAGGCAGATGAGACCTTCGGCATTCGCTTGACCAGCTACCACAACCTATACTTCTTGATCAACCTCATGAAACAGGTCCGTCAAGCCATCGTGGATGACAATCTCTTAGAATTCCGTGAGCATTTCGTCGAAAAATATGGCTATAACAAGTCAGGGCGGAATTTCTAGGAAGAGCTAAATAGCAAGAACAAAGATTGCAGCTATCTAAGAATAATAGGAATAACTGCGAGACGCAGTGGTTGATTAGTATCTTTGTTCGCTTGTTAAGCTCCAAAGATAACCTAATCAACTGTGCGGGGGGCGAGACGACGAACAAATTGGATATAAATTTGTTCTGTCTCGCTCCCTTTTTTCTATATAATAGCAACTTTTTTTGCGCTCTTTTATTTTCGAAAACACTTTCATTAAAAAAACAAAAAAAATCTTCTCAAATCCCTTGCATTGGGCCTTTGTTTGTGTTAAACTACTATGGTGCTGTGAAAAACAGCTATTAGCTTTGATGCAAGAGGTTGCGACACGCTCGGTTGCATTGCCACGCAACGCGCGTCGGTTTTCTTGTGGAGCTAGCCTATTATCTTAAATAGACGAAAAGGAGAAAAAGATGGCAAACAAAAAAATCCGCATCCGTTTGAAAGCGTACGAACACCGTACACTCGACACAGCGGCTGCAAAAATCGTAGAATCAGCTACTCGTACAGGTGCACAAGTTGCGGGTCCAATCCCACTTCCAACTGAACGTAGCCTCTACACAATTATTCGTGCGACTCACAAATACAAAGACTCTCGCGAACAATTCGAAATGCGTACACACAAACGTTTGATCGACATCATCAACCCAACTCAAAAAACAGTTGACGCTTTGATGAAATTGGATCTCCCTAGTGGTGTAAACGTAGAAATCAAACTTTAATCTAAAGCTTGATCAAGAGCATGAAAAACGCTCGTTAAAAACTTTTTGAAGAAAAAACTATAGAAAAGGAACTATTTTCTCATGACAAAAGGAATCTTAGGGAAAAAAGTGGGAATGACTCAAATCTTCACTGAAGCTGGCGAATTGATCCCTGTAACAGTTATCGAAGCAACTCCAAACGTTGTTCTTCAAGTTAAAACTGTTGAAACAGATGGTTACAACGCTATCCAAGTTGGTTTCGATGACAAACGCGAAGTATTGAGCAACAAACCTGCTAAAGGACATGTAGCAAAAGCTAACACGGCTCCTAAGCGCTTCATTCGTGAATTCAAAAACGTTGAAGGCTTGGAAGTTGGTGCTGAAATCACAGTTGACACTTTCGAAGCTGGAGACATTGTTGATGTAACTGGTACTTCTAAAGGTAAAGGCTTCCAAGGCGTTATCAAACGCCACGGACAATCACGTGGACCTATGGCTCACGGTTCTCGTTACCACCGTCGTCCAGGTTCTATGGGACCTGTTGCACCTAACCGCGTATTCAAAGGTAAAAACCTTGCAGGACGCATGGGTGGCGATCGTGTAACTATTCAAAATCTTGAAGTTGTACAAGTTGTTCCAGAAAAGAACGTTATCCTTATCAAAGGTAACGTACCAGGTGCTAAGAAATCTCTTATCACTATCAAGTCAGCAGTTAAAGCTGGTAAATAATAAGGAAAGGGGAATACAGTCAAAATGGCAAATGTAACATTATTCGACCAAACTGGTAAACAAGCGGGCGAAGTTGTTCTTAACGATGCGATCTTTGGTATCGAACCAAACCAAGCAGTTGTATTTGATGTGATCATCAGCCAACGTGCTAGCCTTCGTCAAGGGACTCACGCAGTTAAAAACCGCTCAGCCGTTTCAGGTGGCGGACGCAAACCATGGCGTCAAAAAGGAACTGGACGTGCTCGTCAAGGTTCTATCCGCTCTCCACAATGGCGTGGTGGTGGAATCGTCTTCGGACCAACTCCACGTAGCTATGCGTACAAACTTCCTCAAAAAGTTCGTCGCCTTGCACTTAAATCTGTTTACTCAGAAAAAGTTGCTGAAAACAAATTTGTAGCCGTTGATTCTCTTGAATTTACAGCTCCAAAAACTGCTGAATTTGCAAAAGTTCTTGCAGCTTTGAGCATCGATTCTAAAGTCCTTGTTATTCTTGAAGAAGGAAACGAATTCGCAGCTCTTTCAGCTCGTAACCTTCCAAACGTGAAAGTTGCGACTGCTACAACTGCAAGTGTTCTTGACATCGCAAATAGTGACAAACTTCTTGTTACTCAAGCAGCTATCTCTAAAATCGAGGAGGTTCTTGCATAATGAATTTGTATGATGTTATCAAAAAACCTGTTATCACTGAAAAGTCAATGGCTCAACTTGAAGCAGGCAAATATGTATTCGAAGTTGACACTCGCGCTCACAAACTTTTGATCAAACAAGCTGTTGAAGCTGCGTTTGAAGGTGTAAAAGTTGCGAATGTGAACACTGTAAACGTAAAACCTAAAGCAAAACGCGTTGGACGTTACACTGGTTTTACTTCAAAAACTAAAAAAGCTATCATCACGCTTGCAGCTGATTCTAAAGCAATCGAGTTGTTTGCTACTGAAGCTGAATAATCTAAGGAGGAAATATCGTGGGAATTCGTGTTTATAAACCAACAACAAACGGTCGCCGTAATATGACTTCTTTGGATTTCGCTGAAATCACAACAAACACACCTGAGAAAACTTTGCTTGTTTCTCTTAAAAACAAAGCAGGTCGTAACAACAACGGTCGTATCACAGTTCGTCACCAAGGTGGTGGACACAAACGTCATTACCGTTTGATCGATTTCAAACGTAACAAAGATGGAGTTGAAGCAGTCGTTAAAACGATCGAATACGATCCAAACCGCTCAGCTAACATCGCGCTTGTACACTACACTGACGGTGTGAAAGCTTACATCATTGCCCCTAAAGGTCTTGAAGTAGGTCAACGTATCGTATCAGGACCAGAAGCAGATATCAAAGTCGGAAACGCTCTTCCACTTGCTAACATCCCAGTTGGTACTTTGATCCACAACATCGAATTGAAACCTGGTAAAGGTGGAGAATTGGTACGTGCTGCTGGAGCTTCTGCTCAAGTATTGGGTTCTGAAGGTAAATATGTACTTGTTCGTCTTCAATCAGGCGAAGTTCGTATGATTCTTGGAACTTGCCGTGCTACAGTTGGTGTTGTCGGAAACGAACAACATGGACTTGTAAACCTTGGTAAAGCGGGACGTAACCGCTGGAAAGGTGTTCGCCCTACAGTTCGTGGTTCTGTAATGAACCCGAATGATCACCCACACGGTGGTGGTGAAGGTAAAGCACCAGTTGGACGTAAAGCGCCATCTACTCCTTGGGGTAAACCTGCGCTTGGTCTTAAAACTCGTAACAAGAAAGCGAAATCTGACAAACTTATCGTTCGTCGTCGCAACCAAAAATAATCATAAGCAACTAGCTTACACTTTCCGCCAGCTCGGTAGCGCTGCTTAGCAGCGCAAGCCGCTGTGGTACTAAATTTTAAAGGAGAAAATTACAAAATGGGACGTAGTCTTAAAAAAGGACCTTTCGTCGATGAGCATTTGATGAAAAAAGTTGAAGCTCAAGCAAACGACGAAAAGAAAAAAGTAATTAAAACTTGGTCACGTCGTTCAACGATCTTCCCAAGTTTCATCGGATACACTATCGCAGTTTATGATGGACGTAAACATGTACCTGTTTACATCCAAGAAGACATGGTAGGTCACAAGCTTGGTGAATTTGCACCAACTCGTACTTACAAAGGTCACGCGGCAGACGACAAGAAGACACGTAGAAAATAAGGAGAACATAAATGGCAGAAATTACTTCAGCTAAAGCAATGGCTCGTACAGTGCGTGTTTCACCTCGTAAATCACGTCTTGTTCTTGACAACATCCGTGGTAAAAGCGTAGCCGATGCCATCGCTATTTTGACATTCACACCAAACAAAGCTGCAGGGATCATCCTTAAAGTGTTGAACTCAGCAGTAGCAAACGCTGAAAACAACTTTGGTTTGGAAAAAGCTAACTTGGTAGTATCTGAAGCATTCGCAAACGAAGGACCAACTATGAAACGTTTCCGTCCACGTGCGAAAGGTTCAGCATCACCAATCAACAAACGTACAGCTCACATCACAGTAGCTGTTGCAGAAAAATAAGGAGGTAAACTCGTGGGTCAAAAAGTACATCCAATTGGTATGCGTGTTGGTATCATCCGTGATTGGGATGCCAAATGGTATGCTGAAAAAGAATACGCGGATTACCTTCATGAAGATCTTGCAATCCGTAAATTCATTCAAAAAGAATTGGCTGACGCAGCCGTTTCAACTATTGAAATCGAACGCGCAGTAAACAAAGTTAACGTTTCACTTCACACTGCTAAACCAGGTATGGTTATCGGTAAAGGTGGAGCGAACGTTGATGCACTTCGTGCAGCTCTTAACAAATTGACTGGTAAACAAGTCCACATCAACATCATTGAGATCAAACGTCCTGATTTGGATGCTCACCTTGTTGGTGAAGGAATTGCTCGTCAATTGGAACAACGTGTTGCTTTCCGTCGTGCACAAAAACAAGCGATCCAACGTGCTATGCGTGCTGGAGCTAAAGGAATCAAAACTCAAGTATCAGGTCGTTTGAACGGTGCAGATATTGCCCGTGCAGAAGGATACTCTGAAGGAACTGTTCCACTCCACACACTTCGCGCTGATATCGATTACGCTTGGGAAGAAGCAGACACTACTTACGGTAAACTTGGTGTTAAAGTATGGATCTACCGTGGTGAAGTTCTTCCAGCTCGTAAAGACGCTAAAGGAGGTAAATAACCAATGTTAGTACCTAAACGTGTAAAACACCGTCGTGAATTCCGTGGTAAAATGCGCGGTGAAGCAAAAGGTGGAAAAGAAGTAGCATTCGGTGAATACGGTCTCCAAGCTACAACTAGCCACTGGATCACAAACCGTCAAATCGAAGCTGCTCGTATCGCCATGACTCGTTACATGAAACGTGGTGGTAAAGTTTGGATTAAGATTTTCCCACACAAATCATACACCGCTAAAGCTATCGGGGTACGTATGGGATCTGGTAAAGGGGCTCCTGAAGGTTGGGTAGCACCAGTTAAACGTGGTAAAGTAATGTTCGAAATCGCTGGTGTATCTGAAGAGATCGCACGCGAAGCACTTCGTCTTGCTAGCCACAAATTGCCAGTTAAAACTAAATTTGTGAAACGTGAAGCAGAATAAGGAGAGGTCATGAAACTTACAGAAGTAAAAGAATTTGTTAAAGAACTTCGTGGTCTTTCTCAAGAAGAACTCGCGAAGCGTGAAAATGAATTGAAGAAAGAATTGTTTGAACTTCGTTTCCAAGCGGCTGCTGGTCAATTGGAACAAACTGGACGTTTGAAAGAAGTGAAAAAACAAATCGCTCGTATCAAAACTGTTCAATCAGAAGCTAAATAATAGACTAGGGAAGGAGAATTTCAATGGAACGCAATAATCGTAAAGTTCTTGTTGGACGCGTTGTGTCTGACAAAATGGACAAAACAATCACAGTTGTAGTTGAAACTAAACGTAACCACCCAGTCTATGGTAAACGTATCAACTATTCTAAAAAATACAAAGCTCATGATGAAAACAATGTTGCTAAAGAAGGCGATATCGTTCGTATCATGGAAACTCGTCCGCTTTCAGCTACAAAACGCTTCCGTCTTGTAGAAGTCGTTGAAAAAGCGGTCATCATCTAATCATACCTGAAAGGAGAAAACGTAAATGATTCAAACAGAAACTCGTTTGAAAGTCGCTGACAACAGTGGCGCACGCGAAATCTTGACAATCAAAGTTCTTGGTGGTTCAAAACGTAAATTCGCGAGCATCGGTGATGTAATCGTTGCATCTGTAAAACAAGCTACTCCTGGTGGTGCGGTTAAGAAAGGTGACGTTGTAAAAGCTGTTATCGTTCGTACTAAATCAGGTGCTCGTCGTAAAGATGGTTCATACATCAAGTTCGACGAAAATGCAGCAGTGATCATCCGTGACGACAAAACTCCTCGCGGAACTCGTATCTTTGGCCCAGTTGCACGTGAATTGCGTGACGGTGGTTTCATGAAGATCGTATCACTTGCTCCAGAAGTACTTTAATCAATAAAAAAACAAACACAGTCCCCTGGCTCAGCCAGGGTGCCCGTCGGGCGTAAGAATAAAAGGAGAATAAAATGTTTGTAAAAAAAGGCGACAAAGTTCGCGTTATCGCTGGTAAAGACAAAGGCGTAGAAGCTGTTGTTCTTACTGCTCTTCCAAAAGTAAATAAAGTTGTTGTAGAAGGTGTAAACATCATCAAGAAACACCAACGTCCAAATAACGAAAACCCTCAAGGTGCAATCGTTGAAAAAGAAGCTCCAATCCATGCTTCTAACGTTCAAGTTTTGGACAAAAACGGTGTTGCTGGACGTGTTGGCTACAAATTTGTAGACGGCAAAAAAGTTCGCTACAACAAAAAATCAGGCGAAGTGCTTGACTAATCACGAAGGAAAGGAGAAGTATAATGGCTAATCGTTTAAAAGAAAAATACCTTAATGAAGTAGTACCATCATTGACTGAACAGTTCAACTATTCATCAGTTATGGCTGTGCCAAAAGTTGATAAAATCGTTTTGAACATGGGTGTCGGTGATGCAGTATCAAATGCTAAAAACCTTGAAAAAGCTGCTGAAGAGCTTGCTTTGATCTCAGGTCAAAAACCATTGATCACTAAGGCTAAAAAATCAATCGCCGGCTTCCGTCTTCGTGAAGGTGTTGCGATCGGTGCAAAAGTTACCCTTCGTGGTGAACGTATGTACGAATTCTTGGATAAATTGGTAACAGTTTCACTTCCACGTGTACGTGACTTCCATGGTGTTCCAACAAAATCATTTGATGGACGCGGAAACTACACACTTGGTGTGAAAGAACAATTGATCTTCCCAGAAATCAACTTTGATGATGTTGATAAAACTCGTGGTTTGGATATCGTAATCGTAACTACAGCGAACACAGACGAAGAATCACGTGCATTGCTTACTGGCCTCGGTATGCCGTTTGCAAAATAATATAGGAGGTAAAACTAATGGCTAAAAAATCTATGATTGCTAAGAACAAACGCCCAGCGAAGTTCTCTACTCAAGCATACACTCGCTGTGAACGTTGTGGACGTCCACACTCAGTTTACCGCAAGTTTAAACTTTGCCGTGTTTGCTTCCGTGAATTGGCATACAAAGGTCAAATCCCAGGTGTCACAAAAGCATCTTGGTAATATTATGATACAAAGAGCGTAACAACCCCAGCAAAAATAGGAGATTTGGTGCAGGAGCGTTGCTCCAAGACAAATCTATCTTTTTTGCCCAGGTTGTAGCTCGTGTTCAAATGAGAAGTGCTCATTTGCATGTATCAAAACTATCTGAGCCTAGCTCAATCATTAACTAGCAAGTGCAACTTGCAAACTACTAGTAAGAGGAGAAATTATAATGGTTATGACTGACCCAATCGCAGACTTCCTTACACGTATTCGTAACGCTAACCAAGCAAAACACGAAGTACTTGAAGTACCTGCATCAAACATCAAAAAAGGGATTGCTGAAATCCTTAAACGCGAAGGTTTTGTAAAAAACGTTGAATTCATCGAAGATGACAAACAAGGCATCATCCGTGTATTCTTGAAATACGGACAAAACGGTGAAAAAGTTATCACAAACTTGAAACGTGTATCTAAACCAGGTTTGCGTGTTTACAAAAAACGTGAAGATCTTCCAAAAGTTCTTAACGGACTTGGAATTGCTATCCTGTCAACTTCTGAAGGTTTGCTTACTGATAAAGAAGCACGCCAAAAGAACGTTGGTGGGGAAGTTATCGCTTACGTTTGGTAATTGATGATGTGAGAGCGTTAAAAGAATGCAGTGAAAATAGGAAGTTTGTAGTAGGAGCGATGCTCCAAGACAAACTTATCTTTTTCACCAAATTCTTAGCTCGAACTCAAATCAAGATACACAGTTCTTAGAGCGTGTTCAGTTCAGCTCTAGAACTAAATAAGTATCTTAAACCCCGTGAAAACTGGCCCGAAAAGGCTTGACAATTTAACAGGAGAATTAAAAACATGTCACGTATTGGTAATAAAGTTATCGTGTTGCCTGCTGGTGTTGAAATCACTAACAATGACAACGTTGTAACTGTAAAAGGACCTAAAGGAGAACTTACTCGTGAGTTCTCAAAAGATATTGAAATCCGTGTGGAAGGTACTGAAGTAACACTTCACCGTCCAAACGATTCAAAAGAAATGAAAACAATCCACGGAACAACTCGTGCCCTTTTGAACAACATGGTTACTGGTGTATCAGAAGGATTCAAGAAAGAACTTGAAATGCGCGGGGTTGGATACCGTGCACAACTTCAAGGATCAAAACTTGTTTTGGCTGTTGGTAAATCACACCCAGACGAAGTTGAAGCTCCAGAAGGAATTACTTTTGAACTTCCAAACCCAACAACAATCGTTGTTAGCGGAATTTCAAAAGAAGTAGTTGGTCAAACAGCTGCTTATGTACGTAGCCTTCGTTCACCTGAACCATACAAAGGTAAAGGGATCCGTTATGTTGGTGAATACGTTCGCCGTAAAGAAGGTAAAACAGGTAAATAATGTAGTTTGGTTGTTTTTCAACCAACCTTCATCTTACCAACTCAGTGCTTAGCACATGATTTTAAAATTAAGAGGTGAAAATTGTGATTTCGAAACCAGATAAAAACAAAATCCGTCAAAAACGCCACCGTCGCGTTCGCGGAAAACTCTCTGGAACTGCTGATCGCCCACGTTTGAACGTATTCCGTTCTAATACAGGCATCTACGCTCAAGTAATTGATGACGTAGCGGGTGTAACGCTCGCAAGCGCTTCAACTCTTGACAAAGAAGTTTCAAAAGGAACTAAAACTGAACAAGCCGTTGTTGTCGGCAAACTTGTTGCTGAACGTGCAGTTGCTAAAGGTATTTCTGAAGTGGTGTTCGACCGCGGTGGATATCTATATCACGGACGTGTTAAAGCTTTGGCTGATGCAGCTCGTGAAAACGGATTGAAATTCTAATAGGAGGACACTAGAAAATGGCATTTAAAGATAATGCAGTTGAACTTGAAGAACGCGTAGTTGCCATCAACCGTGTAACAAAAGTTGTTAAAGGTGGACGTCGTCTTCGTTTTGCAGCTCTTGTAGTTGTTGGTGACCGTAATGGCCGTGTTGGATTTGGTACTGGTAAAGCTCAAGAAGTTCCAGAAGCAATCCGTAAGGCTGTTGAAGATGCTAAGAAAAACTTGATCGAAGTTCCTATGGTTGGAACAACAATTCCACACGAAGTAACATCAGTATTTGGTGGAGCTCGTGTATTGTTGAAACCAGCTATCGAAGGGGCTGGGGTTGCTGCAGGTGGAGCAGTTCGTGCCGTTGTCGAATTGGCAGGTATTGCAGATGTTACATCTAAATCACTTGGATCAAACACTCCAATCAACATTGTTCGTGCAACTGTTAACGGTTTGGCACAATTGAAACGCGCTGATGAAGTTGCTGCCCTTCGTGGTATTTCAGTTTCTGACTTGGCTTAAGAAAGGAGATTCAAATGGCTCAAATTAAAATTACTTTGACTAAGTCTCCAATCGGACGCATCCCGTCACAACGTAAAACTGTTGTAGCACTTGGACTTGGCAAATTGAACAGCTCTGTTATTAAAGAAGATAACCCAGCAGTACGTGGTATGATCACTGCTGTATCTCACTTGGTAACAGTTGAAGAAGTAAAATAATCTATTTAAAAATAGAAACAAAGTTTTCAGGGGTATGAGAGGTTCTCATCCCCTAAAACTAAATATAAGTATAGGCGAGTTTGTAGTTAGGACACCTTTTCCTGATTACATGCGTTAGCAATTTACAAAAGAGGAGAAAATTAATAATGAAACTTCATGAATTACAACCTGCTACAGGTTCACGTAAAGTCCGCAACCGTGTTGGTCGTGGTACTTCATCTGGTAATGGTAAAACTTCTGGCCGTGGTCAAAAAGGTCAAAAAGCTCGTAGCGGTGGCGGTGTACGTCTTGGTTTTGAAGGTGGACAAACTCCATTGTTCCGTCGTCTTCCAAAACGTGGATTTACAAACATCAACGCTAAAGAATATGCTATTGTGAACCTTGATCAATTGAACGCCTTTGAAGATGGTGCTGAAGTAACTCCAGTAGTACTTGTAGAATCAGGAATTGTAAAAGCTGAAAAATCAGGTATCAAAATTCTTGGTAACGGAGAATTGACTAAGAAGTTGACTGTTAAAGCAGCTAAATTCTCTAAATCAGCTGAAGAAGCTATCACTGCTAAAGGTGGTTCAGTTGAAGTCATCTAAGTGAGGTGACCTATGTTTTTTAAATTATTAAAAGATGCATTTAAGGTGAAACAAGTACGGTCGAAGATTTTATTTACGATCTTCATCATTCTTGTTTTCCGCATTGGGACCACGATTACAGTGCCTGGTGTAAATGCGAAAATTCTGAACAACCTTCAAGATGTGTCCTTCTTGAACATGCTCAGTTTGGTTTCTGGGAATGCCATGAGGAACTTCTCAGTTTTCGCATTAGGGGTTAGCCCATACATCACAGCTTCGATCGTCGTGCAACTTTTGCAAATGGATCTGTTACCTAAGTTTGTTGAATGGGGCAAACAAGGGGAAGTTGGTCGAAGAAAGCTTAACCAAGCAACACGCTATATTTCTTTGGTTCTAGCCTTTGTTCAATCCATCGGGATTACAGCAACCTTCCACACCTTGTCTCAGGCGAAATTAGTCGCAACTCCAAATACCAAGACCTATCTATTAATCGGTGCGATTCTAACGACCGGTTCCATGATTGTGACTTGGCTTGGAGAACAAATCACAGATAAAGGATACGGTAATGGTGTATCAATGATTATCTTTGCAGGGATTGTGTCATCGATTCCTGAGATGATTAAAGAAATCTATGAAAATGCATTTGTGAACGTTCGTTCTGGTCAAATGACCAATTCCCTCATTTTTGTTGGGGTACTAATCCTTGCTGTCTTGGTTATTGTTTACTTTACAACCTTTGTAGAGCAAGCACAATACAAGATTCCAATCCAATATACAAAGATTGCACAAGGAGCTCCATCAAGTTCTTACCTTCCTTTGAAAGTAAACCCAGCAGGAGTTATTCCTGTCATCTTCGCTAGTTCGATTACAGCAGCGCCTGCTGCAATTTTCCAAGTGATTAGCGCTATGGGTTACAATGCAGGATGGGTGAAAACAGCTCAAGCCATGTTGGCTACAAACACACCAACTGGTGTGGCAATGTATGCCTTATTGATCATTCTCTTCACCTTCTTCTACACGTTTGTTCAGATCAATCCTGAAAAAACGGCAGAAAACCTTCAAAAGAGTGGTGCCTATATCCCAGGCGTTCGCCCTGGTAAGGGGACAGAAGAGTTTATGTCTCGTTTGCTACGTCGTTTAGCAAGCGTCGGATCAGTATTCCTTGGCTTTATTACCATCATTCCAATCCTAGCTCGAGATTTATTTGGTTTGACAGATGCAGTTGCTCTTGGAGGAACTAGTTTGTTAATCATTATTTCAACAGGTATTGAGGGAATGAAACAATTAGAAGGCTACTTATTAAAACGTAAGTATGTCGGATTTATGGACACAACAACAGAATAGAATAAGGTTGACTTTGTCAGCCTTCTATTTTGTTTTTAAATGGAAATAGGAATTCGCTCCTGCTTCCATTTAAAAACAAAATAAGGAGAATTCATCATGAATCTTTTAATTATGGGGTTGCCTGGAGCAGGTAAAGGAACTCAAGCAGCTAAAATCGTTGAAGAGTTTCACGTAGCGCACATCTCCACTGGAGATATGTTCCGCGCAGCAATGGCTAACCAAACTGAAATGGGTGTATTGGCAAAATCATTCATCGACAAAGGTGAATTGGTGCCCGATGATGTGACAAATGGGATTGTAAAAGAACGTTTGGCTCAAGACGACATTAAGGAAAAAGGATTCCTTTTGGACGGTTTTCCTCGCACGATTGAACAAGCTCATGCCTTGGATCAAATCTTGGTAGACCTTGGTTTGGAGCTTGAAGGAGTGATCAACATTGAAGTGGATCCATCATGTCTCCTCGAGCGCTTGAGTGGTCGCATCATCCATCGTGAAACAGGTGAAACCTTCCATAAAGTATTCAACCCACCAGCTGACTACAAGGAAGAAGACTATTACCAACGTGAAGATGACAAACCAGAAACAGTGAAACGCCGTCTGGATGTGAATATTGCTCAAGGTGAGCCAATTCTTGCTCATTACCGTGCAAAAGGATTGGTCCATGATATTGAAGGAAATCAAGACATCAACGACGTCTTCAAAGATATCCAAAAGGTCTTGGAGAATTTAAAATAAAAACGTTTTTCATGCTTGCAATATTGGACAACTAGTGTTACAATTAGTTAGTCTGACTTATAATTGTTACCTCTGTGCTCAGAGGAATGAATCGAAATTTATGGAGGTACTTTTGCGTGGCAAAAGACGATGTGATTGAAGTAGAAGGTAAAGTAGTTGATACTATGCCGAATGCTATGTTTACGGTTGAACTTGAAAATGGACATCAGATTTTAGCAACAGTTTCTGGTAAAATTCGTAAAAACTATATTCGTATTTTAGCGGGAGATCGTGTTACAGTGGAGATGAGTCCGTACGATTTGACACGTGGACGTATCACATACCGCTTTAAATAATCGAAAAACTTGGAGGGATAAAAATGAAAGTAAGACCATCGGTCAAACCAATTTGCGAATACTGTAAAGTAATTCGTCGTAATGGTCGTGTTATGGTAATTTGCCCAGCAAATCCAAAACACAAACAACGTCAAGGATAAGATAGAAAGGAGAAAACATGGCTCGTATTGCTGGAGTTGACATTCCAAATGACAAACGTGTAGTAATTTCATTGACTTATGTGTACGGTATCGGACTTCCAACATCTAAGAAAATCCTTGCTGCTGCAGGTGTTTCTGAAGATATTCGTGTTCGCGATCTTACACCAGATCAAGAAGATGCTATCCGTCGTGAAGTTGACGCAATCAAAGTTGAAGGTGACCTTCGTCGTGAAGTAAACTTGAACATCAAACGTTTGATGGAAATCGGTTCATACCGTGGTATCCGTCACCGTCGTGGACTTCCGGTTCGTGGACAAAACACTAAAAACAATGCTCGCACTCGTAAAGGTAAAGCTGTTGCGATTGCAGGTAAGAAAAAATAAAATAAAATAAGGAGGTAAAAATCTTGGCTAAACCAACACGTAAACGTCGTGTGAAAAAGAATATCGAATCTGGTATTGCTCATATTCACGCTACATTTAACAACACAATTGTTATGATTACTGATGTGCATGGTAACGCAATCGCTTGGTCATCTGCAGGTGCACTTGGATTTAAAGGTTCTCGTAAATCTACACCATTTGCTGCTCAAATGGCATCAGAAGCTGCTGCAAAAGCTGCTCAAGAACACGGACTTAAATCTGTTGAAGTAACTGTTAAAGGTCCTGGTTCAGGTCGTGAGTCTGCTATTCGTGCACTTGCTGCTGCTGGTCTTGAAGTAACTGCAATTCGCGATGTAACTCCTGTACCACACAATGGTGCTCGTCCTCCAAAACGTCGCCGTGTATAATCATCAACAATTACACAGCTTTTCGTTTAAGAGGGAGTATAGCAAATGATTGAGTTTGAAAAACCAAATATAACAAAAATTGATGAAAACAAAGATTATGGCGTGTTTGTCGTAGAACCACTTGAACGTGGCTATGGTACAACACTTGGAAACTCACTTCGTCGTGTACTTCTGGCTTCACTTCCAGGTGCAGCTGTCACTTCAATCAACATTGAAGGTGTACTCCACGAATTTGATACCGTTCCAGGAGTCCGTGAAGACGTTATGCAAATTATTCTTAACGTTAAAGGAATCGCCGTTAAATCTTACGTCCAAGACGAAAAGATTATTGAACTTGATGTAGAAGGACCTGCAGAAGTAACTGCTGGAGATATTCTGACTGATAGTGACATCGAAATTGTAAACCCTGATCATTATCTATTTACAATCGGAGAAGGAGCATCTTTGAAAGCAACGCTTACTGTAAACAGTGGACGTGGCTATGTTCCGGCTGATCAAAACAAAAAAGATGATGCACCAGTGGGAACACTTGCTGTAGATTCAATCTATACGCCAGTGACTAAAGTCAATTACCAAGTTGAACCAGCACGCGTTGGTAGCAACGATGGCTTTGACAAGCTAACCCTTGAAATTTTGACAAATGGGACAATCATTCCAGAAGATGCATTAGGTTTGTCTGCTCGTATTTTGACAGAACACCTAAATCTATTCACAAACTTAACTGAAATTGCTATTGCAACAGATGTTATGAAGGAAGTGGATACAACTTCTGATGATCGCATTTTAGAACGTACGATCGAAGAATTAGATCTTTCAGTTCGTTCATATAACTGTTTGAAACGTGCTGGCATTAATACTGTTTACGATTTGACTGAAAAATCAGAAGCAGAAATGATGAAAGTTCGTAACTTGGGACGTAAGAGTCTTGAAGAAGTTAAAATCAAACTTGCCGACTTAGGCCTTGGGTTAAAAAACGATAAATAGAGGAGGAATACATGGCTTACCGTAAACTAGGACGCACTAGCTCACAACGTAAAGCGATGCTTCGCGATTTGACTACAGATCTTATCATCAATGAAGCAATTGTAACAACTGAAGCACGTGCGAAAGAAATCCGTAAATCAGTTGAAAAAATGATTACTTTGGGTAAACGTGGTGATTTGCATGCACGTCGTCAAGCTGCTGCATTCGTACGTAACGAAGTTGCATCACAAAACTTTGATGAAGAAACAGGTAAATACTCAGAAACAACTGCACTTCAAAAATTGTTCTCTGAATTAGCACCTCGTTATGCTGAGCGCAATGGTGGATATACTCGTATCCTTAAAACTGAACCACGTCGTGGTGATGCTGCGCCAATGGCTATCATCGAATTGGTATAATATCATCAATTTTGTTGAGTGTTATGATGATGGAATACACTGTTATTCTTAGTCTAGCTCTGGTCTACCGCTGGGGATTTTCCCCAGCGGGAACACTCATCATATTGAATGAATGGTAGACGCTTGTTTACGAAATTGCTTTAATTTAAAACAATTTCGTAAGCAGGCGTTTTGTCTTGTTTTTCATGAGTAGTCGAGAATAGCAAAAAATGATATAATGGAACCCATATCTCCAATAGAAGAAAAAGGATTCAATGACAAAACAACAAGCAATTAAATTACTAAAAGAGAAGTACCTTAGTAATATGAAAGAGGATTCGGAACTCTTTGTCGGAGTTGAATTAGAGTTTCCGATTGTAGAAACAAATGGAAACAAAACAAATATAGAGGTGACGAAAAATCTTTTTCGAACCTTAGCAAACTTATCAGATTTTGAAGTTGAAAAAATAGATGACGATAAAAATCCCATTCAATTGGTTCACCGCTCTTCTAAAGATCGTATTCTATTCGAGTTGAGTTACAATACAATTGAATTTGCATTTGAGAGAGCTCATTCTATAAATGAGGTAGCCAAACGTTTTGAGGCCTATTTGAAGATTATTCAACCTATTTTGCAAGAAAATAATCACGAAATTCAAGGGCACGGAATCCATCCTATGTGGAAAGAAAATGATAATAGCCCAGTGAAAATCGAACGATACAAGATGTTAATGGCTTTCCTTGCAATGAATGGTACAGGGATGAAAACACACCCCTATCCTTCGTACGGAGCATTTATATGCGGAAACCAAGTTCAATTGGATGTAAGGCGCGATAACTATATTCGCATCATTAATGCATTTAATAAAATTGAAGCAGCAAAAGCATATTTGTTTTCTAACTCAGAATTTTCAGCAGAGGTTTGGGATACAAAAATTGCCAGAGATATTTTCTGGGAAGAATCCTTACATGGTTATTATAAGGAAAATGTAGGGATTTATCCTAAGGACTACCAAAGCGAAGAAGAGTTTTTTAATAATCTCGCTAGAACGGCTATTTTTACGGCAACAAGAGAGGGCAAATCATATTATTTTAAACCAATTCGAGTCGAGGACTATCTAGATCAAAAAGAAATTACAGCCTATACGGCTGATGGAAATGAGAAAATCATTAACCCTGTAAAAGAAGATCTAAAACAACATCGAAGTTACCAATTTCAAGATCTAACTGCTCGTGGAACTGTAGAATTTAGAAGTGTTTGTACACAACCATTAGAAACCACATTTGCCCCGATAGCCTTTGAGTTGGGCTTATTTGTACAGTTAGAAAAACTGGAAAACTATTTAGAGGATTGTTCATTTTTTAAAAATGAAGAACAGGACTATCGAAAACTTAGAAAGAAATATTCAAAGAAAATTCTAAGTAAAGAAGAAAAAGAAGCGATCCAATCCTTTTCAAAAGATCTTCTAGACATAGCTGAAGCAGGTTTAATGAAAAGAGGTTGCGGAGAAGAGAAATTTCTCATCATTAACAAAGAACTAGACTAATAGAAAAGCCTGTAATGCAGGCTTTTCTTTGTTTCTTTCAAAAAAACTTTCAAAAAAATAAAAAATTTTTTAAAAAAGTGTTGACAGTAAGGTAAGGTCATGATATACTAATATAGTTGTCGCGCGAGAGCGACAAAGACCTTTGAAAACTGAACAAGACGAACCAATGTG
>NZ_JAHZPC010000017.1 GCF_019929185.1 Streptococcus parasanguinis
TTTTCAAAGGTCTTTGTCGCTCTCGCGCGACAACTATATTAGTATATCATGACCTTACCTTACTGTCAACACTTTTTCTCAAAAAATTTTATTTTTTTGAAAGTTTTTTTGAAATAAAAAAATAGAGAGGGAATCCTCTCTATTTATATTCTTGTCTGTATTTGTTTTCTTCAGCTTTGTTAGCCCATACATAATGACCTGGTTTAATTTCAACCATTTGTGGTTTATCTTCAGAGTAATCATGTTGTTCTGGATCGTAGATTTTTAGAACTTTTTTACGTTCTAGAATTGGATCTGGAATTGGGACTGCTGAAAGTAGGGATTGGGTGTATGGATGGATTGGGTGATTAAATAGCTCTTCAGTTTCTGCTACTTCTACAATAACCCCTTTATAGATAACTGCAATACGGTCAGAAATGAAGCGCACAACTGACAAGTCATGGGCGATAAAGAGATAGGTCAAGCCTAATTCTCTTTGGAATTTTTTCAAAAGGTTCAAGACCTGTGCACGTACTGAAACGTCAAGGGCTGAGATTGGTTCATCCGCAATGACAAATTCTGGTTCCATGACAAGAGCACGGGCAATACCGATCCGTTGACGTTGACCACCTGAGAATTCGTGAGGATAACGTGTCAAATGTTCTGCTAGAAGCCCAACTTCATGCATAATATTTTTTACTTTTTCCTGACGTTCTTCTTCGCTGTTAAACAAATGGTGGTTGATCAAACCTTCGGAGATAATATAATCAACTGTAGCACGTTCATTCAAACTTGCTGCTGGGTCTTGGAAGATCATTTGAATTTTACGGATCAACTCTGATTTTTCACTATGAGAGTTTTTTCCGTTGATCTTGCGACCGTCATAAATAATTTCTCCAGCACTTGTATCATTCAGACCGATGATCGCACGTCCAATTGTTGTCTTCCCACTTCCTGATTCACCAACAAGAGAGAAAGTTTCTCCCTTATTAATGAAAAAGTTGGCGTTCTTTACAGCAACGAATTTTTTACTTCCTTCACCGAAGGAAATTTCTAAATCTTTAATTTCAACTAATTTTTCAGTCATTTCCTTCCTCCTATTCTGTAATGTGAGTGAAGCCCATTTTTGAGCCAATCTTTTCGTGAAGGTTTTCGATTACTTCTGGTTTATGAACTGTTGGTGCATCTGGATGGAGCAACCATGTCTTAGCCCAGTGAGTATCGGTTACTTTGAAAGCAGGTGCCTCTTCTTCAAAATCAATCTGCATCGCATAGTCTGAACGAAGTGCAAAAGCATCTCCTTTAATCGGAGCATACAATGAAGGCGGAGTTCCTGGAATAGAGTAAAGATCACCATCTGAGGTTGACAATTGAGGCAAGCTTGAAAGCAAGCTCCATGTGTAGGGATGTTTTGGATCGTAGAAAATTTCTTCTACTTTACCAAACTCAACAATTTCTCCAGCATACATAACGGCTACTTTATCTGCAATACTTGCAACCACACCTAAGTCGTGGGTGATAAAGATAACTGTAAATTGGTATTCTTTTTGAAGGGATTTCAACAAATCAATGATTTGCGCTTGAATGGTTACGTCAAGGGCTGTTGTTGGTTCGTCACAGATTAAAATATCTGGACGGCAGGCCAAGGCGATGGCAATAACGATCCGTTGACGCATCCCACCTGAATATTGGAATGGATACTCATCAAAACGACGTTCAGCATCTGGAATTCCAACTTTCTCCATATAGTCCAAAGCCATTTCTTTGGCTTCTTTAGCTGTTTTCCCTTGGTGTTTGATAATGACTTCTGTAATTTGTGAACCAATTGTGTTGATTGGGTCCAAACTTGTCATTGGGTCTTGGAAAATTGTAGCGATCTTAGATCCACGAATATTTTCCCAATCTTTATTCGATTTCAAATCTGTCAATTCTTGACCACGGTATTTAATCGAACCTTGGGCAATACGGCCGTTATCTTCTAACATTCCGGTGAACGTTTTTGTCAAAACTGATTTCCCTGAACCTGACTCACCAACTAAGGCAAGAACTTCACCTTCTTCTAGCTCAAGCGATACGCCACGAATAGCTGTCAATACGCGATCGCGCACGTCAAATTCCACTACGATATCTTGAGCAGATAAAATAATATTGTTATTTGATGTCATATCTACTCCTCCTATCTATGTGTACGTGGGTCGCTGGCATCGGCCAAGTTTTGTCCGACGATAAAGAATGACAAGGATACTAAAATCAAAACGGTAAGCGGAATCCAGAATAGGTAGGCATTTGTAGTTACGTTTTGAGAATAGTCAGAAATCAACCGTCCCAAACTTGGAACTGTAATTGGAAGACCAAGTCCGAAGAAGGAAAGGAAAGCTTCGTAAGAAATAAAACTTGGTAACATTTGTGATGTTTGGGTCACGATTACAGATACCAATTGAGGTAAAATATTTTTCGTAACAATTTTCAAAGTTGGCGTTCCTAATGTTCGACTGGCCAAGTTGTACTCCAAATCACGGTAACGCATGATTTGAACACGAATCATGTAGGCAATTCCGATCCATCCTGTTAAGGACATGGCAAGAATCAAGTTCCAGAAACCAGATCCCATTGAGTAAGTCAAGACGATAACGATCAACATAAATGGAATGTTTGAAATAACGTTATAAACTTCCATCATGATACGGTCGATGGATTTTGAGATTCCCCAAATTCCACCAACGATGACTCCGACCACCACGTTAATAACAGTTGCGATAAAGGAAATGATAATAGAATTTCGAGCACCAAACCAAACTCCATCAAAGAGGGATTTACCGTTGTTATCTGTACCAAATAGTGCTTTCCCACTTGGTGGATTCAAACGAGCAGTAAAGTCATTGACCTTACTAACATCATTGTAATCAAAATTTGAAAACATAGGGTAGATAAAACTCATCAAGAGAATCCCAATCAAAACAGCAAGCATAATGATCGTGGTTCTTTTCTTAAAGAATTGTCTGAATACAGATTTCCAGTATGAATATGCTGGAGCATCGATTACTTCAGAGGCAAAGTCATCGCGTTTTACAAACTGAAATTTATTTTTATCGATTGTAGCCATTATTTGCCTCCTTTCGTATTCGTTAATTTAATCCGTGGGTCAAGTACCGTCATCAAGATATCACCTAACATGGCAGCAAAGATACCAAGCGATGTGAAGATGAAGACAAGTCCGATAACCATGGTGTTGTTTGATGCTTTAATAGAGTCAATCAACATTTTACCCATACCTGGGAAAGCGAAGACTGTTTCAGTAAGTGTCGCACCTGAGATAACTCCAATAATAGATGTCGGGATACCAGATACCAATGGAACCATCGCATTTTTGAAGATGTGTTTTTTTGAAATCTCACGTTCTGATAATCCTTTTGAACGAGCAAAACGGACGAAATCTTGTGAATGGATATCAATCATGTAACGACGAATCCAAACGGCGTTAAATGGTGCACTCAATAAACCAAGAATCAGGGACGGCAATACATATGAACGCCAATCCTGTGCTCCAAGAACTGGGAATGAGTCTGGAAGCCCAAAGAATGAACCTGCTAAACGGACAATGTAGACCGAAGCAATGGTTGGGAGAGACATCATAAATGTCAAAGCAGCTGTTGAGATGCTATCAAACCATGAGTTCTTGAACAGAGCCATGTAAGATCCTAATGGGATCGCAATCAAATAAGAAATTGCAATACCAATCAAACCAATGATTGAAGAAGATGCAATCATGGATGGATTCTCATAGTTGCTCAAAGTTGCTGTATACGCATCCCCTTTACCAAATCGACTGATATCTTGTGAATCTGCCTTACTTGGTGATTTGTAGGTACGTGAGTAGATATCAATTGATGATGTTTTCTTACCTGTTGGGAAGTTCACTTCACTCTTCTTAGTCGTTCCTTGTCCTTGGGTAATAACTTGAAGAACTGGGGTATTTGAATATGTTGGATATGAATTTCCTAGGTTTAAGGTCACAAAGTTTTGGTGTACATATGGGAATTGACCGTTGAAGTACAAAAGATATTTATGTTTCGTACCAGAACCCACTACAGACCATCCAATAGACGGATCATTTTCAATGCGGATATAGCGTTTGAGGTTTGGATTTGAAGCATCTTTCACCCAACCTGGATGATCAAATTGAATCAAATTCGCATAGAAGCTGACGACACGTTCAAAAACTGGAATTTCACGCACTGCATAGAAAGACTTACTTTCTGGGAAACGTTTCAACTGCCAACCATGACCTAATTTGTTAATGTATTCTTTATAGATCTTTTCATTAGCAGTAGTCGCATCAACTGTTACAGAAGAATCTTCTTTACTTGCTTTTTGTTGCAAGCTCTTTGAATCCATGTATTCCAAATAACCCATGCGATCATAGACTGTATTTTCGTAGTTGATCTTCGAATCTTTTGTCTTCGCTACTTTATTGTAGTTAGGGTCATTTTTAAAGATGAGATTTCTCGGTGTTAGCGTATAGATAATCATGTAGGTTAATGTCGTGACGAGAAAGATCGACACTAACGAACGCAAAATACGCATAAAAACATATTTTTTCATATTTCATTCCTTTAATGTCCAAAAGAACTTTCTCCCCTAGAAGAGAAAGTTCTAATGAAAAGCAATAATTTAATTATTTAACGTGTTTTTCAAGATCTTGTTGAGCTTTTTTGTTTGACTCAGCTTTTTCTTTTTGCCATTTTTCACGTGCTTGTTCGTATTGTTTCTTAGTAACAGGTTCATCCTGAACTTCTACATATTTGAAGTAAGCTGATCCTTTGTTACCTGTTTGAGCTGATGGGCCAGAGAATGGAACCACTTTAGAAACAACTGTTGCTGCGCCTGTGCTTGACATTGTTGGGATTACCAAGGCACTGTCACTCAACCAAGCTTGAGCAGCAGCATATTTTTCGTAACGTTTAGCTACATCAAGTGATTCGCTATTAGCATCTGCAAGAAGTTTCGCATACTCATCCAAGCCAACTGCTTTGGCTGAAGCATTATCTACACCACCTGCAAAACCAAGGTAGACTTTTGTTTGGTCTTCTGATGATGGTTGAAGAGTATCAAGGTAAGTTGATGGATCATCGTAGTCTGGGTTCCATCCGACCAATCCTTGAAGATCCCAATCTGCATCTGCAGCTGATGGAACATTCAATGTGATGTTCAACACCTCGTCTTGGTCCATCATTTGAAGGTCAAGGACAACATTGTCTTTACCAAGAGTATCTTCCACTGTTTGTTTCAATGATTGCATCCGTGAAACAAAGTTTGTAGAGTTTTGTGCCACTGGTACGTCAATATGAATTGGGAATTGAACGCCATCTTTTTGAAGTTCAGCTTTTGCTTTTTCAAGTTGTGCTTTTGCTTTGTCTTTGTTGTAAAGACCGTCTTGACCATCTGCAAGGTTGACACCTTTCCATTGATCACCATATGTACTCAATTTATCTGCAACCACATCTCCAAAGTCTTTTCCATTCACTTGCACAAAGGCTGGAGCTGTGTAGGTATTACGGATAGCTGGTTTAGCAAATGCTTTACTATTTACTTGCGCTGAGTAGTTTTCACGGTTCAAGGCAAAAGTGATAGCTTGACGGAAATCTTTGTTCAAGATTGCTTTCTTAGTTGCAGTCTTTTCAGCATCTGATTTCTTAGCAGTGTGTTTGTATGATTGACGGTCAATGTTGAAACCAAGAACCGCTACCCCTGAACCAGCCGGTGTATTATAGATGTTGTCTTTGTATTTTTTAGATACAGTTGCAAAGTTTGAACTTGCCGGGAAAAGACGAGCAGCTGTATAAGCACCATCAGAGAAACCACGCGCCAATGAATCTTGGTCTGATCCATCATAATAAGTGAGTTTCACTTCTTTAAGGTGAACGTTTTTCTTATCCCAGTAGTTGTCATTCTTTTCAAATACAACAGATGATTTTGAAGTGATTGATTTAAGAAGGAAAGGTCCGTTTGCAAGGATTGATTTCACATCGTTTGGTTGACCAAAATCATCTCCCTTACTCTTCAAGAACTCTGTGCTAATTGGGAACAAGATTCCGTTTGTTGTTTTAGAGTTCCAGAAGGTTTCAGGTTTGTTCAATGTATATTGAAGTGTGTAATCATCAACAGCTTTGACACCAACTTGGCTAAAGTCTGTAGTTTTTCCTTGTACATAATCATCCAAGCCTTTGACAGAACCTTGAACAAGTGAAAGGGTTTCAGATTTTTTATCAGCAGCGTGTTTCAAACCAGTTACGAAGTCTTTGGCAGTCACTTCACCATGTTCTTCACCATCTGCATCGTACCATTTAACACCCTTACGAATCTTGTAGGTATAAGTCAAACCATCTTTTGAAACAGACCAATCTTCTGCAAGTGATGGCACAAGATTTCCATACTTGTCATTTGCCATCAAACCATCTACGACATTTGTAGTGATATCATGTGTAGCAGCTTTAGAAGATACAGTGTAGTCCAAAGTTTGAGGATCATCTGTGTAGACATAACCATAGTTTTTGTCTTCACCTGAGCTTGCTTTACTAGTATTTGAACCAGAACATGCAGCCAACAATCCAGCTGCAAGGAGTGTTACTCCGGCAACTGCGAATACTTTACCTTTTTTCATAGGAATTCTCCAATAGTTTTTTTAGATTTGTTTAAGATTATATCACAACTAAAAAAAAAAGTAAACTAAATTTTCTGAATATTCGCTTCAACACCATCCAAAAGCCTTGCTATGACTGATTTTTTAGCCTAATTGATGATTTTACGATTTTCCATTAATCATTTGTATGATACAATAGAGAGGACTAAGCAACGAGGAAACAACTGTGAAAAAATTCTTTCTTTCTTTTTTAACCTTCATCCTGCTGTTATGCAGTTTACCTTATCAAGTAGTTCTGGCAGATGAGCTAGAACTTCCTGCTCAAAGTGCTATTGCTGTTGAAGCTGATACAGGTAAAATTTTATATGAAAAGGATTCAGAGAAAAAGCGAGATGTGGGGGGACTATCTACACTCTTGACCACTTATCTGATTTTCGAAGCTATTCATGAAAAAAAACTTTCTCTAAAAGATCCTATCAAACTGTCTGAGAAAGCTCTGGCCTTAAATGATATCGAAGGTGCTGGTACTCTTCCTATGGAGGCAAACCAATATACAGTTGAACAGTTATTGACTGCTCTTTTAGTTGGAAATTCTAGCACTGCTGCCTTGGCCTTAGCTGAGAAAGTGGGTGGCTCTGAGAAAAGCTTCGTTGAAATGATGAAGCAAAAATTGTCTACCTGGGGCATTAAATCTCCCCACTTGATCAACGCGACAGGCTTAAATACACAAACCATCAGTGGAGATCCTGAAGGGAAAGAGGATGAAAATCAATTGAGTGCTTATGATATTGCTGTTATTGCCAAGCACTTACTCCAGGATTTTCCTGAAGTGACCAAATATACTTCAAAACCCACTGCTCTTTTTTCAAACACGCAGATTGAAAACCCCAACCTGATGCTAGAAGGCATGCCGAATTACCGTTCTGGAGTTGATGGCCTACGGGTCAGCAACTCTACCAAAGGTGGCATCACCTTTGCTGCATCAACAACGCAAAATGGCATCCATATGATCACTGTTGTCCTAGGAGTGGAGGCAGTTGACGGTGATCCGTATGCACGTTTTGTGGCTACTTCTTCTCTGATGAACTACGTGGTACGGACCTTTGTTTCTTCCATTGTCGTCAAAGAAGGAGATCCCTACGGAAAAAGTAAGGCAACTATCATGGATGGGAAGTCAGATACTGTTTTAGCTGTTGCAAAAAAAGACTTCTATATCGTCGAAAAACAAGGTAGTCAAGCGGAACCAAAAATTCAATTCAAGAGTGACCAAGAATCATTCCGAGCACCTGTCAAATCAGGCACTAATCTTGGAAAATTACACTACACTGATCCAGATAAAATCGGACGTGGCTACTTAGAAGATCAAGAGCCAACGGTCGATATGGTAGCAGGAAGAACCATTGAGAAAAGCTTCTTCTTAAAAGTTTGGTGGAATGAATTCGTCCGTTATGTCAACGAAAAATTATAAGCAAAAAAATCACAATGGAGTCAAATCCATTGTGATTTTTGATTGATGAAAATGAATTATCCTACAGATCCTTCCATTTCGTAGCTAATGAGTCGGTTTAACTCAACGGCATATTCCATTGGAAGTTCTTTTGTAAAGGGCTCTACAAATCCCATGACAATCATTTCTGTCGCTTCTGATTCAGACAAACCACGACTCATCAAATAATACAGTTGTTCTTCTGAGATTTTTGAAACCTTGGCTTCGTGCTCCAAAGCAACTTGTGAGTTGTGGATTTCATTAAATGGAATCGTATCTGATGCAGATAAATCATCCATGATAATGGTGTCACACTCGATGTGAGAAACTGATTTCTTGGAATTTTTGTTAAAGGTAACTTGTCCACGGTAGTCTACCTTTCCGCCACCTTTCGCGATGGATTTAGATACGATAGACGAGCTAGTGTGAGGTGCATTGTGGATCATCTTGGCACCTGTATCTTGGTGTTGACCTGCATTCGCAAAGGCAATGGACAACATGGTCCCGCGCGCTCCTTCTCCATCTAGATAAACAGATGGGTACTTCATGGTTGTCTTCGCACCTAGGTTTCCATCGATCCACTCAACTGTAGCATCTTTTTGGGCTTTGGCCCGCTTGGTGACCAAGTTATAGACATTGTCAGACCAGTTTTGGATAGTCGTGTAGCGCATATAAGCACCATCCAAGGCAAAGATCTCAACAATCGCTGCATGGAGGCTATTGCTTGAGTAGGTCGGCGCTGTACAGCCTTCTACATAGTGGACACTTGCTCCCTCATCCACAATAATCAAAGTGCGCTCAAACTGACCTGTATTTTCATTGTTGATACGGAAGTAAGTTTGAAGTGGGACGTCTACTTTTACACCTTTTGGTACATAAATGAAGGTTCCACCAGACCAGACTGCTGAGTTGAGGGCAGCCAATTTGTTGTCCGTTGGTGGTACTAACTTCGCAAAATACTGTTTGAAAAGGTCTGGATATTCTTTTAGGGCAGAATCCGTATCGGTAAAGATAATCCCCAACTTTTCAAACTCTTCTTTCATATTGTGGTAAACCACTTCTGATTCATACTGAGCAGAAGCCCCCGCTAAGTAAGCACGTTCCGCTTCAGGAATCCCGATACGCTCAAAGGTTTCCTTGATTTTCTCTGGGACTTCGTCCCATGAACGGGCAGGTTTATCCGAAGGTTTTTGATAATAGATCAAATCATCAAAGTCAATTTCTGATAGATCGGCTCCCCAGGTTTGCATGGGCATCTTTTTGAAGGTTTCAAAAGATTTCAAACGGAATTCGAGCATCCATTCTGGTTCATTTTTTGCTGCAGACAATTCACGAATAACCGCTTCATTCAATCCCTTCCCGGTAGAGAGAATGGGTTGAACGTCATCGTGAAATCCAAATTTATATTCACCGAGATCAATTGGTTTCGGTTCGACTCTTTCTTCAGCCATAATTTCCTTTCTTTCTCTGTTTCTTCTTTTAATTATTTGCTACGTTCGATCGCTTTTTTGAGAGCATTCCAGGAGAGGGTCGCACATTTAATCCGTTGTGGGAATTTTGAGACTCCAGATAAGAAGGCTGCGTCTCCTAATTCCTCTTGGCGAGGATCTGACTGGCCTTGGACCATTTCTGAAAAGACCTGTGCCAATTCTTCGACTTCCTCTTTTGTTTTTCCCATTACAGCATCTGTCATCATACTAGCTGAAGCCGTTGAGATCGTACAGCCTGAATTCACAAAGGCAATATCTTCCACCCTGTCATTCTCATCAAATTTCACACTTAACTGGATCACATCTCCACAAGTTGGATTGTTGAGTTGGATCTGATCAACATCTTCAATTTGTCCTTGGTGGTGGGGGTGTTTTGAATGATCGGCTACGACCGCCATGTACAGCGAATCTAATTTAGAAAGTGCCATTGAAAAACTCCTTTGCTTTGATCAATGCCTCAATTAATTTATCACAGTCCGCTTTGGTGTTGTAGATATAAAAACTTGCTCTCGTTGTCGCTGGGACTTGTAGGTATTGAAGGAGCGGTTGTGCACAGTGGTGACCTGCACGAACGGCAATCCCTTCATAATCTAGTGCTGTTGCTAAGTCATGCGGATGGAGATCTCCTAGATTAAAGGAAATGACGCCAGAACGTTGGGCTAAGTCTTGGGAACCATAGATGGTCAAGCCTTCGATAGCCTGTAATTTTGGAAACACATAGGCAATCAGTTTTTGCTCATGCGCTTCTACCTGGTCCATACCCAGCTCTTCTAAGTAATCGATTGCTGCACCAAGACCAATTGCTCCCGCCATATTAGGTGTTCCAGCTTCAAATTTCCAAGGCAATTCCTTCCAAGAGGCAGATTGTTCGTAAACAAAGTCAATCATCTCGCCCCCATACTCGATTGGAGACATTTGCTCTAAGATTTCTTCCTTCCCATAGAGGACACCAATCCCTGTTGGTGCAGCCATCTTATGGCCAGAAAAAGCAAAGAAATCCGCATCTAAGTCTTGTACATCAATGGCCATATGAGGGGTTGATTGAGCCCCATCTACGACCATGATCGCTCCAACTTCATGGGCTAATCGAGCAATTTCCTTGATCGGATTGACCACCCCTAAGACATTCGAAGCATGGGTGATGGAGACAAATTTTGTCTTCTCACTAAGCTTGCTCTTTAAGTCCTGCATATCCAGTAAGCCATCTTTTAGATAGACATAGACCAGTTTTGCTCCTGTCTTCTTGCAGGCTTGCTGCCAAGGAATGATGTTGGAATGATGTTCCATGATGGAAATCAAGACTTCGTCCCCTTCATTTAGGACTTCTTCTGCATAGCGAGCTACCCAGTTGAGTCCAGTCGTTGTCCCTCTTGTAAAGAGCACCTCCTTGGTTGATGAAGCGTTGATAAATTTTCTGACTTTCTCACGCGCCGCCTCATAGGCTGCTGTCGCTCGTTCAGCCAAAGTATGAACTCCACGATGAACATTGGCGTTATCTTGCAAATAATAGTGATTAACTGCTTCAAGAACAGGTTTAGGTTTTTGCGTCGTTGCTGCATTATCTAGATAAACCAAAGGCTCATCGTGAACTAGTTGATCGAGAATGGGAAAATCTTGAGCAATCGTATTTTTATCTAGCATTGTTTCTCCTTAGCGTTGAGATAACTTTTCTTCGATGGTGGCAATCATTTCATCACGTACTTCTTTAACTGGAATTTCAACAATAACAGATCCCAAGAAACCACGCACCACTAAGCGTTCTGCTGTGTGTTGATCCAGACCACGACTCATGAGGTAATACATATCTTCTGGGTCCACTTGACCGATCGATGCAGCATGGCCTGCTGTGACGTCATTTTCATCAATCAAGAGGATTGGGTTGGCATCTGAACGCGCTTGATCCGATAACATCAAGACACGGCTTTCTTGCTGAGCATCTGCTCCTTTAGCCCCCTTGATAATATGACCAATTCCGTTAAAGGTCAAGGTTCCTTTTTCAAGAATAACCCCGTGTTGCAAGATATTTCCGATCGAGTTGCAACCAAAGTTGGTCACGCGGGTGTCAATTCCTTGCACCTGACGACCGCTTGATAAGGCAACGACTTTCAAATCTGCATGACTTCCATTTCCAACCAAGTCACTGTCAAAGTCTGCAACTACGTTACCTTCGTTCATAACACCGATAGCCCAATCAATGCTGGCATCCTGACCTAGTTTCCCACGTCGACTGATGTAGGCTGTGACATTTTCACCCAAGCGGTCAATCGCCGCAAATTTCACTTGGGCACCTGAGCGGGCAATCACCTCAACCGTCACATTCGCAGTTGCTTTTGCTGAACCTTCACCTTTTGATTCTAGGCGTTCCAAATAGCTGAACTTGCTGTTTTTGCCTGCAATAATCAAAATGTGTTTATTAAAAGGTACATCACTATCACTATCCTGGTAGAAAATGCCTTCGATTGGTTCTGAAATTTCGACGTTATCTGGAATATAGAGGACAGCCCCACTATTAAAGTATGCTGTGTGGTAAGCTGCTAGCTTGTCGTCATCGTATTTGACTGAAGACATGAAGTAGTCTTCCACCACCTTCGGAATTTCTTCTAGGGCAGTATGGAAATCTGTGAAAAGGACTCCTTGGTCTGCCAAGGCTTGTGGCACCTGTTCAAATACAGTTTGGGTTCCAACTTGTACCAATTTCAAGTTTGAATCAAGGGCTGTAAAATCAGGAACATTGGCAGAAGCCTCGCTTTCTGTGATCGTCCCATCCCCAAGGTTCCAGCGGTGAAATTTGACACGTTCAATGGCTGGCAATTCCAACTGATCGATCTTGTCAAAAGCTTTTTTTCGTAATTCTTGCAGCCAGCTTGGCTCAGCATGCAGTTCCGAAAAGAGGGTAATATTTTCAATACTCATTTTTTTCTCCTAATAAAGATACTATCTGTTTGATTTTATGACAACATTAGATCACTTGTCATCAGGTTATAGTTCTTCTTTATAGTCGTAACCGAGTTCTTCTGCGAGTTGAGCATAGCCTTCACGTTCCAAGCGGGCAGCCAATTCTGGTCCACCTGAAAGCACGACACGGCCTTCCATCATCACATGAACGACGTCAGGAGTAATATAGTTCAACAAACGTTGGTAGTGGGTGATGATCATAGCTCCAAAACCTTCACCCCGCATTGCATTAACCCCTTTAGATACGACCTTAAGAGCATCGATATCCAAACCAGAGTCAATTTCATCCAAAAGGGCAAATGTTGGTTCCAACATCAACAATTGAAGGATTTCATTGCGTTTTTTCTCACCACCAGAGAAGCCTTCGTTCAAATAGCGTTCTGCCATTTCTTCTTTCATATTGAGCAATTCCATCTTTTCATCCAATTTTTTTATGAAATCACGAATAGAGATCTTCTCATCCTCTTCTTTACCAGCATTCATGGCTGCACGTAAAAATTCTGCATTCGTAATTCCTGGGATTTCTGAAGGGTATTGCATGGCAAGGAACAAGCCCATCCGTGCACGTTCGTCTACTTCCAATTCCAAGATGTTGACACCATCAAACAGAATCTCCCCTTTGGTTACTTCATAATTTGGGTTTCCCATAATGGCAGCTGACAGAGTAGATTTTCCTGTTCCGTTTGGTCCCATGATGGCTGCGATCTCACCAGTTTTTAGGGTCAGGTTTACACCTTTTAAAATTTCTTTGCCTTCAATTTCAACGTGAAGGTCTTTAATTTCTAATGTCGACATTGCATTCCCTTTCTTTTTACTTTGAAGTCTAGAAGGTTCTCAAAGCATCGATTCCTTCATCACAAAGTATTTTTTACCTTTCAAGTATATCAAAAAAAAGCCTAAATGGCTTTTCTTTTGATTAGAACTATTCTTATTTAGTTTTTTCTTTTCGTTTTTGACGAACTTCCTCACGGTAGGAGGAATTCCCTATATAGCGCAGAACATTTAACAAAGGACTATGATGTGGCCCCAGAACCCCGATCAATTCTGCTAACAACTCTACTCCAAACAAGAGCCCGATCACAAGTAGGACGCCCCCAATGCGGCTCGAGATATTGAGTAAGAGAGAAATCAAGGAGAAGATCATCGAAATCCCATAGATCACAAGCACAGTTCCCCGATGTGTCAAGCCCAGAGAAAGAAGTCGATGGTGCAAGTGATTGCGATCCGGTTTATAAAATTTTTGACCAGACAGGGTCCGACGGATAATGGCTAAAAAGGTATCTGTAATCGGTACTCCGAGGATAATCATTGGTGTGACTACCGCAACAGCTGTCGCATTTTTCAAACCTTGCAAGGACAAGACAGAAATCATAAATCCGATAAACAGGGCACCGGTGTCTCCCAGATAGAGAATGGCCGGATGGTAATTAAAGGGAAAGAAGCCAGCGATGGACGCAACCAATACAAAGATCGTCATCGTCAGAAAGAGATTGGGTACTGGTAGAAAGAAATAGGACACAATCCCCATTGTCACTAGGGAAATAATAGAGACCCCACTCACTAAGCCATCCAATCCATCAATCAGATTGACCGCATTGGTAATGGCAACAATCCAAATCACTGTCAAAAGATACGATAGCCATGGTTCAAAATGAAGTAAGGGACCACCAAATGGAATCTTGAAATCATTCAGCCGAAAATCTGTCAAAAACCAGACTAGACTCGCTGCAAGCAGGATACCGATCATCTTTTTCTTGGCTGACAACTCTTTTACATCATCAATCAAGCCTGTGAGAGTAATAATCCATCCCGCTCCTACGACCGGCAAGGTATAGGATAGGTAACTTTTGATTGGTGCGGTGGTGGATGTCAGCATAGGAATAAAGACGAGAGTCGCAATCGAAAAAGCGATCACAATAGACAGTCCACCCGCGCTTGGCATGGGCTTGGTATTGATCCGACGCGCATTCGGATAATCCACTGCATCAATCTTAAAGGAGAATAAGCGAACCAAGGGCGTCAATACCAAGGCAATCATAAAAGTCCCAATCAGCACCAGAACAAATTGCAAGGAAAAGGACATCATAAGCTAGCAACTTTCTTCAAATTCTCAATCGCGCCAGATACCATTAGTAAGTGACCATGTTCCTGCAGAACGGCTCGTGTTACTTCTGAATCATCTGCATACTCCCGAATGATGGCCAGTAACCAAGTCGGATATTGATTTGGTTGGTCCTCTGTATCGATCAAGACAGTTAAATAATAATCAGATCCCATTTTGTATAATTCAGAGGTATCCACTGGAAAGCTGACCGTTTTTGAAAAGGCAACTGCTTGCTGGATATTTGAAAAACGCAAAATGTAATAAATATACTGACTTACTGGTGCTTCAGATGTAGGATCTTGTTCTTGATTGTCCCGTAACTCTTCTTGTTCCAAATGGTGAATAGCTTCTGCATCCCCTTTTGTCTTATCAGAGATCGTTTTTTCCAAGGTTTTGATAAATTCATCTGGCGTCATGCGCGACAATTCTTCCATATCAGGAAGATCTGACAAATCCTCAAAATCCAATTGTTGATCAATTTTTGATTTGGTAACAAAAACATCCAATTTATCTGGTTTTGGTGTCACGCGAAAACTCAGCATCCCGCTATCCAGGAAGCTTTCTGGCATTTCGAGTTCATCCAAAATGGCATAGAAAAATTCTTCTGTTTTTTCTTGCGGGACAAGGAAATCAGCAATTTCCATTCCGCGTTCTTCTAAGTCTTCTAGTTGGATCGTGATCTTAATAGTTGAATCACTAATTTGCTTCATCTTCATAGCATAACCTCATACTTCTAGTCTTACTATTATACTAAAAAATTGGATAGAATTCAAAAAAAGGATGCATAGAAAAGAGGTCGGGACAAAAGTCTCCAACCTCGAAAAATAATTTGATCAAGTTCAAGCCTTCTCTTAGAAAATAACACGGAAGAGTCCATACAATAGCAAGATGGAACCAAGAACAATCCGGTATTTCCCAAAGACGGTGAAATCATGATTTTTCACATAATCTGTCAAGAAGCGGATAGCGTACATGCTGACCACAAAGGCCACTCCCATCGCTACCAGTAGAATAAAGAGTTGCCCCAGTGCTAGTGAATGTCCGCCAAGAGCGAATTTTCCAACCTTTAAGAGGCTAGCGCCAAACATGGCTGGGATCCCTAAATAAAAGGTAAATTCTGTCACCACTGGACGGCTAACACCATTGATCAAGCCGCCTACAATCGTAGCACCTGAACGGCTTGTTCCTGGAAATAGCGATAAAACTTGGAAGAGTCCGATATAAAGAGCTGTTCGATAAGGGAGCTTATGCAATTCCGTTACTGCTGGCTCAACCTGTTCTCGTCTTTCCAGATAGATAAAGGCAATCCCGTAGGTGATCAACATAATCGCAACGGAAATCGAATTGTGAAAATGCGCCTCAAACCAATCATCCAATTTAAAAACAAAGACAAGCGGGAGCGTTGCAACCGCAACTTTTGCCCATAATTGCCAAGTTCGACGTACTTCTAGTGGAGATTTCCCCGGTTTGAAGGGATACAATTTATCGAAATAAATCACCACAACCGCTAGGATCGCACCCAATTGGATCACGACATTGAACATCTCCATAAAGGCTGGATCTTGATTTTTAAACTGCACAAAATCCTGTAACAGAATCAAGTGACCTGTACTTGAGATCGGTAACCATTCTGTAATCCCCTCGACAATCCCAAAAAGAACCGCCTTGATTAATTCGATCAGAAACATCTTTTTCTCCTAAACTTACATTTGCTCTATTATATCATAAATCTATGGACTGGACCAGACCTTCTAAACTAGAAGGGAAAGAGCGACCAAGACCATTCTTAGTGCTGCTTAGAAGGCACCAAAGCCTCCTCCGCCTCCTCCGCCAGAGAAACCTCCTCCACTACCAGAGGAAACTGTGAAATGACTAGCTGTCGATGCTGTCGATCCATAAGTAGACATGGCATGACTTGAGTGGGTCACATCATGATAGAACGGGGTGTAAACGAAGGCGTTTAAGGCTTGATTTTCTAAATGAATATTCCGAAGTTTCATGACCTTTGTGACCTGATCGGCCACACCATACAAGGCCGCATAGACCAATAAGCGATTCCATAGGACCAGAGACTGCAACTCTGCATCGTTGAGGTGAGCAATTTCTTTCAACATCCGACCAAAACTATCCCAGTAATAGCGTTGCTCAGCACCCGCAAGATTGACAACACCATCTCGTAGGCAGGCTTTAAAGACACCATTGAAGCGCACTGGCATAAACCAAAGTATGAGGATCCCTATCAAACAAGGAACAGAGAACCACCCCATCCCAAAGATAGCAAAGATTTCTGCTCCAAAGGCGATAAACCAAGCAGCCCAACCAAAGAAGAGACTTCGTCTAGCTTGCGCTTCTTCTTTTGCTTCTAAAGGGCGATAGTAGCTTGGCAAATGGAGATCTTCCACCTTGCGATGAACATCTCTGGCCACTTGGTTGACAGCCGTATCAAAGCGACCCTGAGCCCAACTTCCTAGTGAACGAATGGCATCTTGATCTGCTTTTTTGGCATGTTTGTATACATCATCACTAAATTTATAATTTTCAAAGAGACGGTTAACAGGACAGGAAACTTGATCCCCAAAAGCCATATTCATAAAGGAGCGTTCAAAATCATCCACATGTCCATGAGACTTCCTGGTCAAAACGACTTCATTTCCTTGTTGCTCGTAGACAATCACTCCACGGTCCATCAGATCCAGCAAAGTAGCTTGAAGCATTTTTTCAAATGTAAACACCGGCGGAGTCGCCTTCTCTTTATTAGTCGGGGAGGCCTCGTCTAATTCAGCTGAATAAACAACCGAGCTCATGACAAGAGGTGCAATATCCTGTGGAATTTCATAAAGACGAGTATCGGTCGGATAGGTCACACCAGGCCAAATCATTTTTTTGAACCGATTGCGACCCAAGAGAGAAAGAAGCCAGAGTGCAATAATGAAGGCTGGCAAGATCCAGTTCCAAAACATGCGTGTCCAGTATTTTTCCTGTTCAATTTTAGCTTGGTTCTTGTGAAATTCATCCAATTTGGTCAATCCTGTATTTCGACCAGAATCATACAAAGTAGTTAGGTCTGACTTCAACCAGTAACCATACAACTCCACAGCCTTTCCTTTGCCTAGGTTATAGAAAGTAGCAGAATAGATTCCATCTTCTTTTTTTACAGTCACATCTGGTCCCATAAAGGCTGTATGGATATACAGTTCCGATTGGGCATTGGCTGGTGCGAACTTAGGAATGACACGAAATTGAACTTCATCCACCTTCTGATCACCATCAGTAATTGGTTTCCAGTTCAACTGCAAGATATCCTTGTGTGAATAAAGAAGATTTTTTAATTTCCATGTGACTTTAATTTTGACTGTATCTGTCGCCACACCACTGTTATAAATTTTCACTCGGTAGCCATCACCTAGATTCGTAATCTCGGGTTCTCTTTGAAGATCACGGCCTTCCACCTCAACCTTTGGCGGCATCTCAATTGCAAAGCCTTGTGGCATATTCCCCGCCGTTCCTAGACTAACATACTGCCCTCTGTAGGAATCTTTGAAATAATAGACCAACTCCTCCTCATAGGTGGCGTCGTCCCAGGTGTCCAAGGTCAAGGTTCCACCATAGTACAATACATCATAAGAGGGGCTGGATGCATGGACGTTCTGACTGACAAAAAGGCAGGCCAGAAAGGCGAAAAAAACATACAAATACTTTTTCATTTGATCACGCTCCTTTGTATTATTATAGCATTTTTTAAATAAAAAGAGGAGCATGCTTGAAATGCAACCTATTTTACCGTACAATAGGAAGAGTTAAAATAAGGAAGAGGAGAAAAAATGAAAAAAACAATCATTGGAGTCTTTGTCGGAATAGTAACTGTTTTGTTAATTTTTCTGGCGATCACTCACTCTGTAAAAGAAGAAGGTTATCTGCGCATTGGTATGGAGGCTGCCTATGCGCCTTTTAACTGGACTCAAAAAGACGATTCAAATGGTGCTGTTAAAATTGATGGTACTAATCAATATGCCAATGGATATGATGTTCAAATCGCCAAAAAGGTAGCAGAGAAACTTGGGAAAAAACCACTTATTGTCAAAACATCTTGGAATGGACTAATCCCAGCTCTGTCATCTGGAAAAATTGACATGATTATTGCAGGGATGAGTCCTACCGCAGAACGAAAAAAAGAAATAGCTTTCTCTAACAGCTACTATACCAGTGAGCCAGTTATGCTCGTTCGCAAAGATGGAAAATATGCAAATGCTACTACCTTAGATGACTTTAAAGATGCAAAGGTCACCTCTCAACAAGGTGTCTACCTATATAATCTTATTTCACAACTAAAAGGTTCTAAGAAAGTAACTGCTATGGGAGACTTTGCCCAAATGCGCCAAGCTTTAGAATCTGGTGTCATCGATGCCTATGTCTCAGAACGTCCAGAAGCATTGACAGCTGAATCTGCCAATTCAAATTTTAAAATGATTCAATTTAAAAATGGTTTTAAAGTTGGGAAAGAGGATGCTACGATCGCTATCGGGATGAAGAAAGGTGATAGCCGGATTGACCAAATTAATGCTGCTTTAGCAAACATTTCTACTAAAGAGCAAGTCAAACTAATGGATGACATGGTGACAAAGCAACCTGTTTCAACCGATACTACTGAGAGTAAAGAATCGTTCTTTGATCAAGTTGTGAACATCTTAAAAGAAAGTAGCCCACAGTTCTTACGCGGAACCGGAATGACCCTTTTGATTTCCATGACTGGGACAATTGCTGGATTAATCATCGGGTTGTTGATTGGCGTTTACCGGACAGCTCCGAAAGCAAAAAATAAAGTTCTTGCTGGATGCCAAACTGCCTTTGGTTTGTTCTTGAACGTCTATATTGAAATCTTCCGTGGGACACCTATGATTGTACAATCTATGGTTATTTACTACGGAACAGCTCAAGCCTTTGGGATTTCAATCGATCGGACCCTCGCTGCCATTGTCATCGTATCAATCAATACCGGAGCTTATATGAGTGAGATTGTTCGTGGTGGGATCTTAGCAGTGGATCCAGGTCAGTTTGAAGCAGCGACTGCTCTAGGAATGACCCATGGACAAACCATGCGCAAGGTCGTCCTTCCACAGGTTGTTCGCAATATCTTGCCAGCAACAGGGAATGAATTTGTTATTAACATCAAGGATACATCTGTTTTGAATGTTATCTCTGTAGTTGAACTGTACTTTACAGGAAATACGGTCGCAACTCAAAACTACCAATACTTCCCAACCTTTACGATCATCGCTGTGATTTACTTCGTTCTTACCTTTACCATCACACGAATTCTTCGCTACATCGAACGTCGCTTAGATTCTGATACTTATACTACAGGTGCCAATCAAATGCAAGTCAATGAGGTGAAATAATGGCAGAAAAAATTCTTGAAATCCAACATTTAAAAAAATCTTATGGTCAAAATGAGGTTTTGAAAGATATTTCGCTCACGGTTGAAAAAGGAGAGGTAATCTCCATCATCGGGAGCTCTGGTAGCGGAAAATCAACCTTTCTTCGCTCCATCAATCTTCTAGAGACTCCTACTGCCGGAGAGATTCTCTATCGTGGGCAAAATGTTCTTGATCCTGAGTATGATCTTACCCACTACCGCGAGAAATTGGGAATGGTGTTCCAAAGCTTTAATCTCTTTGAAAATTTAAATGTCTTAGAAAATACGATCGTTGCACAAACGACCGTCCTCAAGCGTGATCGTGAAACCGCAGAAAAAGTTGCCAAAGAAAACCTTGAAAAAGTCGGTATGGGATCTCAATATTGGGCTGCCCGTCCGAAACAACTTTCAGGTGGTCAAAAGCAACGGGTCGCTATCGCACGTGCCCTCTCTATGGATCCTGATGCCATTCTCTTCGATGAACCCACTTCTGCCCTAGATCCAGAAATGGTTGGAGAAGTCTTGAAAATCATGCAGGACCTGGCAAAAGAAGGTCTCACCATGATTGTTGTCACCCACGAAATGGAATTTGCTCGCGATGTCTCTAGCCATGTCATCTTCATGGACAAGGGTGTCATTGCTGAACAAGGAGATCCAAAAGAAATCTTTAGCAATCCAAAAGAAGAACGGACCAAGGAATTTCTTCAACGCTTCTTACATTAATCTCTTGAAACAGTTTGCTTACCAGTATGGAAGCAAGCTGTTTTTTTGTACCTCCTCTTCTTTTAAGGCATAGAAAAAAACCAGAGAGCAAACTCTCTGGTTTTTAATTGGAACAACAAATTAATCTTCGAATTTTTGATGATTTTTGTCATAAAAATCAATCAATCCGAGTGCAGTTTCAAACGAGATGTTCTTCACTTTTGCACGTCCTTGAGCCAAGGCAATGATAGACATTTCACGGGCATTTGTTTCTTTACTGATACGATATCCCGTAATTTTCTTATCGCGTACCCATCCAACAACTGATTCTACTTTTTCAAAGTTCGATTTAGCCATGATCTTTCTCCTATATTATTATTTCCAATACTAATATAAATTGTTTTGCACATTTTGTCAACTAAAATCGCTGAAAATACGAACCTTTTTTAAAAAATGAGAAATAGTTTACTTTGCTTTCAGGGCTGATAATATTTGTGTACGAATGTTTTCGACCCCATCTGGGTTAGCTGGTAGGAAAATCGTATTATTCCCTTCTTTATCTGCAAAATTATTTAGGGTATCCAAGTACTGGTTGGTTAAGAGAATAGACATGATTTGTTCTTCGGTCAAGTCTACATTCGCACCTTTTAACTCTTTAATAGAGTCTGCCAATCCATCGACAATGGCCTTCCGTTGCTCGGCAATACCAACCCCGTGCAAACGGTCTTTTTCCGCCTCAGCTTCGGCAGCAGTCACGATCTTGATCTTATCTGCTTCTGCCAATTCCTGAGCCGCCACGCGTTTTCTTTGCGCTGCATTGATCTCGTTCATGGATTGTTTCACTTCGGCATCTGGCTCAACTTTGGTGATCAAGGTTTTAACAATAATATATCCATAAGTTGACATTTCTTCTGCCACTTGTTTTTGAACTTCAAGAGCGATTTCATCTTTTTTCTCAAATAATTCATCCAAGGTCAACTTAGGCACAGAAGAACGAAGAGCATCTTCAATGTATGATTTAATCTGTGATTCTGGACGCATGAGTTTGTAGTAGGCATCCTTTACGTTGCTTTCGTTCACTCGGTATTGCGTCGCCACATTCATGGTAACGAATACGTTATCCTGAGTTTTTGTTTCAACCACGATCTCACTCTGCAAGACGCGCAATTGAACTCGTGCGGCAATTTTATCGATGCCAAAAGGCGCTCGCATATGAATGCCACTATCGCTAATTTTTTGATAACGTCCGAAACGCTCGATGATGGCAACGGATTGTTGCTTGACCACATATAGTGAGCTAATCACAATGAATCCTGCAACCATTAGCAAGAATAAAATAAAGATAAAAAATCCAGGCATAAAAAATTCCTCCTTTTAATTTACGCATATCATATCACAAGTCTTGATAAAAAAGCAATATATTCCATAAAAATATATTGCTTAAATAGTCGATTATTTCTGCATGATACTCAGACCAGCATATTATAGAGAGTTTCATTGCCGTTCAAGTTAATGAAAGACGGATCAAAACGCTCGATACGGTTAACCAAGCCTGCATAGTCATGCTTATTGGCCAAAGTAACCCCAATCAAGACAGGGCCAGTTCCCTTACTAGCACGCTTGATGTATTCAAAACGTGTGATATCATCATTTGGTCCTAAGATATCATTTACAAATTCGCGAAGGGCCCCTGGACGTTGTGGGAAGTTGACGATAAAGTAGTGTTTTACTCCATCGTAGATCAAAGCCCGTTCTTCCATTTCAGGCATACGGTTGATGTCATTGTTCCCACCTGAGATAATACAACAAATGGTTTTCCCCTTGATGTATTCGCGCAAGATTTCAAGGGATGCCACACTGGCCGCTCCTGCTGGTTCAGCTACGATCCCTTGTTTGGAATAAAGATCAATCAAGGTCTCTGAAATCAAGCCTTCATCGACCCCAACCAGGGTTTCCACATGTTGACGGGTCACTTCATAAGTCAATTGTCCCACCTTTTGCACAGCAATCCCGTCTGCAAACTTATCGATTTCTGGTAATTTGACGGGACCACCTGCTTCAAAAGCAGCCTTCATGGAGCGCGCTCCTTCAGCCTCTACCCCAATGACCTCAATCCGAGGCTCTGTTTCTTTGATGTAGGTAGAAACACCTGAAATGAGGCCTCCTCCACCGACAGGGACAAGGACAGCATCAAAAGAAATCGATTCTTTTCGAGCTTCCTCAAGAATTTCATAGGCCACTGTTCCTTGGCCAGCCTGTACATGTGGATCATCAAACGGGTCAATAAAGGTCCGTTTTTCTGCAAGAGTAAATTCTTGGGCCGCCTTAGCTGATGCATCAAAGGTATCCCCCACCAACTTAATCGTTACATAGTCCCCACCAAAGAAGCGGACTTGGCCGATCTTTTGTTGCGGTGTTGTAATCGGCATGAAGATGGTTGCTGGAATCTTCATTTCATTACAAGTATAAGCAACCCCTTGCGCATGGTTTCCCGCAGAAGCACACACTACACCACGCTCACGCTCTTCTTTTGAGAGTTGAGAAATTGCAAAATACGCTCCACGAATCTTGAAAGAACGAACACGTTGGGCGTTTTCTTTTTTCAAATAAATCTTTGCCCCATATTTTTCAGATAAATAGTGGTCGTATTCAAGGGGCGTATTGACAACGACTCCACTTAATATTTTATGGGCCTTGGCCACATCTTTTGCTGTTATCATTTCTTACCTCTGTTGCTGTGTATTGATCAAAAAAGCAAGCTAGGGTGTCCCAACTTGCTTAGTCTTCTACAGACAATTAGTTGTAGATTTTGAAGGCGTCATCGTCGTTTTGACCAACGAATGGCATTGCTTTACGCAATTCAGCACCAACTTTTTCAATTTCAAGTTCTTCAGCTTGTTTGCGGAAGGCTTTCAAACGTGGGAAACCAGCATCGTGGTCTTCAACGAATTCACGTGCAAATTTACCTGATTGGATATCAGCAAGGGCAGCTTTCATGTTTTCTTTTACTTCTGGACCGATAACACGTGGACCAGTTACGAAATCACCAAATTCTGCAGTATTTGAACATGATTGACGCATTTTCTTGAAGCCACCTTCGTAGATCAAGTCAACGATCAATTTCATTTCATGAAGTACTTCGAAGTAAGCCAATTCAGGTGCATAACCAGCTTCTGTCAAAACTTCAAATCCAGCTTCGATCAAGCTTGTCAAACCACCCATAAGAACGGCTTGTTCACCAAACAAATCTTCTTCTGTTTCTTCTTTGAAGGTTGTTGAAAGGAGACCAACACGTGCTGAACCAACACCTTTTGCCCAGTCCATTGCGATGTCTTTCGCGTTACCAGTAGCATCTTGGTAGACAGCGTAAAGTGCTGGTACACCAAATCCTTCAGTGTAAGTACGACGTACCAAGTGACCTGGTCCTTTTGGTGCAACCATGAAGACATCTACGTCTTCAGGAGCTTTGATGTAACCAAAGTGGATATTGAAACCATGGGCAAAACCAAGAGCTTTACCAGCGCTCAAGTTTGGAGCGATTTCATCTTTGTAGATATCTTTTTGGATTTCGTCTGGTGCCAAGATCATGATGATATCAGCCAATTTAGTTGCTTCTGCAACTGGGTAAGCTTCAAATCCATCTTCTTTTGCTTTATCGAATGATTTACCAGGACGCACACCGATGATGACATCATGACCTGAATCACGCAAGTTTTGTGCGTGTGCATGACCTTGTGAACCATAACCGATAACGGCGATTTTTTTACCATCAAGTGCTGGTACTTTAACGTCTTTTTCGTATTCCATTTGAACTGCCATAAGTAAAATCTCTTTTCTATTATATTATTTGCCTTTTTAAGGCGGGGTTAACAATGTTAAGGTGAGAATTAATCTCGAGTAAATCCGGTTGCACCGGTGCGGGCGATGTTTTTAATCCCATAAGGTCGAATAACACGAATGAGGGCTTCGCTCTTTTCTGCATTTCCCGTCATTTGAACGGTAATCGAACTTGGGGCTACATCGACCACGGTCGCACGGAAAGGTTGAATAATGGCCAAGATTTCTGCTCGCTTCTCAGCAGGTGCAGAAACTTTCACCAGGATCACTTCGCGCTCCAAGTGTGGTTTATCAGTGATATCCCGGACACGGATCACATCCACTTGGCGGTTGAGCTGTTTGATGATTTGCTCTACTTCATCATGCGAAGCAACATCAATGATAATGGTAATCCGCGATACATTAGGGTTTTCTGTTGCGCCAACAGAGATGCTTTCGATATTGACTTGACGTCTCGACAAGACTCCAGTAAAGCGGTTCAGAACACCTGAGCGGTTTTGAAGTTTGGCTGTTAACATTCTACGCATTAAACTTCACCCCCAACATCTCATGATTACTCTTACCAGCTGGTACCATCGGCAAGACATGCTCTTTCCGAGAAATGTCTACTTCGATGAACATTGGTACATCTTCTGTGATGACTTCCAAATCCTTCTCAAGAGTTTCAGGATTATCAAATTTATAATTCTTGATCCCGTAAGCTTGCGCCATCAATTGGAAATCTGGAAGGCTATCAAAGACTGACTCTGACGTCCGACCATCATAGAAGGCTTCTTGCCATTGACGGACCATTCCAAGCGAGTGGTTGTTGAGCATAACGACCTTGATCGGAACCTTATAAATATTTAAGATTGCCAATTCTTGATTGGTCATTTGGAAACCACCATCTCCGACAAAGAGAACAACTTCTTTATCTGGATTGGCAATTTTCGCTCCGATAGCTGCAGGAACACCGAATCCCATCGTTCCTAGACCACCAGATGTTACCAATTGGCGCTCATTTTGGTAAGGATAGTATTGAGCTGCCCACATTTGGTGTTGTCCAACGTCTGTGACGACAATAGCGTCTCCCTTGGTCAACTCTCCAATGCGTTCAATCACAGCTTGTGGTTGCACAACCCGTTCCTTCTTATCGTAAGAACGAACCCGGTTCTTATCTTGGGTCACCTTTTCGATCCACTTTTCAGTGTTATTATGAACCGTTGGCTCTGCTAGCAACTGTTGCAAGGCTTTCTTTGCATCGCCAACCACAGGAATGTCGACAGCAATGATCTTACCAATCTCTGCAGGATCAATGTCGATATGGGCAACCTTAGCATTTTTAGCGAAAGTCTTTGGATTCCCTGTCAAACGGTCGTCAAATCGACAACCAACACTGATCATGAAATCTGTCTCTGTCATAGCGATATTGGCCGCGAAGGATCCGTGCATTCCTCCCATCCCTAGGAAAAGAGGATGACTGGTCGCAATCGTTCCTTGACCTAACAGACTGGTCACTACTGGAATCTGATAGCGCTCTGCTAGAGCAATCAACTCTTTTGCAGCTCCAGCGTAACTCACCCCACCACCAGCAAGAAGAACTGGTTTTTTAGCCTTACTCAATTGCTTCAAAATCTTTTTGATCTGCAATTCATTGGGTTCAATGGTAGGCTGGTAGCTTGGAAGCTTCACACTTGGTTCATAGATAAAATCTGTCTCTAAAGCAGACACATCCTTTGGAAGGTCAATTACCACCGGACCAGGGCGTCCAGTCGTCGCAATATGGACAGCTTCTGTGATAATTCGCGGAATATCTGCCGTCTCACGTACTTGATAGTTGTACTTGGTAATGGGCATGGTAATTCCCACGATATCCGCTTCTTGAAAGGCGTCTTTCCCGATCCCAGCACGATTGACTTGACCAGTGAAGACTAATAGGGGAACGCTATCGCTCATGGCATCTGCAATCCCTGTAATGGCATTGGTAGCCCCCGGTCCACTAGTGACGACTGCGACACCCAGCTTTCCAGTTGATTTAGCGTAGCCTTCAGCCTCATGCAAGCATCCTTGTTCATGACGACCCAAGATATGCTGGATACCCTCAAAGCTATAGATGGCATCGTATAAAGGCAAAACCGCTCCACCAGGATAACCAAAAATCGTGTCAATGCCCAAATCACGCAGGGTTTCAAGAACGAGCTCTGAACCGGTTTTTGCAGTTTCTAAGGTAATTTTCTCCATGTCTCTCCTTTCCAGTACTTTGTATATCAAATTAGCATGCTACTATCATACCATTTTTAGAAAATATTTCAAGGAAAAATAGTAAATTTTCTGAATTTTCTATCCAAATCCGAATAATGAGAGTTTTTCTAAAAATGCTAGGTCTATCAGAAAAAAAGTCCCTAGGAACTCCTAGAAACTTTTCTTCCTTATAACCAACCCTTTTCTTGGGCAATTTTTGCTGCCTCAGTCCGGTTTTCCGCATCCAATTTGGTCAGAATGGTTGACATATAATTGCGGATGGTCCCGTTTGAGAGGAATAAGCGATCAGCAATTTCTTGGTTAGAAGCCCCTTTTGCGACTTCTTTTAAAACTGCCTTTTCTTGAGGGCTTAGAGGATTGGGATGGGTCAAAATCCCTTCCATTAATTCAGGCGAATATTCTTTTTGCCCTGCTAATACTGCATGAAGAGTCGCCATTAAATCTGTGATGCGACGTTCTTTCAAGACATAGGCATCAACTCCAGCCTTGAGGGCCCGCTCGAAATAGCCCGGCCGCTTAAAGGTGGTAACGATGACAACCTTGAGCTGGGGTTGTTGGCTTTTGGCCCATTCCAACACTTCTAGCCCTGTTTTGATGGGCATTTCGATATCTAAAATCGCAATATCGACTGGATGTGTTTCGAGTAAACGAATGGCCTCTTGTCCATCGCCAGCCTGCAAGACATCTTCCACATCCTCTTGCAGGAGCAAGAGCTGGCAGAGCGCATCGCGCAACATACTTTGGTCTTCAGCAACTAATAAGCGCATCTTATTTCCTTTCTTGATAGGGGATCCGTATTTCTATCCGGGTCGGCTTGTGTTGATGACTGATCTCCAGCTCTCCTCCCAACAAGGCAATCCGTTCGCGAATCGAGTGCAGGTCTTTGTCAGAGACCTTGTCAAAGCCGATGCCATTATCTTCTGCGACCATTTCTACACCTGTTTCGGTGGAGCGATAAGAGAGAAGGGCCTGCGTCGCTTTAGCGTGTTTGATCATATTGGTAGCTAATTCCAGAGATACCATGGCCAGAGCAGATTCTAGAATCGGCGAGATGCTAGCAGTATCAAGCTCGTTTTGAATCTCCACTTTGATTTGAGCTACTTCCAGCATTTGCTTGACGGTTTCTAGCTCTCTTGCCAGGGTTCGCTGCTTCAGGTTCTCGACAATCTCTCGGACTTGGTGCATGGACTCTTGACTGATGGCTTGAATCTCTTGCACCTGTTCCTGGGCCTTCTCAACCTGACCCAATGCCAAGAATTGATCAGCTAGGTCCGCCTTGACACTGAGCATGGCAAAGGTGTGTCCTAGACTGTCATGCAGATCACGGCCAATCCGATGGCGCTCGTTTTCTGCCAGTAAGAGATTGATCTGGGCATTTTGCTTGGCATGGTCAGCTTTCAACTCTTCCATCATCTCCATCCGGACCATACTAAAGGTCATGATCGCGATAAACAAAGAGACGATCAGGACAAAAAGCCAATCATTTTCTCTCATCTCCCTATTAAATAACAAGGCTCCCAAAAGGATCAGTTGTGATAAAAAGGCCGTCCAAAGAAAGGGCGAGCGAAAATTGTGGACTCTAAAACGATAAACTAAAATATTGCTTAGATAATAGTAAAACCAACAAAAGCCTGTCCCAACATATAAGGTATTTCCACCTATGTAAGCCAATAGATAAATCCAAAAAATCCAGGTCAGTGTCCTATTTTCAACAATGAGGATTCCTAGATAGCTCATCATAAAGAAGATGGCTAAAAAGAAATGCCACCAGGGAATCTGCCCTAAGAAAATAGAAGCAAAGGGAAAGACCATAAAGATTAGGCCTACGTAAAACATATGGTGAATATGTTTGAGTTTTTCAATCATGAACGAACCTCAGAATGACGACGATAGACGATAACAAGGGCAAACAAGACCAGGGTAAACAAAGTTAAATAGACACTCGCAAAGACATTGACCTGCCCCTTGTTTAAAAAGGTCTTAATCAGTTCCATCAATTGATAGGTTGGTAAGCATTTGCCGATAGCTTGCATCCATTCTGGAAAGAGGCTAATGGGCATCCAAAGACCACCCATGACAGCCAGCCCCATGTAAAGGAGATTGCCCACAACAGACATCAATTGACTGGAAGGAAGCAGGGTCAAAACCAGACCGAGAGCCACAAACGCTAGACTTCCTAGGATGAGAATAAAGGCTGCTAAGACCCAATCCTGTAGGGGCATATTCACATGCCGCACCACATGGCCCACGGTAAAGACAACTCCAATCGATAGGAGAAAATCGACAAAGAGACCCACAACCTTTATTAGATAATATTCTACCATAGATACGGGGGTATGGCGCAAGACTTTTTGCCAATTATTGAGTCGATCGGTTTCAAGAACGGTTGGAAAAGAAAAGATAGCCGTAGACATCATAGAAAATGCCGTCATAGAAAGGAGATAATCCCTCATAAAGTGAGCAGGTGCTCCTGGTGTTTCCTGGTACATCCCTGAAAAGAAGAGATAAAAGGCCGTGGGCATCCCAATTGATAACAAGTAATAAATAGCTTGGCGACTGGTCAAATGCCACTCAACCACGCCGAGAGCTTTCATGCGTTTCATCTTCTCTACCTACTTCCTTTGTATTTTCAAAAATAGAATCCAATAAACTTCGATTGGTTACTTCGATTTCTTGGATCGAACATCCTTCTTCTTGTAATCGACTCCACAAACGATTAGCATCCCGTGTCACAACCTGAAGGGCATCGGGTTTAGCGACCACTTCACCAATGTCTTCCATTTCTGCCACTAGAGCTTGGTAGCGCAAGGGCAGGGTGAAATGTTTTTCTACCTCTTCGCTTCTCATAGCGAGAGGTGTCGTATCCCGAAGCAAATGCCCCTGATGCAAGACCAAAATTCGATCTGCCGTGTGCTCTACTTCCTCGATGTAATGCGAAGAATAGACAATGGTCACACCTTCTTCCTTTAAATGCCCAACAATCTCCCAGAAGCGTTGGCGAGTGGAAGTATCCATTCCCGCAGTCGGCTCATCTAAGAAAAGTAAGCTAGGACGACCAATCAAGGTTAGAACAAAGGATAAGAGGCGCTTTTGACCACCAGACAACTTACTAGCCAATTGTTTCTTTTGTTCTGAGCTAAAACGTAATAAATCATCAATTTCTTCCCCTGTTAAGGGGTGGGGATAAATAGAGCGAAAGAAGTTGATCAGTTCCTGCACGGTTAACTTTTGAACGATGGCATTCTCTTGAGGGAGATAGGACACACTAGCCTTTAACTGAGGATGACCAGGCGCCTTCCCCTCTACTTCAATAATCCCAGAAGTCGCCTTCATATCTCCCAGAAGACAGTTCATCAAGGTTGTTTTCCCAGCTCCGTTTGGCCCGATCAAGGCCAGACAATCCCCCCGTTCCACTGTGAAAGAAAGATCTTCTAGGATCACCTTTCCTTTGATACTTTTGTTCAAGTTCTCTACTCTAATGACACTCATAAGACTCTCCTTTCAACCAAATCTGGCCAGCTGGAATGATGACATAGACGACCAAGGTCACTCCCCAAACCGTTTGGAAAAACCAGCTAGGAAAATGGGCAGAAAACCAGCCCGTCATCATCTCAGTTGCCCAAAGGAGCAAACACAAAACAGCTACCAATCCAATTTCAAGTTTCTTTTTCATTGCTCCATTTCCTTTTTAACAGCCTTGATCATTTTCAATCCTTCTTGAACCGCCCAGCTCATGATGCCAATCCCAGCAAATAATTCCCAAGGAAAATGGTAATAGAGACTATCATCCTTTGAAAAGATCAAATAGACGACCATCCCCACCACTGTTAACGTAAACACTTTATAGAACCATTGTTTCATTTTTCCTTACCTCTTACTTTCTGACTATATTATAGCGAAAGAAAATAACAGCCACTAGATAATTTTGTCACTCGCTCACATGACAAAAGTCACTAAAAAAAGCCAAGTGACTTCACTCGACTTTTTCTATTCTTCTTACTGACCTTCTTCTTTCATGCCATGCAGTTTCAAGGCCTTGACCAAGGCATCTGCCTTCATGTTTTTCAAATCATTGAGACCAGCATCTTTGAAGTAAGAAATTTCTTCTAGAGACTTGGCATCAATTTGGTTGAGGTCAATCACACTGGTTGAGAGCAATTTCTTTTCTGGTGTGACTGTGTATTCCAAACTAAAACCGGGAACGGTTTTTAGCTTCTTATAGTCTTCATTTTGCTCCAGCAAAGCTTGAATGGCTGCCGTGAGCTCTTCAGGTGACTTCTCTGCTGCGATAGTTCTAAGTTGTTGGGGCAGATCAGCTGTCACTTCGATACGAAGGTTTTCAACCTTATCTCCCTTAGATTTGATGATATCCCGGTGTTTTGTTCCATTGATATCTCCTACTAAGGTTGTGGTTTTTTCTTCATTTTTTACTTCTTTTTTAACAGTGGAACTGCTAGATGAGCTAGCGGTTGTAGTTTTCTTCGTTTGGGATTGCGAACAACCAGTCAATACCAAAATGGCTAGCCCAAGGGTTACAAAAAATTTCTTCATTTTTATAACTCTCCTTTCACATACTGATACCAGTATAACATATCGCGTCTTTCTTGTCTAAAAACTCCACTTCTCAAACCATTTCCCCCTCTTTTCAAGCTCTTCAATTTGAATAAAAAACTGATGAATTTGAGACTTTTTGCAGAAACCCCTTTTTCTCACGAATAAAGCCTCAGTGGAGGGTTCACTTCAGTCTCAATCCCTCTGAATCACGCTGATTTCATAGGGAATCTCCTCGTTTTTCTATATACAAAAAAGGTTCCGAAAGGAACCTTCTGTTCAATTATTCTACACTAAACAAGTATGGGTAGACAGGTTGGCCACCTTGGTGGATTTCTACTTCTACATCTTCGTATTTTTCAGCAAGGGCTTGGGCCAATTCATTTGCCAACTCCTCACTGCCGTCTTCACCGACATAGATGGTCACAATTTCACTGTCTTCATCCAACATATGAGCGAATGTTTCTTCCAAGGTTTCCATCATATCTGGATTTGAAACAACGATTTTGCCATCGACCATTCCAAGATTATCATTTTCATGGATTTCAAGCCCATCAATAGTGGTATCGCGAACCGCTGTTGTCACACTACCAGACGCAACATCACCCAATGAAGCGCTCATGCGTTCGTAGTTTTCTTCGATCGACTTGCTTTCATCAAAGGCAAGAAGACTAGTCAATCCTTGAGGGATAGTCTTGGTCTCAACAACTGCTGCAGGTTGATCAATCACTTCTGCTGCAGATTGAGCCGCCATCAAGATATTTTTGTTGTTTGGCAAGATAATGATGTTGCGCGCATTCAACTCTTCAACCGCTTTGACAAAGTCTTCTGTTGATGGGTTCATGGTTTGACCACCAGAGATGATGTAATCAACTCCTTGCGCTTTAAAGATATCAGCCAATCCGTCACCAGCAACTACTGCGATGATGGCATATTCTTTTTCTTCAACTGGTTTGGCTTGACGTTCTTCTTTTTCAACTTGCGCTTCGTGTTGGTTGCGCATGTTGTCGACTTTCACCTTGACCAAGCTTCCGTACTTAAGACCTTCTTGCATGACAAGACCTGGATCTTCTGTATGGACGTGAACTTTGACAATCTCATCGTCATTCACCACCAATAGGGAATCCCCAAGGTTGTTCAAATAGTTACGGAATTCATCGTAATCGAAGTCTTTGACATAGGTTGGACCTTGTTTCAAAGCGACCATGATTTCTGTACAGTAACCAAACTTGATGTCTTCAGTAGCCACATGGCCAGCAACTGACTTGTGGTGTTCTGCATTGATCATTTCTGACATGGTTGCAGGTGTTGCTTGGAACTCTTCAGAAGCAATAAATTCACCTGTCAAGGCTGACAAGAATCCTTCATAGATGAAGACCAACCCTTGACCACCAGAGTCTACCACGCCAACTTCTTTCAAGACTGGCAACATATCTGGAGTCTTCGCAAGAGCAGTTTTAGCTCCTTCAAGAGCGGCACGCATAACTTCTACTGCATCGTTGGTAGATTCTGCTTTTTTCTTAGCCCCGATAGCTGCCCCACGAGAAACCGTCAAAATGGTTCCTTCAACCGGCTTCATAACAGCTTTATAAGCAACTTCTACCCCAGATTGGAAGGCTGCTGCAAGTGCTGCTCCATCCAATTCTTCTTTGTCTTTGACACTTTGAGAAAATCCGCGGAACAATTGAGAAGTGATGACTCCTGAGTTCCCACGCGCACCCATCAAGAGACCTTTAGCGAAGATCCCTGCTGCTTCTCCAACAGTTGATGCAGAACGGTCAGATACTTCTTTGGCCCCATTTTCGATGGTCATTCCCATATTGGTTCCTGTATCTCCATCTGGTACAGGAAAGACGTTCAAAGAGTTTACATATTCCGCTTGTTTATTTAAGCGCGTAGCCCCCGCTTGAACCATTTCTTGAAATAAACTTGTAGTAATATTAGCCACGATTATTCTCCCACAATCTTGATATTTTGAATATAGACATTCACAGTATCCGTAGTGATTCCAAGTTGATTTTCCAAACTAAATTTCACACGTTCTTGAATATTTTTTGAGACTTCGCTAATCTTTGTTCCATAGCTCAAAACAGTGTAAACATCAACTGCGATAGTTCCTGCTTCCGTTGTTTTGACAACAACACCTTTAGAGAAGTTTTCTTTCCCTAGGAGGGCTTGGAAATTATCTTTGATCGCATTTTTGCTGGCCATTCCAACCACACCGAAGATCTCAGTAGCGGCACCGCCTACAACAGTTGCGATAACCTCATCAGTCAATTCAATTTGACCGTCCTTTGTATTGATTTTTACTGTCATAATTTCTACCTCAAAAGTATTTTATATTCTATTTTACCATAAAAGAGATCAGCTGTAAAAGGGTAGGGATTATTCTTCTCCCGCTGTAACAGCTGTCTCTAGAGAAAAAGAAAAGGGAGTGGGAAAGAACTCCGATTCGTTCAAAAGAGTTCGTATTCCCACCCCCGCACAGTTGATTAGGAAGTACGAATGTTTCAAACATGAGTAGTTCCAATCAACCACTGCGTCATACTACTATTCCTATCAAAAAGCGAAGGCTGGACACTTTATGCCCAGCCTTCTTTCTTTATTAAACGCGTTCTACTTTACCAGATTTCAATGCACGAGCTGAAGCCCAAACTTTTTTAGGTTTACCATCGATAAGGACAGTTACTTTTTGAAGGTTTGGTTTTACGGCACGTTTTGTTTGGTTCATAGCGTGTGAACGGTTGTTACCTGATACAGTCTTACGACCTGTGAAATAACATACTTTAGCCATTTCTGTGTTTCCTCCTATTAGATCTAATATAACGGATGTGCTAGCACCACATACCGTACTATATTACCAAAAAAAATCTCTCTTGGCAAGCTTTTGGCCAAAGTTTTTCATTTCCGACTTAAGAAAACGAATTCGCTCCCACATAGATAATTTCCAGATTTCCTAAGGAGACATCGCCTGTAATGTAGAAATCCTTGCTAGTAAAAGCACTTGGATTTTCCTGATGTTGGATCGCTGAGAGGGAATTATCCACATGAACATGGACGCGCCAATCACTTGGTACATAGAGGCTCAGACTCCCAAGGGAAACATCGATAACAAACTGAGCAGAAGGACCCTCGATGCGGCAATTGTCAAAATAAACCGATGCTTCTCCCATACTCACATCTGCACTTCCGCGGGTAAAGTGTTGGTCATTGAGATATTTTGTCACTGTTGAAAAAGTGACATCAATGTCATTGCCATCCGACTTACTCATGGACCCAGCAGAATAGGAAGCTAGGCGGGCTTTTGTTTTCTTAGAGGGTTTAAACAAAATGTTGAGCCCAATCACAGCGAGAATTGAGGAAAGGATGACAACTGAATTTGAAACTGGGAGGAAATGGTATTGCCCATTGAGACAAAAGAGGGCTAAAAGTCCATAGATGAAGCCCCAACCAAAATGGCGTTTTAAGAAACTAGAGAGGGACAGGACGGCAAGCAAGGTAACCCAAGCTAAGGTCCAGATGCTGATGTCCCATTTTACAAAATAGCCCTGTAAAAGGAGTAAGGCTGCTAAAAGGATTAAGAATACTCCGATTAATTTTTTTCTCATGATATTACCTCATTTCATTTAGTCGTTCTTTTAAGAGTTGATAGTAGCGTCTGGATACGTGAACCTGCTTATGGGTCTGATAGAAATTGACCGTGCTGGTTCCTGAAAAAGACTTTTCTAGAGAATAGATCTGCTTTGCGTTGACAATGGTGGATTTGGATATCCGACAAAAGGCGATGGGAAGCAGCTCCTCCAACTCATAGAGCTTCTGCTTAACCTCATAGGCCTCGTCCTTGGTGTGCCCAAAAATCTTCTCCCCGTCCGTCTCAAAAAAGAGGATCGATGCCACATCTAGAAAATACTCACTTCGATCCTTGTAGAAGGCCAAAGGAGCAACCTTTTGTTCGAGGATTCTCTCTTGCAGCTGGGTCAACTCCGGGGTCAAGCGCGGAGCTCGAATCAAGATCTCAGGCTCGTCCATTGATGGATCCAATTCGATTCTAACTTTCATAAAACTCCTTTCCCAACGTTTTGATAGTACCATTATAACAGCTGTTAAAAACAAAACAAGGACTTTTCAGTAAGTGGCACATTTTCCCCATCAAGAGGTAGTTTTTGAGAAGTAAAAAAGAGAGTGGGACAGAAATCGGTAATTCGTTAGAATTCGATTTCGTCGTCCCACCTCCGCACAGTTGAGTAG
>NZ_JAHZPC010000018.1 GCF_019929185.1 Streptococcus parasanguinis
ACTCAACTGTGCGGAGGTGGGACGACGAAATCGAATTCTAACGAATTACCGATTTCTGTCCCACTCTCTTTTCTTATTTATTCACGTTTTCCCATTTCCAGTTTTGAACTTCTGGAATGTCGTCTCCGTTTTCACGGATGTAGTCATGGTGGAAGGCGATTGTTTCATCCATCTTCGCTGCAAATGCGCTTGCTGCATCTCCAAGAGCTGCATTAGCTGCATCTTGTGCCAAGTGGAAGCGATCCAACTCAGACATCACACGCATATCAAATGGTGTGGTGATATCCCCGTTTTCACGGTAACCATGCACACGAAGGTTATGGTTGTGACGGTTGAAGAAGATATCACGGATCATGCCTTCATAACCATGGAAGGCAAAGATGACTGGTTTATCAGTTGTGAAGACTTTGTCAAATTCTTCATCTGAAAGTCCACGCGCGTCAACAGATGGGTGACGCAATTTCAAGATGTCGATAACGTTGACAAAGCGGATCTTCAATTCTGGGAAGGCTTTGTGCAAGATTGTGATGGCTGCAAGAGCTTCTAAGTTTGGCTCTGTACCTGCAGCTGCAATAACAAGATCTGGCTCTTCATCTGCTGAAACAGTTGATGCCCAATCGATCACCTTGTATCCTTCACGAACCAATTCTTCTGCTTCAGCTGCTGAGTAGAATTGAGGACGTGGGTGTTTAGAAGAAACGATCAAGTTGATCACATCTTCTCCCTTGAAGGCTTCATCCATCACTGCAAGCAAGCTATTGGTATCAGCTGGCAAGTACTCACGGATATATTCAGGAGTTTTCTCAGCCAAGTGAGTCAAGATACCTGGATCTTGGTGAGTGTAACCATTGTGGTCTTGTTGGAAGACAGTTGAAGTTGCAATCAAGTTCAAGGCTGGGTAGTTTTTACGCCATGTTGTATGTGTCTTAGACTTACGCAACCATTTGAAGTGTTGAGTGATCATAGAATCCACAACACGAAGGAAGGATTCGTAAGAGGCGAAGAATCCATGACGACCTGTCAAGACATATCCTTCAAGCATTCCTTCTGCTTGGTGCTCTGACAATTGAGAGTCAATGACACGACCAGCAGGGCTTAACGCTTCATCGTAGTCTGGTTTCATACGTCCTAACCATTGACGGCTTGTACGAGTGAAGACTTCTTGAAGACGGTTTGATTTGGTTTCGTCTGGACCGAAGATACGGAAGTTATCTGGGTTTGCATCTACTAAGTCTGCCGCATACTTACCAAATTCGATCATGTCTTGAGCCATGATTTCACCTGGTGTGTTGAATTGAAGGGCGTGTTTCTTCCAATCAGCTGTGTTCATTGGTTTGATCACACCAGCATTTGTGATTGGGTTCATCGCCATGCGACGGTCACCTTTTGGTGCAATTTCCGCAATTTCAGGAACTAGTTTACCAGTTTCGTCGAACAATTCAGCTGGACGGTAAGATTCCAACCATGAAAGAAGAGCATCGACATGCTCCATGTGGTGAGCATCTACTGGGATTGGAACTTGGTGCGCACGGAATCCACCCTCGATTGGTGTTCCTTCCCATGCTTTTGGACCAGTCCAACCTTTAGGAATACGAGCAATCAAGACAGGGTAAACTGGTTGAGTTGCTTCTTCAGCAGAACCTTTACGAGCTTCTGCTTGGACTTTCTTGATTTCTTCAATTGCTTCGTCCAATTTTTCAGCGAACAAAGCGTGTGCAGCTTCGTGGTCTTCTGAAATTGCAGTGACATTCGCAAAGATTGGTTTCCAACCAAGACCTTCAAAGAAGAGGGCCAATTCTTCGTCTGTTTTGCGTTCGAAGATCGTTGGGTTGTGGATCTTCCCACCATTGAGGTAGAAGATTGGAAGGATAGCCCCGTCGTTGACTGGGTTCAAGAAGGTATTAGCCAACCAACCAGCCATCAATGGACCTGTTTCTCCTTCACCGTCACCGATAACTGTGGCAGCAATCACATCTGGATTATCCAATACAGCACCTGCAGCGTGAGAAAGGGCATAACCAAGCTCTCCACCTTCGTGGATAGATCCTGGTGTTTCAGGCGCAGCGTGAGAAGCAATTCCTCCTGGGAATGAGAAGATCTTACACAAGTGTTTGAAGCCTTCTTCATTTTGTGGGATATTTGGATTCAATTCAGTATAAGAACCATCTAAGTATGAGTTTGATACCATTACTTGTCCACCGTGACCTGGTCCTTCAATGTAGAACATATCCAAGTCGTATTTGTTGATGGCACGGTTCAAGTGAGCATAGATAAAGTTTTGCCCTGGTACAGTTCCCCAGTGTCCGATTGGGTGAGCTTTCAAGTCATTTTCAACGACTTCGCGCTTCAACAATGGGTTATCTTTCAAGTACATTTGAGCAGCTGAAATGTAGTTGGCTGCACGCCACCAAGCGTCTACTTTATCCAAGTAAGCTTTGCTGTTATAATCGACAGTCATCTTGTCTCCTCACAATTTCTAGACAGGTCTGTTGAACAACCTGTTCGTTTGATCAATAGTTTAAACAATCTGTTTTCACGACAAACAGATGATATTGAAGAAAATATTCAATATTACTTCTATTCTATCAAGATTTTCCCTTTTTGTACATTAGAAAGTAAGAAAAATATTCTTTGAACGTCAAATTTTAATTTCCCACTAAAGCGGTCCCACTCCCTATAGGGATAGGTTTTAAAAAAAGACTTTGCTGATTTTTACAAACGAGCAAAGTCCCAAATGAAATGGAGTCAGTTAAATGACTTTTTGACCTTTCTTGTAGACATCTGTCACGAGATTTGTCGCAAAGAAATAGAAGAGATAATCTAGATTTGGTGCATCAAAGATGGTAATGTCGGCCTGTTTGCCAACATCGAAAGAGCCGATTGTTTTAGCACGATCTACTGAATAGGCTGCATTGATGGTTACCGCATTGAGAATTTCTACTGGAGTTAGGCGCATCATGAAGCAACCCAGGTGCATGGCAAACTGGAGATTGGCTGTCGGACAAGACCCTGGGTTACTGTCCGTTGTTAGGGTAATGGCCATGCCAGCATCCAACATCTTACGAGCCGGTGCATAGGTATCTTCCATGAGGCTGAAGGTTGTAGCAGGCAAGAGATTGCCGATGACTTTGGCTTTTGCTAGTTTTTGAATGCCTTCATCCGTAATCACCATCAAGTGTTCTGCACTAGTGGATTCCAATTCAGCCGCCACGTCAACACCACCAATGGATTCGATCTCATCGGCATGAATCCGCAGTTTGAAGCCCATTTCCTTAGCTTTAGAAAGAAGATAGCGAGATTCATCTGCTGTAAAGACACCATTTTCACAGAAGATATCACAGAACTCAGCTAGCTTTTCTTCCTTCACTTTGGGAAGCATTTGCTCCACAATGAGATCTAAATATTCTTGGGAACGACCCTTGTACTCTGTTGGGATCGCATGGGCTGCCATAAAGGTTGATACCAGATCAATTTCATGGTCACGGTCCAAGGCAGCTACTACATCCAACTGGCGTTTTTCCGTTTCCCAATCCAAACCATAACCACTCTTGGCTTCAACAGTAGTCACCCCATGACGCAACATGTAATCCAACAGTCGTTTGGACTTGTCATAGAGATTGTCAAAAGAAGCTTCCCGTGTCGCCCGAACCGTACTCAGAATCCCACCGCCTTGAGCGAGGATGTCTAAGTAAGAAACACCTGCTAACTTTTTCGCAAATTCATGTTCACGACTGCCTCCATAGACCAAGTGGGTGTGGCAGTCAATCAGGCCAGGAGTCGCAACTTTTCCTTCACAGGATTTCACTTCCGTATGGTCATCGATCAGTTCTGGGTCTGGTTGACCTGTCCCAACTGCGAGGATTTTTCCATCCTTAATAGCGATATAAGCATCTGAAAGAATTTTTGCCTCTGTCATCTCCTTGCCATAGAGAGGATGACCTAGATCATTCGGACAAAACAATTGATTAAAGTGGGTTAATAGGATATCAGCTGACATATGAAACATTCCTTTCTATTTCCATCGTTATTCATTTTACAATTCTACAGAAAAAGCGTCAAAAAAAAGTCAAAAAGTTTTCTCCTCATCTTTTTTTGCTTTATTAAAAATTATATTTTTTTTTGACTCTTTATTGACGTTTCTTCGATACAATAAAGAAAATATAAATTCACAGTCCAACTATAAGGAGGGTTCTGCTATGTCATTTATAGACGAGAAAGAAATTGCAGCTGCTATGTCTGTCAAACTTGACTTTGATGTCCTACCTGAAAAGGCGACTTTTCAAGAAGGCATCCGTCGTGCACCTGATAGAGGCTTCCGCTTAACGCAAGCTCAGACTGAAATTGCCCTTAAAAATGCTTTGCGTTACATTCCTAAAAAATTCCACCAAGAGTTGATTCCAGAATTTCTGGAAGAACTAAAAACTCGCGGTCGGATCTATGGCTATCGCTTCCGTCCAAAAGATCGCATCTATGGAAAACCAATCGATGAGTACAAAGGAAAATGCACAGCTGCTAAGGCTATGCAGGTCATGATTGACAACAACTTGAGCTTTGAAATTGCTCTTTATCCATATGAATTGGTCACTTATGGGGAAACAGGATCTGTCTGTGCCAACTGGATGCAGTACAACTTGATCAAGAAATACTTGGAAGTCATGACAGAAGACCAAACCTTGGTGGTTGAATCGGGTCACCCTCTTGGCCTCTTCAAATCGAAACCGGAAGCTCCTCGTGTCGTCATTACCAACGGTCTCTTGATCGGTGAGTATGACAATATGCGCGACTGGGAAATCGCTGAAGAAATGGGAGTGACCAACTACGGTCAGATGACGGCTGGTGGCTGGATGTACATCGGTCCTCAAGGGATCGTTCACGGTACTTTCAACACCCTTCTTAATGCCGGTCGTCTCAAACTCGGTGTGCCTGATGACGGCGACTTAACTGGTAAACTCTTCATTTCATCTGGTCTCGGTGGGATGAGCGGCGCTCAAGGGAAAGCAGCTGAAATTGCAAAAGCGGTTGCCATTGTCGCTGAAGTCGACCGTTCTCGGATCGAAACCCGTCACTCTCAAGGCTGGATTAGCCAAGTGACAGACAGTGCCGAAGAAGCTGTAAAATTAGCTCAAGCAGCACTGGAAGCTGGTGAATCAACTTCGATTGCCTACCATGGTAATATCGTAGACTTGCTCGAATATGTCAATGAACACCAAGTCCACGTTCATCTCTTGTCTGACCAAACCTCTTGCCACAACGTCTATGATGGTGGCTATTGCCCAGTTGGCATTAGTTTTGAAGAACGGACACGTTTGCTGGCAGAAGACAAAGAAACCTTCCATCGTTTGGTCGATGAAACCTTGGCTCGTCACTTCGCAGTGATTAAAGATTTGACGGCTAAAGGCACCTACTTCTTCGACTATGGTAATGCCTTCATGAAATCCGTTTACGACTCAGGCATCAAGGAAATTTCTAAGAATGGTTTGGATGACAAGGACGGCTTCATTTGGCCATCTTATGTAGAAGATATCATGGGACCTATGCTCTTTGACTATGGTTATGGTCCATTCCGTTGGGTCTGCCTCAGCGGTAAACACGAAGACTTGATTGCAACTGACCATGCAGCGATGGAAGCGATCGATCCAACTCGTCGCTACCAAGACCGCGACAACTACAACTGGATTCGCGATGCTGAAAAGAACCAATTGGTGGTTGGTACCCAAGCTCGTATCCTCTATCAAGATTGTATGGGCCGTGTCAACATTGCTTTGAAATTCAATGAACTCATTCGCCAAGGCAAGATTGGACCGGTCATGATCGGACGTGACCACCACGACGTATCTGGTACAGATGCTCCATTCCGTGAAACATCCAATATCAAGGATGGATCGAATGTCACTTGTGATATGGCGGTTCAATGTTACGCTGGTAACGCTGCTCGCGGTATGAGTCTTGTTGCTCTCCACAATGGTGGTGGTACTGGTATCGGTAAAGCTATCAACGGAGGATTTGGTCTCGTTCTAGACGGTAGTCACCGAATCGATGAAATTATCAAATCTGCTATTTCATGGGATACCATGGGCGGGGTCGCTCGTCGGAACTGGGCACGGAACGATCATGCTATTGAAACAGCGATCGAATACAACCGTCTCCATGCAGGAACAGACCACATCACCATTCCGTATCTGGCAGACGAAGATTTGGTCAAAGATGCGGTTCAAAAATTGTTTTAATATCAAAAAATAAAAACTGAGAAAGGGGAGGAAAATACAAAGACTTCTCTTCCCCACTTCTCCTATAAAAAGAGGTAATTATATGGCAAAAATTGTTGAGTGTATTCCAAACTTTTCTGAAGGACGCAATCAGGCTGTGATCGACGGATTGGTAGCCACAGCAAAAAGCATCCCAGGTGTCACATTATTAGACTACTCATCCGATGCTAGCCACAACCGCAGCGTCTTTACACTCGTTGGGGATGAAGAAAGCATTCAGGAAGTGGCTTTCCAATTGGTGAAATATGCTTCTGAAAATATCGATATGACCAAGCACGAAGGCGAACACCCTCGGATGGGGGCAACAGACGTTTGTCCATTTGTTCCGGTCAAAGATATCACTACAGCCGAATGCGTTGAAATCGCTAATAAAGTGGCCGAACGCATCAATCGCGAATTAGGTATTCCAATCTTCCTTTACGAAGATGCCGCAACTCGTCCAGAACGGAAAAACTTGGCTAAAGTGCGCAAAGGACAATTTGAAGGAATGCCAGAAAAATTGTTGGAAGAAGACTGGAAGCCAGACTACGGCGAACGCAAGATTCACCCAACTGCAGGGGTTACAGCCGTTGGTGTCCGTATGCCACTCGTTGCTTTCAATATTAACCTTGACACAGACGACCTAGATATTGCCAATAAAATTTCTAAAATCATTCGTGGATCAAGCGGTGGATACAAATACTGTAAAGCGATCGGTGTCATGCTAGAAGATCGTAACATCGCCCAAGTCTCTATCAACATGGTCAACTTGGAACAATTCCCATTGTATCGTGTCGTTGAAACCGTTCGTTTCGAAGCACAACGCTACGGGGTTCGCATCATCGGAACAGAACTCATCGGACTGGCTCCTGCTAAAGCTTTGATCGACTCAGCTGAATACTACTTGCAATTAGAAGACTTTGACTACAGCAAACAAGTCTTGGAAAATCACTTGTTGGGTTAGAAAGGGGATCTATGAAACTAGTTGACTTAAGTATTACAGAGTTTGCCAAGGTTCTTGGTTCAGATGCTCCAGCTCCAGGTGGTGGTTCTGCCGCTGCTCTATCCGCTGCGAATGGGATTTCCCTTACAAAAATGGTCTGTGAACTGACCATTGGAAAGAAAAAATACGCAGAATTTGAAGACCACATCAAAGGGGTTCATGAAAAAAGCGCTCAACTCCAAGACCAATTACTAGAAGCCATCGACAAGGATACAGAAGCCTTCAACGTCGTATCAGCTGTCTTTGATCTTCCAAAAGAAACGGAAAAAGAGAAAGCTGCTCGTCGTGAAGCCATGCAAAAAGCTTTGAAACATGCGACAGTATCTCCTTTCTCTATGATGGAGCTCATCGTTGAAGCTCTTGAAACCACCAAAGAAGCTGTTGGCAAGTCCAACACCAATGCGGCTAGTGACCTAGGGGTAGCTGCTCTGAATCTTAAAGCTGGCCTTCAAGGTGCTTGGCTCAACGTCCTGATCAACATTTCAGGAATCAAGGACCAAGACTTCGTCAAAGAATACCACGGCAAGGGACTCAAACTTCTCCAAACCGGTTCTGATCTTGCAGATAATATTTACCAAACCATTTTAGAAAGTCTATCTTAAACCTAGCAAATAAAAATAAAGAAAGAAGGGATTCTATGGTTTTATCGGATATTGAAATTGCCAATTCTGTCCAAATGAAGCCCATCACCGATATCGCTGCTGAACTTGGATTGACTGAAGACGACATTTCGCTCTACGGAAAATACAAGGCAAAAATTGATAGCAACCAACTGGAACAACTCAAGGATAAGGAAGATGGAAAGCTGATCCTCGTGACAGCCATCTCTCCGACACCTGCTGGAGAAGGAAAGACAACCACCTCTGTCGGCTTGGTCGATGCCCTTTCAGCTATTGGTGAAAAAGCCGTCATTGCCCTGCGCGAGCCTTCTCTTGGCCCTGTCTTTGGGATCAAGGGTGGAGCTGCTGGTGGCGGGTACGCCCAAGTGGTTCCAATGGAAGATATCAACCTTCACTTTACCGGAGACTTCCATGCCATTGGAATTGCCAACAACTTGCTTGCAGCCTTGATTGACAACCACATCCATCATGGCAATGAGTTGGGCATCGATTCTCGTCGCATCACCTGGAAACGGGTGGTCGATATGAACGACCGTCAACTCCGTCATATTGTCGATGGCCTTCAAGGAAAAACAAACGGGGTTCCTCGTGAAGATGGCTTTGACATCACAGTGGCTTCTGAAATCATGGCCATTCTCTGTCTCTCAGAAAATATCCTTGACCTCAAAGAACGTCTTGATCGCATCATTATTGGGTACAACTACCAAGGACAACCGGTCACAGCCAAAGACCTCAAGGCTGGAGGTGCCATGGCAGCTGTTCTCAAAGATGCCATCCATCCGAACTTGGTACAAACCTTGGAGCATACTCCTGCCATCATCCACGGCGGACCATTTGCCAATATTGCTCATGGCTGTAACAGTGTGCTGGCTACTAAATTGGCCCTCAAATATGCAGACTATGTCGTGACAGAAGCTGGCTTCGGAGCAGACCTCGGTGCTGAAAAATTCATCGATATCAAGTGCCGTATAGCCGGACTCAAACCTGCTGCCGTTGTCCTCGTCGCAACCATCCGTGCTCTCAAGATGCATGGTGGAGTTGCCAAAGCAGACTTGGCTACTGAAAATGTCCAAGCCGTTATCGATGGTCTACCAAACCTAGACAAACACTTAGCCAACATCCAAGAAGTCTATGGTCTACCTGTGGTCGTTGCCATCAACAAATTCCCACTGGATACAGAGGCAGAGCTAGAAGCTGTCTATGAATCTTGTAAGAAACGCCATGTAGATGTGGTCATCTCAGATGTCTGGGCACATGGTGGAGCTGGTGGCCGTGACTTGGCTGAAAAAGTCATTCAACTGGCTCAAGAAGAAAACCACTTCTCTTATGTCTATGACGAAGAAGACAGCATTGAAACAAAATTGACCAAGATCGTCACAAAAGTATATGGTGGTAAAGGCATCAGCTTAACACCAGCAGCCAAACGCGAACTCAAAGAATTAGAAGCTCTTGGCTTCTCGAACTACCCAATCTGTATGGCCAAAACCCAATATTCCTTCTCAGACGATGCAAAGAAAATGGGAGCACCAAAAGATTTTACTGTTAACATCAGCAATCTCAAGGTGGCTGCCGGAGCTGGCTTCATCGTAGCTCTCACTGGTACCATCATGACCATGCCTGGCCTACCAAAAGCACCTGCCAGTGAAAAGATTGATATCGATGCCCACGGCAATATCACTGGTCTCTTTTAAGAAAGAAGGCGTCCTATGGTGACTCTCCTTCATCTTACCCCCGCAGATTATCAAATTTCTACCTGGTCCGGTGGCCAAACCACCCAACTCTTTCTCTCCCCAGAGGGAGGAAGCTATCCAGATCGGACCTTTGACTTCCGCCTCTCTACTGCAACGGTAGAGGTTGAAAAAAGTAACTTTACCGATCTCACGGGCTACCACCGAATCTTGATGCCCTTGAATGCCTCCATTAGGCTCACCCATCACCATAAAGAAGTGGTTTTGAACCCCTTTCAAAGCTACTTCTTTGATGGGGGAGATCCTGTATCTAGCCAAGGGACTTGTCAAGACTTTAATTTGATTTACAAACCTTCTTATCAGGGGCATATGAGTGCTATATCCCCAAAAGAGAGTGTCAAAAGTCAGAGTCGCTATCAATTGATCTACGCTCTCTGTCCACTAACACTCGAATGGGGAAACAATCATTCTCAAACTCTCCAAACTCACGAGCTCCTGGTGATCGAACAAGCATCTCCTCTTCAAGAGATGACAATCACGTTTTTACCCCATCAGTCTGGGGAGCAACCGATTGCTATCTGGACTGGACTACAATAATGTTCACAAAGGAGAAACATTATGAACGGAGCACATAAACAGTCGATTGAGGAACAAGAAAAAGCGAAATTCAGCTTTAGCGGTGCCACTCTTTACGGTATCAACGCCGTAATCGGATCTGGTATCTTCCTCCTCCCTCAAAAAATTTATTCTGGCCTCGGACCAGCTTCTCTAGCTGTCATGTTCGGGGTTGCCATTCTCGTCATGCTACTATCAGCCTGTCTGGCTGAAACGGCTGGCTACTTCGACAAAAACGGTGGAGCCATGCAATACTCAAAAGCCGCTTTCGGAGACTTCGTTGGCTTTAACGTTGGGATTCTCGGTTGGGCCGTTACTGTTATCGCTTGGGCTGCCATGTTAGCCGGCTTTGCTAAGATCTTCATCATCACCTTCCCAGCATTTGAAGGCTACAACCTTCCGATCAGTATCGGTATGCTGATTCTCTTGAGTCTGATGAACATTGCCGGTCTGAAAACCTCTAAGATGTTTACTCTGACAGCTACTGTTGCAAAATTAATTCCAATTGTCCTCTTCTCACTCTTTGCCATCTTCTTCATTTCCGGTGGCGTGAGCAAGGGCAACTTCACACCTTTCCTTCAATTGGAAAGTGGAACAAACCTCTTCAGTTCTATTTCTAGTACAGCCGTCTACATCTTCTACGGTTTCATCGGATTTGAAACCATGTCTATCGTTGCAGGGGAAATGCGCAACCCTGAAAAGAACGTTCCCCGCGCTATTCTAGGTTCTATTAGTATTGTATCTGTTCTCTACATGTTGATCATCGCTGGAACAATCGCCATGCTTGGTGGTCGCATTATGCAAACCGGTGCACCAGTACAAGACGCATTTGTCGAAATGATTGGCCCTATCGGAGCTCCCCTCGTTTCTTACGGAGCCCTCATTTCAATCGCCGGTCTAAACATCGGTGAATCCATCATGGTCCCTCGTTTTGGTGCCGCATTAGCAACTGAAAAACTCTTGCCAGAAGGGCTTGGAAAAACAAACTCTAAGAATGCCCCTGTCATTGCCATTATCATTTCTGGTATCTTCGCTTTCTTACTCTTGTTATCTGGCTCTTTTGAATCCTTAGCAACCTTTAGTGTTGTCTTCCGTTTCTTCCAATACATTCCAACAGCTTTGGCAGCCATCAAACTCAGAAAAATGTACCCAGACAAAAAGGTTACCTTCCGAGTACCATTTGGTCCCGTTATCCCAGTTCTAGCCGTTGTGATCAGTATCTTGATGATTGCAGGGGACAACCTAATGAACTTTGTTTGGGGTGCCATCGGTCTCGTGATTGCAAGTGGACTTTACTTTGTTTTCCACGGCGATAAACTACATAAATCGAAAACCCTTCCTCACTAATTTTCTTTACACAGTAGATGGGAACAGAGGCGGGAGCGAAGCTCGGTTTTGCTCCCTATCCCATCTAGGACTCCACGAATGTCAAACCTGAGCCCTTTTCTCTATGACTCTTTTCAATTTTTATGATCAATAGACAATGGGCCCATGTTTGGTATTCAAACCGAAGTAAACAACACTACTTCCACAGAACAACTATTCATAATCGGAGGTTTTATATGACTCAATTGATTCATTTAGATGGTAATAGCTTAACACTCGAAGAAGTCATCGCTGTAGCTCGGCACGGTGCCCAATGTGAGCTTGATGAACAAGCCAAAGAAGCCGTTATCGCATCCCGTAAAATCGTTGATGACATTGTCCGGGAAAAACGAGTCGTCTATGGTGTAACCACTGGCTTTGGTTCCCTCTGTAATGTCAGCATCTCTCCAGAAGATACTGTTCAACTGCAAGAAAACCTGATCCGAACTCACTCATCTGGCTTCGGTGATCCACTTCCTGAAGATGCCGTTCGTGCCATCATGCTGATCCGTATCAACTCACTCTTGAAAGGTTATTCTGGCATTCGTCTGTCAACTGTTGAAAAACTGTTAGAATTGCTCAACAAAGGAGTCACTCCTTATATCCCTGAAAAAGGCTCTCTCGGAGCTTCTGGAGACTTAGCACCACTTGCTCATATGGTTTTACCAATGTTGGGTCTTGGACGCGCCTACTACAAAGGAGAACTTCTCAGTGGTCAAGAAGCCTTAGATCGTGCTGGAATTGAAAAGATCCAATTAGCTGCCAAAGAAGGGCTTGCCTTGATCAATGGTACGACTGTCCTAACCGGTATCGGTGCTCTTGCGACTTATGATGGTATCCAATTGCTCAAACTCTCTGATATCGCTGGTGCTCTCTCAATGGAAGTTCACAATGGAATTACCAGTCCATTTGAAGAAGACCTTCATTCCATCCGCCCACAAAGTGGACAATTGGCAACTGCTCGCAACATCCGTAACCTTCTTGAAGGAAGCAAGAATACCACTGTTGCGACTCAACAACGGGTCCAAGATCCTTATACACTTCGCTGTATCCCTCAAATCCATGGAGCCAGCAAGGATTCTATTGCTTACGTAAAAGAAAAAGTTGAAATCGAAATCAACTCTGTCACAGATAACCCAATCATTACCAAAGAAGGACACGTCATCTCAGGAGGTAACTTCCACGGTGAACCGATGGCGCAACCATTTGACTTCTTAGGCATTGCCCTTTCTGAAATTGGGAACGTATCTGAACGTCGGGTGGAACGCTTGGTCAACAGCCAACTCAGTAAATTACCATCCTTCTTGGTCAAACACCCTGGACTCAACTCAGGCTTCATGATTACCCAGTATGCTTGTGCATCCCTTGCATCGGAAAATAAAATTTTGGCTCACCCTGCTAGTGTCGATTCTATTCCATCTTGTGAAAACCAAGAAGATTTCGTCAGCATGGGAACGACTGCCGCTCGTAAAGCAGCAGAAATTCTTAAAAACTCACGTCGCATCGTTGCTACTGAAATCATGGCAGCTTGCCAAGCCTTGGATCTCAAGCCAGAAAATCATGAACTTGGTAAAGGTACAAAACCAGCTTATGAGCTGATTCGTCAAAAACTGAACTTCATTGAATTTGACAAAGATATCGAAATCTTTGAAGAACTTAATAAAGCATCTGCTGTTGTCGAAAGCGAAGAATTCTTAGCAACCATCGAAAAAGCAGTTGACTTAAGCATTCAATACTGATACAGTAAGAATAAAGCAAAACAGAGGCTGGCGATCTTCTCAGCCTCTGCCTGCTTTCAGAAAAATAAGGGAGGCGACAAGCTTGCTCACAAACTACTATCCAATGACCTACAGCTACTACCAAGGTAGCATCGAGGACAATCCCTACACGGCCAAATGGGGAATGGTCACCAAATTTTTAGACCTAAACGACGAGACCCTCACTCCATTTGAGGGGATGACCTTTGGGATCATCGGCTTTAAGAGCGACAAAGGAGTCTATATCAATAATGGGCGTGTGGGAGCAGTCGAGGGTCCTACAGCCATCCGTTCTCAAATCGCTAAACTTCCATGGCACTGGGGAACCAATGTGACAGTGTATGATGTGGGAAATATTGACGGGCCTAACCATTCACTAGAAGAACTCCAAGAAAGTCTCTCACAAGCGATCCAGCGCATGTACCAATTAGGGATCCAACCCATTGTCCTAGGAGGCGGTCACGGAACTGCTTACGGCCACTATCTAGGGATTCAATCCAGTTTAGAAAAAGATGAACAACTGGCTGTGATCAATCTGGATGCCCACTTTGATTTGCGACCTTACGACCAAACCGGTCCCAATTCTGGAACAGGTTTTCGTCAAATGGCTGATCATGCTAAAGAAAAAGGTCAGGACTTCCCTTACCTCATCCTGGGGATCCAAGAGCACAATAATAACCTCTTCCTCTTTAATTACGTTGCTAAAACACCAAGCATTGATTTTTTAACTGGCCAAGATCTCTTCCAGATGAGCCACCAAGCCATTCTGGATCGAATCGATCAATTTTTAGAAAACCAAACCGCGATCTATCTGTCTATTGATATGGATTGCTTTGCGGTCGGCTCTGCTCCTGGTGTTAGCGCCATCCAATCACTTGGTGTCGATCCTAAACTAGCCCTCCTGCTTCTCCAACACATTGCTGCTAGTGGTAAGCTAATCGGATTTGATGTCGTGGAAGTTTCTCCTCCTCATGACATTGACAATCATACTTCAAATCTTGCTGCGACCTTTATCTTTTACTTGACCCAAATATTGGCGCAACAAAAACTGAACTAAGAAGATTTCTACACACATAAAAAGCATAGAAACACCCATTACTAGGGTATTTCTATGCTTTTTCTTCGTTTTCAGACACAATGATCTTTGTCTGAAAGGAGGCATGGCCTCTTATCCTTCACTTATGATTTAGATAAGAGACACTACAGGTCTTTTAATTTCTTAAGAAACTGACGATCTCTGTAGGGATTCAAGTGTTGCTCTGCCACCTTCTTGTAGTAATTCTTATCTTCTTTCAAGAAGGTGCTCAGGGCAGGAGCGAGCTCTTCTCCTTTCTCCTTTTGATCAGATAAGTAAGCTAATAGATAATGAACCATTCCCTTATCCCGAGAATTAGCAGATGGTTTCATCGTCATTTCTTTTCGAGCCAGATAAGCCGCAACCTTTTCTTGATCTCCTTGCTGACAAGCAATTAAGGATTGGTAAAATTCGAGCAATTCTTCCTTCCAAGGGAAGCGAACACTGGACAAAATCTTCTGAGCTCTGTCAAAACAGCGGCGAGCTTGGATCAAATCTCCCTTCCAATAATAGGCGATCCCAAGATCAATATCAAAGACGACACGGACGGAATCAACAGCTTGATCTCCCACCAAACGCAGAACCTCTTCTAAGTGGGTGACAGCTACTTGGAAATGGCCCCTAATTTGCTCGATTTCAGCGAGATAGGCCAAAGAAGCCGCAATTTGAATGGCATACTTGGCCTGCATGCTATTGGTCAAACTAAAGCAATCAATGGAGCGATACAGATGCCGGGTTGCCTGCTCCTCATCCCCAACCATCAGGTGATACAAGCCCTTCAAACGCAACTGGATCGCGATGACCTCATGATTATTAGCTTGGATGGCATCTTCCAAAGCTAAATCTGTATAATAGGCCATCTCAGAGATATTTTCCGTTTGAATGCAATAATAAATGATTTGCCGATAACCCTCTAAGAGGAAGTCGGATTGCTTGAGTTCCCGCGCATAGGAGATGACTTTTTGGATATCATGAATCCCCTTTTGATACTCCCCACTTCGAATAAAATAGCGACCTTCTAAGTACAAGTAACGCAGTTGTAAATGCTTGTATTCTCTATCTCTTTGGTGCCTTGAAAAGAGGTTATCTAATTCTTGGCGAATGCGGGATAGCTCTCCAAAAATGTCCAAATGGCTATTTGTACCATCTGATAGGAACCCCTCATCTACCTTGGAATAAATCGGAAACAGCTCATGCTCCAGCTGAAGGATTTCTTCTAAATAGGTCAACTCAAAAGATATGGAACGCAAAAGATTTTGGGATTGCTTGTATTGGTAGGCAATTTCCTTATAAAGAAGAAGGTCCGTCGAATCTTCTAAGCTTTCTTCCAATTTTTGCGCAATTTGTTGGTGGAAGAGCCGCCGTCTAGCTGGCGAAAGAAGATGGTAAAAGTACATGGCTACCAATTGCTTGCAAAATTGAACCAAGAGAGCCTCGCCTTCTTCTACGATTGAGACGATCGCTCTTTCAGATAAAGGCTCGATTAATTCTGTCAAAACAGGAAGCTCTGTAGCCGTCAATTCCGCCAAGATAGACAGAGAAATTGGCTTATGAAAACAAGATAGGTAGTGTAGAAGAGCCTCTTCCTCACTGCTCATATCCCCAAGCTCCTGAGAAAGATAGGCTTGAATGATATCAGGCAAGGGTTCTAAATTTTCATTTTCTTTCCACTCTTCGATATAGCTGGACAGCAAGAACGGACTGCCTTCACTCCATTCGACCATCTGCTCCATCACTGCCGGCTCTATTGCTCCCAGTTCCCCTTTCAAGAGAGCACGACTTTCACTTGGATCAAAATTGGTCAACTCTAGTTGAGACAACCGTTTCTCTACCTTCAAGCTCCCCAAGAAGTTGACGAAGGAAGCTGGCAGAGGCTCTTCCGCTGTAAAAATCAGTTGCCATTTCTCCTGGTTTCTTCTCTCCTCTAGTTGTTTCACTTTTTCTAGAGACACTGCATCGATCCACTGGGCATTTTCAAGCAGGATCAGGAGCGGTTTTTCTTTGCTAAGGCTCTGAAGCTGATTCCATACCGAAATAAGATCATCCTCCTCTTCCAGAAGGGAAATTCCCATCTCATCCCCCAGTTTCTCTAGCGCTTGTCTGAGATCATTCCAGGCGCTTCCTTCATAGCGCTGACTGGTAGCTTTTCCTTCCACCTTGATAAAGTTAAAACTGCGATTGGACATCAAGACCAACTGCCGCAAGAGACGTTTCTTACCTGTTCCAGATTGCCCCATCACCAGAAAAGGACCTACCGCTTCACCCGTCTCGACTAAGGAAAGGTATTCCTCGAGTTGCGAGAGTTCTTGTTTCCGACCAAAAAAGGAAAGTTCACGGATATTCAAGCGATTGGTCAGTTTATGAGTTCGTTTGGCTTCCAAAACGGAGTGATAAAGTTCCTCAATCGCTCGACTGGGACGCACACTGAGCTCGCGATCCAATAAATCGACTAGCTTATAATAGGTCTCGAAAAATTTTCCTAGCTGGTGGTGGAAGCTATAATACTCCATCAAGAGCTGGTAGTTTTTCTCTTCATATTCATCCAATTCTACCAAATGATGGAGCAAGAGTTCTATACTAGGGTCTCCGAAACCGACCTTTTCAATTTTTTGATAGCAGCTTTCGACATAAAGCTTCCTATAAGCATCTCGTTTGCGAGAAGCCCACTGGTCAAAGTCTTCATCATCCTTGACATAGAAGCCCTCTAGAAAGTCTCCCCGATAAAGATCCAAGGCACTTAGTGGATCTCTTTCAAAGAGCTGAACATCCAGCGAAAGATTCAAGTCAGGATTAAGGGCCAAACTGCTCCGACTTGGAGAGACAATGATATCTCCTTCAAAGATTTTATTGGCTTGGTAAACCGTATTCCGTAAGTTTTTGCGAGCTACTTGGTTTTCCTTATCTCCCCAAAGGATACCGGCTATTTCATCACGGTTAACTTGGCCCATGACCGCCAAGTAATAAAGCAAGGCCTCCATCTTCGAGAAAGAAAAGCGAATATCTTTCTGATTGAAAACAACCTTAGGGGGTCCAAATAACTTTAACGTGAGATCTTTCTTCATTGCAAGCGCCTCCAAAATCGTCTTAGTTATACTATAAAAAAAAAGTTGGTTTTTAGCAAGTGATTTATCCAAATAAAAAGAGATTGAGAACGATTCTTTCTCAATCTCTACAATTTCTACTAAAAGTGTTGATTAATTCCCTTCAAGATTCGGTTGATGAGCAAATAAAGCCTTTGTTGCTTGGTAGACGTGGTAAGCGACATCTTCATTGTTCATGGTGTAAAGATGGACACCTGCCACATCTTGAGTAACCAAATCAACGATTTGATCGACTGCATAAGCCAAGCCAGCTGCGCGAAGAGACTTTGGATCATGCTCATACTTGTCTAAAATCGCTTTAAACTTCCGTGGGATATGAACATTTTCACAAGTCTTAAGGAGACGAAGGGCCTGATTGCGATTGAGAATCGGCATCACTCCTGCATGAATAGGAACATTGATCCCAGCCAAGGTACACTTATCTTGAAAATCATAGAAACGCTCATTGTCAAAGAAAAGTTGAGTGACCAAGCTAGAGCATCCTGCATCTACCTTCTTTTTAAGATTTTGAATATCTGAAATTTGGTTGGGAGAATCTGGGTGTCCCTCAGGATAGCAAGCACCAATCACCTCAAAATGAGGAGCTTCTGTTTTAATAAATTCAATCAGATCTGTTGCATAACGAAAGTCTTTTAAAGGTTCCACACCGGGGATAATATCCCCACGCAGAGCCAAAATCCGATGCACCCCAACTTCATTTAACTCCTGAAGAGTATCAGCCACTTTTTCCTTGCTCAAATAGACGGCTGGTAAGTGAGCAATTGTCGGAATAGACAATTCATTTTGAATGTAATTAGCTAAAGCAACCGTCGTCTCTTTGATATTGTATTTATTATTGCTAGCGGTCACACTAATGAAGTGAGGGGCTAGCTCCTGCATATTGGCCAAGGCACGTAAGAGCTTGGCATTGCCTACTTCAGGATTTGGAGGAAAAACTTCAAATGACAGAGACGGTGTGTGTTGTGACATATTCTATCCTTTTCTTTTGTTTCTTTGATCAAGAACTCTGAGCCACTAATTCTAGGATAAGGGAACGATTCGAAAACCCTCTACACGATGATAGAAGGTCCTCGAAACATTTCTTACAAGTGTTCACGCGCTTCTTTAGCAGCATTAACCAGCTTGATCAAGCTTTCTTTTGTTTCTTTAATTCCGCGAGTCTTCAAACCACAGTCAGGGTTGATCCAAACTTTGCCACTTGGTACTTTAGCCAAGATTGCTTCGATAGTGTGGTCAATTTCACCGTCTTGTGGGACACGTGGTGAGTGGATATCGTAAACCCCAGGTCCAACTTCTGTTTGGAAGTTTTTGGCTTTCAACTCATCCAAGATTTCAAGGTTTGAACGGCTAGCTTCAAATGAGATGACGTCCGCATCCAAGTTATCGATCGCTGGGATGATATCTGTAAATTCTGAGTAACACATGTGAGTGTGGATTTGGGTGTCTGGTGCGACAGTTGAGTGTACCAAACGGAAGGCTGGAATCGCCCAGTCAAGGTAGTCTTCATACCAGTCACTACGACGGAGTGGCAATTTTTCACGAAGAGCAGCTTCGTCGATTTGGATGATCTTCACACCTGCAGCTTCAAGGTCAAGAACTTCATCCTTGATAGCAAGAGCGATTTGAAGAGTAGAATCCTTGATAGAGATGTCTTCACGTGGGAATGACCAGTTAAGGATGGTAACAGGTCCAGTCAACATCCCTTTAACAGGTTTATCTGTACGGCTTTGTGCGTAGCTAGACCATTTCACAGTGATTGGGTTAAGACGAGTCACATCTCCCCAGATGATTGGTGGTTTCACCCCACGCATACCGTATGATTGTACCCAACCATTCTTAGAGAAGAGATAGCCAGACAAGTTTTGACCGAAGTACTCAACCATATCGTTCCGCTCGAATTCACCGTGTACAAGCACGTCAAATCCAACTTCTTCTTGCCATTTGATCCATTCGTCGATCGTTTCAGCAAGGAAGGCATCGTATTCTTCTTGTGTCAATTCACCCTTACGGAAGGCCAAACGTTTGGCACGTACTTCCTTAGTTTGAGGGAATGAACCGATGGTAGTTGTTGGAAGTGCTGGAAGCTTGAAGGCTTCTTTTTGGATTTCTTCACGTTCCGCGAAAGCTGGCAAACGAGTGTAGTCTGCTTCTGTCAAAGCTGCGATACGAGCATGAAGTTCAGCATTTGCTCCAACGCGTTCTGTTGCAAAGAGTTCTTTGTTGGCAGCAAGAGCTTCTGCCCCTTGACCATTGCGGATGGCATCCAAGTCACGCAATTCACCCAATTTTTCAACTGCAAAGGCGAAGTGGTTCAAAATAGCTGGTTCAAAATCTTCGTTAGCCGTTGTAAATGGCACATGAAGAAGGGAGCAAGAAGTCGTCAAGACAACCTTTTCAGCTGGAACTTGATCCAAGATTTCCAAGCTCTTTTCATAGTTGTTGCGCCAGATGTTCTTCCCATTGACAATACCTGCATAAAGAGTCTTATCAGCTGGGAAGCCACCTTTCACCAATTCAAGTGTTTTCTTGCCTTCAACAAAGTCAAGACCAATACCATCAACTGGCAAGTTCACAAGGTCATTGTAGACATCACGAACATCACCAAAGTAAGTTTGGATCAAGACTTCAAGACCTTTCTTGTCAGCCAAGAGTTTGTTGTAGAGGTTCAAGAAGAGAGCTTTTTCTTCAGCTGTCAAATCTTTAACAAGGGCTGGCTCATCGAGTTGAATACGAGTCGCACCAAGCTCAGCCAATTTGGCAAAGACTTCTTGGTAAGCAGCAACCAGGCTGTCGACGAAGTCATCAGCTTTCACACCATCTTCAAAGTCAGACAATTGAAGGAAAGTGAATGGTCCAACGACTACTGGACGAGTGTTGATCCCCAATTCTTTGGCTTCTTGGTACTCATCAAAAATCTTGTGACCAGCCAATTTCACTTCTGTTGTTTTTTCAAATTTAGGAACGATGTAATGGTAGTTGGTGTTGAACCATTTTTTCATTGGAAGGGCACGGACATCCCCTTTTTCACCTTGGTAACCACGCGCCAAAGCGAAGTATTGTTCAAGGTCTGTCAAATCCAAGTTTTGAACAGATGCAGGCACGACGTTGAAAAGGAAGGCTGCATCAAGGAAATTGTCGTAGTGTGAAAAGTCATTTGAAGGAATCTCTGAGATGCCTTGTTCTTTAACGATGTTCCAGTGTTTTGCACGCAAGTCTTTAGCAGCTGCCAAGAGCTCGTCTGCTGAGATTTCTTTTCTAAAGTATTTTTCAGTTGTAAATTTTAATTCACGGAATTCACCCAAACGTGGGAAACCGATAATTGTAGTTGACATGTTGTGTCCTCCAAAAATTCTAATTGACACTATCATATCAGAAGATAGCCGTCTTGTATAATTGCTTTTACACGAATTTTGATATAGCCAAAAACTATAACACAGATTTAATGGGCCTTGAGAGCAGAAATCAAAATCAAAAACTAGGACTTCTTATAAATATTTCCTATAACCCAAGCATCCCCAAAACCATTTTTGAGCGGATTTTGAGCGGATTCTGCTAGAAGAACAGCCCCTAAAAAGTAAAGAGAGTGGGACAGAAATCGGTAATTCGTTAGAATTCGATTTCGTCGTCCCACCTCCGCACAGTTGAGTAGGGC
>NZ_JAHZPC010000019.1 GCF_019929185.1 Streptococcus parasanguinis
TGATGAAATCAGCGTAGTAGAGCCCACTCAACCACTGCGTCTTGCTCGACAATCCAAAAATAATTGAGAGGCTAGGAATTTTGTCCCAGCCTCTTTTTCGTATTAAACAAGATGACGTTCAAATGGATCATCTGAGATTCCTTGATCTAGAATCAAGCGACACCATTCTTTGGCTGAGAAGAGGCTGTGGTCCTTGTAATTTCCACAAGACTCAATGGTTGTGCCTGGGACATCCTCCCAAGTGCTGACTGATGAAATTTCTTCTAAAGATTCTTTAATCACTTTAGCAATTTCCGTACTCGAATGCTGTCCCCACATGATCATATGAAAACCGGTGCGACATCCAAATGGGGAACAATCAATCATACCATCGATGCGTTTGCGAATAAGCATCGCAAGAAGGTGCTCGATCGTGTGGAGCCCTGCAGTTGGAATCGCATTTTCATTGGGTTGCACCAGACGAATATCGAAGTTAGAGATGATGTCTCCTTTGGGTCCAGTTTCTTCCCCAATCAAGCGTACATAGGGAGCCTTCACCGCCGTGTGGTCCAATTCAAAACTTTCAACAATTACTTCTTTTGTCATACTCAAATCCTTCTTTGTTTTTCTTGATTATAGCATAAAAAAGCAGATTCAACAAAGTGGAAATAAATGAATTCCTCACAGATGTTCCATGAAAGAAAAGACGATAAAAGAATAAGCGTTAAGCAAAAATATAAAAGGTTTTTCCTGTTTTTTTAGATTGTTAATTTTAGTAATTTATGGTAAAATGTAAAAGAATTTTTAATTCAACTAATTAAATAGATTTGGGGTAAAAGCATGAATTTTGTTATTACAGGTGTTTTTGCCGCGGTCATTGGTTTAGTCATTGGATATGTGGGAACTGCTCTTAAAATGAAAGCTTCAAAAGAGGCTGCGGAACTCACCCTTTTGAATGCTGAACAAGAAGCAACGAATTTACGTGGACAGGCTGAACGCGAAGCCGATTTGATTTTAAAAGAGGCGAAGCATGAGTCAAGTTCACTTAAAAAAGAAGCACTTTTGGAGGCAAAGGAAGAAGCCAGAAAATATCGTGAAGAGGTCGATGCTGAGTTTAAGTCAGAACGACAAGAATTGAAGCAATTAGAAAGCCGTTTGGCAGAACGTGCTAGCAATCTTGATCGCAAAGACGACATTTTAACAAGCAAAGAACAGTCTCTTGAACACAAAGAGCAAAGTCTTACAGATAGAACTAAACACATTGATGCGCGTGAACAACAGCTGGAAGAGCTTGAACACAAGAAAGTAGAAGAACTGGAACGTGTCGCTGCTCTAAGTCAAGGAGAAGCGCGTGACATTATTTTGAGTCAGACGGAAGAGCAACTTTCAAAAGAAATTGCCTCACGGATTCGTGATGCTGAATTGGAAGTGAAAGAACGTTCTGATAAAATCGCAAAAGACATTCTCGTGCAAGCTATGCAGCGAATGGCGGGTGATTTTGTTGCTGAGCAAACAAACTCAACCGTTCATTTGCCAGACGATAGTATGAAGGGTCGGATTATTGGTCGTGAAGGTCGCAACATTCGTACCTTTGAGAGCTTGACAGGTGTCGATGTGATTATTGATGATACGCCTGAAGTGGTGACCTTGTCAGGGTTTGATCCGATTCGTCGTGAAATTGCCCGCATGACAATGGAGAGCCTTCTCAAAGATGGTCGGATCCATCCAGCCCGTATCGAAGAGCTGGTTGAGAAGAACCGTCAGGAAATTGACAATCGTATTCGTGAATACGGTGAGGCGGCTGCCTATGAAATTGGTGCGCCAAACCTCCATCCAGATTTGATGAAAATCATGGGACGGTTGCAATTCCGTACTTCTTATGGTCAAAACGTTTTGCGTCACTCCATTGAAGTTGCCAAACTTTCTGGTATTATTGCTAGCGAGTTGGGTGAAAATGCTACCTTGGCACGACGTGCAGGATTCTTACATGATATCGGAAAAGCGATTGACCGTGAAGTGGAAGGAAGTCACGTCGAGATTGGAACTGAATTGGCACGGAAGTACAAGGAACATCCAGTGGTTGTCAATACTATTGCCAGCCACCATGGTGACGTGGAACCAGAAAGTGTCATCGCAGTCATTGTCGCTGCAGCGGATGCCTTGAGTGCAGCTCGACCTGGAGCACGAAGTGAGTCACTTGAAAGCTACATCAAACGCTTGCAAGATCTTGAAGAAATTGCAAATAGTTTTGAAGGAGTTAAGACAAGTTTCGCCCTTCAAGCGGGTCGTGAAATCCGTATTATGGTTAGCCCTGAGGCAATCAAGGATGATAAAGTGACGATCTTGGCTCATGATATTCGTGAGAAGATCGAGTCTAATCTTGAGTATCCTGGAAACATTAAGGTTACCGTGATTCGAGAATTGCGTGCAGTCGATTACGCAAAATAAACAAAAAGCTTGAGATCTAGCATCTCAAGCTTTTTGAATGAAAAAATCAGTTGAAAATTAGGCCGATTTTTGTTACACTAGATAGAAAGACATTGAAGGAGAAATCATGGCGGATCGTGGCTTATTAATCGTATTTTCTGGCCCTTCGGGGGTTGGAAAAGGAACGGTCAGACGAGAAATTTTTGAAAATTCGGACAATCAGTTTCAGTATTCTGTATCGATGACGACGCGTGCACAACGTCCAGGTGAAGTGGATGGTGTCGACTATTTTTTCCGTACACGTGAAGAATTTGAAGATTTGATCCTTCAAGGGCAAATGTTGGAGTACGCTGAGTACGTTGGAAATTACTATGGGACTCCTTTAACCTATGTGAATGAAACCTTGGACAAGGGAATCGATGTATTCCTTGAAATTGAAGTTCAGGGTGCCCTTCAAGTAAAGAAGAAAGTTCCAGATGCAGTTTTTATTTTCTTAACTCCGCCTGATTTGGATGAATTGCAAGATCGATTAGTGGGTCGCGGGACAGATAGTGCAGAAGTTATTGCGCAACGGATTGAAAAAGCAAAAGAAGAAATCGCCATGATGCGTGAATATGACTACGCCATTGTGAACGACGAGGTTCCTCTTGCTGCTGAGCGTGTCAAACGTGTGATCGAAGCAGAGCATTTCCGTGTAGACCGTGTCATTGGCCATTATCTGGATATGTTACCAAAAACACAAACTATTGTGAAGAGATAAATAATTAGAAATTAGGTATAGGAATATGATGTTAAAACCTTCTATTGATACATTGCTTGACAAAGTACCATCAAAATATTCATTGGTCATTCTTGAGGCAAAACGGGCCCACGAATTGGAAAGTGGTGCAGTACCAACTCAAGAATTCCAATCAGTTAAATCAACATTACAAGCGCTTGAAGAAATCGAGTCTGGAAACGTAGTTGTTCACCCGGATCCAGAAGCAAAACGTGAAGCGCTTCGTCGTCGGATTGAAGCAGAGCGGATTCGCAAAGAAGAAGAAGAGCGCAAAATTAAGGAACAAATTGCCAAAGAAAAAGAAGATGGTGAAAAAATTTAAGGTTGGGGCTTCTCAATCTTATTTTTTGCTATTTAAAGGGTTCCGTGATAAAGTAAAGCTCATATGATAGAGGCTGGAGGTGAAAAAGTGATAGCAAAAGTCATCGTAGATGTCCCATTGATGCAGACAGATAAACCCTATTCTTATCAGATCCCATCAGAATTTGAGGATATGGTGGAGGCAGGTATGCGAGTTCATGTCCCCTTTGGTAAAGGGAATCGCCTCATTCAAGGGATTGTGGTAGATGTTTTAGAAGAGGCAGACACAAGCGAGGAATTAAAAGCGATTGTGGAGGTCTTGGATTACACTCCGGTCTTAAATCAAGAGCAGTTTTGGTTGGCGGATCAATTACGAAAAAGTGTTTTTTCTTATAAGATCACGATTTTAAAAACCATGCTTCCTTCTCTCCTCAATTCGAGTTATGATAAGATTTTGTATCCTCAACCTTCTTTAGATCCCACTCTCAAAATAAAACTTTTTGGTGCAAAAAATGAAGTTTCTTTTTCTTCTCTAGATGCAGCCGATCAAGCCCAAGTGATGCGGTTGGTCAGAAAAGGAGATTTGGTACTTGAATACAAGGCCAAGGATAAGAAACAAATTAAAACAGAAAAATGGTATCGCGTTAACCAGGAAGGATTAAAAGAACTTCAACTATCAGCGAGAGCTAAAAAAAGGCTAGCATTGAAAGAGCGCCTGTTACTAGAGCAAGGGGAGCAACCCTTAGCAGGATTGTATCAGGATTTTTCACGAGAAGTAGTGGCTTATTTTATTGATCAGGGTGTTTTAGAAATAACAGAACGAGAAGTGAATCGGGCGGCTGCATATTATGAAGGCAAAGAACAGACCCAGGCTCTGCTTTTAAATTCAGAGCAAGCAAAAGCTGTAGAAAGAGTAGTTTCTCAAATTGGGAAAACATCAAAGCCTTTTTTATTAGAAGGTGTGACTGGAAGTGGGAAAACAGAAGTTTATCTGCAGATTATTCAGGAAGTTCTAAATAAGGGGAAAACGGCTATTATGTTGGTTCCTGAGATTTCCCTGACGCCACAGATGACGGATCGTTTTATCTCTCGTTTTGGTCAGGAAGTAGCTATTCTGCACTCGGGCTTATCAAATGGTGAGAAGTATGATCAATGGCGAAAAGTTGAACGTGGGGAGGCCAAGGTAGTCGTTGGAGCACGCTCAGCCATCTTTGCCCCTTTGAAAAACATCGGAGCCATCATCATTGATGAGGAGCATGAGGCTTCCTACAAACAAGATAGTAATCCACGCTACCACGCAAGGGAAGTCGCAGTCCTAAGGGCTCAGTACAATCAAGCAGTCTTGCTTCTTGGATCTGCTACTCCAAGTCTAGAATCACGGGCTCGTGCAACAAAAGGGGTTTATGAATTAATTCGTCTAACCCAGCGGGCCAATCCGGTAGCCAAAATTCCAGAAGTTAAAGTCGTTGATTTCCGTGATTATATTGGCCAAAATGAAGCTGGTAACTTCACTCCGGTTCTAGTGGAAGCTATTGCTGATCGCTTGCAGAAAAAAGAGCAGGTTGTCTTGATGTTGAACCGCCGTGGTTATTCCAGTTTTGTCATGTGTCGCGAGTGTGGAACTGTAGATACTTGTCCCAATTGTGACATCTCTTTGACCCTCCACATGGATACTAAAACCATGAACTGTCATTATTGTGGCTATAGTAAAGCGATTCCTCGACACTGTCCAAATTGCCAAAGTCCTTCCATTCGTTATTACGGGACAGGAACACAAAAAGCTTATGATGAATTACAAGAGATCTTTCCTGAAGCTAAAATTCTGCGCATGGATGTGGATACCACTCGAAAAAAGGGGAGCCACGCAGCGATATTAGATGCTTTTGGGAATGGAGAAGCGGATATTTTGTTAGGGACGCAAATGATTGCGAAGGGATTGGATTTTCCAAATGTGACGTTAGTGGGTGTCTTGAATGCGGATACTTCTTTAAATTTACCGGATTATCGATCCTCTGAGAGAACCTTTCAACTCTTGACTCAGGTGGCAGGAAGGGCCGGACGAGCAGAGAAAGAAGGAGAGGTTATCATTCAAAGCTACAACCCCAATCATTATGCGATTCGATTTGCCAAAGACCAAGATTATGAAGGTTTTTTTGCCTATGAAATGCAGATTCGCCGGCAGTTAGGCTATACGCCTTATTACTTCACAGTTGGGCTAACCCTATCTCATAAGAGTGAGGAAATGGTGATGGAGAAGTCACATCAGGTCATGGAAATTCTCCGATCTGGCTTATCTGATCAGGTCCAAATCTTAGGACCAACACCTAAACCAATTGCACGCACACATAATTTGTATCATTATCAAATCATTGTGAAATATCGTTTCGAAGAAGGCATGACTCAGGTCTTGAATCAAATCTTAGAATTTACACAAGAAAGAGGCAACCAAGATCTACGTGTCAGTATTGATAATGAACCTCAAAGTTTTATGTAAGGAAGAAAGAAATGACAAAATTAATTTTTATGGGAACGCCTGATTTTTCAGCGACGGTTTTAAAGGGATTGTTAGCAGATTCGCGCTATGAAATTTTGGCAGTTGTGACTCAACCAGACCGCAAAGTAGGTCGCAAAAAAGAGATTCGAATGACCCCGGTGAAGCAGGTAGCTTTGGAACATCAACTACCGGTTCTTCAGCCGGAGAAATTATCGGGTAGTCCAGAAATGGAAACTCTCTTATCACTAGATGCAGATGGAATTGTGACCGCTGCTTTTGGACAATTTTTACCGACAAAATTGTTGGAGAACTTTCAGTTTGCGGTGAATGTCCACGCGTCTTTATTACCTAAATATAGAGGTGGAGCTCCCATTCACTATGCCCTGATCAATGGTGACGAAGAAGCTGGGGTTACAATTATGGAAATGGTCAAGGAAATGGATGCCGGAGACATGATTGCAGCTCGTTCTCTCCCAATTTTAGATGAGGACAATGTGGGAACTTTGTTTGAAAAATTGGCAGTCCTTGGACGTGACTTACTCCTAGATACTTTGCCAGCTTACCTGGCAGGGGAGATCAAGCCAAGTCCACAAGATCCAAGTTTGGTCACATTTTCACCGAATATTTTACCGGAAGAAGAGGTTTTGGACTGGACCAAAACCAATCGCCAAGTCTTTAATCAGATCCGAGGGATGAATCCTTGGCCGGTCGCTCATACGTTATTAAATGGGCAACGCTTTAAAGTTTATGAAGCAGAGCTATGCGAAGGAAATGGAAATCCAGGAGAAGTGATTGCTTTGACCAAAAAAGAGTTGCTGGTCGCTGCAGGAGAAGGCGCATTGTCCCTCAAAGTTGTGCAGCCGGCAGGAAAACCAAAAATGTCCATCACAGACTTTTTGAATGGCGCCGGCCGTCAATTGAAAGTAGGAGATCACTTTGGAAGTTAAACAAATGAATGCACGTGAACAGATCGTTCGAGTGTTAGAAGAGGTTTTTGAACAGGGAGCTTATTCTAATATTGCACTAAATCAAGCGCTAGAACACTCTCAACTTTCAGATAAAGATAGAAGCTTTGTTACGGAAGTTGTATACGGTACTGTAGCACGGAAGATAACACTCGAGTGGTATCTCGCCCACGTAATTGAAGACCGGACGAAATTGGATCCTTGGCTCTATTATCTTTTGATGATGAGTTTGTATCAACTTGTTTATTTAGACCGCATTCCCGATCATGCCATCGTCAATGAAGCTGTTCGGATAGCAAAACGTCGAAAAGAAGGCAGTGAGAAGTTTGTCAATGCTATTCTTAGAAAGCTCCTCCGCGAGGGGCTACCAGCTATTGATACGATCAAGCGAAAGAACAAACGTTATTCGGTAGAGTATTCCCTACCTGTATGGTTGGTCAAAGCATTGATCGAAGAATACGGTGAGGAACGTGCTTGCGCTATTTTTAAGAGTCTCTATCAGCGTAATAAATCCAGTATTCGTGTGATTGATCTAGACGAAAAAGAAGAGTTGGCTCAGCTACTCGAAGCAACCTCCTCTCTACTTGCTCCGTCCGCTCTCGTGAAAGAACAGGGACATTTTGCAGCGCATTCCTTGTTCAAAGAAGGGCGCATTACTATTCAAGACGAGTCCAGTCAATTGGTGGCACCGGCTTTGGATTTGCAAGGAGATGAGTGGGTTTTAGATGCCTGTGCGGCGCCAGGTGGAAAGACGACTCACCTGGCTTCTTATCTCACAACTGGGAAAGTCACAGCCTTGGATCTCTATGACCATAAGCTCAAATTGATTCAAGAAAATGCTAATCGGCTCCATGTTGCGGACAAAATTTTGACAAAGAAGTTAGATGCGACAAAAGTCTTTGAAACATTTGGACCTGATGCTTTCGATAAAATTTTGGTGGATGCGCCTTGTTCAGGGATTGGTTTGATACGGAGAAAGCCTGATATCAAGTACAATAAAGAGAGTGCAGATTTTGTATCTTTACAAGCTATTCAATTGGCCATTCTGGATAGTGTTTGTCAAAGTGTGCGTAAAGGTGGTATAATAGTGTACAGTACGTGTACAATTATGGGCAAAGAGAATTTTGAAGTAGTGGACCAATTTTTGAAAGACCATCCAAATTTCGAACAAGTCCCATTGGATCACGAAAGAAAAGATATTCTTAAAAATGATTGTATCCTTATTACACCCGAATTATATGGAAGCGACGGCTTCTTTATCAGTCGTTTTAAGAGAATCTCATAATATCAGGAGGAAACTGACAGTATGGATATTACGATCTTAACCGATGTAGGTCAAAGACGGACAAATAACCAAGACTATGCAAATCAATATAAAAACAAGGCAGGAAAATCTATGGTTTTACTTGCTGATGGTATGGGAGGACACCGTGCCGGAAATATTGCTAGTGAAATGGCAGTCACAGACCTAGGTGCGGCTTGGGTTTCTTCTGAGATCGAGACGGTTAATCAAGTACGGGAATGGTTTGCAGAACATTTAGAAGCTGTGAACCGTCGGATCCATTTAGCTGGGCAAGATGATGAGCACAAAGGAATGGGAACGACACTGGAAGCTTTGGCTTTTGTAGAAGGACAAGTGATTTATGCCCATGTTGGAGATTCGCGGATTGGCCTCATTCGTCAGGGCGAATACCAGCAGTTGACCAGTGATCATTCTCTTGTAAATGCTCTTTTGCGAGCAGGTCAAATCACAGAGGAAGAAGCAGCCCATCATCCTCAACGTAACATCATCACTCAGTCCATTGGCCAAAAAGATGAGTTGGAGCCGGATTATGGTTTGGTGACGGTTGAAGCAGATGATTATATTTTGATCAATAGTGACGGTTTAACTAATATGATTGGTCCGGATGAAATCAGAGATATTGTCTTGAGTGATGTTTCACTGGAAGAAAAAGCTCAAACCTTGATTCGTTTTGCCAATAATGCTGGAGGCTTGGATAATATCACTGTTGTACTGCTCCACTTTACTGAGGAGGACGCAGCATGATTCAAATCGGCAAAATTTTTGCCGGGCGATATAAAATCATCCAACAAATTGGGCGCGGCGGGATGGCAGATGTTTATCTTGCGCGTGATTTGATTTTAGATGGGGAAGAAGTTGCAGTCAAGGTACTGCGTACGAATTACCAGACAGATCCCATTGCAGTTGCTCGTTTTCAGCGTGAAGCAAAAGCGATGGCAGAACTGGACCATCCAAATATCGTTCGGATTACAGACATTGGCGAAGAAGAAGGGCAACAATACCTTGCAATGGAGTATGTTGCAGGTTTAGACTTGAAACGCTATATCAAAGAAAATGCACCTTTATCAAATGAAGAAGCTGTTCGTTTGATGGGGCAGATCCTTCTAGCTATGCGTCTTGCCCATACGCGTGGCATTATCCATAGAGATTTAAAACCACAGAATGTCCTCTTGACACCAGATGGAACAGCAAAAGTTTCAGACTTTGGGATTGCAGTGGCCTTTGCAGAGACTAGCTTGACCCAGACCAACTCGATGTTGGGGTCGGTTCATTATTTGTCCCCTGAGCAGGCGCGTGGTTCAAAAGCTACAGTGCAAAGTGACATCTACGCTATGGGGATCATTTTCTATGAGATGTTGACAGGACACATTCCTTATGATGGAGATAGTGCAGTCACAATTGCTTTGCAGCATTTTCAAAAGCCACTCCCATCTATTCGTGAAGAAAATAAGAATGTTCCACAAGCTTTAGAAAATGTGGTGATCAAAGCGACAGCTAAAAAACTGACGGATCGCTATAAATCAGTGGCAGAGATGTATGTGGACCTTTCAAGTTGCTTGTCCTACGAGAGAAGAAATGAGAAAAAACTGATTTTTGAAGATCAATCGAAAGCTGATACAAAGACTCTTCCAAAAGTGAGTCCAACTCCAAAAACGGCTCCTGTTCCAATCTCTGAGGTACGCAGTGAAATCAGTTCGGTAGATCCTAATCGACCATTATCTGACCAGCAGACCATGGCACCAAGTAAAAAGCCAAGAAGACGCTTGCGGGCGCGCTACAAGGTCTTGTTTGTTGCCATTGCCCTAGTTCTTGCTGCCTTTACTTTCTTGTTGTATATGAGCCCAGCCAATAAAACCGTTCCAGATGTTTCCGGCAAAACCATTGCCGAAGCTAGAGCGGTTATTGAGGGACAAGACCTTCAAGTCGGTGAAGAGAAAGAAGAGTACAGTGATTCGGTTGCAGAAGGCTATGTCATTCGAACCAATCCAAATGCAGGGGCCCAAAAGAAAGAACAAAGTCGAATTGATTTGATTGTTTCAAAAGGACCAAACAGCTTTGAAATGCCAAATTACGTGGGTGAAACACGGGCAAAAGCAGAAGAAGATTTGAAAAATACTTATAAAGTATCAAGCAAAATGATCACGATTGAAGAAGTTGAGACCTTCGATTATGCTGCAGGGACAGTTCTTGAACAAACTCCAGCTCCAGGAGAGCAATATTCTCTGAATTCAAAAACTAAGATTGTTTTGAAAGTAGCGAAAGAAACGACTTCAATTGAAATGCCAAACTATGTTGGATCAACTTATGATTTTGCTAGAAGTAATTTGATTGAGATCTATGGTATTAAAGAAGCCAATATCGAATTAAGAAAAACAGAACATCTCCCTGATGGAGTATCTGTTTCTGCAGGTCAAATTGTCAGTCAAACTCCAGAAGTTTCGAGTACGGTGGATATTAACCGAACACGAATTGTTTTGACTGTATATGAGCCTAAAGTGACAGCTTCTTCAAGTACGAAAGCCTCATCAAGTTCTGATACATCTAGTTCATCCTCTAGTGAACGATCAGATACAGAAAGTTCTAGCAGTAGTGCAACTGGTGGAGATTCATAAATCAGTCTAAGACTCAGATGGATTTCTGAGTCTTTTTGATTGTATGCGTTTATCCAACCACAGACGGAAGTCAAATGAGGAAAAATTTGATAAAATAGGAAAAGATGAGGTAGACTATGTGGAAAATACAAATTTTTATTTTCGTTGAAGCCATTTTGTTAACATTGGCAGCGATCACCATTTTATCAATCGATTTTTCCAGATTTATTGTCTTGATGGTTCTCTTTTTGCTCCTTTTGTATTACTATTTTGGCAAACAAAAAGCGAATTTTCTATTAATCGCGCTGAGTGTGCTCTTGTTTTTTATCGTGATGCTGAATCCTTTTGTGATTGCAGCCATTTTATTTGCGGTGGTTTATGGTTTATTGATTGCTTACCCTTATATGTATAAGGAAAATGAAGCAGTTGTGTTTGATGTTGAAGAGGATACGAAAATTCGTCAGGAAAAAACTCGATGGATTGGTGATTTACAACATTTTTCAAAGCAAAGTCGAGGGTATCGAGATCTGAATGTGATCCGAGTTTTTGGGAATGACACCCTCCATTTAGAGGAGGTAGCCATTTGCAATTGGGACAATGTAGTGATCATTCGGAAAGGGTTTGGAAATACAAAAATTATCTTACCGATTGATTTGGAATTGCATTTACAAATTAACACCTTGTATGGAGATCTGAAGTTTTTGGATCTTCCTGTCCGTAAAATGAGGAATGAAACCATAGATATTGAAACGGCACATTATCGGAGATCGCACCGTTCTGTAAAAATTGTGTTAGTTGGTATTGTTGGGGATGTTGAGGTGATTCGCGCATGAAGAAATTAGACTATCTCCTATTGTATTTCTATTCCCTAATGGTGGTTGCGGTCATTTGTCATACCATTTTCCATTTTGTTGGTTTTCAGTGGGGCAAACTTCTCTCAGATCTTTCCTTGCTTCAATCATTCCTATTTTTGATTTTTAGTCTGACGCTTGCATTGACGGCTTTGGTTATCTTAATTATTAAAATCACACAATTTGTAACGGTTCATGCAGTACAACAAAAGGTAGAAGCGATCCTGACTGCTTCACAGCGAAAAGAAATTGCCCCCAAAGAATTGAATCAACAGTTAGATTTATTGGACAGCAAATTGCTTCGACTAGAAGAAAATTTACAAAAAAGTGAAAATCGTGTGATGCGAAATGAGGAAGAAATTGTGGAAATCGAGCGTAAGAGAATTGCGCGTGATCTACATGACACGGTTAGTCAAGAGTTGTTTGCAGCCAATATGATTTTATCTGGAGTGGCAGCACAGGCCCTTGAGTTAGAGAAAAGTCAGATCCAGCAGCAACTAAATGGTGTGTCAGATATTCTAGGGACAGCCCAAAATGATTTACGCGTCTTGCTCCTACATCTTCGTCCTACAGAATTGGAAGGAAAAAGTTTGGTAGAAGGTATGGAGATGATTTTTAGAGAATTGAAGGAAAAGAGTAACCTAACAGTTGTCTTCCATCATAATGACGTGAGCATTCCAAAAGATATGGAAGAACATCTATTTCGAATCGTCCAAGAAATTGTCAGCAATACCTTGAAACATGCTAGAGCTCAACAAATGGATGTCTTTTTGCATCAGGAAGGAAAACAACTTCATTTACGGATGGTAGATGATGGAATCGGCTTTGAGCAGGAAAAATTGGAACGATTGAGTTATGGGTTGAAAAATATTCAAGAACGTGTAGAGGACATGGCGGGAACCATTAAAATAAGAACGAGTCCTCAAAAGGGAGTGGCTGTAGATATTCGTGTTCCCCTCCTTGTAAAAGAGAAAAATGAAAAGGAAACTGTATGAAAGTATTATTAGTAGACGACCATGAAATGGTCCGATTGGGATTGAAAAGCTTTTTGTCCATGCAAACCGATATTGAGCAAGTCTTAGAGGCGAAAAATGGGCATGAAGGGGTGGAGTTGGCGCTGAAAGAAAGACCAGACGTCATCATCATGGATATTGTGATGCCAGAGCTAAATGGTATCGATGCAACTCTAGCCATCCTAAAAGAGTGGCCGGAAGCTAAAATTGTCATTTTGACTTCCTATTTAGATAACGAAAAGATTTACCCAGTCTTAGATGCCGGTGCAAAAGGGTATATCTTAAAGACTTCGTCAGCAACTGAGATCTTACAGGCTGTCCGGAAGGTTGCAAAGGGAGAATTTGCGATTGAGACAGAAGTTAGTCAAAAGGTTGAGTCACGAAAGAATCATGCTGAATTGCATGATGATTTGACAGCTAGAGAACGAGATATTCTAGCTTTATTGACGAAAGGATATGAAAATCAACGAATAGCAGATGAACTCTTTATTTCTCTGAAAACAGTGAAGACCCATGTTTCCAACATCTTATCCAAATTGGAAGTCAGTGATCGGACGCAAGCCGTCGTCTATGCCTTTCGACACCATCTGGTGAATCAAGAAGATTTTTAAAAGGAAACATGCTATAATAGAGCATGATCATAAGGGGGAGACAAGTGGACGCAAAATTACGTTATAAAGCCAAAAAAGTTAAAATCGTCTTTTTTGATATTGATGATACATTACGTGCAAAAGAAACTGGATTGATCCCAGAATCTGTCAAAGAAGTCTTTCATCAATTGAAAGAAAAAGGAATCCAAACTGGGATTGCAACCGGCAGAGGGATTTTTGGGGTTGTTCCTGAAATCATGGACTTAAAGCCTGATTTTCTAGTAACCTTAAACGGCGCCTATATAGAAGATACAAAAGGAACTGTGATCTACCAATCACCAATCAATGAAGCAATCGTTTCTTCTTTTGTGGATTGGGCCAAAGAATCCGAGATTGATTATGGGTTAGTGGCTAGTCATCAAGCTGCCCTGTCTAATCGGACACCCTTGATCAGTGATGCTATTGACATCATTTATCCAAACTTACCAGTAGATCCAGATCTGCATTTGAAAGAACCTATTTTCCAAATGTGGACCTTTGATGAACAGGATAGTGAGCTAGAGTTGCCCCCTTCTTTGCAAGAGAACTTGCGCCTAGTTTCGTGGCATCCCCATTCGTCAGATGTTGTTCGCTTTGAAGCTTCAAAAGCTTCAGGAGTTTCTCATCTTGTAAATCATTTGGGCTTGAAGCCAGAGAATGTTTTAGTATTTGGGGATGGATTAAATGATCTAGAACTGTTTGATTACGCTGGAATTAGTATCGCAATGGGAAAATCTGCCCCAGAGTTACAAGAAAAAGCTGATTATATCACTAAGAATTTAGAAGAAGATGGCATATTCTATGCCTTAGAGGAGTTAAATATGGTTGAAAAAGAATTGACATTACCACAGTTGGAACTTGCTACGGTTGACGGTCCTGTCGCTGTGATCAAAACCAATCACGGTGAGATGAACATTCAATTGTTCCCGGATCAAGCGCCAAAAACAGTTGCAAACTTTGTAGCTCTTGCTAAGTCTGGCTATTATGATGGTGTCATTTTCCATCGGATTATTAAAGATTTTATGATCCAAGGGGGAGATCCTACTGGTACAGGTATGGGTGGTGAATCCATCTATGGTGAGAGCTTCGAAGACGAATTTTCAAAAGAACTGTACAATATTCGCGGAGCCCTTTCGATGGCAAATGCTGGACCAAACACAAATGGTAGCCAATTCTTTATTGTACAAAATCAACATCTCCCATATTCGAAAAAGGAATTGGTCCGCGGTGGCTGGCCTGAAGAAATTGCTGAAATCTATACGACAGAAGGAGGAACTCCTCACCTAGATCAACGCCATACCGTATTTGGACAATTGATGGATGAAGCTTCTTTTGCTGTGTTGGATGAGATCGCGGCTGTTGAGACAGGGATGATGGATAAGCCGGTAGAAGATGTCGTGATTGAAACCGTCGAAATTGAGGACTAATATGAAAATTGGAGATAAGTTAGAAGGGACCATTACAGGCATTCAACCTTATGGTGCCTTTGTCGAACTAGAGTCGGGTGTCACGGGCTTGATTCATATCTCAGAGATTAGAAGTGGTTATGTAAGTAATATTCATGATATTCTTTCAATTGGAGAAAAAGTCTTTGTCCAAGTCATCGATGTTGATGAATATTCTAAGAAAGCTAGCCTCTCTCTGAGAACGCTAGAAGAAACACCACAACGAAGCATTCGACACCATCGTTTTTCAAATGACCGCCATAAGAGTGGTTTTGCGCCCTTAGCTCAACAGATGCCGACCTGGGTCAAAGAAGGAAAGGTATTCTTTAGCAAACAAGAAAAAAAATAAAAACTTCGATAGGTTGATGAAACCTACCGAAGTTTTTTTAATATAGAGAATTATTCAAATTCGTAAAGGGTAGTAGAAAGGTAACGTTCTCCATTATCTGGTGCAAGAGCAAGAACTTTTTTACCGCTTCCCAATTCTTTTGCGACTTCAATAGCAGCATAGATAGCAGCTGCGCTTGAGATACCGACTAAGAATCCTTCAGCACCACCAATAGCGCGTGCAAGTTCGAAAGCTTCTTCTGAAGATACGCGACGAACACCATCATATGCATTAGTGTCTAAAGTATTTGGGATAAAACCAGCTGAAATCCCTTGAATTTTATGTGGTCCAGGTTTTTCGCCAGAAAGGACTGCAGATTCATTGGCCTCAACGGCATAGACTTTGACAGCAGGATTATTCTTTTTCAAAGTATGAGAAATACCAGAAACAGTACCACCAGTACCAACACCTGCGACAAAAGCATCTAAACCATCTTTTCCAAAGGCATCAACGATTTCTTGTCCTGTTGTTCTTTCATGTACCTCTGGGTTAGCAGGGTTTTCAAATTGAAGAGGAAGGAAGCCATTTCTTTCTGCAGCGATTGCTTCAGCTTTAGCGATAGCGCCTTTCATTCCTTCACTTCCAGGAGTCAAAACGAGTTCAGCTCCATAGGCTTGGATGATTTTACGACGTTCCACACTCATGGTTTCAGGCATGACAATCACAACTTTGTAGCCTTTAGCTGCGCCAACCCATGACAAGCCAATCCCTGTGTTCCCACTAGTTGCTTCGACAATGGTATCACCTGGTTTGATCAAGCCATCCGCTTCAGCTTTTTCAATCATGCTCAAAGCAATCCGGTCTTTGACAGATGATCCAGGATTGAAGGCTTCGAGTTTGACATAGACATCTGCAGCTCCTTCAGGAACAAGACGATTCAATTTGACAATCGGAGTGTTCCCAATCAATTCTGTAATATTTTCATAAATAGCCATAATATACCTCAGTTCTAGGTTTTCTTGATACTAACAAGTATAGTCTCTTGCGAGAAGAATGTAAAATATAGAAATTTTATGGGTGTGATAAAAAAAAACTATCGTTGCCGATAGTATTGTTAATTATTTTTCTACAGAAAGCAGGGGTACTTCAACCTCACGAATTCCTTGGTCCTCAATAATGACTTTGCCATTGTAAAATTCGACTAAAGCCGCTGTGATAGAGTTTGTGTTTTCTTTATCCACAAAAATCGTTGTCATCACCTGATCTGTGAACATCGGATCTTGTTCTGCCAATTGATGGTCTTTTAAGAAATTAGCAAATTCTTGGTATTGGGAATAAGAAAGTGTGATCCCAAGAACCACTTGCTCTTTGATTTCTACCAGTCCAATTTCTCGAACTGCTTGTGCCACACTTCCAGCATAAGCACGAATCAGACCGCCAGCACCTAATTTAATACCTCCGAAATAGCGGGTAACCACGACACAACTATTAGTGATGCGATGATTCTCCAAAACTCCTAACATCGGTACCCCAGCTGTTCCACTAGGCTCTCCATCGTCACTGGTTCGTTTGATATCACTTTGTTCTCCAATGATGAAAGCAGAGCAGTTATGTGTAGCCTTATAGTGTTCCTTTTTGATGGCATTGATAAAATCTCTAGCTTCCTCTTCAGAGGAGACTCGCTTAACATGACAAATGAATTTTGATTTTTTGATTTCTTCTTGAACAGTGCCGTTCTCTTTAAATGTAACATATTCCATATTCTTATTTTACAAAAAAAGAATGATTTTCTCCAACTTTTGCGAATTAATAAGTATGAAGATAGAAGATTCTTATGGAAGACTCTTAACGGAGAGTCAAATGACAAATGATCTGAAAGAAATAGCCCAAGAACTTCCAGCTATAGAAAAACAGAATGGAAGGTACCAATGCTTTCGATGTGGCAGTTTGATTGATCAGAAACTGTGGAAGTTGAGTGAAGAGGTACTGTATTGTAGAGCCTGTATTCAATTGGGAAGGATCCGGAGTGATCAAAAACTTTATACTATTGCACAGCGAGACTTTGAAGGTCGAGAGGTGCTAAACTGGAAAGGGACCTTGACTTCCTATCAACGAGGGGTATCTGATGGTCTCATCCAAGCAGTTAAGGCAGGAAAACATGCCTTGGTACATGCTGTGACAGGAGCTGGAAAAACGGAAATGATGTATCAGGTTGTAGCAACAGCGATCAAGGCTGGAAAAGCAGTCTGTATTGCTACCCCAAGAATCGATGTCTGTATAGAATTGTACGGAAGAATGAAGGAAGATTTTTCCTGCCCCATCTCTTTGCTTCATGGAGAATCGGAGCCCTATTTTAGAACGCCTTTAGTGATCGCTACAACACACCAATTGCTAAAGTTTTATCAGGCCTTTGATCTCCTTATTATAGATGAGGTAGATGCTTTTCCTTATGTGGACAATCCAATCTTATATAAAGCAGCTCAGAATGCGATTAAAAAAGAGGGGAACACTCTATATTTAACAGCAACCTCTACAGATGAGTTAGATAAAAAGGTCAAGAAAAAAGAAATCATTCGTTATAGTCTTCCAAGAAGATTTCATGGGAACCCACTAGTGGTCCCTGAAATAAAATGGGTGCCGAAAATGAGAGAAAAAATAGAAAAAGGAAGAATCCCTTACCAATTATTGCAACTGATTAAGAAACAAAGACAGACTCACTACCCATTGTTAATCTTTGTATCTGAAATAGAATTAGGACAACAATTCACTGAGAACTTAAAAAAATACTTTCCCAAAGAAACAGTAGGTTTTGTATCCTCACAGACAACAGACCGTCTACGAATGGTAGAAGAATTTAGAAACAGAGCAATAACCATGCTAGTCTCGACAACAATTTTAGAAAGAGGAGTGACCTTTCCGTTTGTAGATGTCTTTGTTTTAGAAAGTAATCACAAATTATTTACTAAAAGTGCCCTTGTACAAATTTCAGGAAGGGTCGGTCGAAGTAAAGAAAGACCAACAGGTAAACTACTTTTTCTATCAGATGGCATAACAAGAGAAATGAAGAAAGCGATCAAAGAAATAAAGGAAATGAATCAGGAGGCTGGATTTTGAAAGAATGCTTGCTTTGTACTAAAGAGTTGAAAACTGGTGAACATTTCACAGACCTTATTTTTATGAATCAACAAGAAGAATGGATTTGTAAAGAATGCAAAGAAGACTTCGAACAAATTGGCGAAATCCATTGTCCTAGATGTTATAAAGATAAAGAGGAGAAAGTATGTAAAGATTGCGAATACTGGATACAAAAGGGGAATATAGTAGAACATGAAGCATTATATAGATATAATGCAGCAATGAAGGACTATTTCAAGCGATATAAATTTGAAGGAGATCGTTTATTAGGAATGGTATTTGCATGTGACATCAAAAAAGCCTTGAAAAAGTATAAAAGCTATACGATAATACCGACTCCAATCAGCCATGAAAAAAAGCAGGAGAGAGGATTCAATCAGGTCTCGACTATACTAGATTTTGCAGAGATAAAGTACAACAGTCAATTCCAAAAAGAAGACACTTTAGCCCAATCAAAAAAAACAAGAGAAGAAAGATTAAAAACCTCTCAACACTTTCAATTAAAAGGAGAAGTTTCAGAAAAGCAGAAATATCTTATCTTCGATGATATCTACACAACAGGCAAAACAATCGAATTAATGAAGCGCCTACTAATTGAAAAAGGTGTGAAAGAAATAAAGACATTTTCAATCGCAAGGTAAAAAAAGATTTGCAAAAACTTTATGAAAGCGTTATAATATACATATAAATAAAAACATAATGTTTAGAAAGTAGGTACTAATATGATTAAATATAGTATCCGTGGTGAAAACCTAGAAGTAACAGAAGCCATTCGCGACTATGTCGTTTCTAAACTCGAAAAGATTGAAAAATATTTTCAGGCAGATCAAGAGCTAGACGCTCGAGTAAACTTAAAAGTTTACCGTGAAAAGACCGCAAAAGTAGAAGTAACCATTCCGCTTGGATCTATCACACTTCGTGCAGAAGATGTCTCTCAAGATATGTACGGTTCAATTGATCTAGTTGTAGATAAAATTGAACGTCAAATTCGTAAGAATAAAACAAAAATCGAAAAGAAAAATCGTATTAAATCTGGTGCAGGTAAATTGTTTACCGATGCAGTTGTAGAAGAAGCAGCAACCACAGAAAAAGTTGTTCGCTCAAAAACAATTGATCTAGAACCAATGGATTTAGATGAAGCGATCCTCCAAATGGATCTATTAGCACACGACTTCTTCATTTATCGTGATGCAGAGGATAACACAACAAATGTGATCTACCGTAGAGAAGATGGAGACATCGGTCTATTGGAAGTAAAAGAATAGAGATCAAAAAAGAGATTGAAAACATCAATTAAATTATAAAGGAATCAGGGGTATTAATGCCCCTGATTTTTTATATAAACAAAAAAAGCAAAAAAACTTTCAAAAAAATAAAATTTTTTGGAAAAAAGTGTTGACAGTAAGGGTAGGTCATGATATACTAATATAGTTGTCGCGCGAGAGCGACAAAGACCTTTGAAAACTGAACAAGACGAACCAATGTG
>NZ_JAHZPC010000002.1 GCF_019929185.1 Streptococcus parasanguinis
GAGCCCACTCAACCACTGCGTCTTGCTCGACAATCCAAAAATAATTGAGAGGCTAGGACTTTTGTCCCAGCCTCTTTTGTTAGAGTTACTTATAAAAAATTTTTTATCGTTGATTCATAAACTGTAATAGGATTCAAAAATTTTTAAAAGAGCTTCAACATTGATTTGCTATAGTCTTTGACTTTCTTTTATAAATGCTCAAAACAATTGCAAATGACAACAACTGCCAAAGAATAATTCTTACTATCTGCAAGCTATCTGATTCAGAATTTGAGACAACATGGACCAGATTTGAAGCAAGATTGTTGAAAAGATGATCTCCTAGTCCTAGCCACAAGGAACCTGTCATTTTGTAAAGTAAGGACCATTTGATGCTCATCATTCCCGCTAGGATAACATAGCCAATCCCCATGGTAATAAGATTTAAGAGTGACGATTCTCCTTGAAGATAATCTCTGAACGGCATTGCCAAGTGCCATATTCCAAATAGGAAGGCTATAAAGAATAGACTCTTACGGTAAGAAATCCCTTCAAGAATTTTGGTGAAAAGGCCACGAAAAACTCCTTCTTCCATCCACACGTTTATCAGGTTAAATAAGATACTTAACATGATAAACAAGATACCTGCTTGTGATCCTTTTTCGTTTGTTAAGGAAAAACCACTGGCATAAAACGATAAGTGAACATTGCCATGAAGAAACAAGAGAACAATACACTCAACTGTATATGCAAAGATGGAGCACACTAAACCAAAGAGCAGGCCATTTCCTATACCTCTTATAATTCCATTAGGTGTAAAACCAATATCTATCCATCTTAATTTGCTAATTGAAAGAATTCCCCACAATAAAAGTATTCCAAAAAGTTTGTGTAGAAAATTCTCCGATAAAAAAGTATCATCTGTCCTCATATACAAGTATTCGAATAGCCTTGCTACTGAGCAGATAACAAATATAATTGAACAACTTAAAATAGGTTTCTTTATTAGTTGATTTAGCATATCTTTCTTTCAAATAAGTCTTTTATAAAAGTTAATTTCAATATTTCACTCAGTCCAATTCCTTCTCTAGTTCTTTTAGAAAGGTGATTAAAAATTGATGGCGACTTTCTGCCATTTGTTTGGCAGTCTCCGTGTTCATTTCATCTTTTAAGAGGAGCAACTTGTCGTGGAAATGTTGGACGGTATCAGTAAGGGGTCTCCCTTTGTGGCCACCATAGGAAAAAGTTCGCGCAATTCCTACAGCTCCTATCGCATCGAGCCGGTCTGCATCCTGGACAATCTTGCCTTCTAAGGTTTCTGGATGTTTACCGCGATTTTTGCTGAAAGAAACAGCATTGATTACCCGACAAATCTGCTCGATTTGGTTTTTAGGAGTACCGATCTCTTCTAGAAACTTACGAGCATTCGCATGATTCTCTGTTTGAAACAATTTATCATCATCAGCATCGTGAAGAAGAGCTGACAAGCCCACTATCTCCAGATCACATGGCCCTTCTGCTTGTGCGATTCTCATAGCATTAGTATAGACGCGGAGGGTATGCTCTACATCATGGCCATCCGCTCGATCAGCAAATAAGGTTTTCACATACTGCTTAGCAGCAAGAATTCGTTCTTCCATCATCGTTCTTGTCCTTTGAATAATCTATGTATAGTTCTATCTATTCATTTGGGCTAGTTATGGAGAGGGGCAGTTTACTTTAAAACCACCTATCGGTGGTTCTTACTTCTTCTTTTGTGGGAAGAGAGGAAGGCCTAGGGTCGCGATTTTCTCAGCGGGAATCTTCATGCCATCCTTGATCCATTTGGAGATGACAGAGACAATGGCTGAGCTCCAGAAGGAATTGAGGTAGCTGCCAGCGCCATTTGATGAGCTGCCATTTCGTTTTTCTAAAAAGTCATAGACTGCCTTGGTCAAGAGCCGTTCAAAATTGTAATCAATGGCCAGGCTGATAATCTTAGCTTCTTTCTTAACTTCCTTAAAAAGATAGACCCAGACTTGGTAGAGATCTGTCTTGAGGTTGTAGCCATCTAAAGACTTGGTAATTTTTGCGATACTAGATTGAAAGATAGACTCAAGAATCTCTTCTTTTGATCCATAATTGCGGTAAAAGGCCGCGCGAGAGACCCCAGCACGCTGAACCAGCTCAGAGATGGTGATCTTTTTCAGATCTTTTTTCTCCAATAGTTGCAGGAGAGAGATTTCGATGGATTCTCGTGTAATCGCATTGTTTTCTTGGTTAAATCGTTTGAGATTTTCCAAGGATTTCTCGGATATTTTTCTTTCTGCCATAACATTTACTTTCTATCTGTCTCACCTGATGTTATCTGCTTGGATAGCATGGTACTTCATGATATAATTGTAAAAGAAGACAAACTACTTGTCAATGTACATTTTTATACAATTATGAGGTATGAACTGATGAAATGGAAAATTATTGCGGATTCAGGCTGTGACTACCGCTCTTTGGACAACCTGGCACCAGATACGGAGTTTGTCAGTGTCCCACTGACCATCCAAGTGGGAGAAACTATCTACACAGATGATGTCCAACTCAATATCGATCAGATGATGGAAGAGATGTATGCGACTACGACTGCTTCTAAGTCTGCCTGTCCGAGTCCCGATGATTATATGAAGTCCTTTGAAGGAGCTGAAAATATCGTCGTTGTGACCATCACTGGAACCCTTTCAGGTAGCTACAATAGTGCTGAGGTGGCCAAGAAGATTTATCTAGAAGAGCATCCGAATACCAATATCCACGTCATTAATAGCTTGTCAGCTGGGGGTGAGGTGGACCTGATCGTTCGCAAGCTCAATCAGTTGGTCGCTGAAGGCCTCGATTTTGATCAAGTAGTCGATGTGATCACGACCTACCAGTCTAAGACGAAGTTGCTCTTTGTTTTGGCCAAGGTTGATAATCTGGTCAAAAATGGGCGTCTCAGCAAATTGATCGGGACTGTTGTCGGACTCCTCAATATCCGTATGGTCGGGGAAGCTAGTAAGACGGGTACCCTTGAGCTGCTTCAAAAAGCACGGGGCCAAAAGAAAGCGATCAAAGCTGCTTTTGATGAATTGATCAAGGCGGGTTATGCTGGCGGTCATATCACCATCGCCCACCGCAACAATGAAAAATTTATTGAGCAATTCTCTGCATTGGTTCGTGAAAAATTTGCCCATGCAATGATCGAAGTCCTTCCTACTTCTGGACTTTGTAGTTTCTACGCCGAAGAAGGCGGCCTCCTCATGGGGTATGAAATTTAAGTTACCACTAAAAAGAGGCTAGGACAAAAGTCCTAGCCTCTCATTTGTTTTTGGATTGTCGAGCAAGACGCAGTGGTTGAGTGGGCTCTACTACACTGATTTCATCAGCTTTACAGCCCTACTCAACTGTGCGGAGGTGGGACGACGAAATTGAATTCTAACGAATGACCGATTTCTGTCCCACTCTCTTTTTTTATTCTCCGATCTCTTGGTAGAGGGTACGGATTTTTTTGCGGTAAATGGTATAGCTGATCCCAGCTCCGATTAGCAGGATGACACTATAAAGGATCACAGCCAGCAGGGTGCTGACGGAATGATAGGTCCAAATGAAGCTGACAATGATCAGGAGAAACATCACAAAGAGAAAGACAATCAAGAGGATAGACTGAAGAACTGCATTCCCACGATGACGGGTCATCAACTCTGTGATATTGGTCCAATTGGTGCTAAAGTTCTGAAAATCTTTGACATAGTCTCGGATGCAGATCGGAATGGTCGTTACAACCCAGATCAGTAACATGGCAAGGATAGCCAAGGGATGGACGCCAAAATAGAGACAAACGCCAACTAGAAGAATGACAGGAAGGATGGATTGCACCAGATAGAGCAACCAAAACTTCATAAAGAGATAGCGTTTGAAATCAACAGGGAGGGATCTCAAGTATTCAAAGTTTTCGCGCTCTAGCGAAATACCGATACTGGTCAAGCCTCCAAAACTATTGAAAACACCGATCAAGATGGCAACAAGGGTCAGTGGTACCAGATACTGGGGTGTCAAGTAAGGACTGAGGCCTCCTATATTTTTTGATGCTCCTGCTGCTCCACTGAGGAGGAAAATATATGGCAGAATACTCATCATCAATAGGACTTGCACCATAAGGGTTCCATCGCTCAAGAGTCTGCGATGATACTGAATGACAAACTGTCTAAAGGAGTCTTTCTGGCCCACATGGATGGCTTTCACGCGCTCTTTGACGGTTTGGTTGGTCGCAACCGCAAGGGCTGCATCATAGAATTGTGGGATCACGATTTTGCGAACCAGGCCGATCAAGACCAAAAGCACCGCTATCCAGCCCAGAAGGCCAAGGATCGCTCCACCATCAAAAGGATGGAGGATAAACTGATGAAAGGCTGTAAAAGGTGGAAATAGAATGGGAATATCAGCGCCACCCGTCACTTCTACCCGATGGGTCTGGACTAGATTCAGATAGAGATAAGCTCCTAGACTCAGAAGAGAACCAATTCCGACCATGATGTTAGAGACCAGGGTCGTGTGTTTTTTGAAAAACAAGGTCTTGGTGATCAAATGAGCTAGTAAGATCGTCGCTAAAAAGAGAACGCCTAAGAGAATTAAGGCACAAAAGAGGCCTAGCAGGGTCCCTAACGGATTGAAGCCGCCTGCTTGGACAGGCAGGATCAGAAAATAGCTGACCAAGGGAAGGATAGCCATGAGGAGGGTCAGGATGACCGAGATACTCTTTCCAGCAATGACTTCCGCATCTGAGAAGGCATAGGGCCGGTAAAACTGGAGGTCCTTGCTTTCATAAAAGACATTGTAAAAACTCATAAAGCCTTGGGAAATAGTCATCAAGGAAAAGAGGGCCACCATATTGACAAAGAAGGCTGGTTGATGGACAAAATCATAGATGCTAAAGAGCAAGCCAAATATGAGGAAATAGACCAATCCTAAAAAGAGGTAGTTGAGCACCGATTTGCGGGCGACATTGAGTTTGACGTCCGGTTTTTTGGCCTGTTTGGCACGTAATTTTGCGATCTGAGCGGGCTGACTGGCATAGATGATATTAACATTGACCAGCTGCTGGATGATCTTAAGACGCATGATCGCCACCTTCTTCCTTCCGACCCGCTAGGCTGAGATAGATACTTTCCAGACTTTGTTCGGGGTGCTGGCCCTTTAATTCCTCGATCGTCCCATAGAAAATGAGATTACCTTTTTTAAGAATGGCGATTTTATCACAGAGTTGTTCGGCCACTTCTAAGACGTGGGTAGAGAAAATAACCGTCTTGCCACGATCCGCATGCTGGCGCATCATTTGTTTTAAATCGTAAGAAGCCTGTGGATCCAAACCGGTCATCGGTTCGTCCAAGACCCAGATATCTGGATCGGACAAGAGGGCTGCAATGACGAAGACCTTCTGGCGCATCCCATGTGAAAAGGATTCAATCACTTCATAACGGTGGCTCTGAAAATCAAAGATCCTAAGAAGCTCTTCCAAGCGTTGATCACAGTCTTTCTGACTCATATCATAAGAGGTCGCAACCAACTCCCAGAACTCATTGGCTGTGAGACGCAAGAAAAGATCTGGCGAATCTGCCACATAACCGATCTTCTTTTTGATTGCCAGCCGATGGCTATAGAGGTCCTGACCATCCACTTCAATTGATCCAGTGGTTGGGGTGATGACACTGACCAGGCTCTTAATCGTCGTTGACTTTCCAGCTCCGTTATGGCCAATCAAGCCGACAATTTGCCCGTCTTCGATGGTCAGATCCAAGTGGTTGAGGGCAATATGCCCATCGTAATCTTTGGTAACTCCGTGAAATGTAATCATGTTAACTCCCTAATTGATCCTCATTGGGACCGTTTTTTCTTATTCTGTTGATAAGCGATCATCGAAATGGTAGAGCAATTCTAGTAAATAGTTTGGAATGGTCTCCAAAAAGTCTTCTTTGTAGACCCGCTCTCCTCGCTTATGCAATTCTTTGCCCCAAGGGCCTAGATTGACCGCTGGAACCTGAATTTGAGCAATTTTTTCCAGATCCAGATCATAGACCTGGGCTGGTGTGGCTAGGCTATCTAGGACGACTTGATAAGAAGCCACATCCTTTTCCAAGGTACAATAACTGGTGTCGTTAATCCCCATAAAGTATTCTTCCACTTTTAAGAGGTAACCTCTTGTGTCCAGATACTCACGGTAATCAGTGATGAGGGACACAATATTGAAATCGGTATTGTCTAAAAAGCGGCAATTCATGGAAGGATAATAGGGGGGCGCAAAACCAATAACCACCATAGGATCCTTATCTCCGAGAAACTCAAGGAGTCGCTGGATTTGCTGAATCGCAAGGCTCTGGTAGCTGGTCCCATTACGAAAATCTTGCTCCGCTTTTTTATTAGAAGCTTCTCTAAAGTCTTGGTAACCTTCTATGGCTTGGCATCGTTCCTCTAGTTCTTGATAGGTGATGACTCTTGGCCTTGCAATCATATGGTCTTGGCCAGCCTGATCCTGCAAGTGCTCATACTTCTTGTAAAAGGCATCCAAGGCCTCCTGACTAAGCTCATAAATCCGCTGTAGGAGCTCTTGGGGTGTTTTCTTCAAATGCAGAACACTGAAATAACCAGCCGCATAGAGCACGGTCGATACATCGTACTGGTCCTTCAAATCTCTGAGATAGGACCAAGAAGGAAGGGGAGACGTTTCTCCCAGCGCCTGATCTGCCAGATCGGGATGAAGATCTAGCTGGCTTGCGATGGCCACTAAGAGTGACAAGGCATTGATCCCTTTAAGGGGCTCCTTCATATGGGACAAGACACCTTGTGCCACAACGACCGGCATGAGTTTGCCGACTGTGCCAATGTGAAGGACCTTTTCTTTTCCTACCTCTGATTCAAAGGGTTCTGAATCCACTGCTAATACATAATTCAGATCAAACTTCTCCTGCAAATCTGTGAGGAGGCCCAAAGCTCCACGCATCCCACGTGAATAGGATTCCTCATCTCCAACAGAGAGATAGAGCAGATTGACCTGACCTTCCACGGGATCTGCCGCATAGGCTTCCAGAACCCCCAATTGAAGGGCCAATGCTGCTTTCATATCGCAAGACCCTCTGCCAAATTTCCATTCCCCAGAAGCTAAATCTTCCTGCATATCAGGTCGACTGTCCAGTCTTTTCAAAGCTTCTGCTACTTTATCAGAATCGAGCGCGATCTCTGCCAAATTTCCATAGTCTTCTAGATCAACTGTATCATGGTGGTGGAAAAGGATAACTGTTTTTTTCTTTCCCTTATCAACCAGGGCCCAATTGACCGACCGATGCAAGTGATCCTGTGGCACCTGATAGCGCCCAAAATGGTCCGGGTGTTCCTTGAAATAGGGGATTTGTCCAATCCGTTGATCCAGGTAGGCTTCGATTCCTTGCTCGGTCTCAGTATTGGTGAAGCTTGGAATCGCCAAGGCTTCGGAAAAAATCGTTTCGATGCTCTCTCTATTGGTGGTTTTCACTTTCTCTCCATCCTTCTTTTCTACTATTCATCTTTGTGAGCTTTGCCAAGTGACAAAAGGCTGGTGAGCATGAGTCCTAGGAAGCCAAAGAGAGTCCAAGAGCTTGTTGCTTGACCTGTTTTTGGAAGGCTTGGTTGGCTTGTCACTTCTATCTTATCTTTATCAGCTCTTTGAGCCAATTCTTGTGCAGTTTCTTCTTTTTGTTCCTTACGGAAGTCCATCGGATCTCGACCGTGGCTTGGTTTTTGAGGAATTTCAGAAATAGCTGGATTGGTTGGCGTCATTGGATTACTTGGAACAATTGGTTTTTCCGCTTGATCTACTGGACTTGGGTCTTGTTCAGGATCTACTTTTGGTTGAATGGTTGCAATTGGCAAGATCCGATCTGCCAATGACGCATAGTCTGTATCTTTTTCACTTGGTTGATAACGGAACAAGAGAGATCGACTGTCTTCTACGATTGGAATCGTTGCAGAAATAGAATCTGTCTTGAAGGTCACTTCATAAGGATCTGCAAAATAGATGTAATCTGGATCATAGGTGTGCAAACTCAAAACCAGTCGATGGCCTTTTTTCACTGTATAGAGATTTGGTTGCAGATACATGGTGTAATCATGATATTCGTTTTCTTTCAGATCAATAGAATGACTAGAACTTGCTGAGTCATAGCGAGATGCTGGATTGGCCAGATTCATCCAACCACGCGCAATCACCACACTCTTAACCTTGTGGGTCTTGTAACGTTTGAGAGGCAAGGTTTCAAGGTTGCTACCATTCCAGTAGCCTGTCTCATCGATGGTTTCTTTTTCCAATGTGCGCGTGCTATAACCGTCTTTGTCATAGGTGATTTCTTCTTTGACCACATCAAAGTCTTCGTCTGAAACATCCATCAGGGTCGCACTGACATGAGCATGGTTTTTGTCTCCCTTGACAAAAGCAGCGCTAAAATGCACAGGAATATGGCCTTTGATGGTGACATCTTGGTCGACGGTGGCTGCATAGGAAGCTGCCACTTCGGAAGAATGGAAGGCTGCATCTTGGTTACGTGTAGTCCAGTTATTTCCTGTACCATAGTAATCGCCAGTTACTGTCACATCCTCCCGTTTAGAGTAGATTCGAGCGGAGATGGCATTGTTGGTATCCCATTTATCAAAACGACGCCATTTACTTGGATCTAGATTGTCCTGAGCTGTTACTTGTGGAAGGTTTTCAATCCCATTTTCAATACCGTAGAGGTAATGGCTATACCAGAGATTCATCAGGTCATTAAAGGCTTGGCCTGCGACTTCTGTCCCTGACCAACGAGTAGATGGATAGATGTGATTGCCCTGGTGGAGCAAGACCTTGGCATCGATCCCCGCCTTTTTATAGGCTTCTAACATGAGTTCAAAATGTTTGGGTTTGACATTGTCATCATTGAGCCCTTGGATAATGAGAGGGGCCGCTTTCAGATTGGCTGCATTGAGCGTGTAGTCGCGTTTAGCATATTCTTCGTTGTAATTATGACCATCCTTGTGTTGGAGCTCATTGAGCTTGGTGATATAGGCTGCATAGTAATCCTTGACCTTGTCCCAATCTTCCTTGTCAAGGATACGACCAGAGGTATAGACAGATAACCAGGAAAGGTCATTGGAAGCTCCTGTATCAAGGGGAGAGCCTTGGCTGTTGAAATGGTCATACCAACTAGCAATCCCTGCGGCTGGCACAATGGTCTTGAGCCCTTCAACCCCAGTGGACGCTACACCAAATGTCGTCGTACCTGCCCAAGACAAGCCTGTCATAGCGACATTGCCGTTGGACCAGTCTGCCTTAACTTCCTGGTTGCTAGTCTTATCAGAGTAGGCTTTGCGTTTGCCGTTGAGCCACTCCACGATATTCTTGTATGCGGCCACTTCAAGATCAGAGCCGGTCGTATTGATCCCGTCTGATCCTTTTGAGCCCAAACCACTACTGGTCACCACTGCATAACCACGAACTAAGAAATAATTGTACCAGTTGAGATTTTCGTAATCATAATGCGTATAATCTTCAGAGCTTTCACGTGGATTGACGTAGTACCAATCCTTTGGATCAGTTGCTTTGGCTACTTCTTCTGTCGTAACAGACTTGGTTGCTTGGCGTTTGGCAGGTTTTTCATAGAGCTTGGCCATATCGAATTTTCCACCTTCTTTGAGGCCAATTGCCTCTAAGGTACGCTCTTCTGTTGTTCCTGTTACATAAGGACTAGCTTCAAAAATGGTCGCAGCTTTATAGTCCCCATTGACAGCAGCTTTTGGCACCTGCACGAAGGTCTTGACCAAGTCAGGCTTGCCATCTCCATCCGTATCATAATCAGTTTCCACATAGACAATATAGCGGACGATGTCACTCTTGTCATAGGAGTAATGCTCCGGATCGTCCCCTGGCGTAAATGGGAAAATAGGTTGTGCTTTGCCATTCAAAAAGAGAGGTGTCTTCTTGTCAGCTCGGTAAGCGGCACGGAGCTGTTTGGCTACATCAACCATCGAAGTGAGATTAGTGACTGGAGCAGAGCCCTCCACTCCTTCCTTGACCATCCCTAGGCTCTTGGCAAAAGCTAATCGGTCTTTATCAGTAGATCCGACTTGATTTTCCTTGGTAGAAGCCCAGTTCAATAGTTGATTGACTGCCTCCGTCACAGTGACTTCTTTTTCACGATCCTGATCGGTTACAGTTGCACCAGTAATTTCAGCCAAGTCTCCTTGGGTTACTTTTGGAGCTGTGCTCACCTCTTGACTGCCAACGGTAGGCGTCGCAGGCGCAGGGCTTGGCTGATTGGCTAGAGTGGACTCAACAGTTGGGGCGCTCACTACCGCTGGACTTGACGCAGGTTCTTCATGTAGCTCAGTCGTCGGAGTAGTTGTCGGAGCGGTTGGCGAAGTGGTTGGTCTGTTAGTTTCTGAAACCTCTTCCACTTTTTCAGGATGTACGGTTTCTTTAGTGTCTCCTTGTGTTGAGGTCACTGTTTCAGTAACTTCAGGACTTACCGTAGAAGGAGTAACCGTCTCCTCAGTAGTTGTGCTGCTTACTTGGTCTGCTTGCACATGCTGGGCGAGTACAGCAGGACTAATCAGTAAACCTGCAACGAGTAGAGAAACAAGAGTTGTTTTTTTCATAAAATGGTCTCCTTTCACCATTTTCAAAGTCAGTCCTAGCGGAGCCTGACTCTATTATGTTATATTCTCACTTCATTTCTTTCATGTATGCGATTTCTTTTCTAGAAAGGGCTTGCTTCCAGCGCAAAAGTTTGTCGCATCCAACTATTTTTGGTAAAATAGGAACATTCACATGAAAGAAGAAATAAAAATGGAAAATCAAACCTTAATGCAATATTTTGAGTGGTATTTGCCCGCTGATGGGAACCACTGGACGCGTCTTGCTGAAGATGCGCAACACTTAGCAGACTTGGGTATTCGTAAAGTCTGGATGCCACCTGCCTTTAAAGCTACATCTAACAATGACGTTGGGTACGGAGTCTATGACCTCTTTGATTTGGGCGAGTTCGATCAAAAAGGAACGGTTCGTACCAAATACGGTTTCAAAGACGATTATCTTCAAGCCATTCAAGCCCTCAAAGATGCAGGGATTCAACCAATGGCCGATGTCGTTCTTAACCACAAAGCTGCTGCAGATGGTTTAGAAGAATTCGAGGTCGTTGAGGTCGATCCGATGGATCGAAACAAGATCCTTACCGAACCTTTCACCATTCAAGGATGGACCAAATTCACCTTTGATGGCCGAAATGGCGCCTATAATGACTTCCACTGGCATTGGTACCATTTCACCGGTACGGACTACGATGCTTCACGTAATAAAAGTGGGATCTACCAAATCCAAGGGGACAACAAAGGTTGGGCCCATGGAGATCTGGTTGACAAGGAAAACGGAAACTACGATTACCTCATGTACGCCGATATCGATTTCAAACATCCCGAGGTTGTAGAAAATCTCGACCAATGGGCTGAATGGTTTATCGAAACAACAGGGGTTGAGGGATTCCGTCTGGATGCAGTCAAACACATTGACTCCTTCTTTATGAAGAATTTCATCCACAATATCACCAAAAAATATGGTGAAGATTTCTACGTCTTTGGTGAATTTTGGAATGGGGACACAGAAACCAACGATGAGTACTTGGAAAGCATTGACTACTTATACGACTTGATCGATGTGGCCCTCCACCAAAATCTCTTCCGAGCTAGTCAAGAAGGTGAAAATTTCGACCTTCGAACTATTTTTGACGGAACACTAGCACTCAATCATCCTGAACAGGCCGTAACCTTTGTGGACAACCATGATACCCAACGAGGGCAAGCCTTGGAATCTACCATCCAAGAATGGTTTAAGCCTGCAGCCTATGCCTTGATCTTACTTCGTGAAGCTGGTTTGCCTTGTGTCTTCTATGGAGACTACTACGGTATCGAGGGCCAATTTGCGCAAGAAAGTTTCCAAGGGGTCCTCGATCGACTCTTATGGGTTCGTAAAGATCTGGCCTATGGGGAAGAAACGGACTACTTCGATGATCCTAATTGCATCGGTTGGACACGTTCAGGTTCAGAAGAATCAGCACCAATCGCCTGCTTGATTTCCAATAACCAAGCTGCTACAAAAGTCATGGAGATCGGCTCATCCTACGCAGGCCTCACCTACTATGATGTACTAGAAAATTGTAGCGAAACCGTCCAAGTCCAAGAAGACGGTACTGCTGAATTCCCAGTGGCAGAACGTTCCGTCAGTGTCTGGGTAGCCCAAGATACAGAGGGGCAATAACCTTTATATGTAATTTTCTCCTAGGATCTACACCTTCCTAGGAGAATTTTTTCCTGTAAAAATTTTATAGGAAATACAGCTTCATTTTAGCACTATAAGAAAGCGCTGTCAATGGGTATCGCGTCTATTTGAAAGAAATAAAGAGCATCAAAAAAACTCGTTTTCCGGTTTGGAAAACGAGTCTTCTTTTTAGCTCAATTCTGCAATGATTTCTTTCAATTGGGCTTTCGTATGAACTCCAGCCACTTGTTTGACAACTTGTCCATCTTTTTTAAAGAGAAGAGTTGGAATCGACATGATACCGAATTGACGCGCTGTATTTGGATTTTCATCGACATCCATCTTACAGATTTTCAAATCATCTTCATGTACTTCTTCTGCCAACTGATCCAAGATTGGAGCTTGCATGCGGCATGGACCGCACCAAGTTGCCCAAAAGTCAATCAAGACAAGGCCTTGGCTGGTTTCTTGTTCAAAAGTTGCATCTGTGATTATGTGTGCCATATTTCCTCCTTTTTCAGTAGTGACTACTGATTCTGCATTTCTACTTTTATTTTACACTAAAAGATGCCATTTTAGAAATATTTGCTACGGGGAGTCCTTAGGCATCTTCTCTCTTTTTGCGCCAAAAGATGAGGCTAGAAGCTGTTAGGCTAATCACCCCTAAGAGACCCAGAGAATGGTCTTTGCTCCCTGTTTGAGGAAGCGTATGATCTGCTTTCTCTCCTCCCACTACAAGAGTTGCAGCTTGAGGATCTTCTGCCAATCCTTGTGAAACAAATTGAGGTCCATAAGATACAGCTAGTGTATGAAGAGAGTGCTCTTGTCTTGCTGATCCTATTTGCATCTGCTCTGCTTTTTCAGGAAGAGTTTGGCTTGGTTGGACAAAGGATTCTGGGCTTGGAAGCCTATATTCTTCCTTGTAGTGCACTTCTGGAGCGACTAGAGCAGCACCTTCAACTTCTGGTAAATTCGCATAGTCTGTATCTGTTGCACTTGGTACATAAGCTGCCTTTTGGGCGCGGGTCTTTTCAACAATTGGAATCGCCGCCTGGATAGAATCTGTCTTAAAGGTCACTTCATATGGATGCTCCACCGTTAAATCAGATGGGTCATAGGTGTTGAAAACAAGTGCTAACTTGTGACCTTTCTTAACCGTATAGAGATTTGGTTGGAGATAGACCGTGTAATCGTGGTATTCTCCCACTTTTGGCTCGATGCTAGCTCGTGAGCTTGCTGAATCGTAGCCAGACTCAGGGTTCGCAAGGTTGATCCAGCCTTTCGCAATCACCTTGTACTTGGTCTTGATGGTTTCGTATTCGGCAACAGATAGGTTGCTTAAATTGCTTCCCATCCAGAAAGCGTCTGCCGTTTTATCTTGCTTGACGCTACCATTTCCTACCACGTCAAAGTCCTCATCTGCCACATCTACCAAGAGGGCGTTGATTTGGAAATTCTTTCCTTGACCCTTGGCAAGAGCTGCCTTGAAATGAACAGGGATGTGGCCCTTGATCGTAGTGTCCTCAGTAACATCAGAAACGAAGGTCAGATTGGCCTTAGAGGAGGCTTTGCTGACAGTTTCATTACGGTTAGCGATCTCAACACCTGCAGCCGCATAATCACTAGAAATGGTTTCTTCTAGACGTTTCGAGCTTGCATTCAAGAAGAGACGTTGACTGCTCTTCCAGTTATCATAGCTGGTCCACTTGCTTGGATCATAGTTGTTTTGAGCTAGGACCGCTGGCAAGCTTTCGACGTGATTGTCCACTCCGTAGAGGTAATGGGTCAGCCAGGTATTGAGCAGGTCATAAAAGTCCTGACCATTGGCGGTGATGCCGTATCCCCGTGACATAGCCGCTGGATAGACGTGATCTCCTTGGTGGAGATAGAGCTTGACATCTTGGCCTGCTTTCTTGAGGGCATCGTACATGAGTTCAAAGTGTTTGGTCTTGACATTGTCATCATTCAAGCCATGGACGATCAGGGCGCTGGTCTTGAGATTTTCCGGATGAAGGGTATAATCCCGCTCCTTCCAGACATCACTGTAGTTACGATCATGGGCGTACTGGTCCTTGTTCAATTGGTTGATGTAGTTGGAATAGTTTTGCCAAATCCCTGCCCAGTCGTCTTGGTCCAGCATCCGCGTGCTAACGTAGAGGGATAGCCATGAAAGATCACTATAAGGCGCATTGCCAAACTGGGTTCCTTGGCTATTGAAATAATCATACCAAGAGGCAATCCCTGCTGCTGGAACGATGGTCTTTAGGCCTTCTACGCCTGTCGCTGCCACACCAAAGGTCGTGGTTCCAGCCCAGGAGAGACCGGTCATAGCGACATTGCCTGTTGCCCAGTCTGCCTTGATTTCAACATTGCTAGTCTTATCGGTGTAGGCCTTGCGTTTGCCATTGACCCACTCGATGATATTCTTGAAGGCATTGATTTCGAGATCAGAACCTGTGGTGTTAAATCCTTCTGATCCCTTGGTACCAAGTCCCGCACTCGAGATAAAGGCATAGCCTCTGACCAAGAAATAGTCGTACCAGTTCAGATCTTCGTAGTCATAGATATACTCGTAGGGACTGTAGTAATACCAATCCGATGCCTTGGCTTTTTTGGCTGCTTCTACTGTTGTTTCACTGCTTACTGGCTGTCTCTTTGCAGGTTGGCTGTGCAGTTTCTTCATGTCATAGCTACCGTCCGTTGGAAGCCCCAAACTTTCGAGGGTCACGTAGTTTTCATCAAGCGTCCCCGCTACGTAAGGGCGCGCTTCCAGAATAGTGGCTGCCTTAAAATCACCTTGAGCTACTGCTTTTGGTAGTTGAACAATGGCTTTGACTAAGTCAGGCTTGCCATCTGCGTCGGTGTCGTAGTCCGTTTCGACATAGACAGGGAAGCGTACAATTTGGCTGTCTTCATATTTGTAGTCTTGGTCTGCTTTTTCTCCCGTCGTATAAGGGAAAATCGGCTGGGCACGACCATTTAAAAAGAGCGGGCTTTTCTTTTCAGCCCGGTAGGCATCGTAGAGTTTCTTAGCTGTTTCATACATCTTGGCCAATTCTGGCTGACTAACCTTACGAGTCAAATCTTCTGATTTTTCAATCAAGCCTAAACTCTTGGCAAAGCGTTCGCGATCTGCTTGGCTTTGGCCCAATTGGCTAGGATCTGTTGCTGCCCATTGAAGCAAGCCATTAACAGCATCTTGGACCGTCAACTCTTTAGGGGCCTGATCAGCTGCAAGGGTGCTACCTGTAACCTTTGCTAAATCATTACTTGTTGCCGGAGCTTCTGAACTGGGAGCAGATTGAGGTGCAGCTTCCCTGTTGGTTGTTGCTGGACTTGCTACTGGGACCGTAGGCTCACTTTGTCTTGTGTGTTCTTCTGTAGCAGGGGCTACTTGATTTGCAACTGCCGTCCGATCCAGCGATGCCTCACTTGAGTTTGTCCCTTCTTCACTAGCGGCAGTGCTTGCGTCACTAACTATCGGTGTTGCTTCAGTAGATGGAGCATGGACCACTTCTGTCGATGGAGCTAACTCTTCTGTCTGCTCATCTGCTGCTGCTACTTGATGCAAAACCATTGGCGCGATCAGTAAGCTCGATGCGACAATGGAAACCATTGTTTTCTTTTTCATGTCAGTCTCCTAACTTTTTGTAATCAACACTCCCATTATACTATGTAAGCGTTTTAATATCAAACAGATATTCATCTGATCCACAAAAAAACCGAGGCATCAGCCTCGGTTATCGATCCTTATTTAACGTGCTTCTTAAGATCTTCTTGTGCTTTTTTATTTGACTCTGCTTGTTCTTTTTGCCATTTTTCAAGGGCTTTGTTGTAATCAGCACTTGTCACAGCTTTGTCTTGGAGTTTCATTCCTTTGTAGATCACGTGGTCTTTTCCTTTACCACCAGTCCATGCAAATGGAGCTGAGAATGGTTCGATACGTGTCAAGAATGGACGTCCTGTTGATGAAGAAGTTGGCATAACAAGGGCGCTATCAGTCAACCAAGCTTGCGCAGCCGCATATTTTTCATAGCGTTTGTTGACGTCTTGTGTTTCTGCACCAGCATCCTTGATCATCTTTTCAAAGTCGTACAGACCAACTTTTTTAGCTGCTTCATTGTTTCCACTTGGGTCAAATCCAAGGAAAGTCTTAGTATTTTCACCAGATGAAGCTTTCAAGATATCCATGTAAGTTGATGGGTCTTGGTAGTCAGGGCTCCATCCAACATTATCAGAGAGATCCCAGTCTTCGCCAGCCGCATTTGGCGCAAAGAGGGTCACATTTTGAAGGTCTTCTTTTGAAAGCATTTGGATATCGATGACGATATTTTCTTTACCAAGTGCTTCTTCAACTGATTGTTTGAAGGATTGTACCCGTTGAACTCTTGATGGTGTGGTTTGGTCTACAGGCATATCGATGTGAATTGGGAATTTCACACCTTCTGCTTCCAAGGCAGTCTTCGCTTTTGCAAACTCTTCCTTCGCTTTCTTAGCATCGAAGAGACCATTTTGACCATCGTCTAGTTTAGTAGATTTCCACTCATCTCCGTAGGTATCCAATTGAGTTTTCACCATTTCACCAAAGGTCTTACCATTAGCTTGGACAAATGTTGGTGGAATGTAGAGGTTACGGATGATCTTGCTTGCTCCGTCTTTTCCGTTCAATTGAGCAGCATACGCTTCACGGTTGAAGGCAAAGCTGATCGCTTGACGGAAGTCCTTGTTCAAGAGAGCTTTCTTAGTAGATTGTTTTTCTTCATCGGTCTTCTTAGCAGTGTGTTTGTAAGATTGACGGTCGATGTTGGTACCAATAACATAAGAAGCGGCGTCTTGAGGAGTGTAGGTGATTTCGTCTTTGAATTCTTTGGCTTGCTCTGAGTAACCAGATCCAGTTGGGAAGAGTTTTGCCAAGCTAAGAGCATTTTCACCGAATGATTTGGCCAATTTACTTTGGTCTTGTCCATCGTAGAATTCCAATTTCACATCTGAGATGTAGACCTTGTCTTTATCCCAGTAGTTTTCATTCTTGGTCATTTCGATAGAAGATTTTGAAGTAAAGCTCTTCAAGATGTAAGGACCATTGTAAAGAAGGGAGCTGGTGTCACTTGCTTGAGCGAATTTATCCCCTTTTGATTTCACGAATTTTTCGTTGACAGGGAAAGTGATCCCAAGAGTCAATTTAGAGTTCCAGTAAGATTCTGGTTGGTTCAAAGTGATTTGAAGGGTATGATCATCAACTGCTTTTACTCCTACAGCTGAGAAATCTTTATTTTTACCACTGACGTAGTCATTCAAGCCTTTGATAGAATCTTGGATGATGTAGAGCATTTCTGATTTGTTATCAGCCGCATATTTGATCCCTGTGACGAAATCTTTAGCTGTTACATCCGCATACTCTTCGCCTTCTGAATCATACCATTTAGCATCGTCACGAAGTTTATAAGTATAAGTCAAGCCATCTTGGGAAACTGTCCAGTCTTTTGCAAGAGATGGAATCAAGTTCCCGTATTTATCATTTTCAAACAAACCATCAATCAAGTTTCCAGTGATATCGTGGGTTGCTGCTTTACCAGATGTGATATAGTTTAGGTTTTCTGGCTCAGTCTCATAGACATATGAGAATTTTTGACCGTTGCTTGAGCTAGATGATTTAGAACCACCCGAACAAGCTGCTAGGATACCTGCTGAAAGGAGAGCAACTCCCGCAAGTGCAATGACATTTCTTTTTTTCATGTAAATCTCCTCAAGAAATTTTAAGTTTATTTTAAGATTATACCACAAAGGTTTTCAGAAGAAAAGGAATTTTCAGAAAATTTTAGTTTATGAAAAAACTACTCCGTGGAGTAGTTCCATTTTTAATCTACCAAGTCGCTCTTGAGGTAGGCATCGACCATGCGCTCTGTTGCGACTACAGAATCCAAGTGAGTCCGCTCATATGAGTGGCTAGATTCGATCCCTGCTCCGAGGAGGGCATGTTTGACTTCTGCTCCTGCGCTCATGGCTGCAGAGGCATCTGATCCATAGAAAGGATAGATATCCAATTGATAAGGGATTTCTTGAGCTTTTGCCAAGGCTACTAAATGCTGACGGAATTCGTAGTGATACGGTCCAGAAGCGTCTTTGACACAGATGGATACCGTGTATTCATCCGTCGCTTGGTCATCTCCCATAGCTCCCATGTCCACTGCCAAGTATTCGACCACTTCAGCTGGAATACTTGAATTAGCCCCATGCCCCACTTCTTCAAAGACTGAAAAGGCAAAGGTGGTCGTTACTGGCAATTGGATCTGTTCTTCCTTGTACACGCGCAGAAGATTCAAGAGAATCGCTGCACTCACCTTGTCATCTAAGTGACGAGATTTAATAAAGCCAGTATCTGTCACAATGGTCCGGGGATCAAAGCTGACAAAATCACCCACTTCAATGCCAAGAGCACGGCTTTCTTTTTCATTGGTCACTTTTTCATCCAGACGGACTTCCATATTGTCCTGGGTCCGCTCGACAGTTCCCGCATCCTTGTAGACATGGCAAGAAGTCTGATGGACCAAAATTGTCCCCGAATGGGTCTTTCCGGTATTGGCTACATGGACCGTACAATTTTCCCCTTCAATCATATTCCAAGGGAAACCGCCGATACGGTCTAGCTTGAGGCGGCCATCTGCTTTCACCGCGCGAACAATAGCCCCCAAGGTATCCACATGGGCTGTGACGTAGCGTTGCTTGTCTGTGATCACACCAGGAACGGTCACATTCACGCCTCCCTTAGCAGTCCGAGTTACCTCATACCCAAAGCCTTCAATGGTTTTGACCAAATAGTCTGCGATCTCCCGTGTAAAACCGGTCGGGGAAGGAATGGCTGTCAATTCCTGCAAATAAGTCACTGTCTGATTCATAATGCCTCCAAATGTGTTTTTCTTTATTCTAGCATGAAATAGGTGGAATAGCTAGAGGAGAGGTTACAGGTTGGAGTTTTTCAACTCTTCCCGTACTTGCATTAGGAGAAAGCCAGAGTTCTATTTATATTTTCAACACATTTTGGGAGAGATTCATCTAGTGCACCTAAAATAAAAAAAGAAACTTGTCCACAACTAACGGTGTCTAAACAAGTTCCACGCAGGCTATTTCAATGGTGATACATAATTATCAGGATAAAATATGATGTAATTTTTGACAATATCTGTTAGACTATCTTCAGTTATGTTTCTCCACTTATGGAGATAGAAGGTTTCAGACTTGAGAATAGAGTGAAACCATTCGATACAGGCATTATCTGCTATTTCGCCTCTTTTCTGAGAATTCTTACACTCCTGTTTCCAGCGATAAAAAGTTGAGCATTTGACACCGAAACATTCTAAAATAATCGATACAGAGCACATTTTCTTATACTCTTCCACTAGCTTGATAAGACTTACTTTGTCGATTCTTTTATCAACTCTGATACTTTTTTAGTAATTCTACCTGCAAACGTAACTGTTCCACTTCAGATAACTGTTTCATCCCTTTACCATAAGTATATTGTTTCCCCACGGGTTGTTGGAAACGGTACAATTCATCATTCTGATACCATCGCAACCAGTTCTTGACCTGACTAGCATTTTTGATGCTGAGGGTATCCATGATAACTTTATTTGATTTGCCTGCCTTCTTCATTTCGATACAGGCTAGATTAGTTACTACTGAATATGCTTTTTGACCATAACAAAACACCCCTGTTTCTAGTTTACCAGAATTCAACAGGAGTGTTTTCTTGTGTCTCATTTTATGAGTGCAGTGCAGACCCTAGGGATTCTTTCGTTCTCATATATACGTCATTAGTATAGGCTAATTTGATTTAAATTCCAAGAGAAATAACATTTTACATAAAAATCAGTGGGTATTTTACAATTTTTGCATATAATAGAGCTAAAAAACAACTGGTTTTAAGAATTCGTATCTGAAACATTTGGAAATTCCCCTTAACCGTAGCGGAAATTTGTTTTCTTCTCCTATTTATAATAGACTATCACTAACATTAGATGAAAAGGTGACTCTATGACTATAAATCAACTGCTTCAAAAGCTGGAGCCTACTAGCCCTATCCTTCAAGCTAACTTTGGAATTGAACGCGAAAGTCTTCGTGTCGATAGACAGGGAAAATTAGCACATACGCCTCACCCTTCATGGCTAGGAGCTCGAAGTTTCCACCCTTATATTCAAACAGATTTTTGTGAGTTTCAGATGGAACTCATCACACCAGTTGCTAAATCTACCACTGAGGCTCTTCGATTTCTTGGAGCCATTACCGATGTAGCTGGACGTTCCATCAGTAAAGATGAACTTCTCTGGCCCTTGTCCATGCCTCCTCGTATCAACGCCCAAGAAATCCAAGTTGCCCAACTGGAAAATGAATTTGAACGCTATTATCGTAACTACCTGGCCGAAAAATACGGAACTAAACTACAAGCTATCTCAGGTATCCACTATAATATGGAACTAGGGAAAGATTTGGTTGAAGCCCTATTCCAAGAAAGTGACCAGATTGATATAATTGCTTTCAAAAACGCCCTCTATCTTAAGCTGGCTCAGAACTATTTGCGCTATCGTTGGGTGATTACCTATCTCTTTGGTGCTGCACCTGTTGCTGAGCAAGGCTTCTTCGACCAAGAAGTGCCAGAACTCGTGCGTTCCTTCCGAAACAGCGACCATGGTTATGTCAATAAGGAAGAAATACAAGTATCTTTTGCAAGCCTAGAAGACTATGTCTCTGCCATCGAAAACTATATCGAACAAGGTGATTTGATTGCGGAAAAGGAATTTTACTCGGCTGTTCGTTTCCGTGGACAAAAGGTTAATCGCTCCTTCCTTGACAAGGGAATCACCTACCTAGAATTCCGTAACTTCGACCTCAACCCCTTTGAGCGTATCGGTATTAGCCAAACTACCATGGATACCGTACACCTACTCCTTCTAGCCTTCCTCTGGCTGGATGCCCCTGAAAATGTTGATCAGGCTCTGGCTCAAGGTCACGCGCTGAATGAAAAAATTGCCCTCTCTCATCCTTTAGAACCTCTACCTTCTGAAGCTGAAACTCAGAACATTACGACAGCTCTAGACCAACTGGTGCAACATTTTGGGCTTGGTGACTATCATCAAGGGCTGGTCAAACAAGTTAAAGATGCCTTTGCAGATTCCAGTCAGACACTAGCTGCTCAACTTCTTCCTCATATCAAAGACAAGTCCCTTTCTGACTTTGCCCTTGACAAGGCGCTTGCCTATCATGATTACGACTGGACTGCCCACTATGCCCTTAAGGGTTATGAGGAGATGGAACTTTCTACCCAGATGCTGCTCTTTGATGCCATTCAAAAAGGGCTTCATTTTGAAATCCTAGATGAGCAGGATCAATTCCTTAAACTCTGGCATAAAGATCATGTCGAGTACGTCAAAAATGGTAACATGACCTCAAAAGACAACTATGTAGTTCCTCTTGCCATGGCTAATAAAACCGTGACCAAAAAAATCCTGGCTGATGCTGGCTTCCCTGTCCCTGCCGGCGACGAATTTACCAGTCTAGAACAAGGTCTAGCCTACTATCCTCTTATCAAGGGCAAGCAAATTGTGGTTAAACCAAAATCAACCAACTTCGGTCTGGGCATTTCCATTTTCCAAGAGCCTGCCAGCCTTGATAACTATAAGAAAGCTCTCGAGATTGCCTTTGCAGAAGATACAGCTGTTCTTGTTGAAGAATTTATCCCAGGAACCGAATACCGTTTCTTCATTCTGGACGGGCGTTGTGAGTCTGTCCTCCTTCGTGTCGCTGCTAATGTTGTCGGTGATGGCAAACACACCATTCGCGAATTAGTCGCTCAGAAAAATGCCAATCCATTGCGAGGCCGTGACCACCGCTCACCTCTGGAAATCATTAAGCTAGGAGACATCGAACAATTGATGTTGACTCAGCAAGGTTATGCACCTGATGATATTCTCCCAGAAGGGAAAAAGGTCAATCTCCGCCGTAACTCCAACATTTCTACGGGTGGTGACTCTATTGATGTCACTGAGACAATAGATTCCTCTTACCAAGAATTGGCAGCAGCTATGGCAACTAGCATGGGGGCCTGGGCTTGCGGGGTTGACCTCATCATTCCAGATAAAACTCAGCCTGCTAGCAAGGAAAAACCTCATTTCACTTGTATCGAGCTCAACTTCAATCCCGCTATGTATATTCACACCTATTGTGCTGAAGGTCCTGGACAAGCTATCACTCCAAAAATTCTAGACAAGCTTTTTCCAGAAGTTGCCACAAGTCAAACCTAAAACCTGATTCTTAGGAACAAACAAATCACCTTTATCTCGATGATATGATACCTCTTAAGTAGACAAGGTAAATACCTAAAATCTACGGCTCTTTGTCAACTTTAGTGGGTTGAAGAAAAGCTAAGCTCGAGAAAGGACAAATTTCGTCCTTTCTTTTTTGATATTCAGAGCGATGAAAATTCGCTTCTTGAAGTTTTCAAAGTTCCGAAAACCAAAGGCATTGCGTTTGATAAGTTTGATGAGATTATTAGTCGCTTCCAATTTAGCGTTGGAATAGGATAACTGAAGGGCATTGATGATTTTCCCTTTGTCCTTTAGAAATGTTTTAAAGACAGTCTGAAAAAGAGAATGAACCTTCTTTATATTGTCTTCAATGAGTCCAAAAAATTTCTCTGGTTCCTTATTCTGAAGGTGAAAAAGCAAGAGCTGATAGAGATTATAGTGGTATTTCAAGTCTTCTGAATAGCTCAAAAGCTTGTCTAGGATTTCTTTATTGCCTAAATTGTCAAATTAAGTTAGACTTTTCAAGTAACTCAGAAAAACTTGGTAGGGTGATTGAAATAGTTCTAATGGTAATTCATAGACTACCCTCTGTTCAGCTATTCCTCCTTCATCTGTAACAAAAAAATATTTCTCATGATGTCGCCAAATATGTTGTCCATAACCTTTTATTTCCTCAAACTTACTAACTTCTTCCCAGCCTAGTTTACTATATTTCATGTATGTTCTCCGATCTTTTCACTAATATCTTACATTACACCTTCAGGAATATCTCCTGTTGATCATTGTAACTATCTAGTTGACTGTTATACCAAACCCAGACTGTTAAATGGAATAGCTAGAGGAGAGATTACAGGTTGGAGTTTTTCAACTCTTCCCGTACTTGCATTAAGAGAAGGCCTAGCTTGTTCTTCCCAGAGCCATCTCCCCCATCAGCCCAGTAGTCGTCATTTCGTGTATGTTCGATGAGGATGGCATCTCCTGTTGCGACCAATCCCTTTGCAATTTCTGGATTTTGGCTAAATTTCATTCGAAGGGCCTGGAGCATCACCTCATCTTTGACCTCCTCCCAATCTGGTCTCAAGGGATTTTGACGATTGCGTCCCTCTAAGGCAGCATCCATTGGAGATGCTATCTGACGAATTTTTTCTTGAATTTGGGGCACTAAAAACTTTTGCGCTTGAAAATAATGCTCTGATGTTGGCCAGATTTTGCTTCCATCTGAAAAAGGGTAGGGAGCAAAATTGGACATAAAACCACAATCATCATTTACTTTATAAAATTTAATTTCTTTCACCTTCATCCTCGATTCCAAAATCTCTTAGTGATTTTTGCTTGTCTTTTAATAATTGTGTCACATAATCAGGCTCTACCTTTAAGAATAGCTTCAAGGTATCATGAATTCGCCAATAATTATCCTCAGGTTTGTCCATAATGGTTGAAAGGAAGTGTTTTAAGTAGGGGATGTATTCCGTATAATGTTCCTCACTAACCAAGCGATATATTTTTGAAATATCATAATATCCAGTCTCAGCCTGTTCGATGATTTTACAAACATAAGGACAAATTTCTCCTCTAGCCATCTTCTCTTCGCCCAAATCATACCGGCTCGCCCAATAATTTACGATATCATATAGAAAAATCCGATTCGTATCATCATAGCCATACAGACGATGCGAAATCATCCCTTCTAATTGCCCTTGACTGAACATCTGTGTCAAGACAGCAAAGCCTTCTCTAATTCCCCAAATGGTCAACAATCGAGAGGCTTGATAACGTAAATAGTCATCATCAATGTCCAATAATGAAGTCAACTTTTGAATGGTTTCCTCAGGAACATCCTCTAGATCAACATCTTCCAATATATCTGCATAATCAACCCCTTCAGGGACTTTATAAAATAAATCTTCAAATTCTTTATTGTTCATCACTTCTCCATTATTTGGGAAATTATTTTCAACGTCAATCCACTAAAGTCACTGGAAAACTATCTTCCCCTCTTTTCATTCTTTCTTCCATTTCTTTCCACTCAATCACTAATTTATACGGTTCTTCAGTTGGAATAAAGCAAGGGCTCCTAATATTTCTTCCTCAAATTGGAAGTAAACTGCATTCTCTTATTCCGTTACATGACATAGAAAAAAGTAACTATCACAATCAATAATATATAGAGAGTACCAAAAATAATGATATGTAATCGTAAGATTCTGTCATGACCTGGATACCTTTCAACGTAGCCTTGTTTAGGTTTTTGGGGATTACACCATACCGTCATTTTAGAACCAATTGGGAATATTTTTCTTAAATCTAATACATGATAAGGACTTCTGATAAATTTTGTATCAAATACGTCAGCTTTCGCTTTTTTCGAAGTTGTTGTTTCAAAAGTTGAATAAGAGAAACGTTTTTGATATATTTTTCCTTCTACCACATATTCAACAACTGGTAAGGCAGCTAAATCCGAACCATTTAAATAACTATGTTTAACCACTTCTCCAATAACTTGCATAGTTGAATATTTCTGGATATTCTTCTCCCTTTTATAGAATAAAAAATATATTAAAAGGAGGAAGCCAAAAAAAGCTGTGAAGGTGAATATTATTTGAATATATAGGGCTTTCGTCATTTTACAACCGCCTTACTATTTAAAATATATGAATAGAATTTAGTTTAAGGATTTTCTTTATTCCTTTGCCAATCATTCTTTAAACTCACTTTTATTTAAATCCTATTCTACCAAAATATGCCCATGAATTCATACCAAAAAAAAGAGAGCAGAAAACTGAGCTGCTCTTCATTTTGTTTATTTTTCTACCATTCCGCCCTTGATAAGACTGTCTTTCGTTACTGAATAACTAACTGTTTTGTCATCTAGGGGATTAAAGCCTGGGACGATTTCTTTTAATTTATTAAAATCGATTTTTGTGTAATCAATGGTATTGCGGATATAAAAGATTCCGTCTTTGTATTCTGATGTCAGTTCAAATCCATGGCCCATCAGATCTTTAAATTTTTCTTGACTCTTAGCAACGGCTTCTTTCATGGTTTCAAGAGGGTGCTCACCAGGCACTTTTGAGACGTCGTAATCATCAACTTTTTCTTGTAATAACAAGGTATCTCCCTTGTAGTACAAGGTGATGGTTGACTTACCTGCTTCATCACTCGTTTCGAGAACGGTTTTTTGTGCACCTGCTAGTGCATCCTCTTTTTTGCTTTCATCAGTTGATGACTCTTTTTTCTTTTCTTTAGCAGATGATTTGCTTGTTGCTTTACTGGTCGCTTTAGTGGACGATGGACTAGTAGATTTCGTACTCTCTTTTTGTCCGCAACCAGCTAAAAGAAGACCCGCTGTCAAGAAGACGGCTAACATTTTTGTGGTTTTATTCATTTTGAATACCTCACTTTTTATGATGGTTAAGGAAATGACTGACGTCTGAAACGAGTCATTTAGCAAGATCAACTGTCGTTTTAAATGTTATTAGAAAAGCCTCAAAAATGATGTTCGCAGTCCCTCCTTATCGATCATTGTAGCCATTTGGATGGCTAGAATGCCAAGCCCAGGCCGTTTGGATAATGGTTTCGATATTGTCAAATTTTGGTTGCCAACCAAGGATATCACGCGCCTTCTCAGAGGATGCGATCAAGGTATCTGGATCTCCTGGTCTACGATCAGCAATCTCAAGTGGGATCGGATGCCCCGTCACCTTGCGAGCCGCTTCAACGATTTGAAGATTGGAGAATCCAGTCGATGATCCTAGGTTAAAGGCAGTCGATTCATTCCCTTTTCTGAGATATTCAACCGCTAAAAGATGGGCGTCTGCCAAGTCAAATGGATGGACATAGTCCCGAACATTGGTCCCATCTGGTGTCTTGTAGTCATCTCCAAAAATAGCGATCTTCTCGCGTTTGCCTTGGGCCACTTGTAAGACGATTGGCAAGAGGTGGGTCTCTGGTCCATGGTCTTCGCCAATAGAGCCGTCAGGTTTAGCACCCGCTACATTAAAGTAACGAAGGGGCACATACTTGATGCCATAGGCTTGATCGGCCCAGCGCATGATGGTTTCCATCATGAGCTTGCTTTCGCCATAAGGATTAATCGGTTTTTGTGGAGTGGTTTCAAGAATCGGAATCTCTTCTGGAATACCGTAAGTGGCAGCAGTTGAAGAAAAGACGATGTAGTGCACCCCACATTCATGCATGACTTCCAAGAGTTTGACCATGCCAGCTGTATTGTTATCAAAATACTTCAATGGATCTGCCATAGATTCCGCGACTAGTGAGTATGCCGCAAAGTGGATGACCGCATCAATATCTGCATGTTCCTTAAAAACCCTGCGCATAAAGTCTTGATCCGCTAGGTCTCCTTGGTAAAAGACGGCATCTGGATGCACCGCTGCACGGTGGCCTGTGACCAGGCTATCGACCACGACGACTTTTTCCTGTCCTTCATTGACCAAGCGATCCACCATGTGGGAACCGATATAGCCAGCTCCTCCGAGTACGAGTATTGCCATTTGTTTTCCTTTCGCTTCTTTGTCTTCTCTCTTATTGTACCAAATTTCTGCCTCTTCTCCACACTTAAAGTGTCGCGACAAAGCGTCTAAAGGCTGCTTGGCCTTCTGCTGTTCGCTTGTAGACACCGGCATCTTCGAGCACGCGCGCAAAGATCTGACCGACCGATTCACGAACAATAGCTTCTGCTTCTGCTTCGTCTGTGACGGATGGGTGAGTGGCTTTCAAGTCAGTAGCCCAGTCCTGGTGGTAACTAGCCACACTGCTTTCACGTCCAAGTAGATAGTCTTGAACCTGCTTGAGCTCTTCCTTGAGTCGAGGTGGCAATATCGCCAAGCCCATGACTTCGATTAGGCCGATGTTTTCTTTTTTGATGTGTTGCACATCCGCATGCGGGTGATAAATACCATCGGGATGCTCTGGTGAGGTTTGGTTGTCACGGAGCACCAAGTCCAGTTCATAATGCCCATCACGAATCCGTGCAATGGGGGTAATGGTATGGTGGGGCTGACCGTCGGATGTGGCTAAGACTTGAACAGCTGGATCCGAGTAGCCTCGCCAGGCTGTGAGGATATGGTCTGCCAGGTCAATCAATTGCGCCTTGTTGTCCGATTGCAACCGGAGAACCGACATGGGCCAATTGACAATTCCTACCGATACAGCCTCAAATCCCTCAACGCTAAAGCTTTCCTCAACAGGAGCTAGCTCCATAGGGAAGGTATGGTGTCCGCCTTGGTAATGGTCATGAGTCAGGATGGATCCCCCTACAATGGGCAGGTCTGCATTGGACCCTGCAAAATAGCCTGGGAAAGTCTCGACAATGGTCAAGAGTCGCTCAAAGGTCTTGCGGCTAATGGCCATGGGAACATGCTGGCTATCGAGGAAAATGCAGTGTTCATTGAAGTAGGCATAAGGGGAATACTGAAAGCCCCAATCATGACCGTCCATATCAAAGCGAATAATCCTGTGATTAGCCCGAGCTGGATGGTCTAGGCGACCTTGATAGCCTTCATTTTCAAAGCACAATTGGCAGGCTGGATAATGACTGGCTTTGGCAAGTTTGGCCGCTGCAATGTCTTTAGGATCTTTTTCAGGTTTTGACAGATTGATGGTGATTTCAAGAGAACCGTAGGGAGTTTCAGCCTCAAAGGCAATGTTTTGCGCAATGGCTTTGACCTTGATGTAATCATTGCGCTTAGAGAGGTCATAGAAATCAGCAATCGCGTCTTCCTTGGACTGACGGTAGGTCTCCCAAAAGCGATGGTTGACCTGACTAGGGCTAGGGGTAATCCAATCCATCAACTCCGCACCCAAGCTGTCCTTGGCGGCCATACTGTCCTGGATCTTGCTATTTGCAACAGCGATCTCTACCAGCTGATCTTTGAGTGCGATCAACTCTTCTTTTTGAGCTGGGGCGTCTAGCCCTTCTTCTCCAATACGACTCATGATGCGATTTTTTAGATAAATCCGATCCATCTCTTCGTAGTCACTCGCCGCAATGACGGCTGTAACAAATGCATCTAAAATTCCCTGATTCATTGATTCTCCTTCTTACGTTTTAAATAGTCTCTGACAGCATCCAAATCCTGGAAAACTTGTTCTGCTTTAGTTAAGAAAGACTGTGCTGGTACTTTTAAATCTGGAACACATATGACTGGTATTCCAGCCCGATAGGCTGCTTCAATCCCTGCCTCACTATCCTCTAGCACTAAGCAATTCTCTGGTAAAGCATTCAAATCACTACAAGCCTTTAAAAATATATCTGGGTAAGGTTTACTTCGTTTGACATCTTTTGCAAAAACTAAATGGTCAAATAGGGACAGTACCCCATTGCTATCCAAGATCATTCTAGCCCGAGATTCAACACTTGAAGTTGCTAAGGCGATTGGAATGCCCTCTGTTTTCAAAAAAGTAAGTAAATTTTTAGCACCTTTTTTTAAATGAACACCTTGGGCTAAGATTCGACCTTCTAGTTCATAAACTTTAGCCAGAGTTTGCTCGAAATTCCATGGTAAATCATAGGTATCCAAAAATCGTTGAACATTCTCCTCTTCCCTATGTCCACTGTAGTCTCTAGAATAAGTTTCTTCTGTGAAAGGAATTCCAAAATCTCTAAGCAATTCTTGATAAACTTTTAGAGAAATGATTTCAGTATCGGCTAATAAGCCATCTAAATCAAATATTACAGCTTCCATTATTATCACCTAGTCTAAAACTCGTGTCCCTGCCGCAACTTCTGCAATATAAAAGCTTGGCGCATAGCCAACGACTTCTTCATAGCGGTTGCCGACAGCTTCTTTAAAGGCTTCAACCTTATCTTTGTTTACAAGGGCGATGGCGCAACCACCAAAGCCTGCTCCTGTCATACGAGCGCCCAAGACGCCTTCTTGTTCCCAGGCTGTATGCACCAAGGTATCCAATTCTAGACCTGTCACTTCGTAGTCATGCTCCAAGGATACGTGGGAAGCATTCATGAGACGGCCAAAGCCTTCCAAATTCCCTGCTTCAAGTGCCTTACGAGCTTGGAGGGTCCGTTGGTTTTCAAGTACAGCATGGCGAGCCCGTTTGATGCGGTTTTCATCCTTGATCAAGTAGCTGTAAGCATCAAAAGCCCAGAGATCCAATTCCCCTAAGGTTTGGATATCCAATTTTTCTTGGAGTTCAGAGACGGCGGTTTCACATTCTGCTCGACGTTCATTGTATTTGGAATCCGCTAATTCCCGACGTTTGTTGGTATTCATGATGACTACGACATTGTCTTTGAGGTCCAGCGGTACCAGATCATACTCTAGGGTGTTGGTATCGAGATAAATAGCCCGTTGGTCGGCTCCCATACCGATGGCAAATTGGTCCATGATCCCAGAGTTGACTCCGATGAAGTGATTTTCAGTTTGTTTGCCGATCTTGACCAGATCTAGACGATCTAACTGAAGATCATATAGTTTCTCAGCGATGACGCCAATCAAGAGCTCAAGCGAAGCTGAAGAAGAAAGACCGGATCCATTTGGAATATTGCCGTAGACATAGACGTCCATTCCGCTATCAATAACATGACCCGCTTCTTGCAAGAAATGGAGCACGCCTTTTGGATAGTTGGTCCAGTTGTGCTCTTTTTCAAAGTGGAGATTATCCAGTGGGACTTCAATGATCCCCTTGTCTTCAAAGTTTCCTGAGAAGAAACGCAAGACCTTATCCTCACGCTTTCTTGCCGCTCCGTAGGTACCAAGAGTGATAGCCGCTGGGAAGACATGGCCACCATTATAGTCCGTATGTTCACCAATCAGATTAATCCGTCCTGGTGAGAAGAAAGTGTGGTCAGCCTTTTCCCCAAAGACAGCCTGGAATTTTGCTTGTAAATCTTGAGATGTGATTGTTGTCGTCATGAGAAACTCCTTTAGTTTTGTAAACGTTTTTATACTTGTATTATATCTGATCGCAAGTAAAACTTCAAGTGTTTTTAGTAAAATTTTATTAATTTTTTATTTTATGTCAAAAAAGGCTATAACAAAGGGTTTTACTCCGATTCCAACTTCTATTCTATCATTGCTTTTTTGATTAAATTTTAGTAAAATTTTACCAAAAAATCTCAATTGGGGGTGACCCAATTGAGATTCTTAAAGGTTCTAAAACACCATTTCTTGACCATTTTCTGTCACTTGGTAAGTGCCCTCAGCAAGATCGATTCGGGCTACTGCTGTGACAGTTTGGTCTTTATTTTGGCGCGTGATGACAATGGTATGATCATCTGGTGTTTCCACCTCAATGCTTCCTTCTAGATCAAAAGCTGCAGAGTTGTTCCGGAAACTAAAGAGCTTGAGAAGGGATTGTACGACTGGACGCTCTACTTCTTGTGCGATTTCTTCATTGCTGTAGTAATGACGGTTGATATTGCGGCCTTCTTTGGTGTTTTCTAAGAGTTCCAAATCATTCTTCCCAGCTAGGAATCCAACATAATAAACCTGTGGAATACCTGGTGCAAAGGCTTGAATTAAACGGGCTAGGAAGTACTTACGATCGTCATCTCCAAGCGCTGAATAGTAAGTCGAATTGATTTGGTAGATATCCAAGTTGTTGTATTCTGCTGTGGAATATTTGCGTTTAACATTTGCCCCAACCTTATAAAGCTCATTTGAAGCATAGTCAATCTCTTCATCTGTCAAGATATCCTTGACATCGACCACCCCAATTCCATCATGGGTATCGAGGGTCGTGAACTGCTTCATCGGACTCATCTTCAACCACTTGGCAAGGCGATCCACTTTTGAACTATAGAGGCTATAGAGGGTCACCATTGGAAGCGCGAAGTCATAGACATAATAGTCGTGATCGGCAATTTTAAATTGGATAGAATAGTGCTCATGAATCTCTGGAAGAAGCTCAGCACCGTAGCCTGCCGCCATATCGCGCACCTTATCCAACAAATCCCAAATGTCTGGCTCCACGAAGAAATCATTAGTGTCCAATTTCTTGACTGCATAGGCAAAGGCGTCCAAACGAATGAGGTCACAGCCATTGCTCGCCAGGTGTTCGATGGTCTTGCGAATAAAATCCATGGTCACTTCCTTTGTCACATCTAGGTCAATCTGCTCTTCCCCGAAAGTATTCCAGAGATGCTCAGTCGTCCCATCCGCAAAAGTGATAGCTTGTTTTGGAGCTCGGTCTTTGCGCTTATAAATCAAATCTACATCTGCTTGAGTAGGACGATTCTCCGGCCAGAACTTGTCCCAGTTGAGGAAGAGATCCTTGTAGGCACTTTGGTCGTGCTTTTCTTGGTAGTCCTTGTAGTATTTAGATTGACGGGAAATGTGATTAATCATAAAGTCAAACATAAGATAGTACTTGTCCCCCAAGCGTTTGACATCTTCCCAATCTCCAAAGGCTGGATCCACTTGATCATAGTCTACAGGCGCAAAGCCACGGTCACCAGTTGATGGGAAAAATGGTAAGAGGTGTACTCCACCTACTGCATCTCCAAAATATTTCTCCAGATTTACATAAAGATCCTTAAGGTTGTTTCCTAAGCTATCTGAGTAAGTAATTAACATGGTTTTGTTTTGAATTGGCATAATGGTTTCCTTTTCTTTTTTGAAAGCCAAGTCTTAGGAGACCTGGCTTTCTTGAGTTTTTCTATTTTAGAATTGTTTCCTAGGGTACGATTTAAATCAGCAAGCTGAATCGTTACTTTGTATACGGAATTGAACACGGGACTATTTTCTTAGGAAAAAAGATAAATCTCCTTGTGTGCAAGCACACTACGTCGATTTCCTATATTTCCACAGCCGTTACTACTTCAGTAGTCTACGGATGTGGATGCCCTAGGGTACTACAGAAATTTTCAGCAAGCTGAATCGTCCCTTTGTATCTTATTTTACTGCGCCGTTGCTCATTCCTGCGATGATATGGCGTTGGAAGAAGAGATAGACAATGGTGATACTGATAATACCGACCACGTAAGAGGCAAAGCTTGGTCCGTAGTCGTTGAAATATTGTCCTGCGTAGTTGTATTGGAACAAAGGCAGGGTCCACATTTTTGAATCCCGGTTCAAGACAAGGAGTGGCAACATGAAATCATTCCAGAACCAAAGGGCATTGATGATCATGGTTGTCGCATGCATGGGTTTCATCATTGGAAAGATGATGCGGAAATAGGTTGTAAATTTACCAGCCCCATCGATTTCTGCTGCTTCATCCAAACTTTCTGGAATAGAGATTTTGATATACCCTACATAGAGGAAGAGGGTCTGTGGAATCGCATAGGTCAAGTAGAGCAAGATCAAACCAAAGGTATTAGCCAAACCGAGTTTACTCATCATAACCGTAATCGGAATCATGATAACTTGGAAAGGTACGAAAATCCCAAGAATCAAGAGGGTGTACATGATGGTAAAGGCTTTTCTCTTACTCATATTACGTGCGATGGAGTAGGCTGCCATGGGGATAAAGATCATTACTGCAAGTAAAGACAAGACAGTGATGACGACAGAGTTCCAATAATAGCCTCCGATCCCATCAGCCAAGAGACGGCTAAAGTTGTCCCATGTGAAGTTGGTTGGAAATCCAAAGAAATTGTCTACGATATCCTTGGTTGGTTTGAAGGAACTAAAGAGGGTGGCAAGGAGTGGCACTAAAATCAGAACCGATCCTAGAATCAATAGAATGTATTTGCCAATCAAGGCTTTTCTTTCATCTTGTTTCATCGTGCTTCTCCTCTTAAATTTCAAATTTCTTAGATACTCTCAATTGGATGATCGAAATCACTACAATCAAGAAGAACAAGATTACGGCAATGGCATTGGCATAACCGAATTGGTTATTTTTAAAGGCATAGTTATAAACCAAGAGTCCAAGTGAGGTTGTGGCATTGTTTGGACCACCACCAGTCATGGCAAAGACTTGGTCAAAGGCGGTAAGCCCACCTTTTAGGGCTAGGATAAAGACCATAGAGACACTTGGTAGTAAGTAAGGCAATTCAACATTCCAGAAGACTTGCTTGCTAGTCGCACCATCGATTCTTGCTGCTTCTGTAATTTCAGATGGGATAGATTGCAGACCAGCTAGGAAGATAATGATGGGCATAGCTACTCCTTGCCAAAGAAGGACAAAGACAGCCGCGAATATTGCTCCCCACTTAGTCCCTAAAAGACTGGTTTGGAGAAACTCGATATGAAGGGCATTCCCAATTGCTGGAAGACCGTAGTTGAAGACTTGTTTGAAGATCAACGCCACTGTCAAGCCGGACAAAACTGCTGGGAAGAAAAACCAAGCACGGAAGAAGGTTTGGCCTTTGATCTTAGAGTTCAAGACACGCGCAATGAAGATCCCAAGGGCAATCTCACCAACTACCATAGCAATCGTGATGATTGCAGTAAAGCCAATAGCATTCATGAATTTTGGATCCATAAAGAGGAGCTTAAAGTTGTTCAAGCCGACAAACTTGTAGTTATAGGTCAAACCTGTCCAGTTGGTAAAACTGTAAAAGGCTCCTTGGAACATTGGCACATAGAAGAAAATTGCTTGTAATAAGAGGGGAATGACCACAAAAGCCCATGCCCAATATTTTTGTAATACTTTTTTCATTGTCTCTCTACTCCTAATCCACATCCGCTTTCATCGGGTTAAAGAAGGCATTCAAATCATTGACCATTCCTTGTTTATCACCTGTCAAGACATAGTTCATCGTCAAGGTATGGAAGTCTGCTTCACTGGTCCAGTATTGTTGCAACCACACCAAGTGACGATCCGTAAAGGCATATTTGGTCATCCCAGCAAGCGGTGAATCCTCTCCTGCTTGTTTGACCCCTTCGATCGCTGTTGGAGATCCGTCCACATCATAGTACTTTTGCATGACTTCTGGACGGGTCATGTATTCCACAAAGGCATTGGCTTCTTTTGGATGTTTGGTAGTAGCTGAGATAGACCATGCTAAGTCTCCCGCACCAACGGTTAAGCTTTGTCCTTTTTCTTTCCCTGGAATCATGAAGGTCCCAATCTTAAATTTCGGTTTTTGTTCATTGATCGCGGTGATAGCCCAAGAACCATTTGGTGTCATGAGGACATCTCCACGCGCGAAGGCTCCGATAACGTCTGTATAGCCAGCACCTTCCCAATTCTTTTGCTTAGATCCTTTAATGCGAAGGATATCCATGACCTTGATGTCATCCTTCATAATCGGATCAGACAATTTAATGGAATTTGGCTGAGAATAACGAAGGTATTGGTTGGCTTCTTTTCCTCCACCTGCTGCTGTCGCAAAGGCCAATTGATTGTAACCATTGAGTGTCCAAGCTTCTGCTCCTGCAATCCCAAATGGAGTTTGTCCTTTGGCAACGATGTCTTTTACCAACTGTTCAAATTCGTCCCAAGTTTCAGGAACCTTCAAACCCAACTCTTCGAATTTATCTTTGTTGTAGTAGATTCCGTAAGCATTGGCTGTGAAAGGAACGTTGTAGACTTTTCCGTTCACGGCATATTTTTCAGCGTAGCCGTTTTTCACGCGTTTCAGATAGTCTTTATTGCTTAAATCTTCGAAGACACCCGCTTTCGCCCATTCTTGCAGTTCGATAGACTGTGGGTAAATATTGACCACATCTGGTACATCACCTGCGAGGACACGGGTCTTCAACACCTCACCAGCGTTTGGTACATTGACAACTTTGACCTTGACCTTTGGATTTTCCTTTTCAAAATCACGCGCGATTTCTTCCAAGGTTTTGGTCATTTCTTTTTTCTGGTTGAAATACTCGATGGTCACTGTGCCATCCGCAGATTTACCATCGTTGGAGCAAGCGCCAAGCCCAAACAAGGCTAAGCCTGTAGTCGCAAGAAGTCCGATTTTTTTATACCATTTCATTTGGCTGTCTCCTTTTATTTTTTGACAAAAACATATTGTTTGCTGAGGAAATCTCCCTGAGGAAGAACGACGGTTAAGCCAGCATACATGAGCTCAGCTCCTGAATATACTTGATCCGTCCCTTCTAAGCGATAGAGCGCATCTTCTTCCAACCCCTTGAGTTTCAGGGTCGGCTCGATCTCTTCAACCGTTGATAAGATTCGTACATAGGTTACAACCGTGCGGTCTTGATAAGTGAACTGGACGGCTGCTTGATTGCTACCCTGTCTTGGATTGATCAAGCGGTAGTGTTTTCCGAATTGAACAAGTGGTCGAATCGTTTTGTAATGAGCAACTTGAGCTGCGATCCGATCCAACTCTTCTTGAGGAAGACTGGTTAGATCCAATTCATAGCCCAGATTTCCCATCATGGCTACATGACCTCGCGTCTCAAGTGGTGTGATCCGTCCCATCTGGTGATTTGGCACTGCTGATACGTGAGCTCCCATAGAAATGGTAGGATAGAGGTAGCTAGAACCATACTGGATCGGAAGTCTGGCAATGGCATCCGTATTGTCACTCGCCCATATCTGCGGGAAGTAACGCATCATACCAAGGTCGTTGCGGCCACCACCTCCGGAGCAGGACTCAAAGAGGATGTTCTCGTACTTCTCTGTTAAGTAAGAAACCACTTCATAGAGACCTAAGATATACGCATGGGATTGCATCTTGGTTTCAAGGTATGTTTGCCCATTCCCAAGCTTAGTGATATTGCGGTTCATGTCCCATTTGATATAGTCGATCTCATGATTTCCAAGTAAGTCATCCAAGACCTGCTTAATATAAGCCACTACTTCTTTATTGGAGAAATCAAGTACTAGTTGATTCCGTGAATAGGTGTGTTCATAGCCTGGGACTTGAATAGCCCAGTCCGGATGAGTCCGGTAGAGGTCGCTATCAACAGAAATCATTTCTGGCTCCACCCAAAGGCCAAATTGAAGTCCCTTGTCATGGATGCCTTGGATCAGTTCTGCTAGGCTTCCTCCTAATTTTTCTTCATTGACAGTCCAGTCACCAAGAGCCCGATTATCATCATAGCGATTGCCAAACCAGCCATCATCCAGAACGAAAAGCTCGATTCCCACTTTTTGAGCCTCATCTGCCAGCTCCAATAATTTTTCTTTCTTGAAATCAAAGTAGGTGGCTTCCCAGTTGTTGATAAGAATCGGGCGTTCTTTGTGGGCAAAGGGGCTAGGAATAATATGGTTTTGGACAAATGCTTGACTTTCTTGACTGAGACCGGTCAATCCCTCATGTGAGTAGCTGATCATTGCCACTGGCGTATCAAAACTCTGATTGGATTCCAATTCCCAAGCGAAGTTTTCAGGATTGATCCCCAGTCCAACCCGAACTTCATTGAGTTGATTTTTCTGAACAAATCCTTCAAAATTCCCACTGTAGAGCAGTTGGAAGGCAAGGGCAGAACCGGCATCTTCCGTCACTTCATGATCGGCAAGGATAAGGGCTGGAGTCTGGGCGTGTCCAGAAGCACCACGATTGGAGCTGATGGAGAAGATTCCTTGCTCCACTTGCTGACGGCGAACTGTTTTTTCTCTCGCATAGGCTCCTTGCAGAGTGATGATATCGTAATCACCTGCTGGGATATCTGCCAACACACTGTGAGCCTTGTGGATCACAACCTTTTCATCACTACAGTTTTCAATCTTTGAGAAGCTGGTAATGGTTGCCCGATCCTCGTAGGCGGTGTAGTAGAGGTTCAACCGCAGGGCTGCTTGATCATCTTCAAAGACCAGTGCCAAAGTTTCAGCCTGATCTACTGAGTGAGGGTTCGGAAGACCGGTCGCCTCGACACTACCAGAGTAGATATTGGCTCCGACATAAAGAAAATCCGTCACCTCTGTAACGCCGTGCCGGATCTGAATAGACGGCTTTCGAAAATCTCCTAGTCCGTGCTGGCCCAAGACCTGTCGCTGGGTATCTAGACTAAAGGTTCGATTGTCAGGTGTTGGATTTCCAGCGAAAGCATGGTCCTTCTCATGCACGGTATTGGAAAAATGATAGGACGGAATCGGACGTCCCAAATGCTTGAGCATCAGGTAGCCATCTCGATTTTCAAGGATGAGGCTCAGTCCCTTACTTTCTACATAGAACAAATTTTGTTCGATACGAATTGCCATATCTTCCTCCATTGGACCCTAAAAATATCACTATGTGTTTTTATATTTAGTTCCAATATTTTTCTTTTTTTCACATGTCTTTATTTTACCTGTTGTAAACGCTTTCGAAAATAGAATTTTGTTGGGCTTATATGGTAAAATGTTAGGTAGGAGGTTTACCTATGTTAGTCTTTTCAGAATACCAAACTGACACGATTGATCTAGCCCTTGATTTTTACGGCTACGAAGATTGCCCCAAGAATTATGAATTTGGTCCTAGCGTTCGAGACAATTTTGTACTGCATTTTGTTACCAAGGGAAAGGGAGTCTTTCACTTTGAAAAAAAAGAAATCCACCTAGAAGCTGGGGATCTCTTTCTTCTTCCAAAAAATAAGGTGACCTACTACCAGGCAGACTCAGAAGAGCCTTGGTCCTACTACTGGATTGGCATCAGTGGCACCAAGGTAAGTGATTTCATGCGCTTTTCAACCCTACAAGAAAAAGGCTTTTTAAAGAAAACAGAGGTGGACACAGAGCGGATCGGGCTGTTTATGGAGCAACTCGTCCACAAGGCAGAGGCTTCAAAGATGACTTCGCATTACCAACTCCACCTTCTCTCTCAGATCTATGAACTGCTATTTCTTATCAGTGAAGTGGCTCCCGATATCCATCGGAGCCATCCATCTCCAACCTATCAACTCTATCTGACCTGCAAGCATGTGATTGAGACGTATTACGCTAAAGAACATCTCAGTATTCAAGAGATCGCCGATGACCTCAATGTCCATCGGTCTTACCTGACAACTGTTTTTAAGGAGTTTCACCAGATCTCTCCCAAAGAATTCCTGCACTCGGTCCGCATGCAACGTGCCCAGCAGTTACTAACCAACACAGATGAAAGCATCAAGATTGTTGCCTACTCCGTTGGCTTTTCAGACCCCCTTTATTTTTCAAAGGCTTTTAAGTCCTATAGCCAACAAACCCCTAGCCAATATCGAAGGAAACATAAAATTTAGTAAAAATTTATTTCTTTTTACTAGTATTTAGAGTATACTGGAAGTAGAAATCAATAAAGGATGAACCATGGCAACGATTAAAGACATTGCAGAAAAAGCAGGCGTTTCTCAGGCAACGGTCTCTCGCGTCCTCAACCAGGATGCGACCTTATCGGTTGGTGAAGACACGCGCAGTCGGATTCTTCGCATCGCTGAGGACCTGCATTACCAAAAGAAAAGCCGCAAAACTGCAGCTCAACCAGTCCAAGACTCTCATAAAATCGTCATCTTTGAATGGTACACGCGCGAAGAAGAATTAGATGACCTCTACTACTATGCCATTCGGATGGGCTTGGAAAAACAAGCCCAGGAATTAGGCTATGAGATCTTTCGTATCTTCAACAAGGACGATTGGTCCTTGATTCAGGAGGTAGACGGCATTATCGCTCTTGGGAAATTCAGTCCCAAGACCATTCAAGATCTGGAAAGCTACGGCAAGCCCTTGATCTTTGTCGATAGCAATACCCTCTATCTGGGGCATTCCTGTGTGACGACCGATCTAGAAGATTCTGTCATCACCGCTCTCGAGTATTTCCTTGATCATGGCCACAAGGAGCTCGGGCTCTTGGTTGGGCAGGAAGAGACGGCAGATGCGACACCACTACAGATGGATCCCCGTCAACGAACCTTTCAACAGTATCTCACGGAAAAAGGACTTTATGAGGAGCGCTTTGTCTCTGTTGGTCAATTCTCGACTGAGTCGGGCTATCAGATGATGGAGCAACTGATTCAAGCATTGGGCGATGACTTGCCAACTGCCTTTTTCATGGCTAGTGATGCCTTAGCTGTTGGAGCCCTGCGGTCTCTTCAGGAGCACCAAATCGCAGTTCCTGATCGCGTCAGTCTCATTTCCTTCAATGATACATCGATTGCTAAGTATGTTTTTCCCGCTCTCTCTACAGTAACCGTCTACACAGAAGAAATGGGCAAGCAAGCTATTCAGATGTTGCGGCAGACCTTTCAAGGGGCTCAACCAAGTGTTCCCTATATGGTCAAATTAGCTACCAAACTAACTATTCGAGATAGCAGTCGTTAGGAGGTCTTATGAAAACACACGAAATCCTCTTTCAAACCCTTTCTCAGGCAGATGATTATGTCAACGGGGAGCAACTGGCGAAAGAACTAGGTGTTTCCCGCACCTCTATCTGGAAGGCCATCCAACGTCTAGAAAAAGATGGGGTCGTCATCGAATCCCTAAAAAAGAAGGGCTACAAATTGGTCTCAGGCGATATTCTGCTTCCTGAAGTGATCGCAAAAAATACCCAATTGACCGTTTCCTTAAACGAACAATGTAGCTCCACCCAATTGGACGCCAAATTAGGCATAGAAACCCATCAAGAAGGCAAGGCGCTCTACCTAGCTAATTCGCAATCCGCTGGAAAGGGCCGCTTTGGTCGTGACTACTACTGCCCCGATCAAGGGGGCATCTACATGTCCCTTCATCTCAAGCCACAACTGCCCCCTGCGGAGCTCCCCCCTTATACCTTGATGGTCGCTGGAGCCATCTACAAGGCTATTAAAAACCTGACCCTGATCGATATCGATATCAAGTGGGTCAATGATATTTACTACCGCCATAAAAAAATTGGGGGAATCCTTACCGAAGCTATCACGTCCATCGAGACTGGTCTCGTCACGGATGTCATTATCGGAGTCGGTCTTAATTTGGCTGTCTCTACTTTTCCAGATGAGCTAGAAAGCAAGGCTGGTTCCTTATTTGATGGCCCTTGTCCCATCACCCGCAATGACCTCATCAGCGAGATTTGGAGGGAATTTCTTCATACGGATATCGATGAACTGGTCTACCTCTACAAAGAGCGCTCCCTGGTCTTAGGACGAACCGTTACCTTTGAGCAGAACCAGCAGACCTATCAGGGCCTTGCCAAAGACATTTCCGATACTGGCCAACTCTTGGTCCAGTTAGAAAATCAAGAAGAAATCTGGCTCAATAGTGGCGAAATTTCCCTCAAGCAGTGGGATCTATAAAACAGAGCTCACAACTCAAAAAAGAGTCTGGGACAAAACGCTGTCTCAGACTCTTTTGTGTGAAGATATATCAAAACTTTTTAAACCAATTCTTGATATACTCTAAGCATATATCCAGTAAGAATTTGATAAATAATAATACAATTCCAATCTTCACAAACATGTAATATTTAAATGTGTCATCAAATTCATGCACACGGATCGGAAAGGTGAAGATATTAGATGGATTGATAAGAAAATAAAGTGAGATACAAATGGATAAAACCAACGCCACTATAAAAATTTTTTTATGTAATTGCATTTTCTACCTTTTCCTTTCTTGTTTTACAACATTAAATACCAATCACCAATTTTATATAGCCTGATTAATTCTTTTATTCCCCTTTCTATCAGGCTATTTTAATAGTTTTTATACCTTCATCATATACCAATTTCAAAATAATTCAAGTCTGTTTTTCTAATCATTTTTATGATATAATAATAAAGTTTGGATATTAAACAAAAAACTCAGTAACTATTCCAACAAACTCTATAAAATTAACTTTTTAGATAGCGCCATGATATATTTAAGCTACTAAACAGTTCACTTCAGTATGTTTTTTGCCCTACTTTTAAATCATGATATTGAAAATACCTAAAAGCGCCTTCCGAAATTCAATTAAATTTCAACACTTTTAATTACTCTCAATATGAAAGTCCTTTCCAAATCCATGCAGGAGGCATCTAAATCAACAGGAAAATCCTTAAAATCAAGGCTTTTTTTCTTGTCTATAGCAGATTTATTTTTGTATTCATTAACAATTAATAATTGAGAATCAAATTGAACACAGTAAACAAATCCGATTCCTTCATACTCTACCAAACACCATCCCCCTATTATCCCCCCACTTATGGTATGATGGTAGAGTATGTATAGGTGCCAAGCTACTTGGGCACCTCCGTGCTATAAGGAGAACCAATATGAAAATCGCATGGAATGAAATTAAATACCAACCCAAGAAGTTTATCCTGATTGAACTCCTCATTACCATCCTCATGTTTATGGTGGTGTTCTTATCCGGCCTGACAAATGGACTGGGCCGTTCAGTATCCGCCCAAATCGAGAACTATGGGTCGCTGCACTACATCCTTTCGACGGATTCAGAAGGGATTATCCCTTTTTCAACTATTACGGCGAAAGATTTAGATGAGATTAACAAGATAGAAGGGATGGACTATTCTGGCTTGTCGATCCAGCGGGCAACCGTCTCAAAATCAGAGGATTCCAACACCCTGGATATCACCTATTTCGCGACCGATCATAACGAAAAAGAGATCCTCAATCCAATCATGGAAGATACTGACATCAAGATCTCCGACTTAAAGAAAAACGAGATCATTCTGGACCATTCTTTCAAAGAGGATGAGGGAATCCAAATCGGCGATCAAGTGATCGACAAAACCTCTAAGCAAAAGCTCAAGGTCGTGGCCTTTGCGAAAAATGCCAAATATGGCTATAGTGAGATTGGCTTTATCAGCTCGGAGACCTACACAGGCATGCGGCAAAAAACAGATCCAAGCTATCAATGGCAAGCCCAAACCCTTGTGACCAAGAAGAGCATCACTTCTAACGATCTAACCAGCAACTTGATGGTAGCAGATAAGAAGCAAGTGATCGATAAAATCCCTGGCTACAAGGCTCAAAACCTGACGCTACGGATGATCACGTGGGTGCTACTACTCGCTTCTTCTGCTATCCTTGGGGTCTTCTTCTACATCCTGACCTTGCAAAAGTTGAAACAGTTCGGCGTCCTAAAGGCCATTGGCATGTCCATGAGCCAGATCACCTATGTCCAACTATCCCAGCTCACCATCATCTCCCTTATCGGAGTACTGCTGGGTCTTGGCTTGGCAACTATGATGGCGCCATTTTTACCCAATAGCGTCCCTTCATTTATGACCCTGAAAGACAACCTCACCATCTCGGTTAGCTTTATCCTGACCTCTATTTTGTGTGGTGCCTTGTCCCTTGTCAAAATCAAAAAAGTAGATCCAATCGAAGTCATTGGTGGAAATGGAGAATAAGATGGCCATTATTGCATTAGAAAATATCAGAAAATCCTACGCCGATGGCAGCCAGATGCACCATGTCCTCAACCAGCTTAATTTAAGCGTCGAACCCAACGAATTTGTCGCCATCTTGGGCCCTTCAGGATCTGGTAAATCCACCCTCTTAGCTATCGCTGGCTTGCTTTTATCAGCGGACGAGGGGCGGATTTCTATCGCTGGCCAAGACTTGACCGGCCTCAACCAAGGACAGTGGACGCAAAAACGGTTGGAATTGCTCGGCTTTATCTTTCAAGATCACCAGCTCCTCTCCTATATAAAAATCGGTGACCAGTTAGAACTGGTGGCCAAATTGAAGGGGGAAAAGGACAAGAAAAAACGCCAAGAAGAAGTCAAAGCTTTGTTGGCAGATCTTGGCATCGAAGCTTGTTACCACCAATATCCGAATCAGATGTCCGGTGGACAAAAGCAACGGGCAGCCATTGCTCGAGCCTTCATCGGAAATCCGCAGGTCATTTTAGCCGACGAACCAACGGCTAGCCTAGACCCAGATCGAGGGCAAGAAATCGCCCAATTGATCCGAAAAGAAGTCAAATCCAAAAACAAGAGCGCCATCATGGTGACCCATGACCGCTCTATCCTGACCTATGTGGATACCATTTATGAATTAAAACACGGCCAATTGCTAAAGGTAGAAAAGGTTGATTAAATACAAACTAGCGAACAAGCATTTCTCTTGTTCGCTAGTTTTTTTATTCTTGAGGATCTTTGGGCAGTTCCATACGGAAGCGTAAGCCCATAGCTGTTTTATCAAATTGATAGGCCAGTTCTTCATGGTCTAGCAAGTGTTGGACCACAAAGAGCCCCAGGCCGCCTTCCTTCTTCTGGCGACTAGCGGTCATTGACAGCTCAGCGGTCTCTACCATTTCCTGGCTGGTATTTTCAACCGCCAAGTGCGTCCCCTCCTCTTCGAGGCGGAGCTGGATCTTTCCACCTGCATCCGAATGCTTAACAGCATTACTGATGACATTTGAGAGGACCAATTTCAGAATCGCTGGGTCCATATAGACGGCTTTGTCAGGGATCTGATCATCAATCGTGAGAGCGCGGGATTGAGCCAAGACCTTGTACTGGTCGAGGATCTGCTCTACGACCTGATCCAACTGGATCCACTCCTTGTCTCCGGCCAATTCTTGGACAGAGGAGAGAGACAGGATTTCTAGGACGATCTGGTTCATCTCATCGACGATATCGAGGGAGACCGACAGATAGCGGTCCCGGTCCTTGTAGCGGCCGATCTTATCCCGCATATTTTCTAGGATAATCTTCAAGCTGGCTAGAGGCGTCTTGAGCTCATGCGAGGCACCTCGCAGGAATTCGACCTTCATCTGCTCCAACTTCAGATTTTCTTGTTTTTGCTGCTCTAGATTGTCGATCACTTCTAGGAGATGGTGATAGAGGTCGTTGATCTGTTGCTTGAGGACGCCGATCTCATCCTGCGAATGAATGGGAAGACTAGCTGTCCGATCCAAGCGCTTCATCCGCTTGGTCATCTGCTTGATCTCCAGGATCGGAGCAGAAATCATGCGGGCATAGAGATAGGAGGCAATCAATGACAGGACAAAAGAAGCCAGGAGACTATAGGGAAGAAAGCCCAAACTGATGTCCCGCGCTTCCTTTTGGGAATCGACAGTTGCTAAGAATTGCAAGGTCAAGTCCTTCCCCTCTTTGGTCTGAATTTTTCGCTCTTCAATAACCAGAGAATTATTCTGGCTGTCAGGGTTCAGAAGCAAGTCATCCTTGACCTCTAGGGCATTTTGTTTTTCCTTGCCCTTGATTGAGACCTTGATATCATTGGTTTTGGAATAAAGGTCGATGACCGACTCAATAGTTCCTTCTTCCTGGCCTTGGAAACTCTTGGCCAGTGCTTGCGATTTCTTCAAAATCGTCTGGCGCTGGGACTCGATATAGGTCGACGGGAAAATAAAGTAAACCGAAGCATGTAGAAGGATGACTAAGCCACTAAAAAGGGCAAAGGTGATCAGAAAGATCTTTGCAAAGATACTTCGTTTGGTCATGGTCTCTCCAATTTATAGCCGACATTGCGTACCGTTACGATACAGTCCAGCTCTAGTTTTTTTCGTAGTTCCTTGATATAGACATCGATCACCCGATCAAAAGGAATCTCCTCCGTCTCCTTCCAGACGGCATCGAGGATCTGAGAGCGAGTCCGGGCCTTGCCCTCATGCTGGAGCAAGTATTCCAAGATTTCCAACTCCTTGGCATTCATGGAGATGGCTTGCCCAGCTAGACTGGCTGTGTAGCTCTCAAAATCCACCCGTGCCTCTCCATAGGTGAAGATCCGGGAAGGCTGAAGCTTTTTAAAAATAGCTTCGATACGGACCTTCAAGAGGGACAAGGAAAAGGGTTTTTCCAGGTAGCCATCTGCCAACTCTCCAAAGGCTGTCAACTTATAGTCCTCATCATGGAAGGCCGTCAGCATGAGGACAGGGACCGAGCTGGTCTTCCGGATGGTCTTGAGCACTTCCAAGCCATTGAGGATAGGGAGCTGGATATCCAGCAAGACCAGATCTGGCGCCTCTCTGTGAAAGAGGTCCAGGGCCTCCTGCCCATCACCAGCTTCAAAGACCTCATAGCCACATTCCATGAGATAGTCGCTCATCCCTTCACGAATCAGGACTTCATCTTCTACGATTAGTATCTTCATACACTTTCCTTTTATCTAAGAAACTTCTTCTACCTCCTATTATACCCTATTTCTATTTTAGGAAACAATCTCTTATTCGACATCCACCAAGAGATCCTTTGGTTTCTTATGCAAGAGCCATTGAGAAGAAAGGATGGATACCAGAATCAAGAGGAGGCCGCCAACCAAAACAATCACCAACAATTGGTCCGGTTGGATGTCCATATGGAGGTCTGTCAGGGGCTTACTGAAGCTTTCTGCCTCAGCCCCACCACCAAGGTTGGCTGCAGAGGATTCTTGAGCCATTTGTTTGGCAATGCCACTGGTTACGTTCTTGAGTACCGTATCTCCGACTGTTTTGGCAAGAAGTCCTGCAACTCCATAGGAGAGGAGGAAGGCGGGGATGGAAATCATGACCAATTCTGCCACGAATTGCCCTGCAATCTGCACCTTGGAGAGTCCCAGAGCTAGCAAGATACCCACTTCTCTGCGACGGGCATTGAGCCACAAGACGAGGAGAAGGGTGAGAAGCAAGCTAGCAAAGATGAGGCTACCGATAAACAAGTAGTCCGCCACTTGGAACATGCTGCTGATGGATTTTTGCAAGGCTGGGTAGTTGGAAGAGCTCTTAACCAGGTCATAGAGGTTCCAGTCAATATCGAGTGCTTTGATTTTTTCGATCAATTGATCCAGATCCTGATCCCCTTTGGCAAAGAAGGTAGCGTCCTCATAGGTAGCTGTTTGAACAGTATTGCCATAGAGTTTGGCAGCTGTATCCAAGTCAGAAATGAGGGTATCTTCATATAACTCTTGGGCGTAAGTTAGAGGAGCTTGGTTCTTCCCTGAGAACAAGCCTTTAATGGTCACTTCGACGGTTTCATTGGCCCCTTTTTCATTGTCAGCATCGTAGAGATTGGACTTGAGACGCACCTTATCGCCCACCTTAAGACCATTCTTTTTCGCCAAATCTTCGTGCATGAGGATTTGGTTTTTGTCCTTATCCGTCAGGTGCTCCCCTTGGACCAGCTTGTAGGCTCCAGAGACAAACTTATCTTCTTTAGAAGAGTCATTGACCCCCGTCACCATCAAGGTATTCTTGAAGTGTTTAGCCCGCTCTGGAGATTGGTTTTGTAAGGTTTCTTCGGTCTCAATAATCTCGTGGTCTAGGATATCCGCGATAGCATTGATCCGCTTGATGGAGGAGGTGATCCCCTCTACCTGGCTGATTTTTTCGATATCTTCTCCTCTGAGATTCCCAGCTCCCCGAGGGGTTCCTGGATTGGTCCGGCGGTTGATCTGCATGGAGAAGCTATTGGTGATGGATCCCAAGCTTTCCGATGAAGCTTTTTGGGTTGCACCCTTCATCGAGAGTCCGATCAAGCTCAAGGTCCCCATGAGGAGAATGATGGCAAAGAGCAAGAGAGACTTGGGCCATTTACGTGTGATATAAGCAAAAGCATTTCGCAACATAGCATTCCCTCCTTACTTGCTCTTCTCAACGAGGCTACGGCGACTCAATTCCAAGACCACATCGGAGGCCTCTGCCACTTCCTTACTGTGGGTGACGACGATGACACATTTTTGGCGTTCCTTGGCCAACTTCTTCAAAATGGCAATGATGTCACCCGCTGTCTGTTCATCTAAGTTTCCTGTCGGCTCATCTGCCAAGATGACTGGTGCTTCTGAAACGAGCGCACGCGCAATAGCCACCCGTTGCTGTTGCCCTCCAGACAATTGAAGAACATTGCGTTTGATTTGCGTTTCATCCAATCCCAATTCCAAGAGAATGTCTTTTCCAGCTTGTTTGTTGACCAGGCGGACATTTTCAAGTGGTGTCAAATAATCAATCAGATTATAATTCTGAAAGACCAGGGAAACATGATGCTTGCGATGGTAGCTAGACCCTTTGGTCTGAATGTCCTCCCCATCAAAGAGAACCTGCCCCTTCTTGGGATTGTCCAGACCAGCTAGGAGGGAGAGGAGGGTTGATTTCCCTGCTCCAGACTGACCAATAATACTGTAAAAGGTCCCATTTTCGAACTGATAGTTCACGTCTGAGAAGATCTCTTCTTGGTAACTTTGATAGCTATAGGCTACATGTTTGAGTTCTAACATAGGTGTCATTTCTCCTTAACACATTTTTGTTAATATTTCTTTTGGGCTCTTGCGCCAGATCATGCTGGTGGTTGCACCGAGCGACAATAGTATCAAGCACAAGAGGCTAGCATAGGCGATTCCTAAGGAAAGGCCTTGAGGGATTTGGTTGAGCAAGTCTAGGGTCTGCTGTTGACCTGTCTGTCCGACAAACTGCTCTAAGAAACGATGGCTGACCAGCCGTCCGATGAGAAAGGCTGGGATCACCGCTAGTAAGGATACCAGCACCACCTCCAAGAGGAACTGTCCAAAGATCCGGCTCTTGCTCTTCCCAATGGATAAGAGCACCCCGATTTCATGGATCCGCTCCCGTGTCCAAAGACTTAGTAAGAGCGATAGGGCACCGGCTCCCGTCACTAGGAGGACGATCATCATGATCCGTACCAGGCCTTCTAAGGTCTGAGAGGATTCCTTCATCTGGTCAAAGGCCTTGCGATCTTCGACCACGCGCAGCGATTGCCAATCCAGATCCAAGCTTTTAACTTGCTTCAAGAGGGCATCGATTTTCTCAGGATCTTTGACGCCAAAGGTGACCTGGGTCACTTCTTGCTGACTGAGACCTAGGAGCTTGGTCGCATCCTCATAAGGGAGGTAGACTTGATTTTCACTCAGATCAGAGGTCATTCCTGTAAATTTTTCCTGTTTCTTACCTGAAAAGATTCCAACGATTTCAAAGGTTTGCTCTTTTGCAGGAGTCTCTCCCATCTGAAAGCTGGATAAGGTCAAGGAATCTCCAACCTTTAGCTTATTCTTCTTAGCCAACTCTTGGTGGATCAAGATCTGGCCGCGAGCTTTGTCGGATAAGTGCTTGCCTTGCACCAGTTGGAAACTGCCACTGCGGAAATCCAGGTGCTGGTCTGTCTTCTGGGTAAAGACAGCACCTAGCGCTTGCTTGGCTTCCTGCCCCAGATCATCCCGCTCTACCGACTGCTGTCCCGTCACCGCTTCTTTCCCAAGAATACGAACGGGACTTTCATATTGAGGAACCATGGATCCTACCCCAGCTAGTTGCTGCACTTTTTTAGCCTCCTTTAGAGCAAAGGGAGCATTCCCCTGTTTACTGGTCAGGGCAAAGCTGGTCCCAGCCGACTGCTTGATATGGTCCTCCAGTCTTCCTCCTACTTGCATCAGTGAAAAACAGAAATACAAGCAAGAGAGGATCAAGAGGAGAATCAGAAAGAGGACCAGATTCCTCGTTCTTTTTCGAGAAATATAGGCGATTGCCTGTTGTAAGAGCATGATCTTACCCTCCATTTCAAGGTCCACAGCAATGCATTGTGGACGCTTTCATCATTTGTTGCTTTCATTATAGAGGAGAAATGTGAAATGTTTATGAAATAGAAAAAAGTTTCCTAGATTTTCTAGGAAACTTCAGATTGAGAAAAAGTCACCAGAGAAACTTTCCTTAGGTGAGGACGGACGTCAGCGAACTTCTTCGAAGTTCCATGACTTAGTTTTGGACCTAAAGTTCCAAAACTCCCGAGTACTAGAAACAATTATGTTTCTAGCACTTTTCTCACAGCAGAAAGTTTCAGCATATGTTTGAATAAGGTTAAAAACCTATATCATTTATTCTTTTCAGCATCACTTAGTTTTTTAGCAAAAAAGTTGTGCTTCTTTCTATAGTTTCCTAGAAATCTAGAAAACTTTATTCTATTTAAATAATATTCTGTATAACATACGTCCTACTTGCTTGACCTTATTTTTCAAAGACTCCTCCTTCTTGGATCTTTGAAAAGATCTGATCGGTCAGTCGAACATTCAAGAAGCTCCAAAGAGCAAAACCTCCAAAGGTAAAGAGATAAATAGCTGTCAGTAACCGTTCAGGACTACTGAGACTGATATAAATCACTGCCAGATTGAAAAAGACAAGAAAGATGGTTTGAATAGGATTTAAGAGAGCAATGAGGAAACTATTCAGACAGACCTTTCTTGTAGGGTCTTCAAAGAGGCCGATATAAGGGAAGATCAGGGTCATCCCTCCACATAGAAGGACGATAAAAGGAAGCAAGATCCAAATCCCATACTCACTTAAGAAGGCCGTATTTGAAAAAAGACAGTAATCCAGATAAAGTAGCACTGATAAGCCTAGACAAGTCAACCAAATCACCGTCGCTTGCTTGAAATTAGCACGAAAGAGACGGAAAAAATGAAAGACGAGATCCGTATCTTCCCCTTTCAACAAGCGGTGCCACATGGTTGCTAAAGCGGTAAGCGATGCACCGATCGTGAAAATCGGAAGGCAACAAACGATAAACAAGGTGTTCAAGATAATGATGTCTGTCAACCGGGTCAAGGTCTTGACCAAGCGTCCATCCAATGAAAATAATTTTTGCATCTTCTTCTCCTTGTTCTTCATCTCTATTTTCTTCCACTTCCTCCAAGGAAGCACTCAGGGGCTCAACGCCCCTGAGTTACTTACTTGAATCCATTTAGACCACTGTTACTTCACTTCTTTTTGGTAACGATCATAGGCATCCTGTTGAATCTTCATAAAGTCATCAATGCCCATCTTCTTCAAGGTTGCTTTGTAATCATCCCATTCTTTTTCGATGCCCCCTTCTACTACCCATTTAGAAGCTTGTTGGGTAACATAAGAGTTGATATCTACATAAATAGAGGATAATTTGTTTAATTCTTCTTGAGAGTAGATGACATTTGGATATGCTGGCAAAGCGTATTGTTTCAATTCTTTGTCCATCTTCAATTTGAGGCCATCACCCTGTGTTTGGTCGATGTCGACATGACTATTGATATCATCTGACACATATTTTGGTCCAAAGTCACGAAGGGAATTGATCCAAGCCCATTCATCGGCAGATTTACCATCTTTTGGAGCCAAGACCTTGTACTTGGCACCATCTTTTTCAGTCGCAATACCAAAGGAGCCATAGAAGTTTTGGATGCTAGCATCATCCGTGTAGAATTTATCCAACCATTTGAGCAATTTTGCAGGGTCCTTGCACTTATTCGTGATCAGGATTTCATTGCGTCCATAGTTCAAATGATCTGGGTCAGAAATGACATATTGTTTGCCATCTGGGCCTTTCAATGCTGGAAGAGGAGCATATTCGCTGGCATGTTGGCCAAAGGTTGCATCTGCTGTCCAACCACTTGATACACCGACACGCGCCACTCCCTTGTCCATCCGTTTGGCAACAGACATGGAGGTATCTTCTGTAAAGAGTTCAGGGTCGATCAAGCCTTTCTTGTAGGCTTCATGCATCGCCGCTATCCCTTGTTTATAACTTTCTTCCGTCCGGAGGTAGACCGGTTTGCCATCTTTGACGGACATTTCATAGGTATTATCTCCACCCAGACGGTTGTTGAATGGCAAGATATAAGAGAAGGTCGGATCAAAGTTCCCAGAGCCAAATGGAATTTCATCATTGACATCGCCATTGCCATTGGCATCCTTGTCCTTGAAGGCTTGTAAGACATTCACCAAGTCGTCATAGGTTTCTGGCATCTTCAAGCCAAGATTGTCCAACCATTTCTTATTAATAAAGAGCTGGTTGCCGACAATTGGCCGCATTGGCAATTTCTTAGGCAGACTGTAAATATGACCATCAGGGTTGGTCACCATAGCTTTTAATTTTGGTTCTTTTTCAAAGGCCTTGTTCAAGTTTGGCATATTATCCTTGATCAAGTCTTCCAATGGAATGAACATATTTTGGTTCTGAGCGATTTCAGAATCCGTGAAGGTATTGGATCCCAAGAAAGCGTCTGGTAAATCTCCACTGGCAACAAGAACAGATTTCTTATCCGACCAGTCTGCAGCCACCATGGTATCCCATTTGATCTTGATACCTGATTCCTTGGCTGAATCATCTAGAAAACCTTTGTGATAGTCTTCCCCCCAATCCGACCAACGAACGGTCGTGATCTTGAAGGTATTTCCATCATTCTTGTCATTGCTTGATTTATTTGTGGAAGCTCCACAAGCCGTCAAGCCAGCTAAAGCAGCTGCTCCAAGGAGCAGATAGGCAAATTTCCTGTTTTTCATGATCTTCTCCTATTCTTTCAAGGCACCTATCATGACACCTTGATTAAAGTATTTTTGGACGAATGGATACAGCATCATAATCGGTGCTGTTGAGATAACGATGGCTGCATATTTCATCATATCAGCCTTAATACGGAGGTCAGAAGCTACCTCCCCTGTTGCTTGCGATTGCAACATTTGATTACTAATTAAGAGACGGCGCAGGATCAGTTGCAGGGGTTGAAGATTTTCATTGGTCAAATAAATCAGAGCATTGAACCAAGAATTCCAGATCCCTACTGCTGTCCAAAGTCCAATAACGGCAATAATAGCCTTGGACAAGGGGAGCACGATCTTTCTGAAGTAATGAATGGTTCCACAACCATCTATCTGGGCAGCTTCCCACATCCCTTCTGGAATACTATTGTTAAAGAAAGTTCGAGCTACAACGATATTGTAAGGAGATACTGCAAACGGTACGACCATTACCCAGAAGGTGTCGACCAAGCCCAATTGTTTCACTGTCAAATAAATGGGAATCAAGCCCCCAGAGACAAACATGGGAACAATAAAGAAGACACTGACCCATTTCTTAGCAAAGAGGTCCTTTCGCGACAAAGCGTAACCAGCCGGGATATTAATGACCAGGGCAACGATGGTCCCTACAACCGTGTAGAGGATGGTGTTGAGATAGCTCTTTAGAAACAAAGGCTGTTCAATCAAGCGTTGATAGCCATCTAGTCGCCATTCCCTCGGGATAAACCAAACCTTACCAGTTGCCACATCAGACGGATTACTGAAGGAGGCAATAATGACAAACCACAAAGGGTAGACAATCAAGAGAATCAAGCAAATCGCTAGACCATAGATAAAAACATCAAAGAGGATTTCTGACTTGGTCTTTCTCGCATGTTGAAACAATTTCACAATTTCTCCTCCTTTCTAGAACAATCCTGTCTTGGTATAGCGTTTCGCAAACCAGTTGACCGACAGTAAGATGATCAAGTTAACCAAGGTATTAAAGAGACCGATCGCTGTCGAATAACTATATTGAAAATTAATCATCCCCACTTTGTAGACATAGGTCGAAATGATTTCACTTCCTGCCAGATTGAGTGGATTTTGCAAGAGCAAGACCTTTTCAAAACCAACACTGAGTAGGCTGCCTGCTCTGAGAATCAAGAGAATCATCGCCGTTGGTAACAGTAAGGGTAAGTCAATATGACGGATTTTTTGCAATCGACTCGCCCCGTCCATAGTCGCTGCTTCATAAAAGGTTGGATCAATGGCTGATAGAGCGGCTAGATAGATGATACTATCCCAACCGATATGTTGCCAGACATCACTCCAGACATAGACACCCGCAAAGCTACCCGGTTTGGATAAGAGGGCAGGCATCTTTAAGCCGACCAATTTGAGGACATTGGCTAACAGTCCACTACTTGGAGAGAGAAAAAGAATAATCATCCCACACATGACCATGGTCGAGATAAAATGAGGCAAATAAGTTGTTACTTGAAAGATTTTTTTGAACTTGCCTACACGAATCTGGTTGCAAATAATGGCTAGAACAATCGGCAAGGGAAAACCAACCAGAATACTGTAAATAGAAATTTTCAAGGTATTCTTCATGGTTGTTGCAAATTGGAAGGATGAGAAGAACTGGTTAAAATACTTGAGACCAGCCCAAGGACTTCCAAATATCCCAGTAGCGGGAGAGTAATCTTTAAAAGCGATGACTAGACCCGCCATAGGGATATAGGCAAATAAAATCAATAAAATAATCGATGGCAGGAGCAGCACATATAAAGGAATATTTTTCTTACATTTGCTCTGCTTCGCATTAACTTCGCTTTTCATAAGGCCCTCCTTTTCTTTCTCCTTTATTTTATAGGAATCTTTTCCATCTTTATAGAACTTTTTCGTGCATCTTCATTCACTTTTCCGTTTTCTCCACACAAAAACATGCACTTTCCCGATTTTTTTTACTTTACTATCGGTTTTGTTCATGAATCCGTTTTCAAATAGTGCTATAATATATGTGAGGTGCTCATTATGAAAGCTATTCACAGAAGTACACGAGATCACTCGATTCAATTTTTTTCGCGCCTACTCTTTCTCCTCTTAGTCGTCAATACCTTGATCAACCTTTTGATTGGTGGGATTAGCCGAAATTTTATTAAACACCAAAATATGCTCCATTTAGAGGACTCGATTCATATCTATGCGGATTCCTTAAATACAGAGCTTCATTCCGTTGAGCGTTTTATGTACAGTACCATTAGTCACAACGACTATTTGACAGAGCTCAATACACCGCTTGATTTCACGGATTTTCATGAAAATCTAAAAAAATTGCGGATCGATTTCACGGAGTTTCAATACCAGATGGATAGCCCCATTACCTTTTTCATAGAGACAAGAGATATCCCCCATTTTTTCAATGCCTCCAGTCTTCAACTACCCTACCTAGATTATGTACAATTGAAAGATCATCTTAAGACCTATGACAAAGAAACAGACAAGACCAATCAAAAATGGCAACGAATCAGCCTGAACCAGCATGATTACCTCTTGAAATCCCTTCATTACAAGGGCAAGGCTATCTATGCCATCATTTCTACCCAGGATATTTTAAGACCCTTGCAAAAGCTCAATATTGGAAAAAAAGGGCGCTTATCCATCGAACGCCCCAATCAGATCCATGCTACAGATTCCGTCATTCAAGCCGGTAGCAATCAAACCCATCTGCCTTTTGATCTGTATGTGACGGTCGATTACGGAGACGTTTTCCGTACAAATATCGTACTGGAAACCCTTCTTTCTTTGGTTCCTTTGATCATCGCGGTTCTCTCTACCATTCTGATCCTTTATATTCGTCAACGGATGATCCAACCGATCAAACGACTCACCCAGCGTCTTTCTCAGCTAGATGCCGCCTCTACCAAGCTAGATGTGATCGAAGACCAAGGAATCTTAGAGATCGACCAGGCCAATCACAAACTCAATCAGGTACTGATCCATATGAAAGACCTCCAAATTCGAGCCTACCACGCGCAACTCAATCTCAAAAAAGTCGAACTCAATTACCTCAAAAATCAAGTCCGACCCCACTTTTACCTCAACATGCTCTCCATGATTCACAGCATGCTGCAGACCAAGGACTATAAGGAAATCGAGGAGTTGACCAAGGTGACTTCCAACTACTTGCGTCACCTCTTTCAAGCTAACCAAGATTTCAATCGCTTAGTAGATGAAATCCAACATATCCGAAATTACCTAGAAATCCAAAAAATCCGCTATGGGGACAGCATCCACTTTGACCTGGACTGGGATCCTCATCTGAAAGATGCGGCTATTCCCCCTCTGCTTTTACAAACCTTTGTGGAAAATGCCATCAAACACGGCTTTTCTTTCCAAGATTCCTTCCACATTCAGCTTTCCATTCATGAAGAAGCAAACCAACACCTTGCCATTTCTCTTCAGGATAATGGTCCTGGTTTTAGCTCCGCTATCTTACAAGATCTAGAAGAGAAAAAATCCTTAGTCACTGAAGATGGCCACCACATTGGTTTGACCAATGCACGAGAGCGACTAGATCTCCTCTATCCAGATCACTACACGCTTCAATTTTCAAATGGATCCCAAGGAGGTGCCCGCATCCAACTGAGCCTTCCTTATGAACCCTACAAAGGAGACACACATGAATATCCTACTCGTTGACGATGATCGTTTTATCATTAAAGCCCTACAGGAAACCATCCATTGGGAAGCCTTGGGCATTGAGCAGGTATATACTGCCTCCAGTCTGAGCCAAGCCCAAGCCATCATTCAAAGTCACCCAATCGCCCTCATGATCAGTGATATCGAGATGCCACAAGGCAGTGGTCTAGATCTCCTAGCCTGGGTCCGATCAGAAAAATATGACATTCAAACGATCTTCCTCACCAATTATGCTGATTTCAATTATGCCCAAAAAGCCATTGAACTCCAAAGTTTTGAATACTACCTCAAACCGATTGACCCCGACCGCTTAGAATTTATCATTCAAAAAGCCCTCAATAAAATCAAGCGCCACAAGAGTGCGGCCCAATTAGCACAGCAAGGACAAAAAGAAGCTGAATTTTGGCATGACTACTTGCGAAAACCGCGTCCATCTCAAGCAGAACAGCTCCTTCAAGAAGTAACAAAACGAGGCTATAACCCCAAACCACATGAAGACTACCTCTTAGTCCTCATCACTCTCCACTTAGTTGAAGAAGACTTTCACCCCAGCGTCCCTTCTTGGCGCTTGCAGCTCCGCCATTGTATCAAGGATCTCTCCCTGGATTACCCTGTCCACTACTGCGCCCTCAGTAAAATCGAAAGCCAGACCGATCGCTACCTCTGCCTCTTCAAAAAGAATCAGACTACAGAGTGTGCAGACTTCCTAAAGGCTATCCAGCAGAAGATCCAGCAAGACTTAGACCGATCCTCTATCCTTCTCTATTCAGACGCTATTTCCCTTGAGACGCTCTTGATGAAGGCTCTTCAACTCTGCCAATACAGTGAAGAACAAGTCTTCCATTGGAACAGTATCCACTCCTATACTTCTTTGGATGCACAACCTCAAAAGCCCGCTCATCGGACATCGCTCACTTTTACAAATCAGCTAGAGGCGGAACAGCTCCTCCAAATCATCCATAGCTTAGAGAATCAAGATCGCATCCCGCTCTCAGCTCTGAGTGAACTCCAGCTAGACTGGACCCAGCAAATTGGGATTTATCTGGACAAGAACGGCATTCTCGCCCACAAGTTATTTCAAAACAAACACCATCAATTTCTCTTCGAACGACGTTTTCATGCCATCGAAGCTTTTGAAGCCTATATTGGGGATTACTGGAGCTCTGCTCGCCATTATGTGATCGATCTAGAACACCAATCCAATCTCATCCAGCGGATCACTGACTACATCGATCACCATTACAAGGAGGATATCAGTCGCACCAAGCTGGCAGAAATGGTTTTTCTTAGTCCAGATCATCTAGCGCGTGTGTTTAAGCGCGACACCGGCGAAACCTTGGTGAAATACATCACCGATAAACGGATGGCCGCCGCAAAAGAGATGCTATCGCAAAGCGATACCCCCATTTACCAAGTCGCCCTCCAGGTGGGCTATGACAACTACTCCTACTTTACAAAGGCTTTTAAACAAAAGGTCGGCCTCTCCCCAGGAGATTACCGCAAACAATGCCACGAAGCCTTTTAAAACAAGAAAAAACCTTTGAAAAAGGATTTCTTTTCAAAGGTTTTATTTTCTTTTCTTTCTGATTTCTTTTTCAATGGCACTAGCAATCTTCTCCACCATATAGGCCGTCTGGAGATTGCGCAAGATCAAGAGGGCCCAAAAGCATGCAAAGAGCATTTGACCCGCCATGGTCGCTTCATTGAAAAAGTATGTCTCCATAGCAGTAAAGACTGCTATCACTGCAAATTGTTTTCTATTCATAAAATTATTTTACCATGATTCAGTAAAAAATTCATGTATTAATCGTCTTGCAGGGTGATTTTATCGGATAAAAAGTGAAATTCCTCAGGGATGACACTTTCCTCTTCTTCCACCACTTCCGCTTTTTGCCCACGCGCCTTAGCCGAAAACTCTGCCCGAATTTGAGTCCATTCTTCCATCGAAACCGCTAAAATCTCTGGCGAGAAACCGGCAGCATTACTGAGGATATTTCCAAACATGGTATTGAGGTTGTCCCGCTTCATGGTCTGTTCAGCATTAAAGGCAGACTCAAAGGCTAAAATAGCGTGATTTTCATTGGCAGCGACCGGCTGGGATCCGATTAAGAGGGCTTTATCCGCACCTGCCAAGCTCTCGATGATTTCCCCCCAAGCGTTCTGAAGACGGATCAAGTTGGTCCGTGCCAACTCTGGGTTTTCAACCGCCTCTTGCAAGATCGCGTTGACCTTGTTTCGATCTGCACGGTAGCCCTTGCTCGACTTGGTTGGGCGAGCTACTGCTGGTTTTGAAGCAGGAAGACTGCTACCTGATTGCGCTAACTGTTGCTTGAGCTGTGCGACTTCCTTCTTCAAGTCTTCCAGCTGAGCTAGCACATTAGAAGGAACCTCCACAGCAACTGACTTAGAAACTTGACCCGTGCTTTCAGCCAATTTAATGGTCATCATTTCAGTATAGATGCGCGGTTGCAGACTATTTTTGATGTCCGCTAGACTAGTCGTCGCCTGATCAATCAGAGCAAAGAGACGAGCTTGATCGGCTGAAAGGTTGGCCGCGAATAAATCACTAGCATGGGTATTTTCTCCACCTGTTTGGACAATCAAGAGATCTCTCAGGTATTGAAGTAAGTCCGCGACAAAACGAGCCATATTCTTGCCATTATCAAAGATAATCGCAAGTTGATCCAGCGCAGCTGTCGCATCATGAGCCAGGATGGCAGCCACGTACTGATCGAGCGCAGCTAGGCTGATGGAGCCGGTGATCTCTTCGGCAATCGCGGTCGTTAACTCACTACCTGCAGTCAGACTAAGGGCTTGGTCCAAAATGGACAAGGCATCCCGCATCCCACCTTCAGCGCGTCGAGCGATGATCTGCACAGCATCTGCTTCATAGGCAATCCCTTCTGTAGCTAGGATGCTTTCCAAATGGTGAACGATATCCGGCAGTTTGATGGATTTGAATTCAAAGCGTTGGACCCTAGAGAGAATAGTTGCAGGAATTTTGTGCAACTCTGTCGTAGCGAGGATAAAGACCACGTTTTCCGTTGGCTCTTCCAGCGTCTTCAACAAGGCATTAAAGGCCCCTGTCGAGAGCATGTGGACCTCATCGATAATGTAAACCTTGTGCTTGGCTAGACTTGGAGCATAGGTCGACTTGTCGCGAATATCGCGAATTTCATCGACCCCATTGTTAGAGGCTGCATCGATCTCGATAACATCTTCAAGACTCCCATTGGTAATGGATTCACAGATATAGCAGTCGTTACACGGCTCCCCATTGACTTGATTAGGACAGTTCATGGCCTTAGCAAAGATCTTGGCCACACTCGTTTTCCCAGTTCCACGAGGTCCAGAAAAGAGATAGGCATGGCTGATCTTGTCCTGCTCCACTGCCTGTCTCAAAGTCCGTGCCACCACTTGCTGGCCGACCAATTGACCAAAGGTCTGGCTACGGTATTTCCGATATAAAGCTTGATACATTAGTTCTTAACTCCAAACATCTTAAAGTCCCAATTTGTCTTTTCGATCAAGATGGTGACAAACTCTTCCAAATACTCTTGATCCAGCTGATCGTAGTCAGAGACACACTCCGAATCCAGGTCTAAAACCCCCAGGAGCTGGCCGTCCTTGACCATAGGCACCACAATTTCACTCATAGCCCGACTATCACAGGAAATATAGTTGGCATGTTGGCGGACATCATCGACAATCATGGTTTCTTGCTTCTGGGCCGCTTCTCCACAGACACCCTTTCCAAGTGCGATGTGGACACAAGAGACACCACCCTGAAAGGGTCCCAAGATTAATTCTGACTGGTCATACAAATAAAAACCCGCAAAGGCCGAACGAGGCAGGGCTTGATTTAAGAGGGCACTGGCGTTAGACAAATTGGCCAAGGCATTGCTTTCTCCTGTTAAGAGAGCGTCTAACTGTGCCAGTAAAAGTTGGTATTGTGATTCTTTTTCCGATTGTTTCATACCTTCCATTATACCAAATCTTTGCCCAAAAATTAAGCTTCAAACAGTGAAAGAAAAGAGAGTGGGACAGAAATCGGTCATTCGTTAGAATTCGATTTCGTCGTCCCACCTCCGCACAGTTGAGTAGGGCTGTAAAAGCTGATGAAATCAGCGTAGTAGAGCCCACTCAACCACTGCGTCTTGCTAGACAATCCAAAAACAATTGAGAGGCTAGGACTTTTGTCCCAGCCTCTGGAATATAGATAAAGTTATCTTAAAACTTTTCTCACGGCGGAAAGTTTCAATATTTTCTTGATTCATTTTAAAAATGAAATCTCAGTTTTATTTCTTTGCAGAATCATTTAACTCATTCTTCTAAAAATTATTTTATCTATTCATGCCGCCGATTGAAGTGAAAGACTTCAAAATATTGAATGGCCCGGTAGATTAAAAAGATGGTCAAGATGATGGCCACCAGCCAAATCGTCTTTAATCCATAAAACTGGATCAAGTAGGTCGAAAAAATGGCCCCACAGACGAAACTCCCGATCAAGCAGGTCATAAAGATGGCTTCCCAGAGGAATTTCATCTCCCTGTCTCTAACAAAATTTCCATAAGCTACCATGGTTTTCTTGAGATTTCCGGTCATAAAAGAGTGGTTGTAGGCATAGCTATCTACTTCTCCAAATGAGGTCGCTACGATTCCTAAACTCAGGCCAAAAAAAGGCACGATGAAGACATTTTTTACCGATGCTGGCAAAAATCCCGTCACCAAAGTTGTGAGGATATAGGGCACTAGGGTACTCAAGCGCCAGACTGAATTATCAATCAAGCGACGTAAGACCGTCATTAAAAAGATCCCCAGCATAAAGGCCAGCATCGTGGCTATCTTCACTTCTACATCTGAGATCTGCTGGCCGATCAAACCAACCGATAGAAAGACCACATTCCCCGTCTGGCCTGCCGCCAAGGTCCCACCCCGACAAATAAAGGTTTAAGCATCTGAAAAACCAGCACACATGGTCAATAAACAAGCGAACGCCTTAGTCCGCGAATGAAACTCCCTTTTCATTTCCATTCTCCTTAGGAAAAAGAGGGAGTGGTAGAAAATGTTTAAATAAACATTTCTCATACCACCCCCACAAAATTGATTGAGAACTCTTCTGAGTCTTTTAGCGAATGAAGAGTCTCACCAACTACTGAGACATTCCGTCACTCCTCATATCCATAGACACTTGGAGATCACTTGCTCTCTTTCTCCTTTTTTTATTTTCCCTCACGCGCTTCGTTGAGGATTTTTTCAATCTTGGTTGTGATCAAATCAATCGCTACCGTGTTGGTCACTCCTTCAGGAATGATCACGTCCGCATAGCGCTTGGTTGGCTCAATGAACTGATGGTACATGGGTTTCACCACTCCAAGGTACTGCTCAATGACGCTATCGAGACTCCGTCCACGCTCCTCCATATCGCGCTTGATCCGGCGAATGATCCGAACATCATCATCCGTATCCACAAAGATCTTGATATCCATCAAGTCTCGAAGGCGCTTGTCTTCAAGGACCAAGATTCCTTCCACGATAAAGACATCTTGAGGTTCCTGACGATAGGTCTTGCTGCTGCGTGTATGCTCTGCATAGTCATAGGTTGGGATATCCACTGGACGACCTGCCAAGAGTTCATTGATCTGCGCAATCATCAAGTCCGTATCAAAGGCAAAAGGATGGTCATAGTTGGTCTTGATCCGCTCCTCAAAGGTCAAATGACTCTGGTCCTTGTAATAAGAATCATGCTCAATCATGGCAATCTTTTCATTCGGAAAATTAGCCAAAATGGCACGAGACACACTGGTCTTTCCACCACCAGAACCACCAGTAACACCAATAATAATAGGTCTATTTTGCATTTTCTACTCCATTACCTCTAATCGCTTGAAAAGGTCCTAACCTCTCCACTACATCTTATCCATTTTACCATATTTTTGCCTAGACTTGAATCATTTTTTCCGATGAAATTTGAAGTAGAAAAGGACCTTGCGGTCCTTTCATTATTTCACTTTTTCTAATTTTGCGGCAAATTCATTCCCACCATGTAAGACGAGTATATTTTTTCCACCGTTGACAGGTACGAAACAATAATTTGAATTAGCTTGTATATAGACTTCCTTAGCGCTCTTCACTTGATAGCCTTGTGATTTCACCGCTTCTTGAATTACTTCAAATGTGTGTTCGATCTCTTCTTTAGAAGTCGTGTCTCCATCATACTTTTCTGAATCAGCTAGAGAATAGAATGCGTAAGCCTTGCTATCGTAATACTTATCACTAATAATTCCGTGATCTGAAATCTGAACAGTTGTATTATCTCCTTCTGTCACATTCTTCCATTTTCCAACCATGGCCTTTGGTGTTTCAACCTTGTGATAGACCAAATTATCTTCAAAGTTTCCTTGGTATGACTTATAAGTTTTCAAGTCGAATAAATCATTTCTTAAAATAATATTGCTTCCGTCTTTTTGGAGCAAGTTATAGCGTGTGTTCCCACCAGACTTAATAACAACTATTTCTGTCGTCTTCAGGTTAAATTTCTTATCGACATCCGCAAGTGAATGCAAGTCAGATGCATTCAACAAAGAAAGTGCTGTATTAAATTCTTTTTTCGCTTCATTGCCCTTGAGAACCTTTTTGATGGTCTCATCGCCATTGACTCTTTGTTTCTTTCCGCTTAGTTCATAAGTGACCGGACTTGAATCCGTATCTCGCAACCAAACGCCATCTACACTTGGTCCACCTGAAAAGAAAAAGAACCAAGCAAAAGCAATCACTGCGACAAGTCCTCCAACTGCGCCCCCAATCTGTGCTTGTTTATTGAAAGAAAATGTCAATTTTTTCGGTCTTGGAACAGGTTGCAAGGTTTTCGCAGATGGTTGTGGTTGGACAAAAGCAGTCTGCTCTTGTGAAAGAGGTGCGCTAGGTGCAACAGGTGCTTCTTGAGCTGGAGCCTGCGCTTCAGTTGCTGGAGATGATGCCTCAGTTGTTGGAGTCGGCGCTTCTTTGCGCTCTACGACAAACTCTCCTTTTTCACGCGCTTCTTGAAATTCTTGCATACTTGGCTTACGACCATTGATCGCTTCAAAGTATTCAACCCAATCTTTTTGATTCATCATATCCCCCTTTGATTCATTATAAAAACTAACCATATTATACCACAAATCCATGGTTAATTTTGTGATTTTCAGAAAATAAAAGAAAAGGACCTTCCGGTCCTTCTGATTTAGTTCACTTTTTCCAATTTTTCAACTAAATGATAGTCTTCTGTGAAAACAAGAACTGTCTTTCCTCCATTTACAGGGATATAATAAAAATCAGATCCTAGTTGCTTGTACACGTCTTTCATACTATTTAGCTGATAATCTTGAGAATCCACCGCATCTTGAAGATCCTCAAAGACCTCTTTCGCTTTGTCAGCTGTCTTTTCTTGGTCAAACTTAGTTGAAGGCATCTTTTGGAGCTCTTCTAGGGTATAAAAAGCCGTACCTTCGCTGCCATCAAATTCACTATAAGTAAGAATACCACGATCATTTAATTCAAGGTAATTGGTTTCATCGTTATAAGAACGCTCAATTTTCCATTTCCCAAGGAGCACTTTAGGAATTTCTGTCTTGTGAAAAATAGCATTTTTCTTAAAGCTCTCTGAATGATCACTATAGGTCACCAAATCCATCAAGTCATTAGCTAAAATCACATTGGTCCCATTGCTTTGGAGTAGATTATAAACAAGCCCATGCTCGTCTTTAATGATGACAACTTCCCTCGTGTGGAGGTCAAATTTTCTATCAACATCAGCTAAGGTTTTCAGCTTGGAGTAGTTTAACTGGTTTAAAGCTTTCTGAAACTCTTGACTCGCTTCCTTCCCCTTATAAACTTTTTCAATCTTATACTTACCATTAGATCGTGGCTCTTCTTGATTTAATTCATAAACTACTGCTGTTGAATCTGCAGGTCCAACCCAAACACCATCTAAGCTCGGTGCTGGCTGTAGGAAAAAGAAATACACTAGGGCGACGACAGCTACGATTCCTGCTATGGTAACTCCCCATTTTGTTTGCTTGTTCCAGTTCACACGAAACCGTTTAGCACTTGGAGTTGAAGGAGTCAATTGAACTCCCTTCTTTTGTGATACTGCAGTAGAAGTAGCTGGCTCTTCTAGGCTAATTTCTTTTCGTTCCACTACAAACTCACCATTTGCTCGTGCATTTTGAAACTCTTGCAGACTCGGCTTCCGGTTATGGAGTGCTTCAAAATAGTCAACCCAATCTTTTTGATTCATCTATTCCTCCTAATCGATAACTGTTTTCAAACTGATCCTATTATACCATACATGGAAGATCTCTCACTCATTTTCAGAAAATAAAAGAAAAAGTCCAAGCAATTTTCCACTTGGACTTTCTTCCTTATTTCAAAACTTTTTGTGTTTTTGCGTAATTAGCTTCTACAGCTTCTTTTTCAGCTTTCCACCAGTCTTGGTGGTCTGTATACCACTTGATGGTGTCTTCCAAACCTGCTTCGAAGTTGGTGAATTGTGGTTCCCAACCCAATTCTTCACGCAATTTTGTTGAATCGATGGCGTAACGCAAATCGTGACCAGCACGGTCTGTTACACGGTCGTAAGCGTCTTTTGGTTGGCCCATTTTTTCAAGGATCAGTTCAAGCACTTCCTTGTTATTCTTTTCACCGTCAGCACCGATCAAGTAAGTTTCACCGATACGGCCTTTAGTAAGGATGGCCCAAACACCCGTTGAGTGGTCGTTGGTGTGGATCCAGTCACGGACGTTCTTCCCTTCACCGTATAGTTTTGGCTTGATACCAGACAAGATATTGGTGATTTGACGTGGGATGAACTTCTCGATGTGTTGGTATGGCCCGTAGTTGTTTGAACAGTTTGAAATCGTTGCTTTGACACCAAAGGAACGAACCCAAGCCTTCACGATCAAGTCTGAAGCAGCCTTGGTTGATGAATAAGGGGATGATGGGTTGTATTTTGTTTCTGCTGTGAATTTTTCACCAGGACCTTCCCCATGTCCAGGAAGATCTTCACGCAATGGAAGGTCCCCATACACTTCGTCTGTTGACACATGGTGGAAACGAATATCGTACTTACGAGCAGCTTCCAAAAGTGTGTAAGTACCAATAAAGTTTGTGTGGATAAATGGTGATGGGTCATTCAATGAATTGTCATTGTGGCTTTCAGCCGCATAGTGAACGATAGCATCAGCCTTAGCAGCCAATTTATCAACTAATTCAGCGTCTGCGATATCTCCCACAACCAATTCAACACGATCCCCAAGGATTTCTTCAATGTTGGCACGGTTACCAGCGTAAGTGAGTTTGTCAAGGACAGTCACATGCACGTCTGGATGGTTGTTGTAGACATAGTGAACGAAGTTTGAACCGATGAAACCAGCTCCACCGGTTACGATGATATGTTTATATTCTGACATTTTTTCTCCAAATAATTTTTAGTTTTGATTGTTCCTTAAATCAATCTTTTTTTAGCTTTCCTTAGGTGAGTACGGAAGTTAGGTGAAATTATCCAGTGGATGATTTCAGCAATCCAGGAAGTTCCATGACTAAATTAAGATACAAAGGGCGTTTGCGGATAAAGTCAAAATAGGAAGTTTGACGCAGAATTTTTCGATTCTAGGAAAACTTATCTTTTTGACACAATCCGTAGCCCGTGTTCAATTAGTTTTGAGCCTAGTATCTCAAAACTTCCGAGCACCTGAAACAAAAGTAGTTCAGGTGCTTTTCTCACTGCGGAAAGCTAAGTACATAGCTCGCTTCGCTCGTTTATAGCAAAGCTAAAAACTATATAATGATGTTCTTGATTGTTTTAAGATTTATATTCTACAAATCTTCTGCTTTTAGGGGTTTGACGTCTTTGAGCAATGGGTGGTTCTTGTCTGCTTCTGAGACTTCTGCTTCTTCCAAGTTTTCCCATTGGATATCTAGGCTTGGGTCTGCATAGTTGACAAAAGCATATTTTGGTTTGAGTTCCAGTGCCCAGTAATCGTTGACTAAGTATGTATAGGCAACTTTGTCTGTCAAAACTTGGAACCCATTGGCTACACCACGAGGGACGAAGATGCCTTTTGAAGCATCGATCACAGTTTGGTAGGTGTTCCCAAAGCTATCGCCTTCACGAAGGTCTACCCAAGTTCCAAGAACCTTACCTTCATCTGCTACAGAGATGTACTTGTCCCATGGCTCTGCATGCAAGCCACGCAAAACATTCTTACGAGAGAATGAAATATTGTTTTGCAACTTGCCTTCTGCAAAGAAGCTTTCAGGGAATCCAAGGGGAAGCATTTTCTCTTTTTGGAAGTTTTCTTTAAACCAACCACGGTTATCCCCGCGCACTGGAATATCAAACTCCATCAAGCCTGGGATGGCTTCAATTTTGCGGGCTGCTAATTCTTTATCAAAAAATTGTTCCGTCATTATGCTTCTCCAATCAAACGGAGCAAGTATTGTCCGTATTCGTTTTTCTTCAATGATTGCGCTAATTCATGGACTTGTTCTTTAGTGATATAACCCATGCGATAGGCAATTTCCTCAAGGTTAGCCACTTGGACATTTTGCAAGCGTTGAACAGTTTCGATATATTGAGATGCTTGCAAGAGACTTTCGTGAGTTCCAGTATCCAACCATGCAAAGCCACGGCCCATGAGCTCAACAGAGAGATCTCCACGCTCCAAATAGGCCTTGTTAACATCAGTGATTTCAAGCTCTCCACGAGGGCTTGGTTTGATGTTTTTGGCAATTTCTACCACATCATTGTCATAGAAGTAAAGTCCGGTCACTGCAAAGTTGGATTTTGGATGTTCTGGTTTTTCTTCGATAGAGATAGCGTTCATATCCGCGTCAAACTCTACCACACCAAAGCGTTCTGGATCTTTGACTTGGTAACCAAAGACAGTCGCTCCTTTTTCTTTCGCTTCTGCCCGTTGCAACATCTTGGTTAAGCCATTTCCGTGGAAGATATTGTCCCCAAGGATGAGGGCAACGTGATCGTCCCCAATAAAGTCTTCTCCAATGATAAAGGCTTGCGCCAAACCATCTGGACTTGGTTGCTCTGCATAAGAGAGAGAAATTCCTAGCTCAGAGCCATCTCCAAGAAGCTCTTCAAAACGAGGAAGGTCTTGAGGAGTCGAGATGATCAGGATATCTTTGATCCCAGCCAACATAAGGGTTGACAGCGGATAGTAGATCATTGGTTTGTCATAAATGGGCATCAACTGCTTAGAAGCCGCACGTGTCAATGGATACAAGCGAGTTCCTGAGCCCCCTGCTAAAATAATACCTTTCATAATGTTAGGCCTTTCTACGTAGTCATTACCCTTATTTTATCATGTTTATATAAAAAAGTCACCTTGCATTTGTGTTACAAGGTGATGACAGGAGATGAGAGTTGTAGAATTGTTAACATTGGTCTTACTCATGATTCAAATAGATTACTGCTCCTTGACTGAGCCGTCTGAAAATCTTACCTTGTAGTAGAGCCCACTCAACCACTGCATCTTGCTCGACAATCCAAAGACAATTGAGAGGCTAGGACTTTTGTCCCAGCCTACTTCTTCACATACTGTTCAACTGGATAATCTGCTGGATCTAAGCGCAGGTTTCCTCCTACCACGAGTTGGGATAGGTGCCACCCAATGAGGGGACCAGTTGTGAGGCCAGACGAACCAAGTCCACTGGCGACATAGAGGCCTACTTGATCAGGAACAGCTCCCCAAAATGGTGAAAAGTCACTGGTGTAGGCACGGGTTCCCACGCGCTCCCCGATAACTTCTGCTTGAGCGAGTTCTGGATAGTAGGCCAAGGCTTCTGTTTCCATCTGATTCAGCAAAGCCTGATCCACCGTCAGGTCAAAGCCCATCTCATTCTCATGAGTGGCTCCCATACTGATCTTGCCCTTCTGAAAGGGAATGATATCCAGCTCTCCTTCCGGCATGACCACTGGATAATCAGCAATATCTCGGTCTAGCTGATAATCCCTCAACTGTCCTTTTTGAGGCCGGACATCAACTTGGTAGCCAAGTGGCTCGAGCATTTGACCCAACCAGGCTCCTGTTGCCAGGATGACTTTGTCATAGCTTTCTCCTGCTATCTGAAAACCATCCTCTGTAATAGCCAAAGCAACCTCTTCCTTAATCAGTCTTGCGCCACTGGCTTCAAGGAGAGTTTCCGTTAGAAGGGCTCCCTCTACATGGGCCCCACCTGAGGCATAAAGGAGCTGTTCAAAGCCTTGTAGACCTGGGAATTGTTGGCACACTTCTTCTTTGTTTAAAATCGCTAAGTCTCCGATCAAGGGAGATTCTTCCCGACGACTCAGCGCCAACTGATAGAGTTCGTCTAATTTTTCTTCCTTTTTCTTGAGGAGATAGACGCCGGTCTGCTGGTAAAAATCTGTATTAATTCCGTCCTTGGCCAGGTCTTCTACCAATTCTTGGTAGAAATCAGCCCCCAGACGAGCCAGGCGATACCAAGCCTTATTACGCCGTTTAGAAAACCAAGGGCTAATAATGCCTGCCGCCGCCTTGGTTGCTTGGCCGACTCCATGGTCATAGACAGTCACATCCACTTGTGCTTCTTTGGATAAATAATAGGCTGCAGTGGATCCCACGATCCCTGCACCAATAATCGCAACTTTCATCATGACCCCTTAGATATGGTAAAAAGGATTGGTGCTGGCTTGACTGCCAATCACTTCAATCTCCCAGGCTTCCTCAGCCTTCCACTGATTGAGCTTTTCTACTAGTTTTGACACAAAGAGAACCTCGATATGGTGCCCGGGATCTAAGGCCAAGAGGCCATCGCTCAGCATGTCCTGAGCCGTGTGGTAGTAGATATCTCCTGTGATATAAACATCTGCTCCCTTGGCGAGAGCATCCTTGTAAAAGGACTGGCCACTTCCTCCACAGATTGCGACATGCTTGATAACCCGATCCAAATCCGCCTGATCATAACTGACTATGCGCAAAGCATCTAAGCCAAAGGTTTCTTTAACCTTGCTAGTCAACTGTCCAAAGGTTTGTGTAGCTACCCGACCGATCCGGCCGATTCCAAGTCCTTCCCCTGTCATACTGAGGGGCTCTGTATCTTCAATTTCCAAGAGCTGGCAAAACCAATCGTTGAGACCATCTGGGACAATGTCAATATTAGTATGGCTGACGTAGACTGCGATATCATGCTTGATCAAATCGATATAGATCTGATTTTGGGCCCGATCAGCTACCAAATCCTTGATGGGACGGAAAATAGGCGCGTGCTTGACGATGATCAAGTCCACCCCATGAGCGATTGCTTCTGCCACCGTCTGCTCCCGAATATCTAGGGCTACCATGACCTTCTTGATGTCTTTTTGTAGCGTGCCGACTTGTAGGCCACGGACTTCTCCCTCCATAGACAATTCCTGAGGACAATAGGATTCATAGCGTTTGATGACTTCACTTGCTAACATGTAGAACCTCCTTGATGTGAGCGATGCGCTCTTCTAACGATGCTCTGGCAGATTGATTCTCAACTGGGACCTGCTCCAAGGCGAAGGCTAATTTCTCCACTTCCTTGGACCACTTTTGGACAAAGGCTGGAGCTTGTTCCCGCATCAAATGGGGACCAAAGCGTAGTTCCTTGGCTGTCAACTCTTGAGAACCGTGTTCCACCACAAGGATCTCATAAAACTTCTCATTTTCTTCCAAGATAGCTTCATCAACAATGTGGAAATCATGGTCGACTAACCAAGCCCGCAGTTCATCCTCTCGATTATTGGGCTGCAGAACCAAGCGAGAGACATTGGCTAATTTCTCAAGACCTGCCGCTAAGATATCTGCAATCAAGCGTCCGCCCATGCCAGCAATGGTGATACAGGAAATGCCGTCTGCTGGTTCAAAGGCAGCCAAGCCATTGGCCAGACGGACTTCAATCTTGTCCTCTAAGCCATTATCGGCGACATTTTGCAGGGCAGACTGATAGGGTCCCTCTACCACTTCACCAGCAATAGCGGCCTCGATCTTGCCTTCTTGTAAGAGGGCGATTGGGAGATAAGCATGGTCACTCCCCACATCCAACAGACTCGCTCCAGCTGGGACGAAGCTAGCCACCAAGTCCAAGCGATTTGATAATTTTGTAAATTCCATGTGCTACTTTCTAAACTTTTATTCCACCCTTTAGTATACCATGTTTGCACCATTAAAAAAAGGCGCAACGGCGCCTTTTCATTATGCATCAATTTCCTTATATTCTACTTCCAAGCCACGTTTTACAGCTGGGCGATTGGCGATTTTCTCTGTCCAAGCCTGCAAATGCTTGTATTCCTTCACATCTAGGAAAATTCCTGCCCGGTCCCAGACCTTGTCTTGGGCTAGACGGCCATACCAAGACCAGATGGCAATATCTGCAATGGTATAGTCATCTCCTGCAATATAAGGTTTGGTAGCCAATTCCTTGTCCAGTAGGTCCAATTGGCGTTTGGCTTCCATGGCAAAGCGATTGATGGCATACTCGATTTTCTCAGGTGCATAGTGGAAGAAATGACCAAAGCCTCCCCCTAGGAAAGGTGCAGCCCCCGTCTGCCAGAAGAGCCAGTTGAGCACTTCTGTCCGTTTAGCCAGATCAGTAGGGATTAATTTGCCAAATTTCTCTGCTAGATACAGGAGGATATTGGCCGATTCAAAGACACGAATGGCTTGATCGCCTGATTGATCCAACATGGCTGGAATTTTCGAGTTTGGGTTGATGGCTACAAAGTCACTACCAAACTGATCTCCCTCACCAATCTTGATCCGATAAGCGTCATAGCCTGCATCCACTCCCAGCTCTTTCAATTCCTCCAGCATAATGGTGGCCTTGATCCCATTGGGTGTTGGAAGGGTATAGAGTTGGAAAGGTTGATCCCCTTTTGGAAGAGTTTGTTCAAAGCGGGCACCTGCTGTTGGTTGGTTCAAGCCACCCCAGGCTCCTCCCATTTGGCTCGGTGCTTTCCATACTTCTGGTAATTGATAGTCTGACATCTTTCTTCTCCTTTAATTCGCTACTCCTAGCATATCAAATATTGGGCTCCCTTTCAAAGATCTGCTACGCTAGCTTTACTTGACTTTTCTGGTCAAAATGATAGTATAGAAAAAATACAATTTTAAGGAGAAAACCATGTCCATGATCGATTTTCATAGTTTGGCAAAGACGGAACTTCACTGTCACTTAGACGGTTCCTTGTCTCTTCCGACTATTCGTCAATTGGCAGCCCTGGCCAATATTGACCTACCTGCTAGCGATGAAGAGCTCAAACACCATGTCACTGCCCCTGCCCACTGTGAGAATCTCTTGGATTATTTGGAGGCCTTTGATTACATTCGCCCTCTCCTTCAAACTAAAGAAGCCTTGACGCTTGCTGCTTACGATGTGGCCAAGCAAGCTGCTCTTGAAAATGTCGTCTACATCGAAGTCCGCTTCGCACCAGAATTGTCCATGGACCAAGGCCTCACCGTTCCAGAAACCATCGATGCTGTCTGCGATGGTCTACGCCAAGCCCAGGAGGAATTTGGCATTGTTGCAAAAGCCTTGGTCTGTGGCATGCGCCAGTCCGATCAAGAGGTCACCTCTCGCATTCTTGCAGAAGCCAACCAAGTTAGTGATCAGGATTTTGTTGGTTTTGACTTTGCCGGAGATGAGCACAACTACTCTCCAGAAGATATTCGAACTTTAATCGAGCAAGTCAAGAGTTACCATCGGCCTATGACGCTTCATGCAGGTGAGTGTCATTGCCCACACTTTGTTGCCCAATCGATTGCATTTGGCATCAAACGCAATGGGCACGTGACGGCTCTATCTCATGAACCAGCCTTACTCCAATCCTTTATTGAAAATGGGGTCACTGGTGAACTCTGCTTGACCAGCAACTTACAGACAAAAGCAGCGCCGACTTTAGAGGATTTCCCTTATTTGAAAATGAAGGAAGCAGGTGCTCGAATCAGTATCAATACCGATAATCGGACTGTATCTGATACCGACCTCACCAAGGAATACGCCCTCTATCATCAGCATTTCCAAACCAAGGAAACTGACTTTTACCAGCACAATGTCCATGCCATCCAGGCTTCCTTTGCTAGTGAGGAGGAAAAACAAGAACTCCTTACCAAACTAGAAAAAGCTTACGCGGACTATCTATAAACGAAAAATGCTAGCAATATATGACTGCTAGCTTTTTGTATGGTTAAAAATTATTTTTTCAATTAAGAACCTATTTGTTTCAGTAAAAATAATGTCTTATTTTTAAAACTATTCAAGTATAAACTAAAAACTTTCCGCCGTGAGAAAAGTGCCTGAAACACTATTGTTTCAGGCACTCGGGAGTTTTGAAACCTTAGGTTCAAAACTAAGTCATGGAACTTCTTCGAAGTTCGCTGACGTCCGTACTCACATAAGGAAAGTTTCTAGGAAGACTTAACCTTCCATCTGCAGCTAGCACTCAAATAAGTGCTAGTTTTTTTAATCCTTCCACAAATCCATGGCCTTCAAGAAATCGTCTGAAACGGTCACATTGCGTGGGTTGGCTTGCTCGCGTTCTTGTAGTTTCGCCTCTACTTGGGCCAGGCTGTTGATGCCTTCACTGCGCCAGTTGCGTAAAATAGCTTGGATATATTTCCAGTGAGGCTTACCGTTAAAGACGGCTTCTCGTAAGGCTGCCTTGATCACATCTGGATCTGTCTGATCCTCGCGCACAGTCTTGGTCAAGTCTTCAATCTCAAAAGGCGTCAAGAGTCGTCCCAGTTCTTGTTGGAAGGTTTCCACCAAGTCCTTGATGACATTTCCCTTAGCAGGCGCGCTCTGTGTCTTCCCTTGTGTCTGGGCTTCTAAAATCTCATCCAAGCGCTCCAGGGCAATGGTCGCATCAAAGATGGCTTCAATCTCGCCATTGAGCTCAATGGTCCGGTACTGAAGGAGTCCCTTGGTGGTCAAATTGGACATAATCCGATTGACTTCTGTCACCGTTTTTCCTAGATGACTAGCAATCTGATTAGGAGTCAAGGCCTCTTGACCAGTCGTATTTTGAAGGAAGAAAAACTGCCAAACCAAGTAGTCATCTGCTTGGTCAAACAATTCATGATAATGAAAAAGCAAGGCACTTGGAAGAACCAAGTTGCCATACTTAAATGCTTGTGAATATGTCATAATTCCCCTTTATAGGTAACCATAAAATGAAATATCTTTTTCCAATTCTTCCAAGCGGTAAGGTGTTTCTTGATAAACCGCATAGTTGATCCAATTACTAAAGAAAGTCGTCGCAGCTAGATTCCAACGAATGCGAGGCTCTGTATTAGCGTCATCCCCATCAAAATAATTCTTGGGAACGTCCGGATCCAAGCCCGCCTTGACATCTCGGTGGTATTCTTTTGCCAGCGTATCGCGATCATACTCCAGATGGCCAAAGCTATAGACCTCACGCATGTCTGGACTGGCAATGATGGAAAGCCCAACTTCATTTCCCTGAGCGATCACTTGAAGATTGCTCTTTTCAAGGACTTCCTTCAAAGGAATATCTGTATAACGAGAATGAGGGGCAAGAAAGCGATCGTCAAAGCCTCTCATGAGCAGACTATCGGGACGCACCACTGCTTGGTCATAGATACCCGATAGCTTGTCACAGAGTTCTACTTTTTGAATCCCGTAACGGTGGTACAGTCCAGCCTGGGCTCCCCAACAAAGGTGCAAGGTAGAAAAGACATGCCGCTTGGACCATTCAAAGACCTGGGTCAATTCTTCCCAGTAGTCTACTTCCTCAAAGTCCATCTTTTCGACAGGCGCTCCTGTCACAATCAAGCCGTCATAGTAATTATTCTTGATATCCTCAAAGGTCTTGTAGAAGCTCTCCAAATGCTCAGCCGCCGTATTCTTGGATTCATGGCTCGCCATGTAGAGGAAATCAACATTGATCTGCAAGGGCGTGTTGGCAAGGAGCCGTAAGAGCTGGGTTTCTGTCGCAACCTTGGTCGGCATCAGATTAAGAATGAGAACATTCATCGGCCGAATATCCTGGTGAGTCGCCCGAACATCATCCATGACAAAAATATTTTCTGAACGAAGGATATCGACTGCTGGTAATTTTTTATCTAGAGTAATTGGCATAAAAAGCTCCCATCTTACAAGTTCTTAACTAACATTATATGATAGGAGCTTATAGTTTTCAATTATGGTTTTTCTGTAGCCAGTTATAGTATTAGACTATATTAGTAATGCATCAAGACTTTGTAGTCGTAATCACCGATCGCTTCGCGACCTTTCAATTCATCCAACTCGATCAAGAAGGCACAGCCTGCAACGACCCCACCGAGTTTTTCGATCATTTCGATGGTTGCTTTCACCGTACCACCAGTCGCCAAGAGGTCATCAACGATAAGGACGCGTTGACCTGGTTTGATGGCATCTGCGTGCATGCAGAGGGTATCAACACCGTATTCTTTTTCGTAGTCAGCAGAGATGACTTCACGTGGCAATTTACCAGGCTTACGAACAGGCGCAAATCCAATTCCCAACTCAAAAGCGACCGGACATCCAACGATGAAGCCACGCGCTTCAGGACCAACGATCATATCGATTTTCTTATCTGTCGCGTATTGAACGATTTCACGAATCGCATAACTATAAGCATTGCCATCTGCCATCAAAGGGCTAATATCACGGAAGGTAATTCCTTCTTGTGGATAGTTTTCAATGCTTGCAATGTAATCTTTTAAATTCATGGTTAACTTTCTTTCATAAAAAATTTTTTACATTCCATTATATCATGAATTCCACTAACTTGCATCATTTTTTGCCAAATCATTTTCCCAAGCTCCCGCGTCAAAAGCAAAAATTCCACATTCAAAAAAGATGTGGGATTGGGTTCGAAAAAAATCTATTACTTCTCTTCTAACAATTCATTGTACTGGATTTTCATATTGCCCAAGTTTTTCATGGAATAACGTGAACTTCCATTCTTAAACCAGGTGTCAAGAATGTATTGCTCAGCGACCTTCTTACTTTGCTTTTTCAACCAAGCACGATCTTTGCCGTAGTCAGAAAGTTTCTTTAGAAAATCACTACCCTCTACTTCTTGATCATCTGCATAAAGATAGACATCACTTTGGAGAAACACCTTATTTGCAGAATCGTATTTGAAAGACATACGAACGTATGCATTTTCGTTTAGATGGTATTCATACCAGTAAACCCATTCAGAACTGTCTCGAAACATCATGACGGATAGGTCTTCCTGACCACTAACGATTTTATCTGAATAGGGTAGATTTGAAATCCCTCATCTTCTTTCCAGATACCATCATTTCCTATCGTTTCTGTAAAGGGCTTAAACATCACATAGCGCATCCATCCACCATTTTCGGCATAGTTGATTTCTTCCATGGGATTATTTAGGCTCAGGTAGATTCCCAAACAATAAAGGCAAAAAAGTAGGATAGGAGTGAGCCAGAGAGATTTTTTTAGGTATCTTTTCATGAGGCCTGACCTGTCAGGTAGTCGTAGATTTCACGAACCGTTCCAAGAGCCATCAACTCCTGCTCTTTCACCGTTTGTTTGAGGTTTTGGTAGATGTTGCTTTCTGCGATCTCTCGTTTTTCTGCTTCTTTATTGACCTTCATGATACCATTTTCAATGGTCACGAAGCCCAACTCTTGGAAGATCTGAATCATTTTGACCAAGAGGATCTGCTGGATCTTGAGATAGGCCGCTAGGTCTTTGAGTTTGTAGCGGACATCAAACTCTGGATACTGATAGATGGTCTTATAGAGCCTGGCATACTGGTCCCTGCTACCGTATCCTGTCAGATAGTAGGCTTTGGCGATCTCATTTTTGAAATAAACGGCCTGAAAATCATGCTCTTGGAAGATTTGCCGTAGTTGCTCTAAATCCTCAGGGATATTTCCAACTACAACAGCGGGTGCTCCAGATAGATCTGGCAGTTCTTGGGTAAAATCAAGAACGGGAACACCTGCGGGGAGGCTGGCATTTTTAGAGCGGATATTAAAGAGCTGTACACCATCCACACGCGCGTCAACCAGCATGAGCTGGAGAGTCGTTTGACCATTCCATTGGTTGACCGACAACTGAACAGCTAGCTCTAGGTCTTGCGCCTGTGCAAACTCTGCCTCTAAGCTTCCCAAACCAAAGGCAACCACCTCAAAGGTCGCATCTTCTTGAGAAATTTTGAGTTTCAAGTGGGTATTGCCAGCTCCCATCGAGCGTGCCCCTTCTACCTTGAAATTACGGACCAGAAAGACTGGCTTTTTATTGTCCATGCCAAATGGACTCAAGCGATCAAAGCTTTTCAAGGTCTCAAGCGTTAGTTCTGTTAGATGCAGTTCCTCGTCGATGGCTAGGGTGGACTTGCTACTAAGGTCAATCTCTTGCTCTCTAATGTAATCCGTAAGAGCCTGAGACAGGGCAGGAAGTTGGTCCACCTCGAGCGTCATTCCTGCTGCACCAGCATGTCCTCCAAATGCGACAAAGAGCGACCGGTGGGGATCGAGGGCATCAAAGATATTGACCGACTCAGGACTCCGAGCGCTTCCTTTAGCCCGTCCATCTTCGATACTTAAAACAACGACCGGCTGATGAAGCTCTTCTAATAAACGACCTGCGACAATGCCAAGGACCCCTGGATTCCAGCCTTCTTTGGCCAAGACTTGGGCGGATAAGCTCGGATCGACCATGGTTTTAGCTTCGTCATAGATGGCTTGGACAATCTCTTTTCGTTCTTCATTCTTCTGATGAATCATAAGGGCAATCTCGTGCGCCTCTTCATCGTCAAATCCTGTTAGGAGTTCAATGGCAGGATTGGGATCATCGAGGCGGCCAAGGGCATTGAGACGAGGAGCAATCTGAAAACCAACTGTTTCTTCATTGACATCCTCCGGACGAATCCCTGCGATCTCCAAGAGCTCCTGCAAACCCATGCGCTGGGTATGTTGGAGAACACCCAGACCGTATTTGACCAGGATCCGATTCTCATCCGTCAGACTGACCATGTCTGCAATGGTCCCAATCGCGACCAGGTCTAAGAGATCGACTGGTACTTCCTCTAAGAGGGCGCAGGCCAACTTAAAGGCCACACCACATCCTGCTAGATAATGGAAGGGATAATCCGCATCTGGATGCTCCGGATGAATGATCGCATATGCATCCGGTAAAACCTCCGGCATAGAGTGGTGGTCGGTCACGATGACATCGACTCCCATTGCTTGGGCCATGGCAATGGCTTGATTACCCGCCACACCATTGTCCACCGTAACAATCAGGGAAATGCCTTGCTGCTCGATAAAGTATTTGTAGACACTCTCATTGGGACCATAGCCGTCTGTGAAGCGGTTGGGTAGGTAGACTTGCACCTCTGCACCCATCTGCTCCAAGGTTTCCTTCATAATAGAGGCCGAGGTCATCCCATCCGCATCATAGTCTCCGTAGATGAGGATCTGCTCATAATCTTCGATGGCCCGTCGGATGCGCTCCACTGCCTTGTCCATATCATGGAGCAAATAAGGGTCATGAAGTTTCTCTAACTTGGGCTCTAAAAAGTTTTCTAAATCCTCTTTGGTCTGAATGCCACGCTCATACAGCAAGGTTGCTACGGACGCTTCCAGGCCTGCTTTTTTGGCAAGGGCTAAAAAGGCCTCATCTGCACTTGGCGAAGCTAACTGCCAATCGTATTTTGAAGTGATCATCTAGCTTTTGGTCTCCTCTTTTTCCTATCTGAATATTATAACATGAAAGGCTAAAATGGCGGGAAATAAAAGGTCGACTTATACAAAAACCAAAATCAACATTTTGCCTTATTTTTGTTGCATTTAACTTGACTTATCACACTAAAAGAATATAATAATGTTGATAATAATCTTTTAAAAATGTAATGGGATGATTATTCTGTTAAGTTTGCACTGCTTATTATCATTTTATATTATGAAGCGTAAATTTCTTCCGTTTTTCTATCGAATCATTGTTTTTAGAAAGTTTGTTTCAGGTCCAACCAATCCTCTAGTATGGACAGACTAAAGATAGGATATTGAGGTATGCCCCCATATTTTCTCAATAGAGGTAAGGTCCTTCTTCTCTAAATACATGTTCAAATAAAGCAACTGGTTCCAAGGAGCAAAAATCAGAAGCTTTTTAGTTTTAGGATATATCACTATATAGAAAAAATACCGAAAAGATCGTGCAAAAGAAAGGAAATGAGGCCAATTGAAATCTCTTTATAAAAAGATAGTTGCATTTGTAGCTATCATCGGTGTGGTAGCCTTAGGCTTGTCTGTCATCAAACCCGTCAGCGCCGCCACTGTAACACCTACTGTCACCAATTTAAAGGCCCAAGCAAGTGGACAAAAGGTTACCTTTTCATTTGACTGGGATTTAACTGGTAAATCAGTTAAAGACGGTGATACATTTACTATTGACGCTCCAGAAGGTGTTAATATCACTGAAATTGCAACTCAATCACTCCAAGCAAATGGAGCTGAAGTCGCAACCATTTCGATGACAAACAAAAAGATTACTTTCACCTTTAAAAAAGCAATCGAATCCATGAACCAAAACGTTAAGGGTGGTTTCTCATACAAAGCAGAATGGGATAGCACACCAGGAAATCCTGGCAACAAAACTGCCACTTCTAAGGTTGGTTCCGAATCCGTTGTCATCACACGTCCTGATGGTCCTGGCGTATTTGAATCAGTTTTAAATAAATACAACCTTACAGGTGACTATGTAGCTAAGACATTCAAATTAGATGTATCTGAAAACTATGCTTGGATGAATGTTGGAGATGACTACTATCTAACAAAATGGTTCATCCGTATCAACGGGGATGGTAAGAAACAAGCCATCACAAACCCTGTTGTGTCAGATAAAATCCAAGCTCCAGCAGTCGATTACTCAAAAATCACTTTTGCTCCTGCTGCAAACCACGCTGCAAATGAATTCTTTGTGGGAACTTACTTGAAACCTTCCTTTACTTTGAGAAAAGGTGGACAAGTGGTTGCTTCTGGTTGGGACTTCTGGAAACATGTGAAATTCGATGCGGACGGCAATGGATTTACTGTGAATTTATCAGATGTCAGTGATGTCTTTAAAACAGCATCTAGCGATGAATTGATCGTTGAATACCAAACATTAATTCCTAAGACAACCATCCGTGTTGATAACAACGCAACATTGACAGCTGATGAAATCACAACACCTCAAACTGACCCAGCATTCTGGAACAACACTGAATTGAAATTCTGGGTGAGCGGTGACAAAACTATCACTGTTCAAAAAGAATGGGTTGGTGATGAGGAAGTTGACCGTAAAGATATTACGGTTCAATTATTGGCCAATGGTCAAAAATTAGATGGAATGACTAAGACCTTGACAAAGGCTTCTGGTTGGACTGCTGAATTTTCTAAATTACCAGGGATTAAAGACGGACAACCGATTGTTTATTCAGTAGAAGAAACGAATACACCTGATGGTTATACTTCAAAAGTTGAACCAATCAATGAGTCGAATGTTATCAAAGTTGTAAACACTTCAAACAAACCAAAAGTTACTGAAACTACTGCAAATCTTGTTGTAAAAAAAGCTTTCGAAGTAGCCGGTGATCAGGAACATACAAAACTTCCGATTACAGAAGGTCAATTCGAATTTGTCTTGAAAGACGAAAACAAAAAAGTAGTCGAAACTGCCAAGAACCAAGCAGACGGCACTGTTAACTTTAAGTCACTGACTTTCAATAAAGAAGGTACTCATACTTATACCATCACTGAAAACAAGGGTACGGATGCTAATGTCAACTATAGTACACAAAGCATCACGGCTACTGTCGATGTGAAGAAAACTGACGACAAACTGGTCGCTACTGTCACTTACTCAGGTGGAGATGGTGAACAAAAAAATACGATCACCAATACTCAAAACAAACCAAAAGTTTCAAATGCTAAGGTGACCTTAAACCTTAAAAAAGCATTTGAAGGTGGGGAACTCAAGGGCGATGACTTTGAATTTGTTGCAAAAGATGCAAACGATCAAGTTGTTGGTACAGCTAAGAACCAAAAAAATGGTTCGATTACTTTTGATAACATCACTGTAGACAAAGCAGGTACATTCAAATATACCATCACTGAAACAAAAGGTACGGACAAAACCATTACCTACAGTGATAAAACTATCACGGCTACCGTTGTAGTGGTTGAAAAAGACAATGCCTTGGTTGTAGAACAAACCAGCTACTCTGATGGTCAAACTGACACAGATACGTTTACCAACAAAAAAGAAGTTCCTAAAACAGAAAGTACAAAAGCTACTCTTCAAGTGAAAAAACTTCTTAAAGAAGGTGAAACAACCTTACCGTTGACAGACGATCAATTTGAATTTGTCTTGAAAGAAGGAAACAATACCCTTGAAACTGCCAAGAACAAGGCAAATGGTACTGTAACCTTTAAGGAACTTTCTTATACTGCAGAAGGAACCCACACCTACACCATTACCGAAAATAAAGGTACGGATGCTTCTATCAACTATAGCACACAAAGCATCACGGCTACTGTTGAGGTGAAGAAAGTAAACGACAAACTCGTCGCTACTGTCACTTACTCAGGTGGAGATACTGAGAAAGGTGATACGTTTACAAATACGAAAACACCTCCGACACCTCCAACGCCTGTTCCTCCAACAGTGAAACCAACGTCAGCTCAATTCAAAGCTAAAAAAGTATTGGCGATCAATGGTTCAAGCGATCGTACATTGAAAGCGAATGAGTATACTTTCCTTCTCAAGGATCAAAATGGTACGCTCGTTGATACTAAGACAAATGGTGAGAATGGTGATATTCTCTTCGATCCAGTAAGCTTTAATGAAGCTGGTACGTTCACCTACACAATTGTTGAACAAAAACCAGCTACACCAGAATCAGCGATCACTTATGATGAATCTGTTCATACTGTAACAGTGACTGTCACAAAGGATGCAACTGGACAATTGAATGCGGATGTGCAATACGACGGTAAGAAAGATACTCCTACTTTTACCAACACTTATACACCTCCGACACCTCCAACTCCAAGTGAAAAACAAATTACCACAAGCAAGATTTTAGAAGGTCGTGACCTTCAAGGTGGTGAATTTAGCTTTAACCTCTTGGACGAAAATGGAACTGTTCTTCAAACAAAACAAAATGCTGCTGATGGCACGGTGACATTTGATGCGATCGCCTACACGGAAGCGATGATTGGTACTCATAAATATACCATTAAAGAAGTCGTACCAGCTGATCAGGCAAATATCCAATATGACGAAGGTCAAGTGGATGTCACAGTTACCGTCACAAAAGATGAAGCGGCAAACTCTATCCAAGCAGTTGTTTCATACGGTGCGAAGAAAACCTTTATCAATAAGGTCATCCCACCAACTCCACCAACAGTGAATAATCCTGAATTGAAACTTTATACCCTTAAGGTTCGTAAAGTGGATGAAAAGGGTGATTACCTTGCCGGTGCAGTATTTGGACTCTTTGAAGCAGATGGTGTCACACCTGTTGCAAACCCATATGGACAAGGCCAAGCGCAAGCGATTTCTGGACAAGATGGACTTGCAAGCTTTGTTGGATTTGAAGCTAAAGAGTATGTCATCAAAGAGCTCTCTGCTCCTAGTGGTTATCAACTTTCAGATACAGCCATCAAGGTTTCTGCAAGTGACTTTGCTTCAGCTACAAACCTTGTCGTTGATAAAGGAAACGTGGTGAATAAACTTCTTCCACCTCCACCATCAACAGATATTCCAAATATACCAACACCAAGTAATAGCAAACCTAAAACTCCATCACCAAATGGAGATAAGCCTAAGCCTAGTGACAAACCTAAATCTAGTGAAACTCCTAAATCTAGTGACAAGCCTAAAGAAAGTAAACGATCCCTTCCTTCAACAGGAACGGAAGATCATTTAGGACTTCTTGTAACTGGTTTGACATTCATCGCTACAGCTATTGCTTCTATGACACTTAAGAAGAAGGAAGACTTCTAAGCAACATGAAAGATCTAGTCAAACACGACTAGATCTTTTTCTTGTATTCGGTTACTCAATTCTGAATATTTTGATCTTCATAAAAAACAACTTTCCCATCTTTAACCTTGAATGAGTAACTGATGGAATCAGCATAACTGCCTTTGGAATAGTAGAAATCATAGGCACCATCCGGTAGTTTGCTAGCGTCTAATCTTTTTGCAGCTGCTTTTAAGTCTTTTTCCTTAACGGATACACCATCCTTTATATAAATGGTCATAGTGATTAATTCTTGATCGATTAAGGTTTGAAAAGGGATTTGATAGTAACCAGCAAAGTCCTTTTTCCCTTCTTTGAGATTTTGACTTGCGATACTATCTAGAATTTGCTCCTTCTCATCACGGTTGGAGTTAGATAAAAAACCAAAGAAATTAATAGGAAGACCTAGAGATTGCTTCTTTAATTGACTCTCAATTTCCTTCTCCTTCTTTTGGACAGATTGCTGCTTCAAGTACGCTTCCTTATACTCTGGAAAATGGTCGCTAGTTGTATCTGTCCAATCATTATGAAACACCGTATCCGTTTCTAATGTCACTGTTTGTCCATCATAGGTTTTCTCAGAGTAGGTATAAGACACATGATAAGTTGGGATTTCCAAAGCAGTCCAATCCAGTTTGTTTATGGCCACATCCCCATGCAGACCAACCTTAGCAAGCTCACTGCTGACTACTTCCTTCGCCTTTTTATAATCACTCGGTTTCATGATCTTACAACTGGAAAGAAACAGGCAACATAGAATAAGTGGAATTCCTGCGAATAGTTTGAAATAGTTGAGCTTCATAGCCTGACCTCCTTGTTAAATCCGACCTAATCGATTAATTATTTACATCATATGGGAACATTTTTTTAATATCTTCTTTCATCTTTTTATTAGGAATTTTCTCTAAATCCATATATTTGAAGAATTCTTCATCATTTTGAACGACATGAACCTTCCCATCTTTAGTATACTCAGCTGGTATGGTCAGATTAGCGAAGGACTGACCAAAATCTCTAGAGACCACGTAGTTCTGTACTTCATACAAGCGTCTCAGCAATGAGAACTCTGTAGTATCCTTACTTTGATTTAATTCCTTTTTAAAATATTGGAAAAATTCTTTTTTATTATTCGCAAGATGTTCTTGACCATCTTTTGAAAGCTCTGCTGGTATCTTATGATACTGTAGGACATCATACCATCCACCTGAACGCTGCTCTGGAACTTTATAAAGCAGTTCCAAAAATGAAATATCAAAGTTGAGATCTTCTGGTCCGAGAAAGTATAGGTAGGCATTCTCCCCTTTTGTATATTCTTCACCCCATTTTACAGTAGTTGGATTATTCCCTTTGCTTAAAATCGAATATACTTTCGGATAGAGTGTTTTCAATGGGATGTCCTTAGCCTCATCACTACGATCTGTAAATAACAAACGTGAATGTTGGAGCTGCAATCGTCCTCCTTCAAAATTGTATTCAAATGGATGCGACTCTTTATAACTTTCTAGACTTTCTTTTTGAACTTGTTTATAATCTTTGCCTGATGAGGTTTTCCAAGCGATCTTTCCACTTTTAACATTCATCAAGCCAGTTTGCAAATTATAGTCTGTTTCAACATGGATATCTCCAGGACCTACAATGTATTTGTCTTTCTTATCGACAAGAATATCAATCGGAATGTATGTTTCTCCATCATCTGTATCCAACAACATAGAAGAAACTGTAACAGATAAAGGGATATAATTTTTATTCATGTCTCGTACCAACTTAAAAACATCATATGTCTTCTTCACTAAGCGCTTGTCCTTGGTATCATAGACATCAATGAGCCAGTACTCTCCCTTTTGTGCTTTATTTGTAGTGAGGTAAGGAACTTGATTACCACGAATATAATATTGAAAATAGAGACGTGGGTCAGATTTTAATTTGTAACTTTCTTGTGCAATGTACCGTTCACTATTTCCACCATTTATAAACCATTCTACTTTAACTTTTGAATTATACGAATATGCTTCCAGCGCCTCATCCACTTCCTCTTTATTATCCCATTGAATGGCTACTGCTTTCCCACCTGCAATAAATTGGGAGTCAACTATGTTTGGACGAGGTTTCCAAGTTACAAATTGTGATATATCACGCTTATGAATTTCATATTGGATAAACCATCCACCTGCTAGAGTAACAAGTAATACAAATATCCAAAACTTAATTGATTTAAAAACCTTCTTCATTCTCTCTTTTCTACTTCCTGTCCGCATTTTTTCCCTTATTTGTTCGTCAGTTTTCTTTAAAAGTCTTCCGACTTTTCCAACCACATATGAATAAATTTCTTTAATAATTTATTGACCGCTGAAGTTTCTTAGAATTTCTTAAACTCACTAGCTTTTAAAATAAGCTGATTAAAGATTTGGATTTTTATCTATTTTTGAACGACCCATTTTGCATCACCATAAACGATCGTAAATGGTCCATCCCCATCTGTTAAATAATTAATTTTATATTTACCCGACTCTCCTGCCTCAAGGACTGTTGGCTGTTTGTAATTTAAAGTATTATTCAACATATAAGCAGATTTGCCATGGCCATCATAGAGATCTACATTTGAATAATTCGGGCTACTTTCAATACGGAGAGGTGTTGTATTCGATAGGGTGAATTCGACGATCAATCGATGTTGTTTTTTCCTTGTATCGATACGGTCTTGATCATCCTGAACATCCAAATTTGGATCGTCTGTTACACTATTCAGTGTAACTTCTAAGCCATTTGCAAATACAACTGGCTCTCCAATTGCATATTTTTTGACTGGATTTTGTGGGTTAAAATCTTTTAGTTTTTCACTTTTCTTTCCTTCATCAGTAGCACTATCAGTATTGATGGGCCAAAAGATACTATTATCATTTCCATCTCCAGATTGATTAGCTTTCTGCATTTGTTGAGGAATTTGTAACAAGAGTGCCAAATTTTTAGTATCAATTTGGACTTGACCTTGGTTGGTCACCTCCATTTCGATCGTCATTTCCGTACTACCAATCATATTACCTGTTGAAAAACTCGCATTAAAATTTTCCTTAACTAAATGTTGTAAGATGGTAGAAAGCATTATATAAGAAAGATGGTCTCCTCGGTTGTCTTTTTCAGCATAGTTCTCGTGTAGTTCATCTAACCAAGCATACATGGTCTCATTTGGATTATTGGGATCAACACTCAATCTGTACCCTTTTCCTCTTGGTAATTGATTTGGACTATAGGCTGGTGTTTGAATTTTAAGGATTACCTTATTCCCCTTAACTGCATATCCCTTTAATTCGTAACTCTTTTCAGTAGGGAGAGCATTGGTCATTAATTTTAAATACATGGGACCATAGATTTTGAGGGGATATTTTTCTCCTAGGTACTCAAAATAAGTATTTGAATCAAAGGTCCTATTACTTTCTTCTATTTTAGGAACAATATAGTCCTTCCAGATCCGGTTATACATTTCTTCCTGACTCATTACTCCACTAGCCTTGACTACTGTGTCCATTTCATCTTGGTCAATATAAATCGCTTCAACTACTTGCAAAGCCTTTTGGACTTTTCCCTCTTCATCGAGAGGAGTTTCATTCTGTTGCAGACTATATATAGAAATACCATCGCTATCATCTGGCTTCATATATTGTGGAAGTTTTTCAAACGTTATGTATTTACTACCACTCTTAGCATTCCAATCAAATGATGCAGCTGGTCCTGTCTTATCAAAATGAATGTTTTTTCGATCGATTTTCTTCTGTACTTCTTTATTCGAAGAACCTTGTTTTTCTACAGTTCCTTGTTTGCAGGCACTCAAACATACTGGTATAAGTACCGAACATAAGACAAGGCCCCATTTTATTTTCTTCTTCATCCCATCTCCTCCTAATCTCTTCCTCATTTTACCATCAATCCCCCCTTTTGTCAGTCAAATAGATAAGAGGCTGGGACAAAAGTCCTAGCCTCTCAATTGTTTTTGGATTGTCAAGCAAGACGCAGTGGTTGAGTGGGATCTACTACGCTGATTTCATCAGCTTTTACAGCCTTACTCAACTGTGCGGAGGTGGGACGACGAAATCGAATTCTAACGAATTACCGATTTCTGTCCCACTCTCTATTTCATATAAATCATCCCTGTACAGGCTTGCTCTGAAAGTTCGACAAAGCCGAGAGACTGGTAAAAGGCTAGATTTTTCTCGCTACGTTCAGTGGCAAGGAGCCGTTGATAGACATTAGGAAAGGTCGCTAAAGCCTCTTCTAAGAGTTTCCTTCCGATGCCTTGGCGCTGGTGATCTGGTCGCACCAGGAGGTCTTGCACCAACAGGACAGAGTGCCCATCTCCTACCAAGCGAATGTAGGCGACTAACGCTTCTTCATCATAGACCGCCAAGTTCCAGAGACTGGCTTTGACAGCTTCTTCCAACATGGTTGGATTGTTAGTATAATTGGTCCAGCCGACCGAGCTGTAGAGTGCGAGTAGGTCTGTCATCGCTGGAATTTCTTTTTTATAATGTAACATCTTAACTCCTTTTTAAGCTATGGTGCTGGAAGAAGGCGATATCTCTGTATGGGGACTCTTGGCAAACGGCCAGCTCCATCTTGAGCATAGACTCTCGCCAGCCTTCTTGTCCTTTAAAGCGATTGTCCTGCAAGCCATAAAAGACACGAATTCCTTGGTAGTCCTGAACTTCAAGGGCTAGGTCTTCGACTGCTCTATCTAGGTCATAGGCCTGAGCCAAGCCCATGGAGTGGGTTTCCAAATCTTGGCCTGCTAGTAAATCGAGGGCCTTCTGAGGATTATTTTCAAAAACAACGGTCTGCAGGACGCGGCCAACCTCATTGTGCTTGACGATAGAGAGTAGGCCACCTGATTTCAAGAGGCGGGTGAATTCCTTGAGAACCAGCTTGCGATCCTCTACATACTCCAGGACATTGTGACAGAGGATGACCTCAAAACTGGCATCTTCAAAGCTTGCCAACTGGTCCAAACTTCCGACGATCTGCTGGTAGGGATAGTCCTGGGCCCGCAAGTCCACCATTTCTTGATTGGGCTCCACAGCAAGGACTTGATTTTCTTTCGCTAGGTGATTGGCTACAAGGCCAAAACCACTGCCGAAATCAAGCACGTGCTTACCTTTGACATCCTGTAATTGTTCAAAAAGGATATCATAATAGATCTGTCCCCAGGGTTGCTGGAGATTTTCTAAATAAGCTTGAATATTGGCGGCCATCTGGCTCCTCCTATTTGTAGTTGAACATCTTGCTGGCGAGTTTGTCCGAGATGCGTGGGAAAAGGGTATAAAGCTTGTGGGTCAGGTTCAAGAGCCAAGGCAAATTAAGCTCGCGTTTTGGTTTTCCAAAGTTATTCACGATCTTCTTAGCCACAAAGTCTGGTTCCAAAATATAACGGTCCACAGCCTTGACATAGCTTCCGTCAGGATCTGCCTGGTCAAAGAAACTAGTCCGAATTGGTCCTGGATTGACTGTCGTCACATGGACACCAAAGGGCATGAGTTCCAAGCGTAGGGCATTGGAGAAGCCGATGGCTGCAAACTTGGTGGCCGAATAAAGGCTGGATTTGGCTGTTGCAACTAAGCCAGCCATGCTGACGATGTTGACAATGTGCCCCTTGCCTGCCGCCTTCATGTGCGCACCAATCAAGCGTGAAAGCTGCATGAGGGCAAATGTATTGACCTCAAACATTTCCCGCACCTGCTGGTCAGAAATGTTATCAAAGGCCTCAAAAATCCCATAGCCAGCATTGTTGACCAAGATATCGATCTGTCCGTAGCGCTGAGTCAGCTCTTCGACTAGCTGTTGAACAGCTGATGGATCTGTGATATTGATCCCGATGCACTCGGTTTGAGGATGATTGGCATAGAGTTTTTCCAGTTTTTCTTGATTTCTGCCTAAGAGAATCAGCCGGTCTTCAGGGAGGAGCTTGACCATTTCCTGTGCCAAGCCTCCACTTGCTCCTGTGATGAGAATGGTTCGCATCTTAGATCTCCACTTCTTCCAAATCTTTGACGACATAGACATTTTCAAAAATGCTGGACGCATCCCTGCGCAATTGACTGATGTCTTTTGATAAGAAGCGAGCACTGATGTGGTTCAAAAGAAGGCGTTTGGCGCCAGCTTCACGCGCTACTTCTGCCGCCTGCATATTGGTCGAGTGGCCGTGTTTCTTAGCAATCTTCTCATCTCCCTTGCCATAGGTGGACTCATGGACCAAGACATCCGCATTGACTCCAAGGCGAACGCTGGCATCAGTCTTCCTGGTGTCTCCTAGGATCGTGATAATCTTACCAGGTCGAGGGGCTGAAATATAGTCAGCTGCAATGATCTTAGTGCCATCTTCCAGTGTGACATCTTGCCCATTTTTGACTTTCCCAAAGAGCGGTCCAAAAGGAACTCCTGCCGCCTTCAACTTCTCAGCATCCAGTGTTCCTTCGAGGTCCTTCTGCATAATCCGGTAACCTACACAGAAAATGGTGTGGTCCAAAGCTTCCGCATAAACCGTAAATTTATCGGTTTCTAAAATTTTTCCTAGAGAGTTTTCATCGAATTCATGAAAATGGATGCGGTAAGGCAGGCGAGAACCCGATACGCGAAGACTGGTCATGACAAAAGATTTGATGCCAGCTGGACCATAAATATCCAGATCCGTCTGCTCTTCATTAGCCTGAAAAGCCCGGCTAGAGAGGAAACCTGGCAAACCAAAAATATGGTCACCGTGTAGGTGAGTAATAAAGATTTTGCTAACCTTTCGCGGACGAATGGTCGTTTCTAAAATTTGATTCTGTGTCGCCTCGCCACAATCAAAGAGCCAGACTTCATTGATCTCATCTAGTAATTTGAGCGCTAAGCTCGATACATTCCGGGCTTTTGAGGGTTGCCCAGCTCCCGTTCCTAAAAATTGAATGTCCATTGTCTACTTTCTATCTATATAAATCATGGCCGTCCGGTTCTCTGAACGGAACGAAAGGTTGAAAGGATAGGCTTGAGCCTGCTCAAGCAGCTCCTCCTGGTTATAACCTGACAGTTTCAAGCGTCCATCTTCCAAGGTTATCAAGTCAGTCAGAGCTGTGAGGGCCTCCGTTTTGGTGACCACTTCTGGGCCGGCCTCTTGCAGACAGATCTTGCCATCTTTTTCAAAGACCAAACAATGCGGAAAGATCTCTGCGATTTCGAATAAAATCGAAGGGGTGATTTCCGCCGCTGGATATTCAGCAAAGACACAGGCGATCTCTCCATTTACATAGGCCAAGCCATAAGACTGACCTGATAAGTTGAGGCGGATAAAAGGTTTTTGTTCATCAAAACTTTGCTGAGCTGTGAATAAGTCAAATGCTCGGCTCAAGTCCAAGAAATAATCCATGGCCTCCTTGGGACTCTTCTTTTGGTAGAGCTCTGCGAAATAAGCATTGATCACACTTGGCGGAGGTGTAATCACACGGAGACGCAAGTCCTCAGGGATCGTGCTTAATAGGTTTTTCAGATAGACCCGATCGAGACTGGTATAGCCCCCATATTTTATTGCTAAATCAACGTAATCCGTCATAAAATTCTTCCAACTTCCACTTATTTTTCTCTGCGATATAGCCTTGAATGACCTCGACATCTTCTTCAAATTCGCGCTGGTCAATGATCGCGACCGTCTCTAGGTCATGTGTCCGATAAGATTTTGAAAAGGGAACGCGAATAGTAAAAGGAACAAAGAGTTCTCTCAGTTTTTCTAGGAACAAAGCCTGCAGATCCTCTCGAGCTGTCTCAGAGCGAGCTGAAATCAGGCTAAAAGGTGTCTGGGTTGGGGTAAAGTCCGCTACTTTATCCGCTTTGTTGTAGAGGGTCAAGCGAGGAATCTCCAGCATATCTAAATCTTTCATGATAGAGAGCACGGTCTTTTCATGCTCTTCATGATTAGGATCAGAAGCATCGATGACATGGACCAAAAGATCCACATTCTTACTTTCCTCCAAAGTCGACTTAAAGCTCGATACCAACTCTGTTGGCAAGTCCTGAATAAAGCCAACCGTATCTGTCAGAGTTACTTGCAAATTCCCTGTTAGATGAATGCTCTTGGTTGTCGCATCCAAGGTCGCAAAGAGTTCATCTGCTTCGTACTGGGTCTTACTGGTCAAGGCATTCATAATGGTTGACTTCCCTGCATTGGTGTAGCCAATCAAGCCAATCTTGAAGACAGGTGATTCCAAGCGTTTTTCACGAAGGGTTTCCCGGTTCTTTTCAACAGCCTTGAGCTGGCGCTCGATATCGGTGATTTGATTGCGAACGCTCCGACGATTCAACTCCAGCTGACTTTCCCCTGGACCACGAGAACCAATTCCCCCAGCCTGACGGCTGAGCATGATCCCTTGACCGACAAGACGTGGCAAGAGGTATTTGAGCTGGGCCAAGTGCACCTGCAACTTCCCTTCATGACTCCTAGCCCGCATGGCAAAGATATCTAGAATCAGCTGCATCCGGTCAATGACCTTAACCCCAAGGATTTCTTCTAAATTGACATTTTGCCGAGGGGTCAGGCGATTATTGACCACCACTGTCGTAATCTCATCTGCTTCGACCATCTGAGCAATTTCTTCTAATTTTCCTGAGCCGACAAAGGTCTTGGTGTCGTACTTCTCCCGCTTTTGTGTATAAGAGCCCCGGACATCTCCACCGGCTGTTTTAGCTAGACTGGCCAACTCCTCCATCGACATATCAAAATTGTCCATGCCTTGAAGTTCCACACCAACCAAAAGGATGCGTTCTTGTTTCTTTTCTGTTTCAATCATGCTCTAAAAACTCCTTTACATCTGCAAGAACCTGCTCCTTGAAGTGCGGGGCAGAAATGGCGTAAAATTTTACTTCCATTCGATTTCGAAACCAGGTCAGCTGCCGTTTGGCAAAGCGCCGCGTATTGCGCTTGAGGATCTCACTGGCTTCCTCAAGGTTCTGCTCTCCCTTAAAGTAAGGAAAGAGTTCCTTGTAACCAATCCCTTTAGCTGCCTGAGCCTCCGGATGGTCATCATAGAGCCACCGAGCTTCATCCAGCAAGCCCTCCTCTAGCATGCGATCTACTCGGCGATTGATGCGATCATAGATCAAGGACCGGTCATCATCTAGACAGATGAGATAGGGTTCATAATCGGTTTCTTCGTTTGTGAGGTCCTGCCCAAAATGCGCAATTTCAAGAGCCCGCATGGCCCGACGGCGATTGAGCTGAGGAATCACAAGTCCTTGCTCCGCTACCCTTTGGTACAAGTCTTCGTCCGACAGCACGTCCAATTGACCACGATAGGCCAAAATCTCTTCATGAGGAACTTCACCACCTAGATGATAACCTTCGAGCAGACTTTGGATGTAAAGACCCGTCCCACCTGCAATGATAGGAAGCTTGCCTCGAGCTGTGATATCCTCAATCGCTGTCTTAGCTTCTCTTACAAAATCAAAAGCCGAGTAAGACTCGGTCACCTCCCGCACATCGATCAAATGATGGGGAGCTGCTGCTTGCTCTTCTGGTGTCGCCTTGGCTGTTCCAATATCTAGCTTGCGATAGACTTGTTGACTATCGCCACTGATAATTTCACCATTGAGGGCTTGCGCTAAATCGATCGCAAGAGCAGTTTTTCCAACAGCAGTCGGTCCCACAATCACAATTATCTTGGTTTTCATCGTTTTTCCTTGCAAAATTCACGTTTTTTCGTTACCATATATTATAACATAAATATTTAAAGTTCAGAAAAGGAGAAATTCTCATGGCTAAAGGATTTGGTAAAGGTTTTGTTACTGGTGTTGCTGGTACAGTTGCTGCTGTCGCAGGTGCAGTTTACACATTCAAGAAAAAAGTAATCGAACCAGAAGAACAAAAAGCAGCTTTCATCGAAGAAAACCGCAAAAAAGCAGCACGTCGCCGTGTCTCACACTAATCATTCAAAAAGCTCCGGGCAACCGGAGCTTTTTTTGCTGAAGAAAAAGTCCATTTTGGAAAATTTTCTTTTACTGGTAGGGTTTGTCACGATATGCTAACACAAGTAATGCTAAAAGAATTAGAATGATATATATTATGTTTATTCAAACATATACTGAAACTTTCCGCCGTGAGAAAAGTGCTAGAAACACTTTTGTTTCTAGCACTCGGGAGTTTTGAAACTTTAGGTTCAAAACTAAGTCATGGAACTTCTTCGAAGTTCGCTGACGTCCGTACTTACCTAAGTAAAGTTTCTATGATGACGTTTGTCTTCAATCTAAAAGCCCCGGGAAACCGGAGCTTTTAGATTGAAATTTCACCGTTCTTTGATCATTTTCGTTGCGATCTCCAAGAGCTCCACTCCCATCTGAAAATGCTCGTCTAACAAATCATAGACGGCATCTTCGGACAAGACACCACAAGGAAGATCTTCTGGAAAGTCAGCCTGATTGGACAAGTCCAAGTCATCAAAATAAGCCTGACTACTATAATAATCGCGCAGTTGGATATAGCTTTCTTGATGCTCTCTTAGCTGATCCACTGCTTTTTTTGTTTCTTCCAAAGTCTTGGCATAGTCATTCAAATAGCCTTCCATTCGTTGGATCCGTTCGATGTTTTTCTGTGCAATTGCCATGATTTACTCCACTTTCACCACTTCTAGATGGGGGCCACCTAGAAGCACCAGATATTTTTCAACGTGCTCTTGGCCATAGGAACGGCGAAGAGCTTCTGCATAGAGATCGAGCTGATCCCGGTAGCGTTCGACCAATTGACTGGGGACCTTGTAGTGATCCGTCTTATAATCAAAGAGCAGGATCCGGTCTTCTAGCACCACGTAACCATCCAAGATCCCCCTCACGACAAAGTCCTCTCCACTGGCTGGATCTTTCTTCAGCATGGCAAAGGGAGCTTCGCGCCGGACTCGAGAAGCTTCTTTTTGAAGCAAGGTCCCCAAAGGCGTCTCATAGAAAGCAAGGATGGCCTCTAGCTTGATACGGGCTTTGACCGCTGGCTCCGCTTGAACTTGCTCCAAAGCCTGACGAAGTGTGTCTAGGGTGATCTTATCTTCAAGAGGCATGCGCTGCATGAGTTCATGGACAGCACTACCGACCTGGGCTCCTGTCACGGCTTTTTCTTGCCCAAAAGTTGGAAGCTCAAAGTCAGGCGAAACAAGTTTTGCATCCATGATCTGGACGCCATTGGCATCCATGACTGGCTCGTAGAATTTCTTGATCTGACTTGGTGTACGGACACTTGGCAAATGAATGGCCGGAGCATAGAGCTGATTGAGACGATCAACATTTTCCAAGATATCCAAGGCCCGACGAATATCCTCTGACTGACGGACATCCTTGAGCTGATCAAGGCTGGAATCCTTCTCCTCCTCTAGTTGCTCCAGCTGGTCTGGTGCCAGGTCTTCATCTGTCACAAAACGTGTGTCATAGGCCAGGGTATTCTTGGTAAACACATCTTGAATAGCAAAGAGCCAGTCCTGATAAGAGGTCCATTCTTTTCGTTTTTCCGGATCCAATTTGCCATTGCGACTAGTCCCCCAATCGGTATCACGCAGTTTGTCCTCTCGGCCTTTTCCGACCAGATAGAGCTTGAGCTCAGCCCGTGTCATAGCGACATAAAGAAGACGCATCTGCTCCGAAATCGTGGCCAATTTTGTTTCTTCCACATTTCGTTGGTAGCAAGGCGTTTCGATCTGCAGACGAATAGTCTCTGGAGCAACTGGATTCTCTGTCTCAACCGGCAGGTTCGCAACATATTTAAAGCCAATCCCCTTTTGACGACTGAGGATAATAGGCCCCGATTGATCCTTACGGTTGAAGACCTTGTCCATATTGAGAATAAAGACATACTTGAATTCCAGCCCCTTGCTCTTATGGACGGTCATGAGCTGGACGGCATCTTTTGGTGCTGCAAGAGGGACGCTGGCCAAATCGTGTTCATTTTCGATCACCTTGTCGATCATGGCATTGAAGCGCGACAAGCCCTTAAAGCTGGCTTTTTCATAATCATTGGCCCGAAGCGTCAAGGCATAGAGATTGGCCTGGCGCTGGGCCCCATTTGGAAGGGCGCCGACATAGTCATAGTAATAGCGATCCTCATAGATTTTCCACAGCAAATCATAGAGCGAATGGGTCTTGGCAGCAGCTCTCCAAGTAGATAAAACCTTGAGGAAGTTCTCGATTTTAGCTGAGAGCTTGGCATCAATCAGATTTGCATGCTCTGCAGTCTTTTCAAGGGCTAACTGGACCTTGTGGTAGAAGGCCACTTGCTTTTGCTCTGGAAGGGTCTGCAAGGAAATCCGTGCCAATTCATCTTCATCAAAGTCAAACATGGGTGATTTCATGAGAGCAACCAAGGGATAATCATGCAAGGGATTGTTAATGGTCCGCAAGGTATCCAACATGACCATCACTTCCAGTGACTCAAGATAATGCGCCTGTCCGCTATCTGCCACAATCGGAATCTGGTACTGGTCAAAAGCTTCCAGAATCGCATCATTTCGCGTTCGAGTCGCAGTCAAGAGCGTGATCTCTTTAAAGGGCACTTTTTCTACCCGATGGAGACGTAAAATTTCTTTGATGACCAGGAGAATTTCTCCCTTGGAAATCGTCTCTACTCCAAGAGGAGCTTCCTCGTCTTCGGTCTTTTCTTCCTGGTCTTGGGAGCCATCATAAAGCAAAAATTCTGCCCGATGTTGTGGCAAGGCCATCCGCTGCTTGTCGCTTCCTGCGACCAGATAGTGGGTTTGATTGTAGTCAATCTCGCCCACCTCTTCGTCCATCAAATGGCGAAAGACATCATTGGTCGCGTCCAATACTTCCACATGACTCCGGAAATTTTCCTTGAGGAGGATCAACCGCCCTTTCGCCCCTTCTTCTTGATAAGCCTTAAATTTATCATTGAAAATCTGTGGATCTGCCTGACGGAAGCGGTAAATCGATTGCTTGATATCCCCCACCATGAAGCGATTGTAGCCATTTGACAACAAGTCCAACATCCGCTCTTGGGTGTGGTTGGTATCCTGGTACTCATCGACCATGACCTCATGATAACGCTCTTGAAAGGCTTGTCTCACCTCTGGGAATTGCTCTAAAATTTGAATCGCAAAATGACTGATATCCCCAAATTCATAAGCTTTTTCTTGGATTTTTCGCTCCAGATAAGCGCGAGCAAAGTCTCTGATAAAGTCCCGCAGCAAGGAGAGCATGGGGCCTTCTTCTTGGTGGAAGGTTTGTTGAAATTCCAGCTGATAGAGCTGATTTTCCAAGTCTCTAAGGCGATTGATATGAATGTTCTTATCCTGGTTATAAGCCGTGACTAAGTCTTTCAACTCTTCTTTTCGGGCTCTATTGGTCAAGGCTCCCCCATTTGAAGCCCGACTAATCGCCACGACCGCCTTTAGGACAGAGGTCACTTGCTCTTTATTGGTGCGCCCCGTCAGGCTTCCAATCTGATCGAGCACCTCTTCTACAGCTTCCAAATATTTGGCCTTGCCAAATGCTTGGCCTTCATTGGACAAATGAAAGGCAAAAAAGCTTTCTGCCTCATAAAGGGCCTGCTGGATGCTCTCCATCAGATCACTTTCAACCTGGTCAAAATCGGTCTCCTCATAGCCTTTTAGGAAATGCTCCTCCAGCCATTTCTCCGGATCGCTGGTCGACTGAAGAAAGTCATAGATCTGGTAGACCTGTTCTTTAAACAAGGTCAAATTTTTGCGCTGCCCCGTGAAATTCTTGACCATCTGCACAAAGGCTTCTTGGTTTTCCCCCTGGTAATAGCGGTCAAAAACAGCTTGAAAGACTTCATTTTGTAAGAGGCGTTGCTCACTAGCGTTTTGTAAAATGCGAAACTGAGGCGCCAACCCAAGCAAATAGCCATAGCGCGTTAGGACCTTTTGGGTAAAGGAGTCCATGGTTCCGATATCGCTGGTGGCGACATCTGCGATTTGACGGGCCAGGTGTTGCTTGAGCTCTGGGTCATCGCTCGCTTGCAGGGCTTTTCCAAGTTCACTTTCCAAACGCTCCTTGAGCTCCCCTGCTGCCTTGACTGTAAAGGTCGAGATAAAGAGCTCCTTAATAGAAATGCCTCGCTGGATCTGATCCAGTATCCGCTGCACCATGACAAAGGTCTTCCCTGAACCAGCAGAGGCCGACACCAATATATTGGTCCCCGAACTATAGATGGCATCAATCTGTTCTGGCGTCCGCTTTTGCTCTTTGGTAGAAGCTGCCTCTTGGGCCTGAAGGGCCTTGATTTCTTCTCTTGTCAAAAATGCTTGTTTGATCATTTGTTCAAGACCTCCTTCATCTTCTCGATCCAAGCGGCTTTCACCTTTTCACCGCGTATTCCTTTTTGGTCTAGTTTGGTCAAGAACCGTGCCTGACCCAGGTGACGATCCGCTTCAAATCCCGTAATGGATTTAAACTGCTCCACGAATGGTGCGATATTGCGCCCATTTTCACTATAGGGATTGATGGCAAATTGTCCCTTGAGAATCCCTTCTGCTGCTGTTTTATAGAGATAAGCGTTGTACAAGAGGAGCAAGTCCAGTTCTTCCTTACTCAGCATCATGGCCTTGTTCTTATCATAAGCCTCGCCTAGATAAGGTGCCTGTTCTGCCATAAAGAGCCCCTTGTACTGTTGACTTTTCATGGTTTGGTTGATGGCATCCTCTACTGTCTTGGTCTTTTTCAGATCCACTATGGGATCTCCCATTTCCAAATACATGGCTCCAAAAATCCCCTGCTCCTCTTGGTATTCCTTCAAATCCTGAATGGCAGAGAGATAGGTCGGCAATTGAGAATTCAGTCCATTAAAGAACTTATCATAGTGAAATTGCGTCAGACTAGACTTATAGTCCACGACTCCGAGGGCTCCCCGATCCCTCAATTTATCAATGCGGTCCACCTTGCCTCGTAGCTGTAAGAGCCTGCCATCGGACAATAGATAAGAGGTATGGGCGCTTCCGCCAAAGAGGGTCTCCTCACCGATGGTCTCGATGCCATTCTGCTGGGCGAGGACACGCCCCGTTGTTTTCGCGGTATCAAGAAGCAAGTTGCGAACAAACTCGGTCTCTCCATTTTCTCCATACAATTGCTGGAACTCCGCTTCTTGGCTGGTTTCTCGAATCGCTTCGTTTAAACGCTGATCAAACGCTTGATCGGAGCTATCTTTTAAGACTCTTTCAAAGATTCGGTGCAGGAAATTCCCATGACTGCGGGCGTCTGGCCGGATGGTTTCATCCTCTTGTAAGCCCAAGACATAGCGCAGATAAAAAGCATACTGGTGCTTGTAGTATTCATTCAAGGCAGAAGCGGATAATGTCAAGGCTTTTCCTTTAGGATAGAGTGCTTGAAGCGTATCCGACTGAAGCTGACGGCTCTTTAATTCCGTTGAAATCTGAGGAATCTGGATGCCTTCAGCGGCTAATTTTTTGCGCAAGACCCGTACCGCCACACCCCAAAAGCTAGCTTCTTCAGGAGACAGCTCACTAGTGATCTCTTCTTGATAGAGTTCGATCACGCGCGCTAAAAGGGCTCGATAGGTCCCGATATCATCACTCGAAGCTTGGGCTTGTTTGGTCGTCCATTCGATGGCAATGGGCTCCTTGGCCAATTCGACAAGGTAAGGAGAGACACTATCTTCCATTTCATTGACCAAGCTAGGAGCCGATAGAACTAGTTGGGTGGTCGCCGCATTGAGGAGCGAAACTGCCACAAAGCGATTTTTCTTGAGATTTTCACTGGTCACCACCTGGAGCTCTGCTCCTTCTTGGGTAGCCTCATTCAACTGCTGGCGCTCTTCTTCACTGAGCAGAGAGGTGTTTTGAGCGATCTTTGGAAAACGCTCCTGGGTCAGCCCGATCGCATAGACATAAGGCGCTGTCAAGGGTTCAATCAAGTCATAGGACTGAACCGTCACCACATCGACCGTAGCAGGAATTGTCCGGTATTGAGACAATTGCATCCCCGATAAGAGGAGAGCTAGAAAGTCATCAACTGTCAGCTCTTGGTCCTCAAAGACCACGTTCAACTCCTCTAAGACATGGAGAAAGGCCTTCCAGACCTGGTCATAGCGCTCCTGCTCCTCCAAGGCTAGATCCTTGATCAAAGCTTGGAGATTCTGAGAAAGTTGGGCCTCTTGCAGAAACTCTGTAAAGGCGGTTAAGAGATGAGTCACCTTTTGTTTGCGCTGTGAAAAGAAAGGAACTAGAGGTTCGACGACGCGTTCCCGGAGAGTATTGAGCTCTTCCAGATTAAACTTGCCCTGACGATTGCCAGTAAAAGGCTTGTGAAATTTTTTAGCACCCTTTACTTCCGCAAAGCGAAGGTATTGCTCAAAAGCATCGACTTCCTCTTGCGTCAGATCACTATACAGACCCGTTTTCAACAGATTGATGACGTCTTCCGTCTGGTAATTGAACTGCTTGATCCGACCTAATGATTCAATGACCTGAATCAAGGGATGGTGGACCATGGCCTCACTTCGTCCCAAGTAAAAGGGAATCTGATACTGGTCAAAAATGGTCTTGAGCTGTAGTTGATAAGCTTCTACATCGCCTAACAAGACCCGAATATCCCGATAGCGGGCCCCATCATGAAGACGCTGACGGATGGATTTGGCGACAAATTCCAACTCTTCTTTTTGCGTGTTGGTTTGCCAGAGTTGGACAGCTGTTCGATCTTGGTCCTCCAGCTCATTTTCCACTTGTGAAAAATCGTAGCGCGCTTCTAACATGCGGGTAATGCGACTAAAGGAGTCTTCGATCGCTTGCCCACAATACTGAGGCTGTACCTCAAAAGTCTTTGCCAGTTGGAGGAGAAAGTCAACACTGGCTTGGTAAAGATTTCCCTCTCTAAAGCTTGCCCGATAGGCTTTTTCACTGGCATAGACTCCGATGACAATCTCCACTCCTTTTCGGTGAAGGAGACTGATCAAGGCCTCTTCTTCCGCAGAAAAACGCGTGAAGCCATCGACGACGATCGCTACATCCTTTAATTGCTCTTCCAGCTGCCCTTCTTCGACCTGATTGAGGAAAAAGGCAATCTTGGACTGGGATTCATACCGGTGCTTGACCAGCATCTCAGAGACCGCTTCAAAAATCGCCAAGAGGTCCTCTCTTTTTTCAGCTTCCTCGAGCAACTCTAAATCTGTAAAATCCATCTGAGCTGTCTGCAATTCATGATAGAGCTGGACCAGTTGCTGGATAAACTGAGGATCCTTGCGCAGGGCCCCGTAAACTTTAAGATCCTGCTCCTTCATCTGGGAAAGAGCTTTAAAAAATAACATGCCGAGACCGATATCATCCAAGGGTTGCTCCTCAAAGACCTGATTCAGGATGAAATAACGAGCCATTTGGGCAAAGCGCGTGACGGTAATGGCAAAAGAAGCCTGACCTTCTAAATAGGACAAGACCTTGGCTTCTTTTTCAAAGGAAAGAGAGTTGGGCGCAATGTAAAACACACGCTTGCCCTGTTCTACTATCCCTACGGCTTCTTGTGTCAGGACCTGGGTCAAGGGGGTCCGAACATCCGTATAGAGTAATTTCATCCGATCCGTTCTCCTTTTGGCATTTTCTTGAGAGCTTGTTATCTTCTTATTATATCATTTTCACAGGAGGGACTAAAGCAAGAAGTCATGCTCCTTTTGGCCCAATTCTAGGACATTTGTGCTACAATAAAAACTGAAGAGACAGAAAGGATACCACCTATGACTAGCATTTATGATTTTTCTTTAGAAAACCAGAATGGGGAGGAAATTCCCCTTTCCCACTACCAAGGTAAGGTTCTTATCGTGGTCAATACGGCGACAGGTTGTGGCCTAACCCCGCAATACCAAGGACTGCAAGATCTCTACCTACGCTACCAGGAAAAGGGGCTGGAAATCCTAGACATTCCCTGTAACCAATTCATGGGGCAGGCACCAGGAACGGCAGAAGAAATCAATAGCTTCTGCAGCCTCAACTACCAGACCAGCTTCCCACGATTCGCTAAAGCCAAGGTTAATGGTAAAGAAGCCCTTCCTCTCTATGACTGGCTCAAAAGCCAAGCAGCTGGGCCACTGGGCAAACGCATCGAATGGAACTTCGCAAAATTTGTCATCGACCGACAAGGCCAAGTCGTCCAACGCTTCTCCTCCAAAACAGAGCCAGCTGCCATGGAAGACTTGATCCAAGAATTACTTGAGAAATAAGCAAAAAGCCTGAAAGTGAAGTCAGGCTTTTTGATGAATGGCTATTTATTTTCGAGACTTTCCGCTGTGAGAAAAGTGCCTGAAACAATAACGTTTCAGGCACTCAGGAATTTTGAGAGTAAAACAGTTTGGGAAACTGTTTTAGCCTGAGCCCAGAAATTAAAGAGCGAAGGGGCTCAATAATTAGTCATGGAACTTCTTCGAAGTTCGCTGACGTCCGTACTCACCTAAGGAAAGTTTCTAAGAAGTCATTATCCATAAGCCAAAAAAGCCTGAGCCAATGCTCAAGCTTTTTTTCTTTAATCAATTTCAAGTCCACCGGTGTACAAGCGGTAATAGGTTCCACGTTCTGCCATCAAGGAAGCATGGTTGCCTCGCTCGATGATGCGTCCGTGGTCCATCACCATGATGACATCGGAATTGACAATCGTCGATAGACGGTGGGCGATAACAAAGACCGTCCGACCTTCCATCAAGCGATCCATCCCTTCTTGCACCATCTTCTCTGTCCGCGAGTCAATCGAAGACGTCGCTTCGTCCAGAATCAAGACAGGCGCATTGGCAAGGGCTGCACGGGCAATGGCGATCAATTGTCGTTGACCATTTGATAGGCCAGCCCCATCATCCGTCAAGACCGTTTCATAGCCCTGATCCAAGTGCTTGACAAAGGAATCCACATTGGCAATCCGAGCTGCTTCAAGGATTTCTTCCCGTGTTGCATCAGCACGGCCATAAGCGATGTTTTCCGCAATCGTACCAGTGAATAAGTGGGTATCTTGAAGAACGATTCCGAGGGAACGACGAAGAGAATCTTTCTCGATCAATTTAATATCGATCCCATCATAGGTGATCATTCCAGACTGAATATCATAGAAGCGGTTGATCAAGTTGGTGATGGTTGTTTTTCCTGCACCAGTCGCTCCGACAAAGGCCACTTTTTGCCCCTTATCCGCGTACAAGTTGATGCCATGAAGGATTTGTTTCTTCCCATCATAAGAGAAATCAACATCATCAAAGACCACATTTCCGACCATCTTCACAAGCTGGTAATCTCCATTTGGACGAGGGTGTTTCCAAGCCCATTTGTTGGTTTTCTGATCGGTTTCGACCATTTCTCCATCGACTAGTTCATAATTGACCAGCGTCACTTTTCCTTGGTCGACTTCTTCTTCTTCGTCCAAGAGATCAAAGACACGATCTCCACCAGCCAAGGCCATGAGGACAAAGTTCAATTGTTGAGAAACTTGGGCAATGGGACCTGTGAAGGAACGGTTCAATTGCAGAAAGGCCATGAGACCACCAATGGTTAAACCACCGACGCCGTTTAGCGCAAAGAGGCCCCCGATCAAGGCTGTCAGAACAAAGGAAACATTTCCCAAGTTCCCAAGAATCGGCATGAGGACATTGGCATAGCGGTTGGCTTGGTAAGAGGATTCAAAGAGTTGATCATTGATCCGATCAAAATCCTCAATGCTTTCTCTTTCATGCACAAAGGCCTTAACCACTTTTTGACCAGACATCATTTCTTCAATAAAGCCGTTCTCAATCCCCAAGTTCTTTTGTTGGGCCCCGAAGTAACGACCTGACTTGCCAGAAACATCCTTGATGATAAAGACCATGACGATGACCATGAAAAGAACAATCAAGAACAAGAGTGGACTAACCGTCAGCATAGTAATCGTTACCCCAAGGATGGTAATCGCTGAGGATAAGAGTTGCGGAATGGATTGTTCAATCGCTTGGCGAAGGGCATCAATATCATTGGTATAGATAGACATGATGTCCCCGTGTTGGTGGGTATCAAAGTAACGAACGGGCAGTTTTTGCATGCGAGCAAACAACTGATTTCGAAGACTTCTAAGTGAGTCTTGTGAAACAGTTGCCATAATCAAGGTAAAGCCATAGTTGGCAAGGACCCCGATCAAACAGATCAAACCAACCCGTGTCAAGAAGGACAAGAGCGGTCCAAAATCATGGCTATTGCTTGTCAGCATGGGCTCCACATAGACGTCAACCAAGGACTGAATCGAAGCTGTTACATTGACCGTCGCAAGTGACGATAGAATGATTAAGATAAAGGAAACAATCAAGGATAGCTTGTAGTTTTTCCAAAGGAAGTCGAGCAGGCGAAGGATAGAGCCTAGATTTGCTTTTTTCTTAGTTTTCATCTGCTTCTCCTTTCCCTTGTGTTTGCATTTCATATACTTCTTGGTAGATGGCATTGGTCGCAAGCAATTCTTCGTGACGACCGATCGCATCGATTTGGCCATCATTCATCACGATAATACGATCTGCATCTTGAATAGAGGAAATCCGTTGACCAATGATGATTTTGGTGGTCTCTTTCAAGCTGGTTGCTAATCCTTGACGGATCAAACTATCCGTCTTGGTATCAACCGCAGACGTCGAATCATCCAAGATCAAGATCTTCGGATTCATGAGAAGGGCACGCGCGATACAGAGACGCTGGCGTTGACCACCAGAGACGTTGGATCCCCCACGCTCAATCATGGTGTCATAGCCCTCTTTGAAATCTTGAATAAATTCATCGGCTTGGGCAATCTTACAAGCTGCGATGATCTCTTCATCCGTCGCCTCTTTATTTCCCCAGCGCATATTTTCTTTAATCGTACCAGAGAAAAGAACATTGGTCTGAAGAACCATGGCCACTTGCTTACGAAGGGAATCAAGATCGTATTCTTTGACATCGTGGCCTGCTACTGTCACCCGACCAGACTCGACATCATAGAGACGAGGAATCAACTGCACCAAGCTTGATTTTCCTGATCCTGTTCCTCCCAAGATACCAATCACTTCCCCTGAACGAATAGAAAGATTAATCCCTTGTAAGACATGGGTCTTGTCGCCATTTTCATCGGTATAAGCAAAGGTCACATCCTCAAAGTTGATGGAGCCATCAGCAACTTCTTTGATCCCATTTTCTGGAGAGTCAATCGTCGTTTTGGTCGTCAAGACTTCATTGATCCGCTCGACAGAGGCCATGGAAATCGACAACATGACAAAGATCATCATAAACATCATGAGCGACATGAGAATGGTCATGGTGTAGCTAAACATAGAAGTCAGATTCCCAGTGGAGAGTTGGCCACCAACGATCAGATGAGCCCCAATCCAAGAGATCAAAAGGAAAGAAGCATACATGGAAAGCATCATAGCTGGGCTACTCAAGACAACGATACGAATAGCCTTCATAAACATGTTATAAATCCGGCGTGAAGCTTTTTTGAATTTAACGGTTTCATCTGCTTCCTTAACGTAGGACTTCACCACTCGCATATTGGTGATGTTTTCCTGAATGCTGTTGTTGAGATTGTCATAAGCTTCAAATACTTCTGTAAAGAGCGGATACACAATCTTCATAATGATGCTTAAGACCGCTGCCAAAAAGATGGTCACATAGACAAAGATCATGGCCATTTCCGGATTGATCAAGAAACAAGCCACAATGGCAAAGATCAAATTGAGCGGTGCCCGCACACAGATCCGGATCACCATTTGATAAGCATTTTGCACATTGGTCACATCCGTCATCATCCGAGTAACCAGACCACCAGATGAGAACTGATCAATATTCTCAAATGAGAAGGTTTGAACCTTTTTGAAAATAGCCCGACGAAGGTTTTTGGCAAAACCAGCCGATGCATAGGCGCCATAACGGGCAGACTGCATCCCACAAAAGAGGGAGAGAAAGGCACAGACCAGCATGAGCCCACCGTAAAACAAAATATTGTTCATGTTTCTTTGTTGAACACCCTGGTCCAAAAGACTCGCCATGACAAAGGGAATCGAAATCTCAAACATGACTTCAAAGACCATGAACAAGGAAGCCAAAATCGAGGGCTTCTTAAATTCTTTGATCTCGGAAATTAAGGATCGAATCATTATTACCTCCAATGTTATTCATACTTTTTCCTGCGGTAGAAGCAAATCTTATTTCCACCGAAAATAGGTCAAAACACACAAAATTCCCTGAGGGAAAGACCCTAGGGATTACGCATTTTTTATAGTCTTCATTGTAACCTAAATTACAAAAAAATGCAAGATTTTTAGACAGCATCCGTTTTTCTGTTGATCCAGTACAAAAGAGGCTGGGACAAAATTCCTAGCCTCTCAATTATTTTTGTATTATCGAGCAAGACGCAGTGGCTGAGTGGGGCTCTACTACGCTGATTTTATCAGTTTTTACAGCCCTACTAAACTGTGCGGAGGTGGGACGACGAAATCGAATTCTAACGAATTACCGATTTCTGTCCCACTCTCTCTATGCGTATCCTGTCTTATTCTTCCTTAGACGTAGCGACTAGATTCAAGAAGCGATCAAAGTAGGACTTGTTTTGTTTCAAATCCTTTTTCAGTCTTTGCGCCTCTGTCAATTCATCCGTAATCAAGCCATCAATGGGTTGTTGCAAATACTTGGTCAACTTTTGCTTGTCATTGATGGTCCAGACATAGAGCTCTTTTTTCATCTCATGGGCCTGGGTTACCAAATTCTTTTGATAAGAAAAGTCTTCAATGGCAAAGAAGTCGACCGAATCGTTTTCAAAGCGACCGAATTGAATCGGAATGACATAGCCGGTCTTGATCTCAGGGGCTTTCTTCTCGACCTTTTCAATAACTGACAGATCCAAAGACATGGCTGGATAGTCCTTTTCAATTCCTAATTCCCGCATCTTCTGCACGAAGAGATCCACATAGTTGGCAGGTTCTCCACCATGAGGCTTGAGCTCGACCAAGAGCTTCATCTTCAATTCTTTGGCCCGTTTGACATATTCCTCAAACGAAGGGATATGACTCGTGTGGCCATTCTGTTGAATCTTGAGGCCTTGCACCTCAGCTAGGGTCATGTCTTTCACATCCTTATCCACCCCAGCAAGACGCTTGAGATTGTAGTCATGCATGACGACAAATTGATGGTCCTTAGTGAGAAGGATGTCCATCTCCGCATAAGCTGCCTTTCCCTTGGCAGCTGCTTCTAAAGCTTCCAGGGAATTTTCTACCCCTTTAGAAACATCCCCTCGATGGGCGATGAGCTTGATCTGGTCATTCACCTTTAGGGTTGCCAGTTCAAAGGCTGAGATCCCCGATTGGACCATGAGAAAGACCACTGTCAGGGCAAAGAGTCCCTTCATCTTTCGACTGCTTTTGGAGCGCATGACCGATCGGCTCGGTACCTCCCATGCAGAATCCAAGATAATGCCGAGCGACCCCACCTTTGTCAAGACTGTAAAAATAAATAGGAAGGTCCGAATCAAGACCAAAAAGATGGTCTCCACCCAGAAATACTGGCCTTCTTTATCGATCACGGTCAAGGTAAAGACCAAACCCACGATCAATAAAATCCCTAGAAAGGTTAAGAGAAACTCAAAGGACAGAATTCTCCATAAGAGACGAAAACCTCCTCTTTTGGTCATAGTCCAGCTTTTTTTCAAGGCACGACCAAATGGTAACTCCTCTACCACGAGGTTGGGAACCGTATAGATGAGGCGAAGATTAAGATAGATAAAGGTCAGCTGCACCACAAAGAGCCCGATGGAGCCCATCGTGGTCTTTTCAAACTCCCCTGTGATAAAGTTTGGAATATAAAGCCCATCCGTCAATGTCGATCCTATCAAGACACCTGCAACAGGCAAGGTCAAAAGGAGATAGAGCAGAAAATAAAGCAGATTCCTTCCCGCTAGGTCCTTCAAGCGACCAAATGATTGCCGCAAGACCTTTTTAAAGGACAAGTGTCGGTCTGTTCGCGATAGGTAAATGACCGAAATCAGGGTCCGCATCTCCAGCATAAACAAGAAAGCAAAGACCATGATAAAGACCAAAAGAGCCAGCAAGCTCAAGGGATGGCTCATAACAGAGACAAGGTTGTTCTTATCGATATTAGCCTGACCCGCAAGCAAGACTGCCAGATGAAAGAGCCAAGTCAAGGCCGCAGCCCCAATACCAACCACAAATTGTAGCAAAATCCCAATCGCGATAAAGGACCATTTATTGCGCCATATCAAGTAAAAGGCCCCCTTTAGGTCCTGCCAGTAAGTCCGTCTCATCACATTCACTTTCCTTTCTTTCATTCCCCTAGAATAGCGGAAAAGCCTCTCCCTGTCAATGATTCTACAAGAAAAAGGCTGGGACAAAAGTCCTGGCCTCTCAATTGTCTTTAGATTGTCGAGCAAGACGCAGTGGTTGAGTGGGCTCTACTACGCTGATTTCATCAGCTTTTACAGCCCTACTCAACTGTGCGGAGGTGGGACGACGAAATCGAATTCTAACGAATTACCAATTTCTGTCCCACTCTCTTTTCTATTTATTCTGCTAAGAGCACTTCTTTAATCGTTTGTTTTTGGAGTTTTCTGTTGGATAGATAAAAGAGGCTTTCGTAAACCACAGTAAAACCAAGCAAGGTCCAAAAGCACACATTCCCATCAAAGTGATGCTCAATCTTTTCAGGAACCGTATCTTTGATCACACCGATCAAAATTTCCATGATGCCATATTGGTAAACCGTCCCAAGAACAAATCCTAGATAAGCCCAAAAACGATAGGGAGCGAGAATATGACTTTGGCATTCACGATCAGTGTAGCCAAAAGCCTTCATGAGGGCCAAGGTTTCGCGACTTTCTGAGACGACAATCCCCAATGACAAAAAGAGTATCGAGAAAGAAAGGATCAAGCCAATCATGATCATCATGGTTTGGATGATGTCATCTGTGTAATCCCTGAGGCCAAAGGACAATTGAACCATGGCCGCAAAACACATGGAGCCAAAGACTACAAAAAACAAGATAGATTTTCTTCCCCAAATCAGTGACGAAGCTAGCTCTTTTAAGAAGTCTTTCTCTTTCTTAGGAGCCCTCTTTCTCCTTTGGACCTTGATTGGTGTTGGAGATTTTTTCAATAAGCGAAGCGCTGGCGTTTGTAGTTGTCTTCTAGCATAACCAATCGCGAGAAGCATAAAAAATGCCGTTGGAAGGATCACCAAAGCAAGCAAGAGCTGCCAGTGAAAGTGAATGGTGATTTCTGGCAGGATCCCCTTCTCATTACGAAAGTCGTAAAAATGTCCCATCATGAGAAATGAAGCAAAATAGCCAAGAAGCGCTCCAGCTCCAAAACTAAGTCCAAAGGCCCAAAATCGTTTAGCCAACTGGCCATTGCTGTATCCCAAAGCCTTTAATATCCCTAATTGTTCCTTGTGGTCATCGACAAATTGTTTGATATAAAAACACATGAGAAGGATCGACGTCAAGGACAAGACGACCCCACTGACCATGGCCACCATCCAGGAAAGCGATACCTGGGCATCATAGTAGGTCTGAATCATGGGATTGGTTTTAGAAATCTCCAACTGCTCGATATCCAGGTAAAAATTCAAGAAGAGATTGGCCACAAAGACCGCACAGGCCCCAATGATACTGACGACAACTAATTTTCGAATATCTTTTACTGAAAACATGGCTTACCATCCAATCTCATAAGCAGTCTGAGGTTGATCATTGGTCACAACTTGGGTAATCTTGCCACTATTGACACGAATGATGGTTCTGGCCATATCCGCAATATTTTGGTTGTGCGTCACCATGATGAGGGTAAAGCCCAGCTTTTCCTTCAGTTCCCAGATATAGTCGAGAATCTTGCGCCCTGTTTCTTCATCGAGGGCACCCGTCGGCTCATCCAAGAAGAGAATCTCTGGCTTTTTGGCCAAGGCCCGAGCAATGGAGACTCTCTGCTGTTCCCCACCCGACAATTCACTCGGATACTTGTCCAGCTTATCGCCAAGCCCCAAATCCTCGATGATCTGCAAAAAATCATGATTGTTTGCCAGGTCAGCACCCATTTTTACATTTTGTCTGACCGTTAGATTAGGCAATAGATAATACTGCTGGAAAATAAAGGCAATCTTCTCCCGTCTAAAGGCCGTCAATTGAGCATCCGTGAGTTGCGATAAATCTTGTCCTTGAATGAGGATATGCCCCTCGTCTACCTTTTCTAATCCTGACAGCACATTTAAGAGAGTTGATTTCCCTGATCCAGAAGGACCGAGGATAACCACATCATCCTGGTCTTGAATCTGCAAGTCAATCCCCTTTAAAACCTTGGTTTGGCCGTAGCTTTTGTGCACATTTTTTAGTTGAATCATTTCTTTCCTACCATTTCTTTGATGAGAGATTGACAAACCTCTGTCAGTAATCCAATCACTTCTTCCATGCCGAACTGATAAATGCCAGAAGCAACCATTGAAGCCATCCCGTGCGAGTAGATAAATAGATGCTGGTACAAGCGACTAGCCTCCTCTACAGTCAAAGGATAGTCTGCGACAATCGAATCCAGAATCAATTGGTAACTATGATCCTTCATGGGAAGAAAATCTTGAAAGCGACGAATCGGCTCTTTGCTAGGATTTTGGAAAAGCAATTGAAAGAGTTGGGGTTCTTTTGAGGCGAAGAGGATATAAGCAACCCCGACAGATCGGAAAGGCTTTTCATCTTCTAAGGCCTTGCGAATATACTCCACCACTACCATTTCCGCAGCTACAACAACCTCTGCTTGTAACTCAGACATATTGGCAAATTGCCCAAAAATGACCCTTGGTGTGGCTCCCAGTTGATCCGCTAATGCTCGAGCCGTCAAACTAGCCAGGCCCTCTTCTCTCACCAATTGTAAAGCTGTCCCAATGATAGCCTCTTTACTAAATTTAACCTTGGGTGGCATAAGACTCCTTTCGCGCAACATTTGTTGCGCAACACTTGTTGCATAAAGAATACCATAAAAAAGAAAGACTTGTCAAGAAAAATTCGTAAAGTATAAAACAAAAGACCAGCCCACTGATACAAGTGAAGTCTGGTCTACTAACAAGATTCTAAGGCAAATCATTTCCTGCAGCCAAGTAGATTTGGTACCATTCCTTGCGGGTTAGAGTGACTGTTGCTGCTTTCCCTGCTTCAAGGACATGCTGGGGTTTGGTCGTTCCGATGACAGCCTGCATCTTACCCGGATAGCGGAGGACCCAAGCAAGGGCGATGGCTGTCGGAGTGACCTGGTATTTCTTCGCCAAGTCATTGAGGACATGATTGAGGGCCGCAAACTCTTCCTTGCCGACAAAGTTCCCCTTAAAATAGCCATGCTGGAGGACAGACCAGGCTTGAATCACCGTATCGGTTAAGCGACAATATTCAAAGACACTGCCATCTCGCACGGCTGCTTTTGGCCCTTCCATGTTGACATGAAAACCAGCCTCAAAGCTAGGCGTAAAGGCGGCACTCAACTGCAACTGGTTGACCTTGATTGGTTGTTTGACAGCTGTTTTAAGCAATTCCATCATCATAGGATTTTGATTGGACACCCCAAAATGACGGACCTTGCCCGCTTGCTCCAAGTGATCAAAAGCTGCCGCCACTTCTTCCGGCTCCATGAGGGCATCCGGTCGGTGAAGGAGGAGACTATCTAAGCGCTCGATCTGCAGACGCTCGAGGATGCCATCGACGGAGTCTAAAATATAGTCCTTAGAAAAATCAAAATAGGTAAAGCCGTCTTTGCGAATCCCAAACTTGGACTGAATCCACATCTGGTCCCGAAGATCCGGACGACGCTTGAGAACCTTACCAAGCAGGACCTCACACTGGCCATCGCCATAGATATCCGCCAGGTCAAAGGTGTTAATCCCAATCGATAAGGCCGCCTCCACCAAGGCCTCCACCTCATCTTCACTCATCTCACTGATCCGCATCATCCCAAGGACAATCGTGGACAGACGCTCATTTTCAGTAAACTCAATATACTTCATGTCCGCCTCCTTTTCTGTAGTTCTATTGTAGTGAAAAGGCTTGCAAAAGTCAATGTGAAATCAAAAAGCCCTCAGAAACAACTGAAGGCTTACAGATTGAAGTAGAATGCCTCATTCGTCGTCATCCAACTCCACTTCTCCATGGATTCGGATGTATTCTTCATTTCTGCGGTCATCTTCTGCCCAAACCGGGTCTCTCACATCATCCATAAATGGAATTTCCTCCAGACTCAGCTTATTAGCCTGTTCATAACTCATCGAAAGAATATTTTCATGCCGGTTTTTAAATTGCTCCACACTTAACCAGCTCTCTTTATCATCTTCGCTAATCTGACCATCAATGGCAGTCGCAATTTCTATCGCCATAATATAGAAAGCACGTTTATCAACGGTTAGGAGTTCAAGGTGCTTAGTAGCGATTCTTAAACATTCACCTTTCTCACGAAAGTCCGACATCATAGCATCTTCGTAGTCTAGCTCTATATCTTCATATTTATGGGATAAAAAATCATATTTTATCCCTTCCTTAATCTGAACATTACTCCATCTATTATCATGCATCCACTTATTTAATTTTAAGTGGATAGAAAGTTTCTCGATTGGTAAATCTAGATACCCTGCATACGACAAATCTGGCTCTATTCCATCTTTTTCCTCAAACCACATCCTCTTCGCTAGTTCTAAATAATCAAACGGAATTTCTTTGGTGTAATCGCCTTTAATATATAATCTCACTCGTCGTCCTCATCGTCATAAACACGTTCACCATGGATTTTGATGTACTCTTCACGCTTCCTATCCAATTCTTCCCAGATGGGATCATCAATAGCGTCAATCGTCTGAATTTCTTCCAAACTCATCTCATTTGCTTCATCAAAAGTTAGAGATAAGATATCTTGGTGCTTTTCCTTGAACTCCTCGATTCTTAGCCATGTTTTCTTATCATCTTCACTAATTTTCCCATCAATCGCAGTCGCAATTTCGAGTGCCATAATATACATAGCTCGTTTATCAACTGTTAATACATCTAGATAATTCGAAGCGATTCTTAGATATTTTCCCTTTTCTCTACCGTCGCTTTCATAACTTCCTTCATAATCCAAATCAATATTTTCATATATTTGGGAATTGATTACACTGCCACCTTTAACCTTGGCATCTTTCCAACGAGAACCACATGCTCCCCACTTATCTAACCGCAAAGATAGATAGAAGTCATCTTGTAGCATCTCATCATCCCCGACATGTGACAAACTTATTTCTTGACCATTTCTTTCTTTAAACCATATCTTCCATGTGAGTTCTCTGTACCCAAATGGTACTCTTTTTGTATAATCACCTTTGATGTAGAGTCTCATTCGTTCTTTTCTCTATTCTCTTTATTCCCCTCCATCATATCATAATTTAATAAAAAATACATGTCAGCATGAAGGAATATCGTTTTAAATAGCCCACTGATAAATTTCAATGCATGCTAAAAGCCCTCAGCTGTAACTGAGGGCTTGTTTGATTAGCGATAGCTAAGAGCACGTTTGATGGTCTTCCATGGTCCGAAGTCATCGGTCTGGAGGATTAAGCTCGCATAGATACGAGCGATAAGCACTGTTCCCACGATGGTAAAGAGGACCGCAATTCCCAATGAAGCCCAAGATTCAAGACCAGTTGCATAACCATTGATGGTACGGAAAGGCATAAAGAAGGTTGATATGAAAGGAATGTAAGAACCAATCTTCAATAAGAAGACATCACCGGCACTTCCCAAGGTGGTTACCCCAAGGAAGCTAAAGATAACTAACATCATTAGTGGTGAAATCGCTTTTCCTGAATCTTCAGGTCGTGCAACTGTGGAGCCTAAGAAGGCAGAGAGCACCACATACATAAAGATTCCAAGGATAATGAAGAAGACGGTATTGAGCGAGATCGACTCTGCAAGGTGTTGGGTAATCGGAGAGTTTGGAGCGAGAATATCCTTGACAACTGGGATATCTGCTCTAAAGATCCAAACAGCTACTAAACCAATCACATAGACAAAAATATGGGTAAAGATCACTCCGAAGAGTCCGAGCATGCGTGCGAAGAAATAGTCGGTTGCTTTGATACTAGAGAAGACCACTTCCATGATCTTAGTTCCCTTTTCACTAGCCACTTCTTGGGCTGTGATACTAGAGTAGAAGATCAAAATCATATAAAGCAACATTCCTAGACCACCTGCAACCATGGTTTGCACCATTTTCAAGCCTTCTTTTTTCTCATCAATTTTTTCTTTTAGAGAAACCTGTTGAGACAAGGCTGTCAGTTGCTCTTTGTTTAGATTGGCACGCGCTAGATTGATCCCTTGTTGGACCTGGCTTAATTTCGCAGCGACAAGGCTTTTCAATTCCATTTTCATGGCTTGATCGCCCACATAAGTGGCTTCTAGCTGGCCATCTTTTTCATCGACCGTTAGGTAAGCAGCGGCTTTTTCATCCTTGATGGCTTTTTTAGCTGCAGCTTCATCTTTGTAGTCTAAGGTCAAGCCATCAGTTCCTTTGAGGCTTTCTTTGACAGCTGGCACTTCGGTCACCAAGACCACCTGATTCTTCGCATCTGTAGAAGAATCCGTTAGATAACCGATTCCGATGCCCAACCCTAAAAAGAGGAAGGGACCGAAGACCATAAAGAGAAAACTCCATGATTTCACTTGTCTGATATAGGTTTCTTTCATTACGACAAACATCTGTTTCATACTTCTACTCCTGATTCAAGTTTAAAGATCTCATCAATAGTTGGGGCTTGGTGGTCAAAGGTCGCAAGGTAGTGGCCCTTGGTCAAGCGGTCAAATAATTCTGGTCCAGCTGACGCATCATCCAAGATCAGCTTCCAAGTCCCTTGCTTGGTCATGCTGACCTTGGTCACGTGTGGCAGAGCTTCTAGCTCTTCTTTGCTAAAGTCGTTAGAGACAAAGAGGCGAGTCTTACCATAGCTATTCCGGACCTCTTGGACAGGCCCTGAAAGGACCACCGAACCATCACGGATCATTAGAATATCATCACACAACTCTTCAACATTGGTCATGACGTGGTCAGAAAAGATAATGGTTGCCCCACGCTCTTTTTCTTCAAAGATGACCTGCTTGAGCACTTCTGTATTGACCGGATCCAAGCCACTAAAGGGTTCATCTAATATGATCAATTTAGGCTCATGGATCAAGGTGATGATCAGTTGCACCTTCTGTTGGTTCCCTTTTGAGAGACTCTTGATTTTATCGGTCAATTTTCCTTTTACTTGGAGTTTTTCCATCCAGGTCGGTAATTTTTCCTTGACCTCAGCAGTGCTCATTCCTTTTAAGGCAGCCAAATAGCGGACCTGCTCAAAAATCGTGAGTTTTGGCATAAGACTACGTTCTTCTGGCAAATAGCCAATTTCCTTGTAGGTTTCTTGGGTGATCGCTTTGCCACCTAGGCGAATCTCGCCGCTGTAGTCCAAAAAGCGCAAGATACTGTGGAAAATAGTTGTTTTCCCGGCCCCATTTTTCCCAACTAAGCCAAGGATATGCCCTTGTTGAGCTGTCAGATCTACTCCGAAGAGAACCTGCTTATTCCCAAAGCTTTTTTCTAAATTTCTAATTTCTAACATGGATGACTCCTCTACTCTTTATAATAACGTTTGGTAATCTTGTACTGAGAGACCAAGATATAGACATAAATCAGTGATACCACTACTAATGCTAACAAGATATCTGTATGGAAAGCAATGCCAACTAAGAATATCGCAATTAAGGAAATCGGCAAGATATAATTGCTTAACTTAATGATAATTTCATAGTTTTCCTCGTAGCTAATCTGCTTTTCTGCTTCATCCATCATACTCATCATAAATTCACGCACTTCCTTGGCATTGGCATTGCGGGGAATCGGTTTTCCATAAATCAGATGGAAGGTCTTGCGAAAGAAGATATCCGATAGGAAAAATAGGGCAATCAAGACAAGAAAGAGATAGAGCATGGTAAAGTCTCCAAAGATAAAAGCCAAGTGCCCTGTGGAAGGTCTATCCATATACACCCATTGACTATAAAAGATGATGACTAAAAAGTATGGCAAGATCATGACTCCTTTAAAAATGGTCGCTAACCCAAACAGTTTTTCCTTCTGGATGTCATAGTGATAGGCTTCCTCTTCGTCTTCTATCTGGAGCATTTTTTGATGGACTTTTCTCGCGCTTATTAGTAAGGCTATCGTGACCATAAACACGATAAGAAACAAAAGTATTGAACCCCAAAGGAGTCCTTCTTTACTAAAGAAGGATTGGATTTCAAGGGGTTTTTCGGATCCGAACATGCCTGTCAAAAAACCAATGACTCCTCCAATCAAGCCGGAAACTGTAATGATTCCGACATTTCTCCAAAACCGGTAACGAGCGGATCGTTCTTGTTGTTGCTTTTTCATATTATTCTTCTCCCTCTACTAGACTAAAGACATTCTCCACTGGTTCATTGAAGATCTGGGCAATGGTCATGGCGATAATGACAGAAGGTGTATACTCACCACGTTCCAAGAGACTGATGGACTGGCGCGAGACCCCTGCTAGCTTGGCTAGCTCGGATTGGTTGAGTCCATCACGCGCCCTCAGCTCTTTCAATCGATTTTTTAAAATCATGGCATCAGCCCCCTTATAGTTGAATACCTTGAATATCTTCGATACGGACTAACTTGGTTTCCCTCTGTTGTTTATGAATCACACGGGTCAGTTTGACCCAATCTTCATCGATATCTATAATTTCATACTCAAATCCAACACCATCTACTGTAACAGTGGCCGTTTGGCCTTTCAATTCTTCTAAAAGTCTAGACATGTCTTGATTTCCTTTCACTTGTTTTTCTAATCGTCTGATGCGTCTGTTCAATCCTTTTATCTTCTTTTCTGAGCTTGCATAAACGATAACCAGAAAAGGGATAAATAGAATCCATATGGCTCCCATAAGAAACCTCCCCTTCTTTCAACTAAAAACATTGTAACACTTCTTTTTCTTTTTGACAAGCATATTTGTCAAAAAAATAAAAATATTTGTCAAAAATAAAAATATGGTTGACAAGATCATTTGAGGTAAGAAATAAAAGGCCCGCATTTGCGCACCTTTTAGCGTTCCTTTTTCCATTGACAAGCTCTGTAAGAAATTTTTATAATGAAGAAAATACTACTAAGGAGGATCTACATGACGATTCGTTCAGCTCAACCAAAAGATATTCCTGCTTTGCTTGGTCTCTTAGAACAAATTCTTTCCGTTCACCACCAAGCCCGTCCCGATATTTTCAAAGAAAGTGGCGGAAAATATAGTGAAGAAGAATTGAAAAAGTTAATGACGCAAGAGCAGACACCGATTTTCGTCTACGAAAATGCGGATGACCAGATCCTAGGACATCTCTTCATCACCATTAAAGAAGTCTCTGACAATCCTGTGCTTCATCCGATAAAAACCCTCTTCATCGAAGACTTGTGTGTCGATCAAGCAGCGCGTGGACAAAAGATCGGTGATCAACTTTATCAATTCGCTGTCAGCTATGCCAAGGAAATCGGCTGCTACAACCTGACTCTTAATGTCTGGAATGACAATGAAGGAGCCCTTCGCTTCTATCAAAGACAGGGCATGAAACCTCAAGAAACGGTCATGGAAACCATCTTGTAAAATGAATTTTAAAAACCGTTGATGAGTCATCAACGGTTTTTTCTATACACATTTTAACGTACTTCTGCGTCTACTTTTTCTTCGAGAGAAGCTTGGATTTTTTCCATGTAGCGTGCAACTTCTTCATCTGTCAAGCTATCTTCTGGATTTTGGAAGGTCAAGCTATAAGCCATTGACTTCATACCAAGTCCTAGTTTTTCGCCTGAGAAGACGTCAAAGAGTTTGATATCTGTCAAACGTTTCACGCCAGCTGCTTGGATGGCATCGACCACCTCTTGGTGAGTCACTTCTGCTTTGAGGAGAAGGGCGATATCACGGCTCACAGCTGGGAATTTAGTGATTTCCACAAAGGCTGCGGCTGGTTGAAGAGCTGCTTCAATAGCAGATAAGTTCAATTCTGCCACATAGGTTTCTGGGATATCATAAGCTTTAGCTGTTACAGGATGGACTTGTCCCAAGACCCCAATCACTTGGTCACCCAGTGAGATCAAGGCTGTCCGACCTGGGTGGAGACTCTTGATTTCTTGTGTTGCTGTATAAGTCACATCAAGACCCAAGCGAGCAAAGAGGGCTTCTAAAATTCCCTTAGCATAGAAGAAATCAACTGGAACCGCTGCTGTTTGGAAGTCTTTTTCAGCGACTAAACCAGTCAATGCAAAAGCAAAGCTGTTGATTTCATTTGGCAGCTCTTCTTTTGGATTACCTGTTTGCTCAAAGACTTTTCCGATCTCGTAGAGGGCTAAGTCTTTATTCTTACGAGCCACGTTGTAGGCAACTGTATCCAAAATACCTGAAACCATATTTTGACGGAGGACTGAACGATCCACAGTCATTGGCCACATGAGTTCTGTTAAATTGCTTGGTTTAACAGTGAACTCAACAGCTTTTTCAGGAGTTGTCAGAGCGTAGGTAATGATTTCAGTCAGACCTGCTCCTTCAGCAATGGTACGAACTTGACGACGCAATTTTTGAGTCGCTGTCAACTCACCGGCTGTTCCATCGTCTTTTGGAAGGGTTGCTGGCAAACGGTCATAACCATAAATCCGAGCGATTTCTTCAAAAAGGTCCGCTTCGATGGTAATATCCCAACGACGACGAGGAACGCTGACCGTAAAGCTTTCTGCATTTCCAGAAAGTCCAAAGCCAAGACGACGGAAAACATCCTCTACGTCCGCGTAGGAAAGCTCTGTACCAAGGACACGGTTAACGTCTGCAAGGGTGGAAGAAACTTCTACATCAGAAGTATCCAACTGGCCTGCTGAAACGATGCCCTTCCGCACTGTCGCACCAGCCAATTCAGCAATCATGCTTGCTGCTGCATCAAGGGCTTCATTAACAGTTGCCACGTTGATCCCTTTTTCAAAGCGAGAAGATGATTCAGAACGAAGGTTGAGGCGACCACTGGTCTTACGGATCGATTTGCCATTGAAGACAGCCGCTTCAAGAACAACACGACTAGAGTTTTCAGAGATTTCTGTAGCTTGTCCGCCCATGACACCTGCAAGAGCTACTGGTTTGTCAGCAACCGTAATCACGAGGTCACTTGTTTCCAACTCACGCTCTTCACCATCCAAGGTCACCAATTTCTCACCAGCACGTGCTTCACGTACACGAATGTCGTTTCCTTCAAAGGTATCCAAGTCGAAGGCATGCATGGGTTGACCAAAGTAAAGCAGGATATAGTTGGTCACGTCGACGACATTATTAATCGGACGGATGCCTTCGTTCATGAGGAGGTTTTGCAACCATTGTGGACTTGGTGCGATAGTCACATTGTCTAAAATACGGGCTGCATAGTATGGGGCCTTGTCTGTGTCAATGCTGACAGAAAGAGCATCTGCTGCAGCTTCGGTAGTTTCTGTTAAAGTAAATTCTTTGAAGGTGACTGCCTTATCATAGATGGCTGCTACTTCGTGCGCCACGCCACGCATAGAAAGGGCGTCTGCACGGTTTGGAGTGATGGAAAGTTCAATGATTTCATCATCCAAGTCTAGGTAAGAGAATACTTCCTCACCTGGTACTGCATCATCTGGCAAGATTTGGATGCCATCTGCGAATTCCTTAGGTACAACGGAGTCAGAAATGCCCAATTCACCAAGTGAACAGATCATCCCTAGTGATTCTAAACCACGGATTTTTCCTTTTTTGATCTTGTAGTTATCCGCAATGCGAGCACCCGGAAGAGCCACCATAACCTTGATGCCTGCACGCACATTTGGTGCTCCACAGACGATTTGACGGGCTTCTTCTTCACCCACATTGACTTGGCAGACATGAAGATGTGTCTCTGGCACATCTTCACAAGACAAGACTTCACCGACGACAATTTTTGAGAGACCAGCAGCAGGTGATTCTACACCTTCTACTTCGATCCCGGTAGTTGACATTTTTTCAGCCAACTCTTCTGATGGCACATCAATGTCCACCAATTCTTTTAACCATTTATAACTAACTAACATATGTAAGATACCAAGGGCAAGGCTGAAATCTAGATGACTTTCCTAGATCTCTATCCACCCTCGTTTTGATCCTTTCATTTTGTGTTTTCCAGCTCGAGGCTAGCATAGGTAGGTCTCATAACCTCCCATTCTCTAGAATAGAAGTTTCTTGTTCCTTCTAGATCAATTTCTTTCTCAACAACCAGTCTGTATCCACGGTATCTCCGGTGATATACTGGTGTTCACTAAATCGTTCAAAACCAAAGCGGTAGTAAAAATCTTGCGCTTTAAAATTACGTTCCCAGACACCTAGCCAGGCCCATTCAAAGCCCCGGCTCTTGGCTTGATCCAGCGCAAAGCTAAACATTTCCTTACCTAAACCAGCCCCATGAAATTCCTTTTTGACATAGATCCGTTGGATCTCAAAGGACTTGTCCATCTCTACTGGCTCGGTCTGCGCTTGACCCCAGTTAATCTTGAGAAAACCACAGATTTCTTGTTCTTCATTGAGGACAAAATAGGTTTCGGATTCTGGATCTAGCAGATCCTTCTCAATTTGCTCCAAAGAGAGCACAGTAGAGAAGTAATCTTCCAAGTCTTCCTCAACAATATAGGGACCAAAGGTGTCCCGATAGGTTTCCACCTCTAGGTCACGTAAGGTCTCTAATTGATCGATTTTTACTCTAACTAACATAATTATTTAAACTGTTCTGAAAAACGGATATCCCCTTGATAGAAACCACGAATATCATTGATTCCGTAACGAAGCATGGCCACACGCTCTTGACCAAGTCCAAAGGCAAATCCTGAATAGATTGTTGGATCAATGCCACTCATCTCAAGGACGCGTGGGTGAACCATACCAGCTCCCATGATTTCAATCCAACCCGTTTTCTTACATACGTTACATCCCGCTCCACCACACTTGAAGCAAGAAACGTCCACTTCAACCGATGGCTCAGTGAATGGGAAGTAAGAAGGACGCAAACGGATTTGACGTTCTGCACCAAACATCTTTTGCACGATCAATTGAAGCGTTCCTTGAAGGTCGGCCATTGAAATGCTTTTCCCAACGACCAAGCCTTCGATTTGATGGAACTGGTGGCTGTGGGTCGCATCATCTGTATCCCGACGGAAAACCCGCCCTGGCGAGATCATCTTCAAAGGCCCCTTGCTAAAGTCATGCGCGTCCATAGCCCGCGCCTGTACAGGTGAGGTATGGGTCCGAAGCAAGATTTCTTCTGTGATATAGAAGGTATCCTGCATATCCCGCGCTGGGTGATCTTTAGGCAGATTCATCCGTTCAAAGTTATAATAGTCTTGCTCTACTTCAAAACCGTCTACGACTTGATACCCCATCCCGATAAAGATATCTTCGATTTCTTCACTGGTTTGGGTCAAAATATGACGGTAACCACTAGCAACTGGACGACCTGGAAGGGTCACATCGATGCTTTCGCTAGCTAGTTTAGCTTGGACTTTCTTTTCTTCCAAGAGTTTGGCTGATTCTTCAAAGGCAGCCGTCAAGACATCACGTGCTTCATTGACGTGTTTCCCGATAACCGGACGCATTTCAGCAGAGACATCTTTCATCCCTTTAAGAATTTCCGTCAGAGATCCTTTTTTCCCAAGAACAGAGACCCGTAGTTCTTGCATCTCTTTTTCATTTTCAGCAGAGATCTGCTTCAAGGCTGCCAGCGTTTCTTCTCGAAGCGCTTTTAGTTGTTCTTCAATCGTTGACATATTTCCTCCATCATGGTCCATCTACAGACATAGAAAAAAACCGCGTGCCTTCTCCTAATCGGAGCGTTGACACGCGGTACCATCCGTTTTTTATCTGTAAACCAGACCTTAATTTCTAAATCCTTGCGCAAGTGAATTCACCCAGCTTTCATGCAAAGAGCTTTCAGTCACGGCTCTTCTCCCTGTCGCACTTCCCTTGAGGTACTAGTCTTGCAGATTTCTATTCAATTACTATCTAGTTTATCAGATTTTTAGTTAAAAAACAAGTTAGATGAGACTAATTTCAATAGAAGAAGGAACAGGACACAATGCATTATCTATTTGCCTGGTCTGCTTCATCTGCTTTCCTTTTCAATAGAAGAGTTACTGCTTGGTTAAAACCATCACACCAGTTATACCATTTTGCTTCATACTCATCTTGAGGTAAGATACGATGTTTTAAATCCAAAACAGAGGATATCTTTCTTTCCTCGCAAGCTTGCGCATAGAGAGCATACAAGGCATCGCCACCATCTCTATCAAACTCAGCAGAAATCGTATCCTGACCTGCCAATAAAGCCTGATAAGCCCTGTGATGGCCGTCTGTAATCAAGAAGCCATCTCCAAATACCAAAATACTAATTGGATCCACTTTGATGATTTCTTCCGACTGATCAAGCATCTGGATAGCTTGTAACTTCTTTTCTGATAAATATAGTTGGGTCGGATGAAGATCTGTTATCTTGACTTCCACTTCTTTCTCCTCTACCATGAGTAACATAGCTGGTCGTGGGCACTGATAGACATTTTTAAAGGTCACGATTTAAAGACCTGCCAAAGCCAAATTCTTCTGCCATTCTTGTTATTCGTTACGTTTTTATTTAATGACTTGTCCAGCATCTTTCAAGACAGATTCTGGAATAGTAATGCCCAATTCATCTGCGACTTTTTTATTGATGACAGATTTTCCTTGGCTAAAGATTTCTACAGGTGTGTCTGCAGGTTTTTGACCTTTCAAGATCTTCGCAGCCATTTTACCAGTTGCTACCCCAAGATCATGTTGGTCGACAACGACTGAAGCAAGGCCACCTGCTTCTACCATGGCTGTCGCACTTGGGAAGATTGGTTTTTTAGCTGTTTTGTTGGCTTCAACAACAGTTGAGAAGGCTGATGCGATGGTATTATCGATTGGAACCCAGATGGCATCGACTTTACCAGTCATGACAGAAACTGTTGAAGCAACTTCGTTTGTTGAAGGTACAGAGTAAGGAATCACCTTGAAACCTGCTTTTTCAGCCAATTTTGTAAATTCTTCTACTTGAGATTTAGAATTGTCTTCACTGGTTGAGTAAAGGGCACCGATTGTTTTCACGTTCGGAGTCAATTCTTTGATCAATTTCAATTGTTGCTCCGTTGGATTGTGGTCAGATACCCCTGTGATATTGCCACCTGGTTTTTTCAAATCTTTGACCAAGTTGGCACCGACTGGATCGGTGATGGCTCCCATGACAATTGGTTTGTCTTTAGTTGCACTGGCCAAACCTTGAGCAGATGGGGTTGCGATTCCAATCAAGACTTGGTTATCCTTGTCTACCAATTGTTTACTCATGGTTGCAACCTTGTTTTGGTCGCCTTCTGCATTGAGGAAATCAATGTCCACTTTGTCTTTGTCATAACCTTCTTCAGCCAAACCATCTTGAATTCCTTTGTAGATCAAGTCAAGCGAAGGGTGGCTGACCAACTGCAAGACCCCAACTTTAGCCTTTTCATTGCTGCTTGCTGCCTTGTTGTCTTTGCCTGCTGTAGCTGAATAGATCGCTGTCCCAATGACTGCAGCTGCAATCAAACCAATAATTCCCATTAACCGTTTATTTTTCATCTTTAATACCTCTTCTATTTTTTCATTTTCTTCTAATTTTCATCCTCTAAAGAATGCGACGCCATCGTTTCTTCATATCTTTTCTCCCTTCTCATCTAAAACAAAAAACACGCCCACACATAGCAAAAGCTATGTGAGGACGTGTCATCGCGGTGCCACCTCACTTATGGGAAAAGGATAGTCTCCCCCCATATCTCTGTCTTGTCTAGCAACAAGTTGCACGATAAGGTGTGCCAACCGAATTTTTATTGTTTCAAATTCATCTCATCATTAGTCCAATTTCATAAACTGCCGCTACCCACTCTCAGCAACCGTGGGCTCTCTTGAAACTTTCATTTACTACTTTTCTAATTTCTTACATTTTAAAGTTTTCTTTCAAAAAAGTCAATACTTTTTCAGTATTTTTTTGGAAACGTTCGCATTTTCTATATTACATCCCCTTGCTTCTTTCTGGGATTTCCGCTCTATTTTTGATATAATTTACTAGAATAAACGCTAGAATGATGAGGAATCCCATGTCTTTTGATGGATTTTTTTTACACCATATGGTCCACGAATTGAAGGCCGAACTCTTAAGTGGTCGCATTCAAAAAATTAATCAACCTTTCGAGCAAGAATTGGTACTCCAAATTCGAGGCAATCGAAAAAACCAAAAACTCTTACTCTCTGCCCATTCTGTTTTCGGACGGATCCAACGGACCCAGACCAACTTTGAAAATCCTGCCTTTCCTAATACCTTTATTATGGTCATGCGTAAATATCTTCAAGGCGCTGTCATCGAAGGGATTGAGCAATTAGAGAACGACCGGATTCTCGAAATCCGTGTCTCCAATAAAAACGAAATTGGAGATGCCATTTCCGTCAGCCTCATGATCGAAATCATGGGCAAGCACAGTAATATTATTCTCCTAGACCGGACCAGCAATAAAATCATCGAAGCCATCAAACATGTCGGCTTCTCACAAAATAGCTACCGGACCATTCTTCCTGGATCAACCTATGTAGCCCCTCCGAAAACTGACGCTGTCAATCCTTTTACAATTGGAGATGAAGCCCTCTTCGCCCTTCTTCACAAGGAAGAGTTAAGTCCCAAAAACCTTCAAAAATGTTTCCAAGGTTTGGGGCGAGATACGGCTCAAGAATTAGCCAAGCGACTTGAGACAGATGAAAAATTAAAGACCTTCCGTGCCTTTTTCAAGACACCTTCTGAGCCTCGCCTAACGACCAAATCCTTCTCGGCTATCCCCTTTTCGGATGCGACCAGTCAAACGTTTGAGACACTTTCAGATCTGCTAGATGACTATTACCGAGACAAGGCTGAGCGCGATCGGGTGCAACAACAGGCCAGCGAATTGATCCGGAAGGTCGAAAACGATCTTGAAAAGAACCGGAAAAAATTAGCCAAACAAGAAGCCGAGTTAGCAGCGACCGACAATGCAGAAGAGTTCCGCCAAAAAGGAGAATTGCTGACAACTTTCCTCCATCAGGTACCAAACGACCAAGACCAGGTTGTCCTGGACAATTACTATACCAACGAACCGATCACCATCCAACTCAACAAGGCCCTGACCCCCAACCAAAATGCGCAACGCTACTTCAAACGCTACCAGAAATTAAAAGAAGCCGTCAAACATTTGACCATCCTCATTCAAGAAACCAAGGAAACCATTTCTTATCTTGAAACGGTTGAAACGGCCCTTTCTCAAGCGAGCCTGGCTGAGGTGGCAGAGATTCGTGAAGAGTTAATCCAGACCGGCTTTATCAAACGGCGCAACCGTGAAAAAATTCATAAACGGAAAAAACCTGAGAAATACCTGGCTAGTGATGGCAAAACCATCATTTTAGTGGGTCGCAATAATCTGCAAAACGATGAACTGTCCTTTAAAATCGCTAAAAAAGACGAACTCTGGTTCCATGCCAAAGATATCCCAGGCAGCCATGTCGTCATTACAGGAAATCTCGATCCGACGGATGAAGTGAAGACCGATGCCGCAGAGTTGGCCGCCTACTATTCCAAGGCTCGTCTCTCAAACTTGGTCCAAGTAGATATGATCGAAGCCAAGAAACTCAATAAACCAACTGGTGGAAAGCCCGGCTTTGTCACCTACACCGGCCAGAAGACTCTGCGGGTCACCCCAGAAGAAGAAAAAATCAAAGTCATGAAACTAACGGACTGATTTCAAAATAAAATGGTTGAGCTACGCTCAACCTTTCGTATTGAAGATAATGTTATTTAAGAAACTTTCCTTAGGTGAGAACGGACGTCAGCGAACTTCAAAGAAGTTCCATGACTTAGTTTTGGACCTAAGGTTCCAAAACTCCCGAGTGCTTGAAATGATTATATTTCAAGCACTTTTCTCACGGCGGAAAGTTTCAATATATGTTGAATGAGCCTAAAAGTATACCTCATTTTATTTTTCAGCATACTTAGAACAGTTTGTTTACATTCTAAAAGGTTGAGCGATGCTCAACCTTTTTATTCTGCTTTATTGATGTCTTCTTTGACCTCATCAACATTGAATTTGGCAAAGAGGTACTGACGGTCTTGAACTGGGAAACGTTGATCCAGCTGATCGATGGCTCCCACCTCTACAATCCCTTCTGTGATGACAAAATCCATGACATGGCCACCAAAGGTGTGGTCATCTGAAATAAAGTGCAAATGATAACCAGCCACGCTCACGCCATGGAAAATTTCTGGTGTCCAAAAACCGACGATGGTTCCAGTGACATTTTCCCGTGTATACTCTGGCTGATGGGTTGCAACCTCTGCAAACTTCATCTCTGGTGTTGATTTTGGAATCATACGGACATGCATCTTGGCAAAGTCACCACGAATCTTAATGGAGCGGAAAAGATTTTCCCCATCGTAATAAGATTCAATACGGGCTTCCAATTCCTCGTCCGTCATTTCAAAGCGTTGGCGGAAAATGACTTCTGCTTGGTGAGGGACGACTGCTGCATAGGGAACCTTGGCATCCGGAGAAACTTCGACTATTTCAGGATGGTCCCCTGATCCCTTGGCCTGATATGCCTTACCATCTAATACGATCAACTCTCCATCAATAGAATCAAGCGTCCCAACTCCTAGATCTCCGTGTTCCAAGAGTTCTCCAATCGTAAATGAACCCCCGTACAGACCCGCCATTAGGGCACCTAAGGTATTGTATTGAAAAAGTTTCACTGGTTCCATGTTTTTCTCTCCTCATTCTATCTTCTACCAGTATACCACAAACTATTCCGAATCTTCACGATATGGTTTTGATTAGAGGCTATCATAGAGGGTTTGCATCTGCACATCGTCTGGTACGATAGCCAAATACTGATTAGCCACTTCACGCGCCTTCGTCACATCTCCAGCCTCACGCAACAAATAAACATAGGCTTCGAGGAACTCTGGGTTGTCCTTTAAATCCTCATAGAGCTCTTGGTAGGCTGAGACGGCCTCTTCTGTTTTCTCCAAGGCAGCCAAGGCACGGGCAATGTTCCACCGAGTGACAACTGTTTCGACTTCTTCATTTTGCCAAGCCAAGACTTGGTCAAAGCGTTCCTGTTCCAAATAAAGGGTGGTCAGGCGAAGAGCAATCTCTTCGAGATCATCTGCCACTTCTTTAGCCTCTAATAGATAAGCTTCTGCCTGTTCAGGCTGGTGAAGTTCATAAGAAAGCTGAGAAGCAAGAAGCTTCAATTGGGCATCAAAGGGATTCTTCTGGATCCCTTGTTTAGCAATCCCAAGCGCTTTTTCACGGTCATTTTCAGCCTGTAAAGCTAAAGAATAACCATACTCATAGCCCTCAAAATCAGGCGACAAGGTATCAATTTGTTTGTAGTAGATCAGGGCTTTTTGGTATTCTTCTTGATCAGACAATAAGGTCGCCAATTCGTAGGCAATCTGGTCATCAAACTCAATCTCCAGAGCTTTCTCTAAGAAGGGCACAGCTGCTTCAAACTTTCCAAGATTGGCATAGGCAAAACCAATCCGTTGATAGGTAGAAATCCCTGTCGCTTCCAAAATCTCCCGATTGTCCAACTGGGCATACTCTTGGATAGCCTCTTGGTAGCGTTCCAATTCCAGATCGATTTCAGCTAACCCTAATTGAATGATTGGATCATCAGACAGATTTGCTGCTTCAACTAATTTTTCACGCGCCACATCTGCGAGACCTTCCAGCTGATAGAGATCCGCCTTGACCAAGAGACTGGCTACATACCAGTTAGACTCAGGGCCAATTTCTTCTAAATATGCAAAGGCCTCTTCCGTTTGCCCTTCCTCTGCAAGTATGGTTGCCAAACTCAGATATACTTCTGGATAGGTTTCTGCAATCTGTTCATAAACCTCTTTTGCCTGAGGGTAAAAACCGATACTTTCAAGATATTGACCCAAATCCAATAGTTGCGCTTCACTATCTTCTAACAAGGCCTGTTGAAATTGAACTTCTGCTTCTTCTAGCTCTTGCTGATCAAGAGCCTCTACCATTTGTTGACTATGACTCACTCTGTGTTTCCTCTTCTACTTCATTGTGTTCTTCATACAAGCCACTGACGACCTTATACCATTCAAAGATAGCTCCAATAACGACCTTAGCAGACGCATAGACCGGAATACCAAGGAAAACTCCCCAGATTCCAAACATAGATCCTGACGTCAAGAGCACAAACAAAATGGTAATCGGATGGATATTTAACTGGCTTCCCAAAACCAAAGGTGATACAAAACGTCCTTCAATGGTTTGCTCCACTGCAAATACAATCAAGACCTTGATAAACATCTCTGGTCCTGCTACCAAGCCCAATACTAAGGCAGGTAACATGGCTAAGAAACTACCCAAGTATGGGATCAAATTCAAGATTCCCGCAGAGATCCCCAGTGTCACCGCATAGCGCAAGCCAATGATCTTAAAGAAGATGATGAACATAATGGCGACGACAATGGCTACCGTAATTTGCCCTCGAACGTAGTTGGAGAGTTGGGTATTGACATCTGAGAGAACTTGTTCAGCCGATTTACGAATCTTAGTTGGTAAGAAGCGAACAATGTGGCCCTTTAAATTTTTTCCATCTCGAAGAAGATAAAAGACAATAAAAGGCATAATGATCAAGGCAACAATAACTTGCGAAGCCACTCCGATCAAGTTGCTGACCCAATTGACAGCCCGCCCAGAGATCGAACTGGCCCAAGAAGTAATGTTTGCAGACAGTTCCTTAGTGATCTCATCTAACTGGGGTTTGATATCAGAGGAGACGCGATTATCTAGAAAATCATCGATGGTTGCATTGGCCTTTTCCAAATAAGTTGGCAAGTTATGAAAGAAACTCACCACTTGTCGTTGGACGGATGGAATCACTACAGCTAGACCCCAAATTAAAAGCACTGCAATCAAGAAAAAGACTAAGGAAATCGCAAAAATCCGCTTGAGTCCTTTTCTTTCAAGAAAGTCAACAATAGGGTTGAGCAGGTAATAGAGCAAACCAGAGATAATAACAGGCAGCATGACGGCTCCTGCAAACTCAAAAATAGGAATAAAAATAAAGGTGATTTTACTCAAAACCAAAAGGTTCAAGCCCAACAGCAAGGTAACTAAAAATACGGTAATGGCCTTGTTGTCTAAAAACCATCTAAAAAACCAGGACAAACTAAACTGTTTTTCTTTATTATCCACAGAGAACTCCTTTTCATTTCAATCTGTTTCTATTTTAGCATTTTTTGAGCTTGAAGTTACGAAAAAACTAGCAAAATAAGAAAGAAAGGCCCTCGCCTTTTCAACTAGCAATTGCCTTCCAATAGGACCTTTGATATAATAAACCTAACAAATCATACGAGGTGACCTATGTCTCAAACCATTTATTTCGGTACCTATACCAAAAAAGAATCCAAAGGAATTTACAAGGCACAATTTGATCCTGAAACAGGGACATTGAGCCAACTTGAACTAGTGGCAGCTGAGCCCAATCCAACCTATATCGCTTTTTCTGAAAAAGGCAACCTCTACAGTGTCGGAGCTGAAGAGGGAAAAGGAGGAATCGCAAGCTTTACAGCTGATTTTCAGCCGCTCAATCACGTCGTTGAAGAGGGAGCACCACTCTGCTATGTCTCTGTCGATGACAAGCGTCAACTGGTCTATGGAGCCAACTATCACAAAGGCCAAGTTCTCGTATATCAGCTAGAGGCAGATGGGCGTTTATCCTTTGTCGATCAAGACACCCACCAAGGAAGTGGTCCTCATGCCAATCAAGCAAGTCCACATACCCACTATGCAGACCTTACACCAGATCAGTACTTGATCACGTGTGACCTAGGAACAGACAGTTTGCATGTCTATGATGTCAGTGAGGAAGGAAACCTAACCCTGATCAATCAGTATCAAACAGCTCCAGGAGCAGGACCTCGTCACCTGGTCTTTCATCCCCACTATAAGACTGCTTACCTCATCAATGAATTAAATGCTACGATCGATGTACTCTTTTATGACGGTATGGGTGAATTCGAACACTTCCAAACTGTTTCCACACTTCCATCAGACTACGATGGTCAAAAATGGGCTTCTGCGATCAAGCTCTCAGCTGATGGAAAATTCCTCTATGCATCTAACCGTGCTCACAATTCCATTGCTGTCTTCAAAGTTGTGGCTGATGGTAGCCTAGAACTGATTGAAATTGTTCCAACTCAAGGGCTCAATCCACGTGATTTCACACTTAGTCCTGATCAAAACTATTTGATCGCAGCCCATCAAGATTCACCTAATGCCACCGTCTTCAAACGAGATTCTGCTAGCGGAAAATTGACCCTTCTATCCGACGACTTCTATGTTCCAGAGGCCGTTTGTACGGTTTTTCATTAAGTCGTTTTAGTTGTCAAACCTCTAAAAAAATGATTAAATAGATGAGAAAAAGGCGTGAGCCTGACTTCACAACTTATATTTTAGGAGACCCTAACATGAATCCATTGGACTTATTTAACCAAGTGAAAGAAATGATCGAAAAGAAAGATTTCGACGCTGCAAAGAAATTTGTTGATGACAACAAAGACAACCTCGGTGACTACCTTGAACAAGCCAAAGGGCTTGTATCTGGAAATGAAATGGTCAGCGGTGCCTTGGACAAAATCAAAGGCTTGTTCTAATAGAACTACTCCTCAACGCTTTAGTTGAGGAGTTTTTGTTTATACCAATCGCAAAAAAGATCCTTGAGAAGACTCAAGGATCTTTTTAGTCTAGTAAACTAGATTATTTCTTAAGGTTGTAGAATGATTTCAATCCACGGTATTCAGCTACTTCACCAAGTTGATCTTCGATGCGAAGCAATTGGTTGTATTTAGCGATACGGTCTGTACGTGAAAGTGAACCAGTCTTGATTTGTCCTGCGTTTGTTGCAACTGCGATGTCAGCGATTGTTGAATCTTCAGTTTCACCTGAACGGTGTGATACAACGGCAGTGTAACCAGCTTCTTTCGCCATTTCGATAGCATCGAATGTTTCAGTAAGAGTACCAATTTGGTTAACTTTGATAAGGATAGAGTTAGCACATTTTTCTTCGATACCACGTGAAAGGTAATCAGTGTTTGTTACGAAGAAGTCGTCACCAACCAATTGAACTTTACCACCAAGACGTTCAGTAAGAGCTTTCCAACCGTCCCAGTCGTTTTCGTCCATACCATCTTCGATAGTGATGATTGGGTATTTGTTTACCAATCCTTCAAGGTAGTCGATTTGTTCAGCAGCAGTGCGGACAGCAGCTCCTTCACCTTCGAATTTAGTGTAATCGTAAACTTTGCGTTCTTTATCGTAGAATTCTGATGATGCACAGTCAAATCCGATAAATACGTCTTTACCTGGAACATAACCAGCAGCTTCGATAGCAGCGATGATAGTTTCTACACCATCTTCAGTTCCATCGAAACGAGGAGCGAATCCACCTTCGTCACCTACGGCTGTTTCAAGACCACGACCTTTAAGGATTTTCTTAAGTGCGTGGAAGATTTCAGCACCCCAACGAAGAGCTTCTTTGAATGTAGGTGCACCAGCAGGTACGATCATGAATTCTTGGAAAGCGATTGGAGCATCTGAGTGAGATCCACCATTGATGATGTTCATCATTGGAGTTGGAAGAACTTTAGTGTTGAATCCACCAAGGTAGCTGTAAAGTGGGATTTCAAGGTAGTCAGCAGCAGCACGAGCTACAGCGATAGACACACCAAGGATTGCGTTTGCTCCCAATTTACCTTTGTTAGGAGTACCGTCAAGAGCGATCATTGCACGGTCAATAGCTTGTTGGTCACGTACATCGTAGCCGATGATTGCTTCAGCAATGATGTTGTTTACATTGTCAACAGCTTTTTGAGTTCCAAGACCACCGTAACGAGATTTGTCACCGTCGCGAAGTTCTACTGCTTCGTGTTCACCAGTAGAAGCTCCTGATGGAACCATACCACGTCCGAAAGCACCTGATTCAGTATACACTTCTACTTCAAGTGTTGGGTTACCGCGTGAGTCTAGGACTTCGCGAGCGTAAACATCAGTAATAATTGACATTTCTTACTCTCCTTATTGAGTTATATTTTTTACTCCTCTATCATATCGTAAATAGGCTATTTTTTCAAGAAAAAACAAGGAAATCTACGAAAATTGAGAAGTTTTTAACAAGAAAACGGTTCCACTATCTTATTTTCTTCCATTTCCCCTCCTTATTTAATTTTTTTGCATTCTTCTACTCTTCTGCTATGCTTTATGCTATACTAAACTTATGACAGATATTAATAAAACGATTTTAGAAAAAGCTGCTGGTCCTACTCGGTTCAATCCTGATGAACAGCGTCGATTTTTGGAGACATATGAGGAGCGTGTGATTGCTTCATGTACCTTGGAGGAGGCAAGGAACAATCTCTATTTAGAGCACTATTCTTCAATTCTTACGAACATTTCAGAACGCTTTGAACCTGTATTGGTCAAGATTTCGCCTGCCTTGGATGAAAGCAGCCAACTTCAATATTTGAAAAAAACAAAGGATCTTGGTCTTGTGGCAAGCATTGTTTCAGATGACTGTCGCCACTCCCCCTTTGGTCTCATCATCCATACTGATCATCCCTCTGGAATTTCTCCAACAGATATGAGTCTCCAGTATCCAAATTTGTTTGAAAAGAAAGAAGAAAGTACAGCACCTGAAAAGAAATCATTTTGGAAACGCCTCTTTAGCTAAAGAAAAAACCAATGGAAGGGAACATCCCTTTTCCATTGGTTTTTTAGTTTGCTCGCATTTTTAAAAGGTTCCCAATATTTCGAGCGCAGGAAATTAGATTTCTTTCAGCATGAGTGAGTGCATCTGCTACCTCACAAGGACCTGGTACAATAGAGAAGGCAGCCTCAATATGATGACTTGGGAATGCTGGCAAATCGTCCGCTAAGCTACCACAAATAGCAAGCACTGGGATCTTCTCTGGTGTTCGTTTGGCTACCCCGACAGGAGCTTTTCCAGACAGAGATTGGAGGTCCATCCTACCTTCTCCCACGACGACCAGATCCGCTTTTTGAACTTTGGTATCAAAATCAATTAAATCGAGACTTTTCTCAATTCCTGAGGAAATCTGACCTCCCGCAAAAGCGACCAAGCCTGCTGCCATGCCACCTCCAGCTCCGGCGCCAGCCATAGATAATATTCGTGGATCAACTAGCTGATAAAAATCCTCCATAGCTTGATCAACTGCTGGAAACAGAAGGGAATTCAATCCCTTTTGCCCGCCAAAGATATAGGTTGCTCCTTGACTGCCACAGAGAGGATTGGTGACATCCGTTAAGACCTGGAGTTTGATGTCTTTTAAAGTGTTTGGAACCGCACTGGTATCTATTCTAGCCACACGATCGAGTGAAGCACCAACTGGACGAAGCAGATGACCTTGGTCATCATAGAAGGCTACCCCTAGTCCGGCTGCCATCCCAATCCCACCATCATTGGTCGCTGAACCACCAATTCCTACACAGATCGTTTTAACCCCTTGGTCAACCAATTGCAAAATAAGTTCACCAATTCCTCGCGTTTCCAGTTCAAGAGGATTTCGTTTTTCAGCTGGAATGGAGCCTAAACCAACAAGTGAAGCCATCTCAAAAAAAGCCATCTCATCTTTTTGGTAGTAAGACATTGAAACAGGCTGTCCAAATGGTCCGGTTACTTGAGTTTGGTACTCCGTTACATCCAGAACTCCAGCTAGGGTTTCCATGGTGCCTTCGCCACCATCCCCAATAGGAAGGAGGTCAAAAGTTGCATCTGGTAGAGCCTCTTGAAATCCTTTTTTCAAGGCTTCTGCTACTTGTTTGGCAGATAAGGATTCTTTAAATGAATCCGGTGCTAGTAGGATATGCATGCTGTTTCCTTTCTATGCTGGTCTAGAATTTCAAGAACAAGGCTTAAATCCCTCTTCTCGATACAATATGGGGCTCGCTCAGCGACGATTGGCTTTGCCATAAAGGCAATCCCGATACCGGCTGTTTCAATCATCGGAAGATCATTGGCACCATCACCCATCGCAATCGTCTGACTTCGTGGGACATGATTTTCTTTCGCCCACGTCAGGAGAGACTCTTTTTTCCTTTCAGGGGTCACAATCTCTCCGAGCACTTTCCCTGTCAGACGGCCATCAAAAGTCTGCAAACGATTAGCACGAACCAGATCAATTCCTAAAGACCTCGCGATAGGATCGATGACTTCATGAAATCCCCCTGAAACAAGGCCAACCTTGTAACCTCTTTGATGAAGTTCCGTGATTAAAATCTTAGCTCCCGGTGTAACGTCCATCTGCTCTATAATTTTCGGAAAAATAGAGGCCTCTAATCCCTTCAATAAAGCGACACGCGCCTCTAAAGATGCTGAAAAATCCAGCTCGCCATTCATTGCTTGTGCCGTGATCTCTGCTACTTTTTGTCCCACGCCAGCTTCTTGAGCTAGTAAATCAATTCCTTCTTGTTGGATCAAAGTTCCATCTACATCCATAACGAGGAGACCTGTTACTTCTTTCATCGCTTTCCCTTCTTATTTCTCCCTTACTATACAAAAATAGGGTTTAAATTTCAAGTTTCAATGATCATTTGAAGATAAAAAAAACGACCTCCTAAAAAGTCGTTTTTTTGTTATTAGAAGCGAATTTGCTCCCGAGTTTTTTCATACGAAGTAACAAAGCGATCTGTCACTCCAGCTTCTACCATCTCCAAAGCATCTGAGATGACCTTAAAGGAAGCTGCATAGTCATATTCTCTTTCGAAAATATAAAGGGATTCATCAAAAGCTGCTTGCACATGATCATCAAATGAACGGTAACGGTTTGAGTATTGCAACAACTGCTCGGTTAAAGTAGCATTTTGTACAATTCGATAAGTCGCTTCTTCCAATTCATTCATATCATTGGTCAAAATATCTAACAAACGATTGGTTGATTCGATGTTGATTTTATCCCCTTCCAACTCATCCATCAAAGCCTCTGTATTGTTGCTTGCTGTGAAGAATAATTCCAAGAATTCTTGAGGGATTCCTGGCAAGTTTCGCTTGTCCATATAGCGTTTAATGGCATGCAAACGGTTGGCATAGATGTTGACTTTTTGGCGAGCATTGGCATCGTCTTTTTCAATTTTTGAAAGGGAATCGCTTAAGCTGATTTGCTCATCTTCGATTTCTTTCAAGCGAGCCTCAATAGCTTCTAACTCTTCTTCTACGATAGAATAAGCTTTTTGTGTTTCAGATGAATCTTTCAAGGCATCTTCTACCACATTTTCTTGTGAAGATAGCTCAGCTTCCAACTCTTTTAACTGTTGGCTGAAAGCTTCATTCAAGACGAATGTTTTACCAAGGCGTTCCACTTCTGCTGCAAGGTTGCTATTGTTATCTTTTGCGTGTTTCAAATAGCCAGGCAGTTGTTTCACTAACTTCTTCACAACTTTTTGTGATTCAATTTCACGAGTAAAGATGTGATACAATGCATCGATTTCTTCTTGAATTTGTTCATTTTCGTAAATGGCATTGTCCAATTCAAGGGCGGATACATTTGCCATATTGTTCTTCAAGGAAGCATGCAACTGTTGGAAACGAGATTCAATATCTGTTTCAGTGAAGTGGTAGCCAGATTCCAAAAGCTTACGGTAGCCACTTTCCAAATCCTCTAATTGGTCTGGAAGTTTTGACTGAAGAGCGGTGACAATTTCTGGCACTCGCTCAACAATTTGTTTTAAGGCCACAATATGATTCTCAGCTGTATCAAGGATTTCAGCTGCTTCAACAGGGTCACCTGAAGAATTCAAGGTGACAAATTGTGAAAACTCAGATTGAATATTTCCAATTTGCTTTTCAATTTCAGGAAGCGCACTGCCATAACGATCTGGATCTGAAGTGACTTCTTTTTGAAGTTCTTCAAACATATCTAAGGCATGAACCACGCGTCCGCTATTTTTTTGTTCTTGCTCTTCAAGATCTGAAAGGGCTTGGCGAATCGCTTTGATATCTTCGTCGATCAATTGGATCTGACTTTCGATATTGTCAATGGCTTGTTTAGCCTTCATGAAACGGAAAGAATTATTGTAGCCTTCCGCCTCAAACAAATTGTTTTCAATATCAGCAAATGAATTTAAGGATAAATCTACCCATTTTTGATTCCATTCACGAAATGCAACTTGACTTTGACCAATCAAATGCATGTTTTTTACGGCCTCAACTTCATCGTTGACCGGAAGGTTATATAACTTTTCTTTTCGTTCTTCCAGTGCTGCCAGTAAGGCCTCGTTTCGTTTTCTCAAAATGACTGCAACCACATATCCTACAATCAAGATAAGGGCGACAATAAAGATGAGAACAATTAGTCCACTAGACATATAAAAACTCCTTCATCGTATTACTTGAACGTAATCCTAGTAATTATACCATAAAATATCCATTAATGGGAAGCGTTCGTTGAATTTTATACATCGAGTGTACTATATTCAGCGTTTTCTTCGATAAATTCACGACGTGGTTCCACGCGGTCCCCCATCAACATATCAAAGATCTTATCTGCTTCCGCAGCATCGTCTACTGATACTCGTGCCATCAAGCGGTGTTCTGGATTCATGGTTGTTTCCCATAATTGGTGATCATCCATTTCTCCAAGACCTTTATAGCGTTGGATGGTTGGTTTTGAGCGACCTTCTGAATAACGTTCCAAAGCTGCAGCTAATTCGGCTTCTTGGTTGGCACCAGGTTGGATATATTCTTTGATTTCACTACCGACTTTGACCCCATAGATTGGTGGTTGCGCAATATAAACATATCCCGCTTCCAAGACTGGTTTCATATAGCGATAGATCAAGGTCAATAGAAGGGTTCGGATATGAGCGCCATCGACATCGGCATCGGTCATGATCACTAATTTTTGGTAACGCGCTTTTGTAACATCAAATTCTGCACCAAATCCAGTTCCCATAGCAGTAAATAAACTACGGATCTCTTCATTGGCTAGAATTTTGTCCATACTTGCTTTTTCAACGTTCAAGATCTTACCACGGATTGGTAAAATCGCTTGGAATTCCCGATTTCGACCAGATTTTGCAGATCCTCCGGCTGAATCCCCTTCGACGATAAAGAGTTCTGTTTCTTGTGGATTATTTGAAGAACAATCTGCCAATTTACCAGGTAGGTTGGAAATCTCAAGCCCTGATTTCTTACGGGTCACCTCACGCGCTCGCTTAGCAGCTACGCGAGCTTTCGCTGCTAAAATCCCTTTTTCGACGATTTTCTTAGCAATTTGCGGATTTTCCAAAAGGAAATCAGAAAAGGCATCACTAAAGAGTCGATTGGTAATCTTAACAACTTCTGAATTTCCAAGTTTTGTCTTGGTTTGTCCTTCAAACTGTGGATTTGGATGTTTAACAGAGATCACTGCTGTTAAGCCTTCACGAACATCTTCCCCAGTTAGATTGTCTTCGTTTTCTTTTAAGAGCTTATTTTTCTTAGCATAATCATTGATCACACGAGTGAGAGCTGTACGGAAGCCCTGTTCATGCGTCCCACCTTCATGGGTATGAATGTTATTCGCAAAACTCATGACCGTCTCATGATAGCCAGTGGTATATTGCATAGCTACTTCAACTGTAATATCATCCATTTCACCATCTGTGTAGATTGGTTTTTCAAAGATGACATCCTTGTTTTCATTAATGTATTCGACGTAACTAGAGATCCCACCTTCGTAGTGGTAATGCTTTTCTTGCTCCAGGCCTTCTCGCTTATCCGTCAAAGAAATACGCAAGCCACGATTCAAAAAGGCTAATTCTTGAATCCGTTTATTTAATTTTTCAAAATCATACTCGGTGGTTTCCGTGAAGATTTCTGGGTCTGGAATAAAGTGGACGGTTGTCCCTGTCCGATCTGTCTCCCCGATGACTTTCAAATCATCCACAACGTGTCCACGTCGATACTCTTGGTAATGGATACTGCCATTTTTATAGACGCGAACATCGAGGGATGTGGAGAGGGCGTTGACGACGGATGATCCTACCCCGTGAAGACCACCAGAAACCTTGTAGCCGCCTCCGCCGAATTTTCCTCCTGCGTGAAGTACGGTAAAGACAGTTTCGACGGCAGGTCGACCTGTCTTTTCTTGGATATCCACTGGGATCCCACGACCATCATCGACAACCGTGATCGAATTATCTGCTTCAATGAAAACTTCAATATGGCTAGCAAAACCAGCTAAGGCTTCGTCAATCGAGTTATCTACGATTTCCCAGACCAGATGATGAAGACCTTCTTTTGAGGTAGAACCAATATACATCCCCGGACGCATCCGAACGGCTTCTAGTCCTTCCAAGACCTGAATCTGACTGGCATCATATTCTTGCGCTTGAATTTCTTGCTGTTTATCCTCTGTCATAATTTCCCTTTTCTATTCAAATATAAACTGGTGTAAGTGGGGCATGGTATCAAATAAATAGGTTGAAAGCCCTGCAGCCTTCCCAGCTTCAATATCGATCGGACGATCTCCGATGACCAGACCGTCTTGAATGCCATATTTTTCTTTCAAATAAAGCATAGAGGCTGGGTCTGGTTTTCGAGGAAAGCCCTCGTCTGCTGTTACAATCTCCGTAAAGTAGGGTGCAATACCTGTCTGTTCAATAAGGGTCAAAACTTGGCGATCCCGATGAGATACCAAAAAATGGCGTCCTCCATGTGCTTGGATCTCTTCTAGTAACTCTTTTGCTCCCTCAAATAAGACCGGCTCTTGCAAGCCCAAGGCTTCTTTTTTCTTGTATTCCGTACGAAAATTGGAAATATGAGGTGCAAAGGTTTGAATTGCATCCTGTGTTGAGATTTTTAATGCTGCATAAACAGAATCATGATCGGCTTTGATGTGAAAGTCCTTCAATGTCGCTACAAAGGCATTTGTGGACGTTTCGTAATTATCCAATAGCGTCCCACCAAGATCCCATATAAAATCATGATAATTCATAGTCAATATTATACCACAAATGGACAAAAAAAATAAGCTAAAACCCTCATTTAGGGGGGATTTTAGCCATTTTTTACGGTCATTTCATTTTAAATCATAGAGAAGTCATTTTCCGTCATAGAATGTAAACTTTTACCAGAAAATATGGTGTCCAAAAGAGCTTTTTTAAGCATCTCCAAAGACATCTTGATAGAGCATTCCTTGACGAAGACTTTGGGCATCTCCTCCAAATTGCTCTACCAAGGCATAAGCCAAGGCAAGCGCAGTTGAAGGACCACGACTGGTCAAGAGATTCCCGTCTTTCACCACTGTTTCTTTCTGATAGTGCCCATCTTGAATCTCTTCTTCAAAACCATCGTAACAGGTATAGTGTTTATCTTTTAAGAGGCCGGCACGTGCCAAGACAATTGGTGCTGCACAAATCGCAGAAATGATTTTTCCTTTCCTACTTTCTTCTTGAAGAGCTGCAATCAATTCCGGATTGTCCCGCAAATTCGCAGCTCCTGGCATCCCACCTGGTAAGAAGATTCCATCATAATCTGACAGGTCCCCATTCCAGAGGCGATCGACTTCCACTGTGATCTGGTGAGAACCTGTGACCGTTTCTTCCATGCCAACGAGGTCACAGTCGATCCCAGCCCGTCTCAAAACATCGACAATGGTCAAGGCTTCAATTTCTTCAAAACCGTTTGCTAAAATCGTTGCTACTTTTTTCATTTTCATTCCTTCTTTCTACTATTGCGCCTTTTTAAGGACTACTTTTTTACGGATTGGAGGCCCTTCTTCTGGCTCTTTCTTTTTGCTACTATGATTATATATTGAGAGGACCAGACCAATACCAATCAGATTACTAATAATAGACGATCCACCTTGTGAGATAAAGGGGAGGGGAATTCCCGTCAAAGGGAGAAGACCCGTTACCGCTCCGACATTTTCAAAAATATGAAAGACCAGCATCATAATAAATCCGATGGAAATATAAGTATAAAACTGGTTATTAGACTGAAGGGTGATTTTTAAAATGCGGTAAATCAGAGTCACATATAAAATCAACAGTACCAGAGCTCCAACAAAGCCAAAGTCCTCTGCGACGACCGTAAAAATCATATCGCTTTCCCGTACGGGAACCAATAAATTGGAGACATTAAAGCCTTGACCAAAGAGGCCACCACTAGCAATAGCTAGCTGTCCTTGTGCCTGCTGGTAGGTGGTGGTTTGTGCATAGTCAAAAGGATTTAACCAGGCTAAAATACGGTTCATCTGGTAGGTTGGCATCCCGACTTGCTGGTGCAGAAAAGCCCGACCCCCTTCTGAAAGAAAGAGGAAGAGAAAGCCTGCTAACCCACCTGCCAGAAGCAAGATGACCGGCAAGATAATTTTCCAGGAAACTCCTGAAACGAGCACTAAGCCCGCAAAAATGGCCAAGAATACTAAGGCCGTTCCCAAGTCCTGCTGGAGAGCCAATAAGGCAAATACAGGAATCGTATAGATGGTCAACTCTAGAATCAAAAACCAATCTTGTCGTAATAATCGCTCACGCCCCTTATTTCTTTGCAAAAATCGGACAATAGAGCGTGACAGCATCAGGATGAAGGGGATCTTCATAAATTCTGAGGGCTGAAATAAGGTGATGTTCCCATAAGCCACCCAGTTTTTAGCTCCTGTTGAAGCTACCAAGTTGGGATTATAAAACACAAGAGGAAGAACCATCAAGGCCAAGCCTAGTAGGTAAAGAAAGGGAGTGATTTTCCAAAGAAATTTCGTACTAAAAATCGTCACAATCAGGCAAATGATACATCCCACACCAATCCAGGCCAATTGCTGCCCCAAAAAAGGCCACACCATTTGGGGATAATCATGAGAAACTGCCACATAAACGGATAAGATCCCAATCATAAGTAGGGTGAAGACAATTCCAATGATCGAATAATCCAGGTGGATCGTCCAAAAATGATTTTTCTTCATTCACGTTCCTTTCTGTGAGAATCATCAAATTAATTAATAGAACAACATCTGTAGAATCAAGCTAGATCCTGCCACACAAAACCAAGCAATCAAACCTACCAGAAGGGGGGCTGCTCCTGCAGTACGGAACTGTTTCCAAGAAACCTTGCTTCCGATTCCAACCAAGGCCATGGCCATAAAGAGGTGAGAAAGGTCATTTAGGTAAGGTAGGACCACTTTAGGTACCAGGCCAATAGAAGAAAGAATGGAAGCCACAATAAACCAGATAATAAACCAAGGAATAATTTTCTTTAACATTCCTTTGTTTCTTCCTTGTTGTTTACTCCGATACCATTTTAAACCGATCAAGCTCAAACAAACTGGTACAATCATCAGAGCGCGTGTTAACTTAACAATTGTAGCCATTTGCCCCGCTGCTTTACTGTACGAAAATGCTGCTGCTACAACAGATGACGTATCGTTAATGGCTGTTCCTGACCAGAGGCCAAATTGGAAATTAGACATATGCCATAAATGCCCTAATACTGGAAAGATAAAGACAGCCAAAATGTTGAAGAAGAAGATAGTTGACATAGATAGGGCGATTTCCTCTTCGTCTGCTTCAATGATCGGCGCTGCTGCAGCAATAGCAGATCCACCACAAATAGCAGTTCCAAATCCAATTAAGGTCCGTAGATGAGATTTCAGGTGGAAGACTCTCCCAAAAATAATAGCTGCAAGAAAGGCAACGGTTATCGTTGGCAGACTAATCTTTAAAGAAGACAAACCTGTAGAGGCAACTGTCGCAATCGGCAAACTAAATCCCATGAAGATAATCGAATACTGCAACAATTTCTTACCGGACCAGTTCAAGCCTGGTCGTGAATTCTCCGGCAAATCCACAAATTCATTAAGGACAATTCCTAAAATTAAGGCAAAAACACTGGAGCCAATAATGGGAAAGAAAGTTCCCAACAACATAGCACAAAGTGCCAGTACAAATGCAATTGCAAGTCCAAATCCTTTATTTTTCATTTTCTCAATTCCTTTCAAAAAAGTCAGCTGCTTGCTCAACAAGCCGCTCTCTCACTGTCGTGTGAAGGGGCAACACTTGTTGCAAACCATCCAAAATTTGTTTTCCATATCGCTTGGTTACCACCCGCTGATCTAATAAAAGCACCAAAGATTCCTGATCTTGAAAACGGCTGGTTCTCCCAATAGCCTGTTTGAGCCTTAAAATCGCGACTGGAAGACTATAGTCGTAAAAGGGATTTTTCCCCTGTTCTCTGAGTTTTGTATTCAGCTTTTGAACCATATAATCTTTAGGATTGTCAAAAGGAAGGCGCGTGATGATTTGAATCACTTCTTTTTGTTGGGAGAAATCGACTCCCTCCCAGAAGCTTCCTGTTCCCAATAAAATGGAGCTTTCTCCTCGGTCAAATCGTCGCTTAATATTGGCTGCATCCCCATTTCGATACTGGGCCAAGTGAGGAAACTTCAATGCATTTGACGTCTCCAGTAACAATTCTTTTGAAGTAAACAAAAGAAAAATTGGCTTTCGTAAAGGAAGGAGTTCACCGACGAGCTGACAAATCTCCCCTGCGTACTCCACTGAAGATAAAGAAACAACATCTGGAAAATCTATCGGCACCAACAATTCCTGGTGTTGTTTGACTGTTATTGGCACCCGGTAGATTTGCTGCTTTTGATATCCTAAAAGAGCAGGTAAATGCACCTTTTTACTGATCGCGATCGTCGCTGATACAAAGAGCACGGTCACTTCTTCAGGTACAAATTCCTTAAAGGATAGTAAGTCCTCCACTCCTCCATGAAGACGAAGAATCTGGTGGCTTTCAACCACTTCTTTGTCTATCCAAAAGGTTTGGTAGCGCTCATCAAACAATTCCTTTAGATTCTCTAGGGATTCGGTTTTCAATTCCGATACATCCTGCCGAATTTTTCCCACCGTTTGATCTGATAAGACTGCAGTTTTTCCTTGCACGACTTCTTTGGAGCAGGCATTTAACTCAAATTGAATACTCTCCAGCAAACGTCGTTGTAGAAGATCTTTTTCCTCTTCAATAGCGTGTTGCAAGTTTAAAAGAAGAGATTGCAAGGTTTCTTCTCTCTGTGAAAATTGCTCTAAAGCAAAGAAGAGTTTTTGCGCTTCATCCACGACCAGAACAGACTCTTGAAGTAGACTCTTATCATCTTCTAGACGGGTTAGCAGATAAGCATGATTGGTCAAAATTACCCGGCTGGTTTTCACTTTTTCCTGGCCGAGACGCCAAAAATCTTCCTGATAAAAAAGTGAACGTTTCGACAATTGGCCATCGTGGCAAATGTCAGCTACAAAATGAAGATGACGATAGAGTTGGCCAATTTCACTGAACTCTCCCGTTTCTGTCATCGTCAGCCAAACCAACAGTTGCATTTTAAAGCGTCGAATCATCCCATTATCTGACTCACCCTGTAAGGCCTCATAAAATTTATCAAGTTGGATGTAATCCTTGGGACTTTTTAGGCTATGAAAGGGAATTTGGAAAAGATCTTGGATAGTCTTTCCTTCCTTCTTCATAATTTGATCCTGAAGAATTTTAGTGGGAACACTGACAAGAATGCGCTTAGAGGTTTTCGCCAAAAGCGTTAATAGATAAGCGTAAGTCTTCCCAATACCCGTTGGTGCTTCAATAAAACTCGGAAGTGGCTGTTGCAAACTATCCTCGATATAGGCAACAAATTCTCTCTGCTCCGGATAAGCCTCCATTCCCAACAGCTGCATATTGAGTTCAAACTGTTCAGACAAATGACGACTTTCTAAAAACTGCTGTGGCTTTCGCAGATAGAGACCATGAACTTCTACTAAATGAGCTGGTAAAAAAAGGCTACTGTCTTCAAGCGCATCTTCTATTAAGAGTCGTGATTCATAAATCAAACAATCTGCCATAGAAAGAAGTTTTTCGATCAATCCTCTTGGCAAGCTCGCAATTTTCTCTCTCAATTTCAACAGCAGCTGAGCTGTTGCCATAGCATCCGCTAGAGCGGAGTGAGCATGGTACAACTCAATTTCCAGTTCAGCCGCAAGCGCTCCTAAATTGTAGCGTTCTAAAGTCGGATAGAAAATTTGAGACAATTCAACCGTATCAATCCGAGGAGTCGTTAGCTCAAATCCTTCCCAAAAGAGGGCTTCTGCCAATAAATTCGCATCAAATTTGACATTATGGGCCACAAAGACGGCATCTTCTATTAATTCAAAAATTTCTTTTGCCACTTGTGCAAACTCTGGAGCTTTTTTCAAGCGAGCATCTGTCAGGCCAGTCAATTGTTTGATATGCTCATCCAATCGTTCATGGGGATTCACATCCGTCTCATAGGATTGCGTAATCCTCCCATCTTCGATGATGACAATCCCAACCTGAATGATCTTAGCATTGCTTCCAGCACTGGTCGCTTCCAGATCCACAATGGCATATTTCCGTTTCTGTCTTGTCATAACACTTAAAATTATATCACGTTTGAGCAAGCTCTGCAGATTTTTTTCTCCTTTCAGGCTGACTTCAATCCTGTTATTTTCCTTGCAATTTGATACACTATTCTAGAAAGGAGTCCTTATGAAAATCTATCGTACTGTAAATCCTGTAGCTTATGAAAATACCTACTACCTTGAAAATGAACACTCCCTTATTCTTGTCGATCCAGGTAGCGACTGGGCGACCATTCAAAAACAAATTGATCGTATAGGTAAACCAATCGTAGCGATTCTTTTAACCCATACGCATTACGATCACATTATGAGTCTTGAAAAGGTTCGTCAGACCTATCATTTCCCACCTGTTTATGTCCATTCAGCAGAAGCCAGTTGGTTGTCTTCTCCTGTAGATAATTTATCTGGTTTGGATCGTCATGCGGATTTAGAAGATGTTGTATGCAAGGAGGCCGACTTCCTTTATGACATTCGCTCCGATTACCAAATAGCTGATTTCCACTTTTATGTTCTGGAGACACCAGGCCACTCTGCCGGAGGGGTTTCCATCGTCTTTCCTCAGGATCACCTGGTTCTATCTGGTGATGCCCTTTTTCGCGAAACCATTGGACGGACCGATCTTCCAACAGGGAACGCAACACAGTTACTTAGCAGTATTAGAGAAGAACTCTTTACCCTTCCATCTTCCTACACTGTCTATCCCGGTCATGGCCCTGAAACCTCTATTGGTCACGAGAAGATGTTCAATCCCTTCTTTAGATAATCCTAAAGAATCCTTATCATCCTTCCTGTCCTCATCAAAGTAAACAAAAAAAGCAAGTGCGAACTTGCTTTTTTATTATATCTTAAGAAAACGTCTCATGGAGATTGAAGAACCAATCGCCCCAATCAAAATTCCTAATCCAAAGAGGCCACCGACCATGATCGGTACCAAGAGATGAGGGCTATAGAGATACAAGTTTTGGTCTGCCAAGTTATTGTTCATAGATGTATAGACAACATTATAAACATAAAAGACCAAAGCTGAAGGAACCAAGGCTCCCAAGAGACCGATCCAAGCACCTTCTAAAAGGAATGGTGCACGAATATAACCATTTTTTGCTCCTACCAGTCGCATAATCTTAATCTCACGACTACGTGAAATGATGGTAATCCGAATGGTATTTGAAATCAAGAAGACTGCGATGAAGATCAATAAAGCTACTCCAATCAAGCCCCAGTTTCGGATGAAGGTTCCAAGAGCAAACAAGCGTTGGGTATCGACCCCACCATCTTTAACCTCAGAGACCCCTTCAATTTTTTTAGCATCAGCCGAAACTTGCTTTACATATTTAGGAGCCGTTGTCTCTACATAATAAGCATCATAGAGAGGATTGGCATCTCCATCAAAAATCTTCCAGTTGTTCCCAGCCGTTTTGATCAGTTTATCATACTGTTCTTCCTTGCTAGAAAAATCAACCTTATCGACATGCTTCATGGCTGTCAGAGCATCATAGACCTTATGGTAGTTTTCATTTGTCACGGTTTGACCGTCTTTTTCAATCTGCTCGCTCTGATCTTGAATATCCTTGCGCATGTATACTACAACCCGCACACTGTTTTGAATATCATCTGAAAGCTTGATGGTATTGGCAATAACTGAGGCGAAAATAGCAACCAAGCTAAGGGTAATCATAACCGAGCTGACCGCTGCAATCGTCATCCAACCATTTCGTTTCAAGCTTTTAAGCGATTCGATTAAGTGTCGGAAAAATCTTCTAATCATCGTATCCGTACTCTCCTTCCGCTTCATCACGCACTACACGACCATTTTCAATCGCGATGACACGGTGACGTAAAGTATTTACAATCTGGCTATTGTGGGTCGCCATCAATACTGTGGTCCCTTGCAGATTAATCCGCTCCAAAAGATTCATGATTTCCCATGAATTATCTGGGTCCAAGTTCCCCGTTGGCTCATCCGCAATCAAGACTTTCGGATTGTTGACGATCGCACGAGCAATCGCAATCCGTTGTTGCTCGCCACCGGACAATTCATTTGGGAATGAGCGGACCTTGTGTTTCAACCCAACAAGATCCAAAACTTCCATCACACGCTTTTTAATATTGCGACGGCGCTCACCGATAACTTGCATAGCGTAGGCAATATTTTCATAAACGGTTTTCTTTGGAAGCAATTTATAATCTTGGAAGACCACTCCTACATTGCGTCGCAACATAGGAATATCGCGTTTTTTGATTTTATCCAAATCAAAATCAGCCACTTTTAAGCTTCCTTTATCGTGTTTAACTTCACGGTATAAAAGTCGAATAAAGGTCGACTTCCCTGCACCAGAAGGTCCTACGATGTAGGCAAATTCTCCTGGTTCAATTTGGACAGAGACCCCGCGAAGGGCCGTCGTCCCGTTGTCATACTTTTTGACAACATCTTTCATTTCAATCATTGACATGTAATGAAATTCCTTTCATTCTTTTCTGGTTGATTCCCTCAAGGTTATTGGAGACGCCATTTAAGGTAGGCATCGATAAAGCCATCGATATCTCCATCCATCACCTTGTCCACCTGCGCTACTTCGTAGTTGGTCCGGTGATCCTTAACCATGGTATAAGGGGTAAAAACATAGGAGCGGATTTGACTTCCCCAGGTGATTTCTTTTTTATCTCCTTTTAGAGAATCCACTTCTGCTGCTTTTTTCTCTTGCTCTAATTGGTAGAGTTTAGCTTGCAACATCTTCATCGCACGATCACGGTTCCCGTATTGGGTCCGATCCACGGTGGACGCCACTACAATCCCTGTCGGAATGTGGGTCAAGCGCACCCCTGTAGAAACCTTGTTGACGTTTTGTCCACCAGCTCCACCAGAGCGGAAGGTGTCCATCTTGATATCATCATCACGAACTTCGACTTCGATGGTATCGTCTAATTCGGGCATGACCTCAACAGATGTAAAGGAGGTATGACGACGTTTAGCAGAGTCAAATGGCGAGATCCGAACCAAACGGTGTACCCCCATTTCAGATTTCAGAAGACCGTATGCATGTGGCCCTTCAAAGGATAGGGTCACAGACTTGATTCCAGCCTCATCTCCAGCCTGATAGTCCAAGACTTCAACTTTAAAGCCGTGGGCATTTCCAAAACGAGTATACATCCGAAGAAGCATGTCGCCCCAGTCCTGAGCTTCTGTCCCTCCTGAACCTGGGTGAATTTCTAAGATGGCATTATTATTGTCATAAGGTTCAGACAATAGCAAGGTCATCTCATAGCTGGTCATACGTTTATCCAGCTCCTCCAACTTCTCGATCAATTCTTCTTTGACCGAATCGTCTTCTGCCAAAAAATCCAGTAAGATTTCTGACTCATCAAAGAGATCCACCATTTGATGGAAATTTTCATAGGTCTGCTTGAGTTCATTTAATTCTTGAGATGTTTTTTGCGCAGCAATGTTATCATCCCAAAAATCAGGTTCTGTCATTTTATTTTCTAAAATGGCAATTTCTTCTTCCAACGCCTCTAAGTCAAAGAGACCCCCTGAAAGAAGCTAATTTTTCACGATTTGCGTCAATTTTTTGACGAATTTCTGAAATGTCCATAAGTACCTCTTTCTATGTATCTAGTCTATTATATCATAACCTTCACTATTTGCCCACCTTCCAATATTGGATCTGCTGGTTGACCACCACCAATCCAGCTGATTTTCAGCATTTTTTCTATTCATTTGTAACCTAATTGTTAGAAAAAAAGATCCTCTTATGCTAGACTGGTAGCATGACAACAGTAGCTTTTATGTCCGATTTACATATTGATTCGAACAACTTCGGCAAAGATGAATTAGAGACCCTGATCACTCTTTTCAAGGACAAAAAAATTCAACATCTCCATATTGCAGGAGATATTGCCAACGGCTTTGAAAAGACGTCACAGGAATTTTTAGACCAACTTCAATGTCACCTTCCAGTGACCTTTAGCTTGGGAAATCATGATATGCTTGGACTATCAGAAAACGCCATAAGACCTTTTGAATCTCAAAAGATTCCCTTCTCCAATCATACGCTTCTTGCCTTTTCGGGCTGGTATGACTACAGCTTTGTTCCTACTATCTCTCCCCAAAAACATCTCCAAACCAAGAATCTATTTTGGTTTGACAGACGCCTCCAACGAAGGGGGTCCGATCCAGCCATTACCCAACGTCTGTTGCAAGAGCTGGAACAAGAGCTCATGCGTATAGATCAACCCTTGATTATTGCTATGCACTTTGTGCCTCATAGTCAATTTCTCCTGCGCCACCCTTATTTTGAACGCTTCAATGCTTTTCTAGGGAGCCAAGCCTTTCATGAGCTTTTTCGGCAATTCCCTGTCAAAGATGTCATATTTGGACACAGCCACCACCGAATTTCAGATAGGACAATCGACACCATCACCTATCATGCCAGACCTTTAGGCTATGTCCGAGAATGGGAGCTTTGCAAACAATTTTTCGAAGCTTTTCCTGAATATGATTTTCCAAAACGATACGATCCCTACAAACGCTATCGCAGAATCAAAGACCTCCCCGAATTTAAAGCATACAAGAAAAAACAGCTCGCTCATGAATTTTCTCAAGCTATGACGATCCTTGAACTATAAAAAAAATTGGCTCCTTCGGAACCAATTTTTTTACTCTTCAGTATCCAAGAGATTTTTTGCAACGATTGCAGCCAGAACACCACCGACAATTGGAGCCAAGATAAAGATCCAAATTTGTTGAAGGGCTGCACCACCAACAAAGAGGGCAGGTGCCAAGCTACGAGCTGGGTTAACAGAAAGTCCTGTAATGTTCAAACCAACAAGAATAATTAAAGTCAAGCTCAAACCGATCACAAGACCAGCGATCTTGCCATTACCTTTGGTAGCTGAAGTCACTGTCATGATGACCAAAATAAAGATAAAGGAAGCAATTACTTCAAACAAGAATCCGCCAAATGGAGTCACACCCTTCGCTAGGGCATTTTCACCAAGACTAGCTGTTGACATACCTGAATTTGACAAGAGGAAGAGTACTGTTGGAGATGCGAGAACCGCACCCACTACTTGCGCTGCAATATAATTAACCAAGTCCTTTGAAGACAAGCGTTTGTTCACAAACATGGCAATCGAAACAGCCGGGTTCAAGTGGGCACCCGAAACAGTCCCAATTGAGTAAGCTGCTGCGACAATAGATAAACCGAATGCCAAGGCAATTCCTAAATGTCCCAGACCTTCTGTTCCATTTCCAAAAACAACTGCGCCAGTCCCGATAAAGACAAGCATAAATGTACCGATTACTTCAGCAAAAAACTTTTTCATAACTAAGTTTCCTTTCTTCAAACTGTTGACTAGTTTATCAAAAATCTACACGTACCTCAAGAAATATGCCCAGTCCATTTTGCCCGCAAAAAAAGCCATCCGGAGATGACTTCTTTTATATTTAAATGGCGTTTTTATCTTTTCCAAGTGCACGTTGAACGGCTTTAACAATCTCAACAAGAACAACAATCAAGAGCGAACCAATCATAACAGCTAACCATTGTGTCAAGCTTAAATGAGACACATGGAAGAGTTTGTTAAATCCAGGGATAATGATGGTCGCCATCAAGAGAACAAAGGCAACTGGAATCGACCAGTTAAAGGTCTTGTTCTTGAAGAGTCCCACTTTAAAGATGGATTGGTAAACCGATTTAACGTTAAAGGCATGGAGCAATTGGATCAAACCAAGAGTTGCAAAGGCCATGGTCAAAGCATCTGCATGGATTTCGGCACGAGTCGCATGTTCTGGAGAGAGTAAGGCCCAGCCATAAACACCAAGAACTAGCATGGTTTGGAAGATTCCTTGATAAAGAATGGCTCCAAAGACCCCACCGTCAAAGAAGTTAGATTTACGTCCACGAGGTTTGTGAGTCATGACACCGGGCTCAGCTGGTTCCACACCAAGAGCGATGGCTGGAAGAGTATCGGTTACCAAATTGATCCAGAGAAGATGCACTGGTTGCAACACATCCCAACCAAAGAGCGTTGCAAAGAAGATGGTGAAGACTTCAGCCATATTGGCGGACAAGAGATACTGAATAGATTTTTGGATATTGGAGAAGACCTTCCGTCCTTCTTCTACCGCTACGATAATAGTGGCGAAGTTATCATCGGCAAGGACCATGTCTGAAGCTCCCTTAGAAACTTCTGTACCTGTAATCCCCATACCGATACCGATATCAGCTGTCTTAAGTGATGGCGCATCGTTGACTCCGTCACCTGTCATGGCAACAACTTTTCCTTCATTTTGCCAAGCTTTCACGATCCGAACCTTGTGTTCAGGTGATACACGCGCATAGACAGAGTATTGCTTGAAGACTTTTTGGAATTCTTCATCAGTCAGTTCATTCAACTCAGCCCCTGTGAAGACATGGTCTTCTGTATCATTTGGATCGATGATTCCAAGACGTTTGGCAATGGCTTCTGCTGTATCTTGGTGGTCACCCGTGATCATGATAGGGCGGATACCTGCTTCCTTAGCGACACGAACAGCTTCTGCTGCTTCTGGACGCTCAGGGTCAATCATGCCGACCAAACCAGAGAAGATCAGGTCAGACTCAACAATTTCAGATTCCAAGGTAGGGATTTCCTTGCTTGTCTTATAAGCCATCATCAAGACACGAAGGGCTTGTTTAGCCAAGTCTTTGTTGGTAGCAAGGATAGCTTTCTTATCTTCATCTGTGATAGGACGAACTTCCCCATTGACTTCAATACGTGTCACACGTTTGAGCAATTGGTCAGGAGCCCCCTTGACAGCGATAAAGTAAGAACCGTCTGCTTCCTTATGGATAGTAGACATAAGCTTACGGTCAGAGTCAAATGGCAATTCTGCCACACGTGGCTCATCCTTCAAAATTTCGCGAACATCAAAATTGTGATCCAAACCAAACTGTACCAAAGCAGTCTCTGTTGGGTCCCCAATCAACTTGCCAGATGGGTCCACCTTAGTATCATTGGCAAAGTTCATGATACGAAGGGTATTGTTGCTAGCAGCAATCTCAGCTGCTGAGCTTTGCAATTGACCGTTGGTGTAGACCTTCTCAACAGTCATTTGGTTCATAGTCAAAGTACCTGTTTTATCAGATGCGATGATTTCTGTTGAACCAAGAGTTTCAACCGCTGGTAATTTACGAACAATCGAATTGCGTTTGGCAAGGGTTGTAGTTCCCAAAGATAGAACGATAGTTACAATGGCAGGAAGTCCTTCTGGAATGGCCGCAACCGCAAGGGCTACCGCAACCATCAAGCCTTCTAATGGATGCTCTCCACGAACGAAGACACCAACTAAGAAAGTAATGACCGCAATCACAACAATTAAGTAAGTCAAGGCTTTAGATAATTGTTCCAAGCTTTGCTTCAATGGTGTTTCAGTCTCATCGGCATTAGCCAACATATCTGCAATCTTACCAACTTCTGTATACATACCAGTGTTTGTTACGACACCAATACCACGACCATAAGTTACATTTGAGTTTTGGTAACCCATATTAACGCGGTCCCCAATACCAGCATCTGCTTCAACAAGTCCTGTCACATCTTTTTCAACTGGCACAGACTCCCCTGTAAGAGCTGCTTCTTCAATTTTAAGAGAAGCTGCTTCAAACAAACGCATATCTGCAGGCACGACATCTCCCGCTTCAAGCAAGACGATATCTCCGGGTACCAATTCTTTTGAGTCAATCTCAATAACATGGCCATCACGACGAACACGAGCCATGGGGCTAGACATATTTTTCAGAGCTTCAATGGCTGCTTCTGCTTGCCCTTCTTGGTAAACCCCAAAGGCAGCATTCAAGACAACAACGGCCAAGATGATCATGGCATCCGTTAGACCGTCCATTCCTTCTGTAATCACAGAAAGTGCCGCTGCCACAAGCAAGATGATAATCATCAAATCCTTAAATTGATCAAGGAATTTAGCTAGTAGGCTACGTTTTTCACCCTCTTCCAACTCATTACGACCATAATTCGCTAAGCGTTCTTGAGCCTGGGCGGTTGACAAACCTTCGACAGATGAGTCCAAGTTCTTTAGGACTTCCTCAGAAGATTGCGTGTAAAACAAATCTTTATTTTGTTCTTTTGACAAAACAGTCTCCTCCTTTTTGGCCTCTTTTTACAAAAAAAGAGACCTGTTTTTTAAAAAAACAAGTCTCGCTGTTTAATATAGTGCCGGAAATAATTCGTAATGACGACACTATCGCGGAAAACCGCCAGCTACTCCCTTGAGTGGTTTTATTATACCATTTTTATAGAATAAAGCAAGCGGGATCTCTAATAATTTAATGAGGTCTATTCTTCCCATTCTACTAGTAATTGATAATTGGCAAATTCCTGTTCTCCATCGAGAGTTAACAAGCGATAAGAGACTTGCAAATGACCTGCTTCTAATTGAAAGAGGTCTGTTGTAATCAAAAACTGCTGAATGCCCATCGGAGTTGGGATGATTGCCCCACCATCTTCATTTTTGTAGAAACGCATGATGGATTTAGGACTTGAGAATCGTGTCATGACCAATTCATCATTGGAAAATTTCAAAGCAACCTTTTCATCTTCTTCATTGGTATACAAGAGATATTGAAAACCTGCTTTTTCCTTCCATTCACCTTGATAGTACTGATCAACGATTTCCATTTCTTCTCCAAATCGAATGGTATTTTGAATGCGAATCTGCATCTTTGTCTCCTTCTCTTCTTTTATTGCCTTACTATTCTATCAAATTTTACGCATTTTGACTGCCCCTATTAGCCTCTAGATCGCAAAATAGGCTTTTTTTTGCTATAATAGACCCATGAATGAAAAAGTCTTTCGCGATCCCGTACATGATTACGTTCATGTGGATCATCCCATCATTTATCAATTAATTAATAGTAAAGAATTTCAACGACTACGCCGCATCAAACAACTGGGGACATCTGGTTTTACCTTCCACGGTGGGGAGCATAGTCGTTTTTCTCACTGTCTTGGCGCCTATGAAATTTCAAGACGCATCCTGTCCATTTTTGAGGAAAAGTATGCAGAGCAATGGAATTCTGATGAAAACTTACTGACCATGACAGCCGCTCTTCTTCATGACATTGGACATGGTGCCTATTCTCATACCTTCGAAGGACTGTTTGGGACCGATCATGAAAAGATGACCCAGCTGATCATCACCAGTCCAGAGACGGAGGTCAATCAAATCCTCTTACAAGTGGCTCCTGATTTCCCAAATCGTATAGCCAGCGTCATTGATCATACCTATCCCAATAAACAAGTGGTGCAATTAATTTCTAGTCAGATTGATGTGGACCGGATGGATTATTTACTGCGGGATGCCTATTTTACGGGTGCTTCCTATGGAAAATTTGACTTGACCCGTATTTTGCGCGTCATTCGACCGATTGAAAATGGCATTGCCTTCCAACAAAATGGCATGCACGCTGTCGAGGATTACGTGGTCAGCCGTTACCAAATGTATATGCAGGTCTACTTCCACCCGGCTACTCGTGCCATGGAAGTCCTCCTTCAAAATCTTCTCAAACGAGCTAGAACCATTTATCCAGATCAGAAAGAGTATTTTCAACTGACTTCACCTCGCTTGATTCCATTTTTTGAAGAAGAGGTCACCATTCAAGACTACCTTAATCTAGATGACGGTGTGATGAATACCTATTTCCAAGTCTGGATGGATAGTCCGGATACCATCTTGTCTGATCTTGCTCAGCGATATATTAATCGGAAAGTCTTTAAATCGATTCTATTTACAGAAGATAAACGAAAAGACTTAGCAATCCTTGAAAAACTGATTAAAGAGGTTGGCTTTAATCCAACCTACTACACCGCTATTCATCAAAATTTCGATCTGCCCTACGATATTTATCGACCAGAGCTTGAAAAACCGCGTACCCAGATCGAAATGATCCGAAAAGATGGGAGTCTCGCTGAATTGTCTCAGTTGTCTCCACTCGTCGCTGCTTTAGCAGGAACTCGCTATGGGGACAACCGCTTCTATTTCCCAAAAGAAATGCTGGAGGTTAATGGACTTTTCAGTAAGCAAGTAGAGGAATTCACTTCTTACATTACCAATGATTATTTTACAGGAGAGACGGATGTCCATTAAATTAGTGGCGATCGATATCGACGGTACACTTCTCAATTCAAAAAAAGAGATCACACCTTCTGTATTTGAAGCCATTCAAGACGCTAAAGCCGCAGGCGTTAAAATCGTGATCACAACCGGTCGTCCTATCGCAGGGGTCTCAAAACTTCTAAAAGAACTCCATTTGATGGATCCTGGAGACTATGTCATTACCTTTAATGGCGGTCTGGTCCAAGAAACCGCTACTGGAAAAGAACTCATCAAAGACCTTTTACATTATGAGGACTATCTCGATATCGAGTCTCTTGCTAACAAACTCCAAATCCACTCTCATGCCATTACAAAAGATGGCATCTATACCAGCAATCGAGATATTGGACGCTACACCATTCATGAATCTCAACTGGTCAATATGCCCCTTTATTACCGGACGCCTGAAGAAGTTCGTGAGAAAGAATTTGTCAAGGCCATGTATATCGATGAACCAGACATTCTGGATGCTGCGATTGCAAAAATCCCTAAAGAATTCGAGGATCGCTTCACGATGGTCAAATCAGCTCCTTTTTATTTAGAAATTCTAGGAAAAACGACCAATAAGGGAGCTGCCCTTCTTCATCTAGCTGAACGACTTGGAATCCAGCAAGAAGAAACCATGGCCATCGGAGATGAGGAAAATGACCGTTCCATGCTAGAAGTCGTGGGACATGCCGTCGTTATGGAGAATGGCAATCCAGCTCTTAAAAAAATTGCTACAAGTATTACCAAATCAAATGATGAATCTGGCGTTGCATACGCCATTAGAAAGTGGGTATTATAAGAAATGTACCATTACCAGCTAGGAATTTCTGCTAGTGAGCATGATGACTTTGTTATTCAGAGTGACCAAACCAATCTCTTACAAAGCAGCTCATGGGCAAAAATCAAAGATAATTGGGGAAATGAACGGGTTGGTTTTTATCAAGAAGACCAATTAGTCGCTGTTGCGAGCATCTTGATTCAACCCCTGCCACTTGGCTTTTCCATGCTCTACATTCCTCGAGGCCCAATCATGGATTACCAGAACAAAGAGCTGGTTTCCTATGTGATCCAGTCCCTTAAAAAGATAGCCAAACAATACAAGGCCTTGTTTGTGAAATTTGATCCAAGTCTTTTCTTGAGTAAACACTTGATTGGACAAGAACAGACAGAAGCTCCTGCTGTGCAAGCGGTGATCGATACCCTAACAAGAGAAGGGATTGAATGGACTGGCCGAACCAGTGATATGGCAGAAAATATCCAACCACGCTTTCAAGCAAATATCCACAAAGAGTTTTTCACTGAGCAAGATCTTTCAAAATCTACTCGACAAGCCATCCGAACTGCTCGAAACAAAGGGATCCAAGTTCAATTTGGTGGGACTGAATTGTTAGAGGACTTTGCTTCTCTCATGAAAAAGACTGAGGCACGTAAAAGCATTCATTTGCGTGGAAAAGACTACTACGAAAAACTACTCACAACCTACCAAGGAAAATCCTACATTACTTTATCTACTCTAGATCTCGAGAAACGGAAAAGCTCCCTTATAAAAGATCTTGAAAAAAACAAGGCAGAGGCTGAAAAATTCACAGAAAAAACAAAGCCTGGCAAGGTTGAGAATAATCAAAAAGAAAAAGAACGTATAGAGGAAGAACTGCAATTTCTTGAGCAGCATCTCCAAGCAGGTAGACAGGTCGTTCCTTTATCTGGGACCTTAACCCTTGAATTCGGTGGGACGTCTGAAAATGTTTATGCAGGGATGGATGAAGAATTCCGCCGTTACCAACCTGCCATCCTCACCTGGTATGAAACTGCCCAACACGCTTTCGACCGTGGTGCTTCTTGGCAAAATATGGGGGGCATTGAAAATTCACTCGATGGTGGTCTCTATCATTTCAAATCAAAATTTAATCCTGTCATTGAAGAATTTGTTGGGGAATTCAACCTCCCAACCAGTCCACTCTATCCACTTGTAAACAAAGTCTACAAGATCCGGAAAAAATTAAGGAGTAAATAAGTTACATGACTCTTACGACAATTTCAAAAGAAGAATTTACCTCATTTGCAAATACTGTCTCCCATCGTTCCTTCATCCAGTCTGCTGAAATGGCATATCTGCTTGAAAAGCGAGGAAACACGGTCCAATTTATCGCTTGGAAACAAGAAGATCAATTCCAAGTGGCAGCAATCTTGTACAGTCTTCCTATGACAGGTGGTCTCCATATGGAAATCAATTCTGGCCCTCTTTACCAAGAGGAGGCTATGCTAGAACCCTTCTATGCAGCCTTAAAAGACTATGCGAAAGAAAATGGGGCTATTGAACTCGTTATCAAGCCCTATGATACCTATCAAACCTTTGACAGTGACGGCAATCCAACCAGTGAAGAGCAAACTCATTTTATGGATACCCTTAAAAACTTGGGCTATCAGCATGATGGTTTAACAACAGGTTATCCAGGCGGAGAAGGTGATTGGCACTATGTGAAAGATATGGAGGACATCACCGAAAAAAATCTTCTCAAGAGCTTTAGTAAAAAAGGAAAGCCACTTGTCAAAAAAGCCAAATCTTTCGGTATTGAACTGAAACGATTAAACCGGGATGAACTGCAACTCTTTAAGGATATTACTTCCTCCACTAGTGATCGTCGCGACTATCAGGATAAGACCTTGGATTATTACCAAACCTTCTATGATAGCTTTGGCGACAAGGCAGATTTCATGATCGCAACGCTGAACTTCCACCAATACTACACGAATCTTGAAAAAGACCAAGGAAAACTAGCTCAGAAGATTGAGAAATTACAGAAGGATCTTGAAGTAAATCCCAACTCAGAGAAAAAACAAAATCAACTTCGTGAATTTTCTAGTCAGTTTGATACCTTTGAAGTGAGAAAACAGGAAGCCAAAGAATATATTGAAAAATATGGAGACCAAGACGTCATTCTTGCAGGTAGCCTCTTCGTCTATATGCCACAAGAATCCACCTATTTATTCAGTGGCTCTTATACAGAATTTAATAAGTTCTATGCTCCTGCTGTTCTCCAAGAATATATGATGCTTGAAACCATCAAACGTGGTATCCCAAGATATAACTTCCTGGGTATTCAAGGAATCTTTGACGGGTCAGACGGTGTTCTTCGCTTCAAACAAAACTTCAATGGTTACATCGTCCGTAAGATGGGGACCTTCCGTTATTACCCAAATCCTCTGAAATACAAAATGATTTCTCTCATTAAGAAACTATTAGGACGTTCCTAACTCAAAAGACCAGCTTTGAAGCTGGTCTTTTCTACTATAAAAAAGACGAGAAACCTCTCGCCTTTTAGATGTCATTATTTAACAAAGTCAAGCAATGCCAAGAAGCTTTCTGGATCAAGTGATGCACCACCTACAAGAGCTCCATCAACGTCTGGACAAGCCATGTATTCAGCAACGTTTTCAGGTTTCACTGAACCACCGTATTGAACACGTACTTTGTCAGCCACTTCTTGACCAAAGTCAGCAGCTACAACGTCACGAACAACTTTACACATTTTTTGTGCGTCATCTTGTGAAGCCGATTTACCAGTACCGATCGCCCAGATTGGTTCGTATGCGATAACTGTTGAAGCGACTTGTTCTGCAGTCAACCCAGCAAGAGCAGCTGATACTTGAGCCCCTACGAATTCTGCTGCTTTACCAGCTTCGTAAGTTTCAAGGCTTTCACCACAACAGATGATTGGAAGCATACCGTTCGCAAAGATTGCTTTTGCTTTTTTGTTGATATCTTCATCAGTTTCATGGAAGTAGTCACGACGTTCTGAGTGACCGATAACAACGTAGTCAGTACCGATTTCTTTCAAAACTTGTGGGCTAGTTTCACCAGTGAAGGCACCAGCATTTTCAAAGTAAGTGTTTTGGGCAGCAACTTTAAGGTTTGAACCTTTAGCAGCAGCAAGAACAGTTGTCAAGTCAACTGCAGGAGCTGCGATACCAGCTTCAACAAGGTCAGCTGAAGGAAGTTTTGATGCTACAGCTTCAACGAATGCTTTTGCTTCTTCTGGATTTTTGTTCATTTTCCAGTTACCAGCGATAAATGGTTTACGTGACATTTCACATACCTCTTTTTTCTAATTTTATACTATCTATTTTACCATAATTTTCGTCATAATGAAAGGTTGCACAAGCTCATTTTACTTTTTACCAAAATAAAAACCCCGTCTTCACGGGGTTTTCTGTCTGTCTATATAATTGTTAATCTGGGAACTAGATCGAATTAAGCTTCGATTTCAGTAACCATACCTGAACCAACAGTACGTCCACCTTCACGGATTGAGAATGTAGTACCTTGTTCAACGGCGATTGGGTGGATCAACTCAACGTCGATAGTCACGTTATCACCAGGCATTACCATTTCAGTTCCAGCTGGAAGTTCGATAGATCCAGTTACGTCAGTTGTACGGAAGTAGAACTGTGGACGGTAGTTGTTGAAGAATGGAGTATGACGTCCACCTTCTTCTTTAGTAAGGATGTAAACTTCACCTTTGAATTTAGTGTGTGGGTTGATTGAACCTGGTTTAGCGATAACTTGTCCACGTTCGATTTCATCACGTTGGATACCACGAAGAAGCACACCAACGTTATCCCCTGCAAGACCTTCGTCAAGTTGTTTACGGAACATTTCAACACCAGTAACAACTGCTTTTTGGATTTCGTCTTTGATACCAACGATTTCGATTTCGTCGTTGACACGAACAACACCACGGTCGATACGTCCTGAAGCAACTGTACCACGTCCAGTGATTGAGAATACGTCTTCGACTGGAAGAAGCAATGGTTTGTCAGTATCGCGTTCTGGTTCTGGGATGTACTCATCAACAGTATCCATCAATTCCATGATGATGTCTTCATATTTAGAGTCGCCTTCAAGAGCTTTAAGAGCTGAACCTTGGATAACTGGAAGGTCATCACCTGGGAAATCGTATTCTGAAAGAAGGTCACGGATTTCCATTTCAACCAATTCAAGCAATTCTTCATCGTCAACCAAGTCAACTTTGTTCATGAAGACGATCAAGTGTTTAACACCAACCTGACGTGAAAGAAGGATGTGTTCACGTGTTTGTGGCATTGGTCCGTCAGTTGAAGCTACTACAAGGATAGCTCCGTCCATTTGAGCGGCACCAGTGATCATGTTTTTAACGTAGTCCGCGTGTCCTGGAGCGTCGATGTGAGCGTAGTGACGTTTAGCAGTTTCGTACTCAACGTGTGCAGTGTTGATGGTGATACCGCGTTCGCGTTCTTCTGGAGCAGCATCGATAGACGCATAGTCTTTAGGTTGGTTAACTGATGAAGGCAAGCGACGTGCCAAAACAGTTGTGATTGCTGCAGTTAGGGTAGTTTTACCGTGGTCAACGTGTCCGATTGTACCGATGTTAACGTGCGGTTTACTACGATCGTATTTTTCTTTTGCCATTTGAGTAAAAGCCTCCAATAAAATATATTTTATAGATAGACAGTAGGCAATACAGTCTAACTTTCCTTACTATTCTATCGAATTTTAGATAAAATTGCAAGCCTTTTACCTATATTTTCTTAATTATTCCTCTTCTTTTCTTTTATTTTATCATCTTGCTGAAAGATCCTGATCTAGCTTTGAAAATTCTCATTTAAAATCTGCTATTTAAGCCTTTATGTACCTTTTGCTCCTTTGGGTTCAGGGGATAAAAAAATCGGAACAGTCGTTCCGATTTATTTAACCTGAATTACGTAATCCTGTAGCCACCCCGTTGATGGTGATATGGATTAGCTTGTCTTGATCGGCTGGTAGTTGTCCAGTCCGTTGACGTCGAATCAATTCTAATTGAATATAGTTCAAAACGTTGAAGTACGGCATCCGATAATCCAAACTTTCTTTCAGATAAGGGTTCTCCGCGAGCAACTCGTCTTGTTCCTCAATCATCAAGATGATGTCCTTGGTCAATTGCCATTCATGTAAGATGATCTGATAGATATTGCGAACTTCTTCTTCTTCACACAATTGCGCGTACTCAAAGGCAATATCCATATTAGCTTTGGATAAGACCATGTCCACATTTGACAAGAGAGATTGGAAGAAAGGCCAGTTTTTATACATGTATCGAAGGGTTTCGATATTCTCAGGATCCTCATCGATAAATTCCTTAAAGCTAGAACCTACTCCATACCAACCAGGGAACATCACCCGACTTTGTGACCAAGAGAAGACCCAAGGAATAGCACGCAAACCACCAATTTCTGTAATGGTCTTACGAGCAGCTGGACGTGAACCAATATTAAAACTTGAAATTGCTTTGATCGGACTTGATTCAAAGAAGTAATCATAGAAGTGCTCATTTCCAAAGACCAAATCACGATAGATATCGTAACTGCGATTCACGACTTTATCCATGACTTCCCCGAAACGATCAAACATAGAAAATGGACTCTTTTGTTCGGCAATCATTCGGTTAATGGTTGCAGAAACTAGCATTTCAAGGTTGTAGTAGGCAGCATCTTTATTTCCATATTTATTGCCGATCACTTCCCCTTGCTCAGTTAAGCGGATACGGTCATTAATGGATTTCAATGGTTGAGAAGTGATGGCTTCATAAGTAGGACCTCCACCACGACCAACAGTACCACCACGACCATGGAAGAAGGTAATCTTCACTCCAAACTCGTCTCCGATAGCGGTCAATTGTTGTTGGGCTTTAAAGAGGGTCCAACAAGAAGACAAGTATCCACCATCTTTGTTGGAATCAGAGTAACCTAACATAATCTCTTGGTAGTTGTTCTTAGAAGCAATCCAACGTTTGGCAATTGGAAGAGACAAGTAACTTCTCATGGTTTCTTCTGAATGATCCAAATCTTCGATCGTTTCAAACAACGGTACGATTTGCACACGAGCTTTTTCCGTATCGACTAAGCCCACTTCTTTCAACATCACAGCCAATTCCAACATATCTGACACACTGGTTGCATGAGAAATGATGTTTTGACGAATGACTTCTTCTCCTAAACGATCCTTCAATTCACGGGCCGTTTGGAAAATCGCTAATTCTTTTTCAAGCAGTTCAGATTTTTCAGCATGAGTTGCTGATAAAATACGTGGATCTTCTAAAAGTTCTTTCAAGAGAACTTGACACTTTTCATCCTCTGATAAATCAGAATAATGGTCATTAATTCCAGCTGATTTCAGCAATTCTGCCACACAGGCTTCATGCACACTCGAATCCTGGCGCATATCAATAGAGGCCAGATAGAATCCAAAAACATTGATGGCTTCTAGAAGTTCTGCAAACTCACCAGAAATTAAATACTCTGATTTGTTTTCTAACAAGGAATCTTTGATCTTTTCAAGGTCTTCTTTAAATTCTTGAGCTGATGCATAAGCTGGAGCTTCTTTCTCAGAAATTTTCTTTAGAGCTCCAGAGATACGATTGCCAATATAATCAGAAACTGGCCCTTGTTGATGAGCATTTGCTCCTAATAACCTCTCGACAGCATAACGATCTTCTCTGGTTTCTCCCACCATCGTCCATTCTTTTAAATTGACCAAGGTTTGGATCAATTTTGATTGGATATAGTGGAAAGCCCGACGGTAAGGTTCTTTTTCACGAAAGACGGAGGTATCACTTGATAGGGCAGCCATTTCAGCTACTGCTTCACTTGTTTTAGAAAGACTAGTTGAAAGGGAGAAATGACGGTATAATTTAGAAATCTTTTCGATGTAATAGTTCAAAATGACTTCACTTTGAATGGTTGCTGAACGTTTCAAGGTCTCAGCAGTTACAAACGGATTTCCGTCCCGGTCTCCCCCAATCCACATGCCCATTGTAATCGGACGTGGTTGTTCAAGCTCTAACCCATGTTCTTTTGCCAAGCGTTTGTATTCCAACATTAGGTTTGGAACAGCTTGTAAGAAAGAACTATTGTAATATTCCATGACGTTGGTGATCTCATTGGTAACCTTCAATTTTTTGTCACGAATCATATCCGTTTGCATCATGATTTCGATATTACAACGAAGGTTGTTATACCACTTATTCTCATTCATTAAACCAGCTTTAACATCCCGATGCTGACGAAGAAGAGCGTGAATATGATTGGTTAAATCCAGCATGGTTTTTCGTTGCACTTGAGTTGGATGGGCTGTTAAAACAGGTACAATATTGAGATTTTCAAGAATTTCTTGTGCATCTTCATTTTTCGCAACTTCTTTGATGGTTGAAGAAAGTTTTCCGAGGTATTCACCATCCACGTTATTCAAATGATTGATTTCATAGGCCAAATCGACATCTTCTGAGATGTTAATCAAGAGTGGCAAAATGGCAAAATAACGTGAAATCACTGTCATTTCTTCATTTGTCAATTGTTCCACTATTTGATTCAACTCACGATAGTTCTGTGTTTTTGATAGATCCTTCAACTGCCTAATTTTATCAAAGGTTTCCGGACGAACCAAATTTTTCGTAATATCATCTAATAAATTGGTTAAGATTTCGGCTTCTTCTTTGATAATATCTTTATTTGTGAAGTTCTCTAATTTTTGTAAGACCATTTTTTCTCCTTTTTGAATAGCCATTCAACAATTCCCTTTTAATAATAAGGTTTGATTTTACCTTTTTCTTCAAAAACCATGCCTTCTTGTTCCATCTTAGCCCGTTTTTCACTAGCATCGATATTCAAAACGAAAGCAATCGCTACGGATAAGACCCATAAGCTATTTCCCCCTTGGGATAAGAAGGGGAAGGTCACTCCTGTAGACGGAATCAAACCAGAAATTCCTCCGATGTTAATGAAGGTTTGCACTAAGATCATCCCACCGATCCCAATGGCCATCATCGAATTAAAAGGATTCTTTGCTCGAATACCGACTAAAATGATCCGAAGAATTAAGAAGAATAGGAGAGCAAGGATCAAGCTAGCTCCAACAAAACCTAATTCTTCAATCACGATGGCAAACACAAAGTCTGTGTGCGCTTCTGGTAAGTAACCTTGTTTTTCAATGGAATTTCCTAGCCCCAAGCCAAACCAACCACCGTTACTCATGGCATAGTAAGAATTAGCTAATTGGTGACCTGCGCCAGACAAGTCATTAAAGGGGTTAAAGAAGGCACTAAAACGTTTGGCTACATAACCAAAGACTGGAATTTTAGCGACACGGTCCACACCGATGATCCATATTGAACCAAGGACAATGGTAGATGCTCCAACAACTAAACCAAGTAAAGAGGTAAACCAACGGTAGCCCACTCCACTAGCCGTAATCATAATCAAGACCGTCAAGGCCAAGATCGTCGCATTTCCCAAGTCCGGCATAATCACAACGATTCCAATCAGAATCAAGGTCAGCCAACGCCAGTCGTTTAAATTCCTTGGGATCCATTCATTGTGGGTCAAGGCTTGATAATCATAATCGCGTATCTCGTCTTGTCGTTTAGAAAAGATCAAGGCAAGATACCAGACTAAGAGCACCTTGAGATATTCAGCTGGCTGGATACTAAACATCCCTGCAATCGTCAACCAACCGTGAGCACCGTTGACCGTATCTGTGATAAACCTAGACAAAATCAACAAAATCACTTCAGCAAAAATTACAACAGCCAGTACTTTTTTATTTCGAAGGAAATCTAAGCTAAATTTATAAATCAGGGCGATGGTTAGGAGACTAAGGATAAAAAAGAGTCCCTGTGTCCGGACCATCCGAATCGAACTCACTCCACTTTGAATTGCCAAGGCACTTGTTGTCGAATAGACAACAATCAAGCCAATGATGGATAAAATCAAATAGGGAATGAGGATGGAATAATTTAAAAGATGTCTTTTTTCAATTTTCATAATTCACCATATTCCTAATGTTCAACCTTCATTATATCATTTTTAAGAAGCAAAACCAAGGAAAGGCCAGAAAAGATTCGGCTTCTTCCCTATTTTCAAGAAATATTCTGATCATTCTTCTTATTTTCATATATTTTTATCCTTTTTCGATGAAAAGATTCCTTTTTTTTGAAAATAATAGCTGAAATCAGCATCTTTTAAGCATTAAGTTTTGCCTTTTCGTTTTTTTTACGGTAAAATGTTTCTGTATGAGAAAAAGGATAAAACCCGTTGTTCTCTTAGTCTTTTTTATCGGTATCATTTCTTTTCTCGTTCTTTCACGAACGATTGCCGATCTTCAAGCCAGAGAGCGACAAGAAACAACTAAAACCATTCCGAACTCCAATACACCTCGAAAAACAACTACTGCAAGCTCTTCTTCTAAAAAAGAAGAAGACATCAATCCAGAACTGGTTGGCCGCCCGATCATTGATATCTCAGGCTGGCAATTGCCTAGTGAAATTGATTACGATGTCCTCTCCCAAAATGTGGGAGGTGTGATCGTTCGTGTCCATAGTGGGGCTCAAGCTAAAAAGGAAAATGCAGCAACCTACTTAAATGGTCTGGATAAATCTTTTAAAACCCATATCCAAGAATTCCAAAAACGAAATATCCCTGTCGCAGTCTATGCTTATGTCGCTGCTAAGGATAAAAAAGAAATGGAAAAAGAAGCAGAGGAATTTTACAAGGCTGCTTCTCCTTACAAACCGACCTACTATTGGTTAGACGTTGAGGAAAAAACCATGAAGGATATGAACGCAGGTGTTGAAGCTTTCCGAGTAAAACTACAAGCTTTGGGTGCAAAAAATATTGGACTCTATATCGGAACTTACTTCATGGAAGAACATAGTATCTCCACTGATAAATTTACAGCTCTTTGGATTCCTACTTATGGATTTGATGATGGCTACTATAATGCCGCGCCAGATACCAACACGGAATACGACTTGCATCAATATACCTCTCAAGGGCAATTAAATGGATTCTCACATTACTTGGATCTCAACCAAATTGCTCCGACGCAAGACCAAGAAGCGATTTATCGGAAACTTTTCAAGGTACAAAAAGATAACTCTTCCTCATAGCCTTAAAACAGCAGATCAAGTGATCTTCACTTTTTCTGCTGTTTTCTATTTTTCAGGAGAAGGCAATATTGCCGCTATTATATGTTATAATGGTCTAATGAAATCTGATTTTGTAGAGAAAAAGAGAAAAGGAGAAAGCCATGGCAAAAAAAAATAAAGTAAAAAAAACCTTGGTCGAGCAGATCTTGACAAAAGCAAAAATTGAGCACGTAGGCCTACAAATCAACGCTTTAGAAGGGATCTTACCAGAAGGGATTGATCGCTCTACTATTTTCAAAACCCTAGCTCTCAAAGGAGATAAAACTGGGCCCGTGATTGGGATCATTCCTATTACGGAGCATCTTTCAGAGAAAAAATTGGCCAAATTATCGGGAAATAAGAAAGTGGCTATGATTCCTCAAAAGGATCTCGAAAAAACCACAGGTTATATTCATGGTGCCAATAATCCGGTGGGCATTCGTCAAAAGCATCCTTTCCCAATCTTTATCGATGAATCAGCCCTTCAGTTAGAGAGCATGATCGTATCTGCTGGGGAAATCGGCCATAGTATTCAAATCAAACCACAACTTCTAGCAGACTTCGTACAAGCGACTTTTGCAGATATTTTAGAATAATGACAAAGAAGGAGACAAGATTGTGAAACTATATTTTATACGACACGGACGGACAGAATGGAATGAAGAAGGACGTTTTCAGGGATCAAATGGCGATTCTCCGCTGTTACCAGCCTCTATTCATCAGCTTGAAAAATTAGGAAAGCACCTAGCTACTGTTCCTTTTGATGCAGCCTTTGCAAGTGATCTGCCACGAACAGTCCATACCGCACAGATCATCCTCGATCAATTGGAGACACCTCTAGAATTGCAAGCAACGCCTGCTCTTCGTGAGTGGAATTTGGGAAAATTGGAAGGAGCTAAAATTTCTACTATTTCAGCTATCTATCCCCAACAAATGGATGCCTTTCGCCATAACCTAGCTCGCTTTCAAAATGAAATTTTTGATGCAGAATCTGTCTATGAAACGACCAAACGTACCTGTGATTTTGTAAAAAGCCTGAAAGGAAAAGAGCTCGATACTGTTCTCATCGTTGGACATGGGGCTAATTTGACAGCTTCTATTCGAACCTTGCTTGGTTATGACACAGGAGAACTCCGCAAAAATGGCGGACTAGATAATGCCAGCGTGACGATTCTGACAACAGATGACTTTGAGCACTATCACTTAGACACTTGGAACGATACCTCTTATATGGAAGACTAAAAAACACTGATCTTGCGATCAGTGTTTTCTTTTAGCTTATTTCATAGTTGGGAAGAGTAGGACGTCGCGAATTGTTGTTACATTGGTCAACAACATAACGAGACGGTCAATACCAATTCCAAGTCCACCTGTTGGTGGCATACCATATTCAAGGGCTTCAACATAGTCATAGTCGATGCCTGTAGCTTCGTCATCTCCCAATTCTTTGGCACGCGCTTGCGCTTCGAACCGTTGTAATTGATCGATCGGATCATTCAATTCCGTGAAGGCATTGGCATACTCTTTGGTCATGATGAAGAGTTCGAAACGGTCAGTGAAGCGTGGATCTTCTGGATTTTTCTTAGCCAATGGAGATACTGCTACTGGGTGACCGTAAACAAAAGTTGGTTGTGTCAAGGTTTCTTCAACGAATTCTTCGAAGAAGGCATTGATAATTTGTCCCACTTCTGTGTAGTGTTTTTCAACTGGTACATGTTTTTCGTTTGCCAGTGCTACAGCTTCTTCAAAGGTCATGTCTTGCCAGAAGTCAACACCTGTGATTTCTTTGATCGCATCAACCATGTGAACCCGTTTGAATGGTTCATTGATTTTGATTTCTGTTCCTTGATAGTCAATTGGACCATCACCATGGACCGCTTTCGCAGCATGTTGGATAATGCCTTCTGTTAAGTCCATGATATCATGGAAGTCAGCGTAAGCTTGGTAGACTTCGATCGAAGTGAATTCAGGGTTGTGAGTAGCATCCATTCCTTCGTTACGGAAGATCCGTCCGATTTCATAAACGCGTTCCATCCCACCAACAATCAAACGTTTCAAGTGGAGCTCAGTCGCGATACGAAGCACCATATCAATGTTTTGTGCATTGTGGTGAGTGATAAATGGTTTGGCAGCCGCACCACCAGCTTCATTGTGAAGCACTGGTGTTTCCACTTCAAGGAATCCTTGACCATCTAAATAACGACGGATTTCAGAGATAATTTTTGAACGGGTTACAAAGCGTTCGAAGCTTTCACGGTTTGAAATCAAATCCAAATAACGTTTGCGATAGATGGTTTCAACATCTGAAAGTCCGTGGAATTTTTCAGGCAAGGGACGAAGGGCTTTTGACAAGTGAGTGATATGAGTTGCCTTAATCGAAAGTTCACCCATGTCTGTGCGCATGATTTCCCCTTCAACACCAAGGAAATCTCCAAGGTCTGCTTTTTTGAAGATTTCGTAGTTTTCTTCTCCAACTGCATCCTTACGAACGTAGATCTGAATTTGACCTTCACGGTCTTGAAGATGGGCAAAGCCTACCTTTCCTTTTCCACGTTTGGTTACGAGACGACCGGCAATAATTGCTGTTTCGTTCAATTCGTGGAGTTGTTCTTTATCTAATTCTGAATATTTTTCTTTTAATTGACCTGAATTTGCAGTGCGTTCGAATCGCTTCCCAAATGGATCAATTCCTTGTTCACGAAGGGCCGCCATTTTCTCACGACGGACAATCTGCTGGTCATTCAATTCTTCCATATGTTCAGTAGTCATTTGGAACCTCCTAAGTTATTCTCCCCTATTCTATCATATTTAGGCCAGAAATTCACTAATATTTACCAATTAAACAAAAATAAGGCTAGGTAAAATGTAACCTCTCGAAGCTATACTCAAATAATATCTGAAAACTGTCGTTGACTACCTAAATAGCTTGACCTGTATAATACGAGATGATTGAAAAATTTCGACAAGCTATTCCACAACAGCAGCAAAAAGGAGCGTGGAGAATCTTGAACCATTCATCCTGACACGCTCCTATTTTTTTATTCATAACGAAGGGCTTCGATCGGATTTAACTTAGAAGCCTTATTCGCTGGTAAAATTCCAAAGATGATGCCTACAAAAGCAGAGAAAATAATACTGCCGATGGCGACATTTAAGGAAATAATCGGTGGTCCTTCTAGGGAGGCTGCTGCGAGTGTAGTAATCAAGCTATTCACACCATAAGCAAGGCCAAGTCCAATCAGTCCACCAATGATGGTTAAGACCATCGACTCAATCAAAAATTGAACCAGAATCTTACCCCGAGTTGCTCCCAAAGCCTTGCGAAGACCAATTTCTCTCGTCCGCTCAGTGACAGAAACCAACATGATATTCATGACTCCAATGCCACCAACTAAGAGGGAAATCCCAGCAATGGCACCAATCACTGTCGTCATAATTCCTACTACTTTATTGGTTTCCTCTAGGATGCTATCCAAATTAAAGATTTGGAATTCTCCTTGGCGAACACCTGAAAGCTCCGTTAGCTTTTGAGCAGCTTCGATCCCAACAGATTTGATTTCTTTCACATTTGGAACATGAACGACAATGTTCTGAATCTCGTCTGTTCCAAATTCAGAAGCCAGCTGGGTATTGGCAATCAAGGCACTTCCACCTGAAGAAGCTCCATAGAGGGCTGTCCCTGCATTTGGATCCTTGAAAATTCCAACGACACGATAATTGTTGTCCCCAACAGAGACCACCTGATTCAGTGGATTCTCCGTTCCAAATAATTGTTGGGCCAATCCTTCATCAAGGAGCACCACCCGGGAGAAATTACTATAGTCTGAAGGGGTTAATTTTCGTCCAGATAAGAGCTCAACCTTTTTGACAGAAAAATAGGTTTCATTTACCCCTTGGATGTTCACACCGTCTGCTTTTTTCTTTTGAAAAGCAATGGTTGCATTGGAGGTATTGCTAACATAGTAACCATCGATGCCTTGAATCTTGGTTAATTCCTTAACCCAAGATTCTTGCACAACTGGTGGTGCTTCTTGGACTTGACCATCAACATCTTCAGCGTTTTCCCCATCGATATCCGATGGAGCAGCCATCCCTCGGTCTTCAGCTGCAGGGCCACTTTCGCCTCCGCCTTCTCCTTCTCCAGTATCATCAGAAGGGCCAATATTGATTCCTGTCACATAGCCACTCTTGTTGGGAGAATAAGAGATTTGTACATACTCTTGGTCCTTGGTGAAGGTTTTGGTGACACCAGCTTTCATACCATCTCCCAGAGCCATGATGACAACGACAGAAGCAACCCCAATAATGATCCCTACCATGGTCAAGAAAGACCGTAATTTATGGCTCATAATCGAGCTGATCGCAAATTTCCAATTTTGCATTAGGTCCTCCCTTCCAGCTTGCTATCCGAGGAAATCACTCCATCACGAATGACGATGCGACGATGGGCAAAAGCTGCAATTTCTGGCTCGTGTGTAACCATGATAATGGTTTTTCCTTCTTGGTTTAACTTGGTTAGCAAATCCATTATTTGCTCTCCCGTCTTTGTATCTAGTGCACCGGTTGGTTCATCTGCTAAGACGATGGCGGGCTGATTGACCAGGGCTCGGGCAATTGCCACCCGCTGTTTTTGACCCCCTGAGAGCTCTGAAGGCAAATGGTGCATGCGAGAATGGAGCTCTACCTTTTCAAGGTATTGCTCAGCTAATTCCTTCCGTTTAGCAGGATGAACTCCTGCATAAATGAGAGGGAGCTCTACATTTTGAAAAGCATTGAGCTTGGAGAGAAGAAAGAATTGTTGAAATACAAAACCGATCTGTTCATTTCGAACACGCGCTAATTTTTTCTCACTGAGATTTCCAACCTCCTGACCTTCTAGAAAATACTCTCCACTGGTCGGGCGATCCAACAGGCCAATGACGTTCATCAAGGTTGATTTTCCTGAACCAGACGGGCCCATAATGGCCACAAACTCGCCCTCTTCGACTTCTAAATCGATGTCTTTTAAGACACGAAGTTCCTGGTCTCCATTTCTATAGGTTTTATTGATTCCTTTTAGTTCAATCAATTTTGTCATATTTTCCGATCTCTTTTCCATCTTCCAGTTTCTCATTAGGATTCACAATAACTTGGGCATCTTTCTTCAAGCCTGACAAGATTTCCTGGTTTTCTGCATCGGCGTTACCAAGCGTCACTTTTACTTTCTTAGCCTTACCATTTTCGACCGTCCATACATAGCTCGTATCCCCATCAGCCATGACACTGGTCACGGGAACAAGGGGATGTTGGGTAGAACTTTTGACTTCAATATTGACAGAAAAGCCTTGTTTGAGTTCCCCAATGTCACTAGTAATATCTACTGTGAATGGGTACTTGGCTCCACCGCTTCCTTGTGTTCCACCTGCTGCATTGGTACCTGCTTGACCCGCGTCAGTCGGATAGTTGGCTACATAAGAAATCTTTCCTGTCCAGGTTTTATCCGGATAAACTTTAGAAGTGAGGACCACTTCCTGACCTTCAGAGATATTGGCCAAATTGTATTCAGACAATTCCCCTTTAACTTGTAAATTCCCGTTGCTCACAATGTGAACCAGAGTTTGGTTGGTCCCTGTAGTCGATTTTGAAACATCTTTATTGACTTCGACCACGGTACCATCTGTATTACTCCTAACTGTTGTCGCATCCAGAAGAGCTTTAGCCTTGTTCATATTATCGACCGCATCTGACTTGGCATCTCGTAAATCGCTAGCTTGAGAATCGACTGTTCGTTGGGTCTGCGAAGCTGATTTGGCATCTGCTTCTTCATCGCCTGTCGTATCAATGGTCACACCATTTGTCAGTAGATCATTTAACTGACGGTCTGCCTTATTGACAGCACGAACGGCTGCATCATAAGCGGTTTGGGCCTCCGTACTGCTATACTGAACAATTGGCTGACCGGCCGTTACTTGATCTCCTACATTGACCAAAATCGACTGCAAATCCCCTTTGGTTCCATCAAAATAGACATACTGCTCCTGGTTGGCAGTGACTTTCCCAGTTAACAAGACTGAAGAAGCGATCGAGCCATCCTTGACCGTTTGCACCATTGGAGTTTCTTTCGTGATTGCCTGATCAGGTGTACTTGGGTGCGAAAACATCATCACACTTCCTGTTCCAATCACCACAATTGCTGCACCTGCAGCTGTAAATAGTTGCCATTTTTTCAATTTCTTCATCGTTTTTCTCCATCAAAGAAAGCGTTTTATTCTATACCATAGTATACCATATTTCCTTACTTTTCTATCTAAAATTGACACGGCAAAATGAAATTTAAATGCTTGGTAACATGCTAAACCCTTGACTTTTGTAACAGTTGATATTACAATCAAACTGAAATCCCATTTAGGAGGAAAACATGAAAGAATTTGATATTATTTCAATCGGTGGAGGTAGTGGAGGAATCGCTACCATGAACCGGGCTGGGGAGCACGGAGCTCGAGCTGCTGTCATTGAAGAAAAACAATTGGGTGGTACCTGTGTCAACAGAGGATGTGTGCCTAAAAAAATTATGTGGTATGGTGCACAAATTGCAGAAGCTATTCGCGATTATGGACCAGACTATGGATTTACTTCTGAACAGACAAAATTTGATTTTGCAATCTTAAGAAAAAATCGCGAAGCCTATATCGATCGTTCTCGCAATTCCTATGATGGCAGTTTCAAACGCAACGGGGTTGAACGAATTGAAGGACGTGCTCGTTTTGTAGATGCTCATACGGTTGAGGTCAATGGAGAAACCATTAAGGCCAAGCATATCGTGATTGCGACCGGTGCCCATCCCTTTATTCCTTCTGTTCCTGGAGCTGAATTTGGCGAAACTTCTGATGATGTCTTTGCTTGGGAAGAATTGCCAAGTTCCGTTGCCATTATTGGGGCTGGCTACATCGCAGTGGAACTAGCCGGTGTGCTCCATGCCCTTGGTGTTCAAACCGATCTCTTCGTTCGCGGTGATCGTCCCTTAAGAAAGTTTGATTCCTACATTGTCGATGGCTTAATGGAAGAAATGGAAAAACAAAACCTTCCGCTTCACAAACATAAGGTTCCCATGAAGCTTGAAAAATTAGAAGACGGTCGTGTGAAGATTTATTTTGAGGATATGACCAGCCACGTGGCAGATCATGTTATCTGGGCAACAGGACGAAAACCAAACGTCCAGGATCTCAATCTAGAAGCTGCAGGCGTCACCTTAAATGAAAAAGGATTCATTGGAGTAGATGAATACCAGAATACAGTTATTCCAGGAATCTATGCTCTTGGGGATGTTACAGGAGAAAAAGAATTAACTCCTGTCGCTATTAAAGCTGGACGCACTCTTTCTGAACGACTATTCAATGGAAAAGTCAATGCCAAAATGGATTATACAAACATCCCAACCGTTGTCTTTTCTCACCCTGCTATTGGAACCGTTGGCCTAACGGAGGAAGAAGCACAGCAAACTTATGGTAAAGAGAATATCAAAGTCTATACTTCTCAATTTGCTTCCATGTACACCGCTGTTACCCAACACCGCCAGCAAGCAAAATTCAAACTCATCACTGCTGGTCACGAAGAAAGGGTAGTTGGCCTTCATGGTCTTGGCTACGGAGTCGATGAAATGATCCAAGGATTTGCAGTTGCTATCAAGATGGGAGCGACAAAAGCCGATTTCGACGCAACTGTCGCCATTCACCCAACCGGATCCGAAGAATTTGTGACAATGAGATAAAAAATAAGCTTGAAGTCCTTACACTTCAAGCTTATTTCTTTGTTTATGGTAAGATGGCAATGGCACGGACAGGTGAACCAGTTGCCTTGTCCCAGTGAGGGAAAGCAATCGAAATCAAAGCACCTACAGCTGGCACTTGGTCCAATTGGTTCAAGACTTCAACTTGGTAGATATTTTGTTCCAAGAGGTAGTATTCATTGACCAAGCCATGCTCTGCTGCTGGAATACCTGCATCGGTATCGAAGGTTTCATGACCCACAGCCTTGACATGGCGTTCATGAATCAAGAATTCCAAGGCTTCACGGCTCCATCCTGGACTTTGTTGAACCCCATTTTCATCTAGGTTACGCATAGCATCTTGATCTGGCCAACGTTTTGACCAATCACTACGGAAGGCAACAAAAGCACCCTCAACAATTTGTCCATGCTCTGCCTCAAAGTCTAAGATATCTTGTTTACTCAAGATAAAGTTTGGATTGGCAGCAACTTCTTTAGACTTGTCGATAACATAAAGTGGCAAGAGGAGATCTTTGAGGTCAATCTCATCCAACCAACGACCACCTTCTACAAAGTGAATCGGTGCATCAATATGCGTTCCGTATTGACCAACCACTGTAAATTTTTGAACATGGAAACCATCTTTTAATGTGAAAAGATCTTCTTGTTGCAAAGCAGGAAGGGCTGGGAAGTGTGGACTTTCCGCATTGATTTGGTGACTCAAGTCCACCCATTTTTTAGCTTGCAATTCTTTATAAATACTTAGTAAATCTGACATGTTTCTTCCTCCTTATTCGCCCCAAACTTCAGCGACAATTTCCTTAATCAAACCGATTTTTTTCCATTGGTCTTCTTCTGTCAAAATGTTTCCTTCTTCTGTCGAAGCAAAGCCACACTGAGTAGACAGGTAAAGATTTTCCAACGGTACATACTGACTCGCTTCTTTAATACGAGCAATCACTTCGTCCTTATTCTCCAGTTGACCACTCTTAGATGTCAAGAGGCCTAACACCACTCCTTTACCAGGGGTTACTTCTGCAAGTGGTTCAAAACCACCAGCCCGATCGGTATCAAACTCTAGGAAGTAAGCATTAACGGCTTCTTCTCCAAGGAGTTCTTTGGCAATCGGCGCATAGCCACCTGATGAAGCCCAAGTGGAATGGAAGTTCCCACGACAAACGTGCGTATTGACGGTCAAACCAGCTGGAACATTTTGGTAGACATCGTTGTTAAAGGTCAAGAAGAGATCAGCGAGTTCCCGGCGAACCTCATCTTTTGACTTGCCTTGAGCTGCTCCCCAAGCCGTCAAGAAATTATCATCTACCAAGACACCCCAAGTACAATCATCTACTTGAAGAGTCCGAAGACCTGCATCATACAAATCTTGAATCACTTGAAGATAGGCTTGCTTGATGTCTTCACGAACAGCCGCAAAATCAGGATAGATGGTATTCAATTGTTCTACATGTTCTGCATCACGGATCAATTCAAAATAGAATTGTGCAGGTGCTGGAATGGTATATTTAGCCTCTACACCATCTACATCTGCCACAAGATCCCGCAAGAACTTGTAATGCTCTACAAATGGATGATTGGCTCCTGTGATTTTTCCAACGACAAGCGCTGAGTCCGCCTTGGTTGTTTCATCATGGAATTGATAGCCTTGAGCAGCTTGGACATGATCAATGCCCCCAAAGCCCCAGAAGAAATCCAAATGCCAATAAGCTCGGCGGAATTCTCCATCAGTTACTGACTTCAGACCAGCGGCAATTTCTTTTTCAACGAGGTCACGAATCGCCTGATCTTCTACTTTTGTTAAGTCAGCCTGACTGATTTTTCCAGCTGCGAAATCTTCACGAGCCTGAACCAAAGTAGCTGGACGAAGAAATGAACCAACATGGTCTACGCGATAAGGTGCATGTGTATGTGTCAATATGATTCCCTCTTTCCTATAAGTTTTACATTAATTCATCAATGCAACCATTATAGCAGTCCAACACCTGATAAACAAGGGTTTGGGATAATCTAATATCTTTGATATCTATATAGCCTTAGACTATAACAAAAAAAGAAGTCCTTGAAGGACCCCTTTTCTTAATTTTTAAATGCATCGCGCATGACTTGGAACTCTTCGTTTGTGAGTGTAATGCCTTTCCCCATTTTTGTATGGTCGGGACTCCAGGTCCGGATATCATACTTAGCAGGAGCACCATTAAAACTCACACGGTTCAATTCTTTGGTCCAACCCTTGTCATTTTCTGACAAGACCAGCAAATGTTCTTCGATTTGGAATGAAAATTCTGCCATTTCACGACTCCTTTCTTGCCTTCTCATCTCTAATATTCGTAAATCATTTACAAAATCGTTTAAATTATCTATAATATATTGTATCAAGTTATGGAGAATTTAGCTATGAAAAAATTTCTCGAGATCGTTAAAGACCGAGCAAATGAATTTTTCAATGGAAAAGTCAGTACCCCTGCCCCATTAGAAGATGAGAGAATTATTGACATCATTCAACAAGCATTGCGAAAAAAACAAGGGGTACATGTTATTTTTTCAAATAAGAGTTTTACAGGCGACATTGTCAAGTATGACCAAGAACGCCGACAACTGATCGTGAAAAATTTTAAAAAGAGTATGTCCACGATTATTCGGATTTCTGAGATCCAGAAAATCAGTTTGGTCCCCAATAATATTCGCATCGCTCAACAAAAAGGAGAGGTTTAACCCTCTCTTTTATATTGAAAACAAACGTCATTTTTGGCGTTTGTTTTTATTACTTTTAATCTCATTTCTAAATTTATTAGAGTATCAAAAAAATTCTATCAAATTTTAACTTTAACTTTTGAACCTAGTAAAAAGTTAAAGTTCCAGTACATACTACTAGTATTGACGTTGCCTTGATTAAAAAGGTCACCAAATCTTTCATAATTACATTATCTATTTAAAGAAAAATATTAGTAATAAATTATGTAAATTCAATCTAATCTCTAATCACCATAAGTATGCTCCCATTTTTTCATTTCTTCAACGATACTTCTTAGAGCAATACCTTTTTTTGTCATTTTATATTCAACCTGTGGAGGCGATGTCGGTAAAACTTTTCTTGATAAAATACCTTCTTGCTCAAAATCATGTAATCGTTGAGCTAATATTCTAGGATTAATACCTTCTACACTACGCAAAAGACTACTATAATGTATATTACCATCAATAATTTCAGATAAGATCTCAAGAGTAAATTTACCTTTTAGTAAATTCAAGACCCTTCTTGCTGGACAAATTGATTTTTTCAAAGATTGCTTCTTGCAAGTCTCCATTCATTTCCTCCTTTTTTGATAGTTACTATACTTTTTTTCCCTTCTTGTTTCAGAAATTATTACATGATAAGCTAATTATATCATTTGAAAGGGGAAATTACTATGGATATTACAACTAAGTTTGACCGTATCAAAGATATTCTCGGTTGCGCTGATGGAAGATACTTTGGCACTGGATATACTCAAGTAAAATATTTTCAGAAAGTTAAATATATTGCTTTTGATTGATAAATGAAAATTGGTTTGATGAAATAACGGAGGAAGCTTGATGAAAAAAACAAATACAAAAGCGCCAGCTTATCTACTTTTTATTCTTTCACTAGGATACATTATGGCGGTCCTAGATACAACCGGAGTGGTTCTTGCTGTTCCCCATATTGAAACAGCTATGAGCGTCTCATTAGAGCAATCCATTTGGATTATTAACGCCTATACACTAGCTTTAGGCTCTTTACTCCTACTTTCAGGAAATCTAACAACAAAATATGGTGCTAAACGAATTTTATTATTTGGAATGACAATTTTTACACTTGCCTCATTTGGGTGCTCTTTTTCACCAAATATTGAAACATTAATCATACTTAGATTCGTTCAAGGTTTCGGTGCTTCTTTGTTTATGCCTAGTTCATTAGCACTTTTATTCATTTCATACCCTGATTCTACTAAAAGAGCACGTATGTTAGGAATTTGGACAGCAATTATTTCTGTTGCAACCGGTACTGGTTCTTTTATTGGTGGACTAATTATTAACTACTTCGGATGGAGGGGTATTTTCTTAATCAATATTCCATTGGGAATTTTGACAGTAATTTCAATATTACTTCTTGTGAAAAACAATATTGCCAATCCAAAGACTAGAATTGACATTTTCAGTAATATATTTCTTGTTGCAACTATCGGAAGTCTAGTTATTTACCTTGTTGAAGGGAATCAATATGGCTATAGTAACCTAAATCTTTTATTGTTTCTTCTCCTGTTTATATTATTTACTGTTGGTTTAGTAGTCCACGATAAAAAAAGTAAAGCACCTATTGTTCCCCACCAACTATTAAAAAATGCTAAGTTTATTGTCTCTAATCTGTTAGGTTTAGTAGTTAACATTTCATTATATGGTATTGTTTTGGTGCTAGGACTTTATTTTCAAACTTATTTAAACCTCTCCTCAATGGTTTCTGGACTCCTCATTCTACCAGGAATGATTGTCTTAATTATTGGTAATTTATTTTACGCACGTGCTGTAAAACGATTTTCCGTGGGAAGCCTCGCTACTGTCTCAATTATTTTTGCCATTGTAGGAGCAGCAGGAATTTTTGGAATTGGAGTCCTTTTTCATGAAATTCAACTATACATCCTAATCCCTTTATTTTCTTTAATGAGCCTTGGTATCGGAGTGTTAACTCCAGCAACTACTACCATTCTTATGGAAGCTGCTGGTCAAGAATTATCTGGAATTGCTGGTGCAACTTTAAACGCTAACAAACAAATTGGTGGACTTTTTGGTACAACAATTATGGGGATTCTAACTACTAATTTATCCCATAATTGGAATATGGTTATCGTTGTCGCATTTTTGGTTAACGTGATAATGTATATTGCTACTTGGTTAATTGCTAGTCGTTACCTTTATGGAAAAGAATAAAACCAAACAGAATGCATTCAATTAAAAGTTGATTATACAGATTGAAGAAAAAGTCCATTTTGACAATTTTCTTCAATCTTTTTTCATAATTATATAAAGAAAAAACTCTAAAGGAGAAGTTTTTCTAGTCCTAATAGAGTTTTTCTATATTCTGAAGAGAGATTTAACCCTCTCTTTTTTTGTTATACTCGAACAGTTTTACTTGCCCCATCTTTTGAGTAGAGATTGATTAAACCTTCCTGGCAAGAACGAATCATATCTCCTGGCTTGACTTCTTGTGGAACGGTGATCGTAAGAAGTTCCATCGGATTTGGTGCGCGATCAATCTTCACTCCATCCTTATCATGCAAGTCTTGGATCTGGCATTCAAAATGACGGAAGCCTGGTCCGTAGAATTCCACTTGGTCGCCTTCATTGATGACATTCCGTTGGCGAATCGTCGCAGTCATGGTAGATGGATCAAAGTCCACCACTTCTCCTACAAATTTGTATTGCGGAATCTTACGACGTGCCCCAAACAATTGTTCATTTTCAGTCGGTGTTTGGTAGTAGAATCCAGTTGCTAATTCACGTTGAGCGACTTTCCACAATTCATTGATCAAATCATCCTTAATGGCATAAAAGGCTTCTGGACTTTCCATATAGGCATCACAAGCTGCCTTGTAACAGTTGGCAACTGTTGATACGTAATGGACAGATTTCATCCGACCTTCGATCTTCAAGCTATCAACCCCATTGTCAATCATGTCTGGAATATTTTCGATCATACACATGTCCACGGCTGACATAGAATATTCTTCTGGGACTTGTCCTTTGATACTCTTGCGTTCTTGGCCAAATGGCATATCATAGAGATCGTATTTCCAACGACAAGATTGAGAACAACCACCACGGTTGGCATCCCGGTCAGACATGTGGTTAGAAAGGGTACAACGTCCGGAATAAGAAATACACATGGCTCCATGAACGAAGGCTTCGATCTCAAGATCGGTACGCTTACGGATCTCTGCCAACTCTTCCATGGATACCTCACGGGCCAAGACGACACGGGTCAAGCCATATTCTTTCCAGAAATGGAAGGTCTCCACGTTGGTTGCAGAAGCTTGCGTAGACAAGTGAATATTGAGTCCAGGTGCATAAGTTGCACAGATTTCAATCAAGGCCGGGTCTGAGACGATCACGGCGTCAAGGCCCATATCTCGTAATTCACGGAACCATTCACCAGCCCCTTGTTCATTTCCCTCATGGGTCACCATGTTCGAAGCCACGTGTACATCTACGCCACGTGCATGCGCATATTCGATACCTTCACGAAGCTCATCCATGGTAAAGTTTCCAGCACGGCTACGCAAACCATAGGCTTGTCCACCGACGAACACTGCGTCTGCCCCATAATTAACGGCAACTTTTAATTTTTCTAATGTTCCAGCAGGTACCAAAACCTCTGGACGTTTTTTTGTATTTGTCATGTTTTCTCCAATTTACAAGATTGTCGATATGATGAATAGCCTCTTCGTTCCCTGAAAAAGGAAAACTCACAAACGAAGAAGCCCTAGTTTTTTTATTATTTTACACGATCTGGTTCATAATCATAGAAACCAGTATCCAAACCACGATTAGCTGGATGCAATTTGCGGATTTCTTCATCAAACAGATAGGCTTGATCCTGTGTAAATGTTCCTTTTTGAATCAAATCACGGGCCTTGACAAAGTACTCTGTAATCTTGACAAAGTTTTCACCCGGACAGTAGACACCATCGAGTTTCCAATGATCAAAGCCATGTTCTACCAACTCAGACAATTTGGTCATCATATTCAAGTCATTATTTGAGAAGATATGGGTTCCATGTTTGTCCTCGTAGACCGAATAATGAGAATTTGGATCTCCTGGTTCTGCTAGGAACAAATCACGCTCCTTGGTCACAGAGTCCTCTGTCTTGATGAAGTTGTAATAATTCTGAAGAAGAGGTCGTTTCGAATGGTGAATAATGCTAGCACCATAGACCAATACTTCTGCTGGAATCTGAAGATTCTCAGCCATTACGAATAATTCGGCAGATGGAATCTCACGAGCCAGAACAGCTTCAGAAGCTCCTGCTTGTTTTCCCCAGAAATTGATCTGGCGGCTAGAAGTGACCATGGTTGATGCATCGTAGATGGTTTTGAATGGATAGCCATCTCGTTTCAAGACATAAAAAACGCCCGCATCTCCGACAGTAATATAATCAGCCTGAATTTCCTTTAGAAAATCTAGGAAAGGCTTGATTGAATCCATCATCGATTGGTGCATGAGTGCATTTACAGCTACTGTCAATTCTTTGCCAGCAGCATGGACCAGTTGGGCAATTCGATTTATTTCGTCATAGCTTAAAGTTTGAGGCAATCGTAATCCGTAGTCTTTTTCACCGACATAGATTCGGTCAACCCCTGCATCAATCAGGGCTTGCGCTTGCTCAACACTCTCTGCTGTTGCTGTAATAATAATATTTTTCATAGAACCATTATAACAAAAATTCCGATATTCTAGAAAAATATATTCATTTTGTAAAATTTGTAACATTTTTGTAACATTTATATACCTGAATTCATGATAGAATAATAGAGTACTGTTAGGAGAGAGAAAATGCCCGTAAGAAATTTAAGACACCATGAAGAAGAATTCGATTATATCGAATTAACCAAACAAACCCAAGAAACCCCTATTCAGGACTATGCTCCTGAAGTTGAACCCGCACCTCAATTAAGTGAATTGCTATATTTTTTAAATATTGCTATTTTCTGTGTGTTGACGGTTGTATTTAGTTTTGTCTTTTTAGCAACGAAAATGAATACCTTCTTTGCGTTTGCTTTAGCGATTGGTTCTAGCTTTGCTAGTATTCAAGGGTTCCGAATTTACTACAATAAACGAAAAAAATAAAAATCAGGTTTTCCTGATTTCTTTTATTTACTCGAATTTTTTTAATTGGAATAACAGTTGGAAGATAAAACTTAACTGCCAATTGCCATCTTACCTTCCATAAAAAATGAGGCTCACTGAGCCTCATTTTTTTATGCTTCTTTTGTTTCTTCTTCAGCTACTTCTTCAGAATCTTTTTCATCCAACTCTAACACGATGTCTTCTGATTCTGTTTGTTTGCGAATGGATTGAACCAAGTCATTGCCACTTAGATTTTCTTTTTGAAGTTTATCCTTAAATGAGTGATAGACTTCTTGAGATTTTTCAACCACATCTTGCGTCTTTTCTTTGACGGACTCCAAAACAGTTCCTGTCGTAATTTCTCCAGAACCAACTTTTTCTTTGGTTTGTTGAATCACTTCTGCTGCTTGTTTGGAAACATCCTTAGCAGTTTGTTTAACCGATTCATGTACTTCTTGAGGATCTTCTTGATAATCTTTTACGAAGCGCACCACCTTTTTAGTGACTTTCTTTCCTTGCTCTGTTGATAAATAGTAGGCTGCTGAAGCACCTGAAATCACACCAATTAATAAACTAGATAAACGTCCCATATTCTTCCTCGATTCTATTTAAATAATTTTGAAGCCATCTTAATCGCTTTTAATCCGATAGAGGCTTTCACTGTTTTTCCACCAGCTGACACTGCTTTGACACTCAATTGACGGGCTTGATCATTCAAATCTGAAACAGACTCTGAAAGATCCGCCACGGCTGTAAAGAGTGGATCAATCGTTGCAACTTTTTGATTCAAATCATCCGTTAAAACATTGACTTTTGCCAATAGATCATTGGTCTGATGCAAGGTGACATTGACATCTGATGTCAAAACTTGGATCGTTTTTTGCGTCTCATCTACAACTTTTCCAATCTTTGAGAGGAAAAAAATCATATAAATGACAAGCGCTACTAAGGCAAGACCTAAGAGGCCGTATGCAATTTCAATAAACATATGTTACTCCTTTGTTTCTACATAATAAGGGGCTTTTTTGCGTCGTTGGTAAAAGATGATGGCGAGTCCAACTAGAATCAGGATCATCGACAACCACTGGGAAACACGTAAGCCCGCAAACATCAAGCTATCCGTCCGCATTCCTTCGATGATCATCCGACCAAAACCATACCAGATAAGGTAAAAGGCTGTGACCTCACCTTGTCGCAAAAATTGGGGCTTCCTACGAAGAATTAAGATCAAGAGAAATCCTAACAGATTCCAACTGGATTCATATAAGAACGTTGGCTGACGGTAACTACCATCTATATACATTTGATCTCGAATAAAAGAGGGCAGGTAGTTAAGACTTTTGACAGCAGCTCCATAAGCTTCCTGGTTAAAGAAGTTTCCCCAGCGACCAATACTCTGTGCAATCATGACGCTTGGGGCCGCAATATCTAAGAAATCAATTGGCTCAATCAAGCGTCTACGAGAGAATAGGTAGAGGACAAGGGCACCTGTCAAGAGGCCACCATAAATCGCGATTCCTCCGTTCCAGATAGCAAAAATCTCACCCAGGTGCTGGCTATAGTAGCCCCATTCAAAAATAACGTAATAGAGCCTAGCCCCCACAATCGCAAGCGGAAAAGCGATCAAAATGAAATCAATGATATCATCTGGATCAATTTTCTTACGAGGTGCTTCTTTCATAGAAAGATAAACGGCTAGAATCAAGCCAGAGACAATACAAATTGCGTACCAACGAATACTGATCGGACCTAATTGAAGGGCTACTGGATTCATTCCTTCACCTCATTTTGACTAATCAACTGGGACAGACGTTCTTCAAAGGTTTTAGTGGCATCATAGCCCATTTCTTTGGCACGAACATTCATCGCCGCTGCTTCGATCACGACCGAAATGTTCCGACCAGTCTTCACAGGGATGCGAATCCGAGGAATGGTCACGCCACCGATTTCCAACTCTTCTGCATTATTACCAAGACGATCATAAACCTGATCCTTAGCATAATTTTCCAAGTAAACGGCGATTTGGACTTGTGAAGAATCCTTCACAGCACTCGCACCGTAGAGACTCATGACATCGATAATCCCGACACCACGGATCTCTAGTAAGTGGCGTAGGATTTCAGCTGGCTCTCCCCAAAGGGTCATCTCATCTCTCGCATAGATATCGACCCGGTCATCTGCTACAAGGCGGTGACCCCGCTTGACAAGTTCCAGACCTGTCTCGCTTTTTCCGATTCCGCTATCTCCTTGGATCAAGACACCCATCCCATAAATATCCATCAAGACACCGTGTACACTCGTACGTTCTGCTAGCCGACTATCCAAATAGCTAGAAAGCTCTCCAGATAAACGACTGGTTGCAACATTGCTCTTTAAAATGGCTAGTTGCTTCTCTTCCGCAGCACGCAACATTTCTTCTGGAATTTCTAAATTCCGCGCAACAATGATGACAGGTGTCTCTGGCTGGAACATCTTGCGCAGGACCTGATGACGGTTGTGAGAGCTCATCTTCACCAGGTAGGACCATTCTTTCATTCCTACAAGTTGAATCCGCTCAGGTGTGTAATAGTCGAAATAGCCCGTCATTTCAAGACCTGGACGTGAAATGTCCGCAGTCGTAATTTCCTTGCTTAAGAGGCTATCATCCCCATAAACAACCGATAGACGAAGCTTTTCCTGTAGATCGCGAACAGTAACTGCCATATCATTCTCCCTTTTCAAATTCTCTCTCTATTATAGCAGATTTTCTCTTCAGACGAGAGACTGAAGTGTCATTTGAAAGATCCATTTTCAACTCCTTTTTAAGGCAAGCAAAAAGAGGCCAAGACAAAGGTCTTCAACCTCTAGGAAATGATGGTAACATATGAAGAATGCTCTAGCCTTCGCCTTGCAAAAAATCTTTAATCATAGATTTGATTCCGGTAGAGACCGCATAGACCACCGCATTTGAAGGAAATGCGATCAAGCCGAGCATAAAGACGTAAGGTCCTCCCCCCAACAAGGAGAAAACCAAATACAAAACCGGCAGAAATAAAATCGAAAACCGATAAATTTGTGGCTTTCTAGCCATTTCTGTTGGCAGAAACAAGAGGTAGAAGAGACTATTCCAAATGCCCAGTGGAAAAAGGAGCATTCCGATCAAAACTGTTCCAACTCCTTCCCCAAAAACACGATTTAAAATGAAAAACTGTCCTATAAAACTGAAGAAGAGATATAGAATAAAAGCAAGGGAATAGAACTTCTGCTTCACCCGGATCTCCTTTTAGAAAAACGGACTATCATTCTGATCATGGATGGGTTCAGCCTCTTTTCTTCGACGAGGTCGAGGGCCATAGTCAAACATTTCCTGCTCCTCCTCGTCCTTATAAGGCAAGGTCGTATCTAACAGTAAATAGATAATCACACCGATAAAGGCATGAGAAACCGTAAAAAGAATAAACAAGAAGCGTAGGAGAGTTACGCTAAGACCAAATTTATCGGCTAAGCCAGCTAGCACACCTGAAACCAGGCGATGTCGTTTTAATTTGTAAAATGATGCTGTCATTTGATTTTCCTCTTTCTAGTTAGACCTATTTTAGCAGAGTCGAACTGGAAAGAGATCCGCCTAAAGACCGATTCTTACTCTTGTCTCATTTCAAGGAATTGCAGGTGGCTGCGACAGCGACCACAAGCATATTTCTTCAGATCGATTTTTCGCTTTCGTCTATACTCTTGGCCACAATGGGGACATTGATAGAGATAGATCCGCTTGACTCGCCTAGTTCTATCTGGTAGAGGAGGTGTGAAACGAAGACCGTCCACTTGCTGGAGGAGTTGCTTAAAGGCTAGATCTTTATGGCGATATCCTTTACCTTGATCGTAAAGATGGTAATGGCAGAGTTCGTGGCGGACGATTTTGCGAAAGACCTCTAACCCGAAAGCTTGGTATATTTTCGGGTTAAAATCAAGGTGTCGATCCTTGGGAAAGAAACGGCCTCCAGTGGTTTGAAGACGTGAATTCCACTCTGCTCGATGACGGAATTCTCTCCCAAAATCTTCTAGGGATACTTGGCGTACATACTCAGTCAGATTCATTCGGAGCTACCAAACTGAGATTGACTTTTTCGCGTTCCACATCAATCTTCTTCACCCAGACGGTAACCAAATCACCTACTGAGACGACCTGGCTTGGATGCTTGATAAACTGCTTGCTCATATGGGAGATATGAATCAAGCCATCTTCGTGAATGCCAATATCGACAAAGGCTCCAAAGTCAACCACATTGCGCACAACCCCTTCTAATTTTTGGCCAATATGCAAGTCTTTAATATCCAAGACATCCTGACGGAGCACAGGTGCATCAAAGGAATCCCGCAAATCGCGACCTGGTTTTAGGAGATCGGCAATGATATCTTTCAGAGTTTCTGGTCCCAGATCCAGCTGAGTAGACATCTCCTCGATGTTCACAGCTTTTAATTTTTCCTGAGCTGATGCATCGAGGTCGGTAATTTCAAGAAGTTGAAAAAGTTTTTCAACTTCCTTGTAACTTTCAGGGTGAACGCCGGTATTATCCAAGATGTTTTTACTTTCAGGAATGCGTAAGAATCCAGCCGCCTGCTCGAAAGCCTTGGCACCGAGACGAGGGACTTTTTTTATTTGCGCTCGTGAAAGAATCATTCCTTCTTCTTCCCGGTATTTCACAATATTTTCAGAGATGGTCTTATTGAGTCCTGCTACATGCGCTAAGAGAGAGGGACTAGCCGTATTGATATTGACCCCAACTTGGTTGACTACGGTATCTACCACGAAATCCAAGCTTTCTGTCAGTTTTTTCTGATTGACATCGTGTTGGTATTGACCGACACCGATGGATTTGGCATCGATTTTCACCAATTCTGCTAGCGGATCTTGCAAGCGGCGGGCAATCGAGATGGCCGAGCGTTTTTCAACGGTTAGCTCTGGGAACTCATGACGGGCCAACTCACTAGCTGAGTAGACAGAGGCTCCGCTTTCATTGACAATAACATAGCGAACTCCTGGATGGTCATGGAGGACCTCTGCGACAAAGGCCTCACTTTCACGGCTGGCGGTTCCATTTCCAATCGCAATAATTTCTACTCCGAACTCCTTGATCAAGGAGGACAGATCCTTTTTAGCCTGCTCGATCTGAGCTGGTTTTGCAGGAGCAACTGGATAGATAACCTGGGTAGCGAGCATCTTTCCTGTCTCATCGACAACGGCTAGTTTAGCACCAGTCCGAAAGGCTGGGTCAAATCCAAGGACCACGCGCCCTTTTAACGGAGGAATGAGCAATAGATTCCGTAGATTCTCAGAGAACAATTGAATGGCCCCGTCTTCTGCCACCTCCGTCAACTCTGTCCGAATCCGACGTTCAATCGCAGGAACGATTTTTTTCTTAACCGCTTGTTGAATAACCTCATCCACATAGGCATTTTTAGTTTTAAAACGAGCCTCAAAAATACGAATGATCCGATCCAAATGGTGCTCGAATCCGACTTTGAGAACGCCCAATTTTTCTCCACGATTGAGAGCTAGAGTCCGGTAGCCTTGCATATTCTTGATCTTCTCAGAAAAATCATAGTAGATTTCAAAGGTTCTCTTAGGATCTAAGCTTTCATCCTTCAAGGTTGACGTCATGAGGGAATGCCCATGAATTTCTTGATAGGTGAGGGCCCGTAATTGGGTATCCTCTGAAATAGCTTCTACCAGAATATCCACTGCACCAGCTAAAGCCGCAGTTTCAGTTGGGAAGGCCTCACAGGTAAATTTCTGAGCCTCTGCTTCCAAGTCTGGACTATTTTGCAAAATGAGACGTGCCAAAGGAAAAAGTCCTGCTTCTCGAGCAATCGTCGCCTTGGTCCGCCGTTTTTCCTTATAAGGGAGATAGAGCTCTTCGACATCCGCTAATTTTTCAGCAGCCTCAATAGCCTGCTTGAGCGCCTCTGTCAGTTTGCCCTGTTCCTCAATCTTAGCAAGGACGGTTTCCTTTCGTTCAGCCAGAGCCGTTAACGATTTGTCCCGGTCAATAATGGCCTTAATCGCTACTTCATCTAAATTTCCCGTCATATCTTTTCGATAGCGAGCAATGAAGGGAATGGTTGAGCCTTCTGCGGTCAGACTCAATACGGTATCGATTTGTTTTAAGCTAACACCCAATTCTTGGGCTATTTTTTCATATTTATCCATAGCTTCTATTATAGCATATTTTGCTGCCATCAAGGGGTGAGATCGCCTGTTCTGGTCTCTGTTTCAGGGATTTTTCATAGAATAATTTTGACCCTATGGATCCTTCCTTTTATGCTCCATTTCCCCCTTGCTCTTTCCTTTTTGTTATAATGAAAGAAAATAAAAAGGAGGCCCAACAATGGCTATTAAATTCTCAAAAACAGATGATCTTGATAAAATGTTTGAAAATTTTGCGAGTTTTCCGGATGTAGAAAAGAAAGTAGAATTTCCTGAAGAGAAAAAGAAGGCAGAAACTGCTACCACTAAAGAAGCAAAGAAGGTTAAGTAATGACATTCTTTCAACACCTTCCCTCTAGCGTCTTGCAGGCTGGGGCTATTTTTCTCTCGATTATTATCGAGGCCCTACCGTTTGTCCTAATCGGAAGTATCATTTCAGGGATTATTGAGGTCTATATCACCCCCGAGAGGGTCTACCGCTTTCTTCCCAAAAATAAATTTGGGCGGATCTTCTTTGGGACTTTTATCGGCTTTATCTTTCCTTCCTGTGAATGTGGAATTGTTCCCATTATCAATCGCTTTCTAGAAAAGAAAGTCCCAAGTTATACTGCTGTTCCCTTTCTGGTGACAGCACCGGTCATCAATCCCATCGTTCTCTTTGCGACCTACTCAGCCTTTGGGAATTCTGTTAAGATGGCCCTCTACCGCGCCCTTGGTTCCTTGCTTGTCGCAACAGTACTAGGGATCTTCCTTGGCTTTATTCAGACAGATTCGATCCAAAAAGAACATCGCAAACCTGTGCATGAACATGATTTTAGGGACTTGAGCAAAGGCCAAAAGCTCTTTCAAGTCTTGGTGCAAGCCATTGATGAATTCTTTGATACAGGACGCTACTTGGTATTTGGTTGTCTCTTTGCCAGCCTCGTCCAAGTCTATGTCCCAACACGGATCCTCACTTCGATCAGTGCGACACCGGTTATTGCTATTCTCCTTCTCATGGTCTTGTCCTTTCTCCTCTCACTTTGTAGCGAGGCGGACGCCTTTGTTGGATCCTCTCTTCTAACAAGTTTTGGAGTAGCGCCTGTTCTTGCCTTTCTGGTGATTGGGCCTATGCTTGATGTCAAAAATCTCCTCATGATGAAAAATTATCTCAAGACCCGTTTTATCTGGCAATTTATCGGAATTGTGAGTGGAGTTGTGCTCCTTTATGCTTGGTTTGTGGGGGTAGTGCTATGATTCGTTTCTTGATATTAGCTGGCTATTTTGAGCTCACCATGTACCTGCAATTATCTGGTAAGCTCAATCAATACATCAACTTACACTATTCTTACTTGGCTTATATTTCCATGTTCTTGTCCTTTGTTTTAGCTCTTGTGCAGCTGATCATCTGGGTCAAGCAGATGAAGATCCACAGTCATCTCTCTGGCTTCTGGGCAAAAGTGGCGAGTATTTTCTTGCTCTGTATTCCTTTGTTTGTCGGGCTATTTTTTCCTACAGTGACACTGGATTCCCAAACAGTCTCTGCCAAAGGCTACCACTTCCCGGTTGCGGCTGGATCTTCCAAGGAAATCCAGCAGGACGAAGGGACAACAACCCAGTATCTCAAACCAGATACTAGTAGCTATTTTACCAAATCTGCCTATGAGTCAGAAATGAAGCAGGCGGCAAAGAAATATGTTGATAAAAAAGTGATTCAGGTGACCACTGAGAATTACATGGAAGTCATGGAAGTGATTTATGATTATCCTGACCAATTTGCAGGAAAGACGATCGAGCTGACCGGTTTTGTATACAATGATCCCAATAACAAGGACAGCCAATTTCTCTTTCGCTTTGGGATCATCCACTGTATCGCAGATTCCGGCGTCTACGGTCTCTTAACGACGGGTGCTCCGCAGCATTTCGAAAACAATACTTGGATCCATGCGAAAGGAACCTTGTCCATTGAATACCACAAGCAGCTCAAGCAAAGCTTGCCTGTTCTCCACATTAGCGATTGCCAGACCATTACGAAACCGGCTAATCCATATGTCTACCGCGTATTCTGATGGAGCTTTCATTGTAGATCCAAACATCTTATAACTGTTCAAGCTAGAATCCACATTGATTCTAGCTTTTTCTATGCTTTCCTCTCAAATCCTCTAATCCAAGCGGAAAATATTCGGAACAACGATTCCATCAAAGAAATCTTGTGGATTTTATGGTAAAATATGGTTAATAAAATAGGAAATAGGTACTTAAATGTCTTCAAAAGTTATTGTAACCATTTTCGGGGCCAGTGGAGATTTAGCCAAGCGCAAACTCTATCCATCCCTTTTTAGACTCTATAAATCAGGAAATCTATCTGAAAACTTTGCGGTTATCGGAACAGCCCGCAGACCATGGAGCAAGGAATACTTTGAATCAGTCGTGGTAGAATCCATCACAGACCTGGCAGATAGCCCTCAACAAGCCCAAGAATTCGCCAGTCATTTCTACTACCAAAGTCATGATGTTAATGATACCGAACATTACATCGCCCTGCGCGAATTGCAAAATAGCTTGGATGAAAAATACCAAACGGAACACAACAAGGTCTTCTTCTTGTCCATGGCTCCTCAATTTTTTGGAACCATTGCTAAACACCTCAAATCAGAAGGCATTGTGGATGGACAAGGTTTTGAGCGCTTGATCGTTGAAAAACCTTTCGGTACAGACCTAGAAACGGCTAGTCAGCTCAACAAGGAATTGGAAGAAACCTTTGATGAAGAACAAATCTTCCGTATCGACCATTACCTTGGAAAAGAAATGATCCAAAATATCTTTGCCATTCGTTTTGGAAATCTTATTTTTGATAATCTTTGGAACCGAGATTTTATTGACAATATCCAAATTACCTTCGCTGAACGCTTAGGAGTTGAAGAACGCGGTGGCTACTATGATCACTCGGGGGCCCTTCGAGATATGGTGCAAAACCATACCCTTCAGCTTTTGTCTTTGCTTGCCATGGATAAACCAGCTACCTTTACCAAGGATGCGATTCGGGCTGAAAAAGTAAAAGTATTTGAGCAATTGCACAATCCAACAGATGACGAATTGAAGAAATTCTTTATCCGTGGTCAATACCATTCAGGTACGATCGAAGGGAAAAAAGATATCTCTTATCGCAGTGAGCCCAATGTCGACCCTGAATCTACTACGGAGACCTATGCTTCTGGTACGTTCTTTGTTGATAGCGATCGCTTCCGCGGTGTGCCTTTCTTCTTCCGTACCGGAAAACGCTTGACGCAAAAAGGAACCATGGTCAATGTGGTCTTCAAGCAAACCGACTCCATCTTTGGACATAGCTTGCAACCAAATGTCTTGACAATTTATATCCAACCAAATGAAGGTTTCTCATTGAGCATCAACGGAAAAGAGGTCGGAGAAAAATTCAGCATCGCACCAATTTCCTTTGATTATGAAACAGATGCGACTGCAACTGGGGCTTCACCAGAGCCTTATGAAAAATTAATTTTCGACGTTTTGAACAATGACTCAACCAATTACAGCCACTGGCACGAAGTCCGTGCTTCATGGCAATTGATTGACCGGATTGAAAAACTATGGGCCGAAAATGGAGCACCGCTCTATGAATACAAGTCTGGATCCATGGGACCAACTGCATCCGATGATCTCCTTGCAGAATACGGAGCCGAATGGGTTTGGAAACCTGAACCTAAGAATTAAGGAAAGCCACCTTCGGGTGGTTTTTTTGATAGCGCAAGGAAACAAAAAGACAAATTGTCTTTTAAACAATTTGTCTTTTTCTATTTGACTCTTAAATCAAGCCTTCCAAGAGGCCTCTCATGAAGTTTTCTGAGTGGAATGGTCCGATGTCATCAATCTTTTCTCCGAATCCAATCAACTTCACTGGGATATCCAACTCTTCTCGAATCGCAAGGACGACCCCACCTCGAGCCGTTCCATCGATCTTGGTCAATACAATTCCTGTCACAGGTGTAATTTTTGAAAATTCTTTAGCTTGCACCAAGGCATTTTGACCGGTTGATGCATCGAGGGCCAGCAAGGTTTCATGCGGTGCATCGGGTACAACACGTTTGATAATCCGGCCGATTTTTTCAAGCTCCGCCATGAGGTTGTCCTTGTTTTGCAGACGACCAGCTGTATCAATCATCAGAACATCAATGTTTTCAGCGATCGCGCGTTCCATTCCATCAAATACGACGCTGGCAGGATCTGATTTTTCAGGACCTGTCACAACAGGAACATCTACGCGGCGTCCCCATTCTGCCAGTTGAGCTACTGCTCCTGCACGGAAAGTATCTGCTGCAACCAGCATGACTTTCTTGCCTTCTTGTTTGTAGCGGTGGGCTAACTTCCCGATAGATGTTGTTTTACCAACTCCATTGACCCCAACAAAGAGCATGACCGTAAGACCATCTTGAAAACGAATGGCTTCATTAAATTGGCCATCCTTTTCATACAAGTCCACCAATTTTTCGATGATCACGCGCTTGAGAGCATCTGGTTTTTTGGCATTTTCCAAACGGGCTTCATAACGCAGCTCTTCGGTTAAATTAGAGGCCACTTGAACCCCAACGTCACTCATGATCAAGAGTTCTTCCAATTCTTCAAAGAATTCTTCATCAACTGAACGGAAATTGGCAAAGAAGGCATTGAGGCGTGCTCCAAATCCAGTCCGTGTCTTTTTCAAGCTACGATCGTATTTTTCCTGAATGTTTTCTTGCTCTGGCTCAACCTCATCTGGAATTGGCTCCTCTGCCTCTTCAACAGTTCTTTCCTCAACGGTTGATGCAGCTTCTCCTTGAGGAATTCTGGACTCGGCTTCTGCCACTTCTGAAGTTTCCTCCACTTGAGCAATCGCTTCTGATACTTCAGGTTCTGGGACCTCATCCTGAGCTTCTACTAGTTCTGGAACCTCCTCTTCTGTCGTGCTCCCTTCTACTAGCTCAGCATCAGATGATGGAGAGGCAATTGGTGACTCTTCTTTCCTTTCTGAACCATCAGCCCCATCTGCTTCCTCACCATTTTCAGTTTCTTCCGCTTCTTCAAGAGGCTCAGTCTCCGTTTCATCAGCTAGTGGTGAAACTTCTTCAGGACTTGCTTCTGTTTGAACAGGTTCAAAAACAACTGGAGACTCCTCTACTGGTACTTGGTCTTCATTAGTCTCTGATGTCACTTTTTCTTCTACAAGAGGTTCCTCTGCCGGCTCTTCTTGAGCGAGGGTTGAAACAGGTTGATGAGTGGCTGCAATTCGCGCTTTGAGCTCTTGGTAATAAGCCTCCATATCTGCAATTTTTTGCTCTTCCTTGTCATTTAAGGTAGCCGCCGGCTCCTCTTTGACAGTTTCTTCAACCTCCGTACTTTCCGTCACTTCTTCCGAAGACGGAAGCACTTTTTCAGTTTCTTCTTTTTTTCCAAATAAACGATCAAATAATCCCATTTATTCACTCTCCTTTAGCACATAATTTTCAATCGCCCATGCGACGGCATCTTGGTCATTTGTCACAGGGGCCACAAGCGCTGCAACTTCCTTCACTGCTGGAATCGCATTGCCCATGGCAACCCCCAGTCCAGCCCATTGTATCATAGACAGGTCATTGGCTTCATCTCCACAGGCCATGACTTGATCTGCCTTAAGACCCAAAATAGAAGCCAGCGCCTCTAAACCTGTCGCCTTGTGAACATTTTTGGGGCACCATTCCAGCAACATTTCCCGAGATTTAAAAATTTCATAGTCTTGAAATAAGTCCGGCTTGATCTCCTTGATCGCTGCATCTAAAAAGTCTTGATCAACGGCTGTCACACACTTGTTGTAGGAAATCGTGGATGGCAGGTCTTTAAAATCTGTCTCAATAAAGTTCAGGTAGGGATTGTAAAGGGAATAGAGAGACTTTCGATCTGCATGAATCTCATAAACCCTTCCCTCACTGATAGCATCCAGCGGAAGGCCTAGACGAGCTGTTTCAGCATGAATGGTTGCGACATCTTCTGGCGCCAAGACAACTTTTGAGAGGATTTCTCCATTATTTCGCTGCACTAGACCACCGTTGAAGGTAATCGTATACTCTTCTTTGAGGCCTGCTGTTCCCAATTCTTCCAAAAGAAAATCCATGGCTTTCAAGGGGCGACCAGTGGTTAGAACCACCTTGACACCTTGGGCCTGTGCAGCAGCGAGGGCTGCTCTATTGCGAGAGGAGATCTTTTTTTCAGAATTGAGAAGGGTCCCATCTAAATCCAGCGCAATCAAGGAAATCTTACTCATACAATCTCCTCCATATAGCGGAGGACAGAACCCGTCGCATGGTGGCCGATGACTGTTTCAGCAATCGCTAAGATTTCAGGACGTGCATTTTCTGGCGCTACAGGATGGCCCACGACTTGCATCATATGGAGGTCATTTAGGTTATCTCCAAAAGCCATCACCTGATCCATCGAGATCCCTAGTTTATCCGCTAAGGCGGTAATGGCCACTCCCTTATCGACATAATCGAGGACAATATCAATCGATTCAAAACCTGTCGTCATCGCTTTGACACCTGGGATATTCTCAGTGACCCATTGTTCACCTTCTAATACCAGAGCTGCATCAAAGTTGGTGGTCAATTTGAAGATTTCATCCTGAATATCTGCTAGGCTTTGCACTTTTTGAATGTTTTCATTGTAGTGCTGACTCAAGGCCAGATAGTCGGGATCTACTGTTTCTAAGACATAGCTTCCTTTTTTCCCAGTCAAAAGTAATTTATTCGGGTCTGCATAAGGGGAAGCTTTCAAAGCCTCAAAAACACTCAAATAAAAGTTTTTGGACATGGTCGCTTCGTAGAGATCTTCTCCATGAAATTCTACCACGCTACCATTTTCAGCAATGAAAATCATCTGGTCCTCAAATCCTTTAAAGAGGGATTTGAGTGAAAGGAGGGCACGGCCACTTGCAGCAGCAAAATAGATGCCTTTTTCTTTGCAGCTTGCTAATACCTTGCGTAAAAGGTCTTGATCGTACTGATGTTGGTCATTTAGAAAGGTTCCATCCATATCCGTAGCGATCAATTTAATATCATTATTCTTCATTTTCTAAGTCTTTCAATTTTACTGAGACGATTTTAGAAACCCCAGATTCCTGCATGGTCACCCCATAGATGGAATCTGCAGCCGACATAGTTCCCTTCCGGTGCGTCACGACAATAAATTGGCTTTCCTTATCAAAGCGGTTCAGATAATCCCCAAAGCGCTTGACATTGGCCTCATCTAGGGCAGCCTCTACCTCATCCAGAATGACAAATGGAATGGTCTTGACACGAATAATCGAGAACAAGAGAGCCAAGGCAGACAAGGCCTTTTCTCCACCACTCATAAGGTTTAAGGATTGGATCTTTTTACCAGGTGGCTGCACAGAAATCTCAACACCAGCTGTCAGAAGATCTGGCTCTGTCAGAATCAAATCAGCAGAACCCCCACCAAACATTTGACGGAAAGTGACTTTAAAGGATTCACGAATGGCTTCAAAAGTTGATTTAAAACGTTCCTTGACTTCGTCATTCATGTCGTTAATGGTAGACAGAAGCATATTTTTCGCAGCCAAGACATCCTCGCGCTGGCTGGAAAGGAAATCAAAGCGCCCCTTCACCTCATCGTACTGCTCGATCGCATCCACATTGACTGGACCAAGTGCCTTAATATCTTTTTCGATGCTCTTGAGCTGGTTTTCAGCTGCAGCAAGATTTTCAACAGGTTTGGCCTGCTCTTTGGCTTGGTCAAAGCTTTGCATGAATTCATCGGTAATTTGCGTTAAGAGCTTGTTCAAACGATCCGCATGCTTTTCACGTGTCGCTTCAGCCTTGGCTTGTTGACGAATCCACTCTTCGTTTTTCTTGCGCGCTTGTTCCATCTGTTCAGCAACATCTTCGGCCTGGCCTTCCAAATCATCCAGCTCAAAGCGTTTCCGAATGACTCCTTGTTCCAAGTCCGTTTTCTTGGCTTGTGCCTGTGCCAATTGATTGGCTAGTTGCTCCACATCCACCGTCTGAACTTGGGCCTCGCCTTGTTCAATCAGCAATTGCAACTGATGCTCTTCTACTTCCAACTGAGTGATCGTTTCTTCCAAACGATGAGCATCTGTTTGCTCGTAACTTTGTTGACTATTATATTCCGTCTGTTGGAGTCGCAGTTCTGCCAATTGCTCTTGCAGGTTTTGTACTTTTTGTTGCAGGACATCTTTATCCGACTTCATGGTTTCAATGTCGCGATTCAAGTTTTCTTTTTGAAGCTCAATCGCTGCCAATTGCTCAGTAAGGGACTCCTGCTCTTCTTGTAGAGATTGGGTCGCATCTGTTGCCAATTCTGACTTCAAAGCTTCTAAGAGTTCCTGAATTTCTTTCAGTTGCTCTTGGCTTTGTTGGTAAGCCAATTGGGCTCGCTGTTGCTCCAGACGCGCTTGCTCACCCTGGCTTTGAATAGAAGCCAAGTATTCTTGCGCCTGCTTGAGCAGATTGTCCTTGGTCTCGACTTCCTGCTCAGCTTCTCTCAAACGAGCATCCAGAGCTTGCATTTCCTGCTTCAAACTATCCAATTCTGGTTTGACAAAGACCGTATTTTGGGAACGATTGGCACCACCGGCATATGATCCTCCGGTCCGCAATTCAGTCCCATCCAAGGTCACCATCCGAACTTGATAGTTGACTTTACGGGCCGCCTCACGCGCATGCTCCGTCGTATCAAAGATGGCCGTTACGCCAAGCAGGTTTTGGAAAATCTGTTCAAAACGATGCTCATAGGTCACTAAGTCACTCGCAATTCCTAGAAATCCTGCACTGGCTTGAATCAATTCCAAATTCCGAGGAGATAGTTGACGAGCTTTGATCGTCGTTAGCGGAAGGAAGGTTGCCCGTCCCAAGCGATTGCGTTTCAAGAAATCGATCGCTCGCGTTGCGGCCTTTTCATCCTCGACAATGATCTGTTGGCTGCTAGCCCCCAGAGCAATTTCAAGCGCCGTCTGGTAGTCTTTTGAGAAACTCAAATTCTCACTAACAGCCCCACAGATGCCTCCTAACCGTTCTGCTTCTTGCAAAACGCTCTTGACGCCTGCATAGAAGTTACTATGGTTCTTCTGAATGGCTTCCAAGCTATTGATCCGCGCCCGCTTATTCTTGCTCTCATCCATCAAGTCAAACATGGTAGCTTGAGCCTCTTGGTAAGCAGCTTTGGCCTGCTCCACTTTTACCAATTGCTCTTGGTATTCTACTAGTAAACTTTTGACCGTCGCTTGCGCCTGATCCAACTCTTCCAATTGTCGGACTTCTTTTTCCTTGGCAGTTTCAAAGTTTGTTTGTGCCTTGGCCAAATCCTCTTGACGATGGCTAGATTCTTGCAGGAGTACTTGGATCCGGCTCTCAATGGCTGTCCGCTCATTCGATTTTTCAGCCTCCGTCTGCAAGAGTGCGACATACTGCTCGCGTAGATGCTCAATGACTTGTTCCGGATCTTCTTCGTAGTTGGCTAATTCTTTTTCCAACTCTTCTTGTTGCTGACGGTTCTCTGTCAGTCTTTGTTGAAGCACAGCTAGCGTCTCTTGTTTTTGAGCCAGCTCTTGTTTCGCTTCTTCCAGACGAGCTAAAACAGCATCCAACCGCTCAAGGTTTTCCCTGCGACTATGGGCTGCTTGACTCGATTGCAACTTAGCTACTTCGATTTGCTTTTCTAAATCGCTGATCAAACGAGTGACCTCAAGCAAGCTGGCCTGGTCCTCAGCTAAGCTCTCATCCAACTGATGGCGGGCTTTCTTGATACGTACATTATCTTCTTCTAAGACCTGACGACGTTGGTAATAAGAAGCCAACTGTTCTTGAATGGCCTTTTCTTCTTGATCAGCCTTTTCATAAAGGTCCTTTGTCAAATCGACTTGAGCAACTAAAACATCCAGCAAGAGAACCTGCCGTTCTTGGTCTAATTCCAAGAAACGGCGAGCGACAGTCGCTTGCTTTTCAAGAGGTTGGATTTGTCCTTCTAATTCATAGAGGATATCCTCCAGACGGTCCAAATTCTCCTGGGTTTGGTTGAGTTTGGTCTCGGTTTCCTTGCGCCGCGTCTTAAATTTCAAGACACCTGCAGCTTCTTCAAAGATAGCCCGTCGTTCTTCCGGTTTGGAGTTAAAGATCTCCTCTACCCGTCCTTGGGAAATAATAGAGAAGGAGTCACGTCCCAATCCCGTATCCATGAACAAATCATGCACATCTCTGAGACGTACTTTCTTGCCGTCGATCTTGTACTCGCTGTCTCCCGAGCGATAAATATGCCGTTCGACCCGAATTTCTTTCCCTGCCTGCTGGATAAAACCATCCTGGTTATCTAAGACAACTGTGACACAGGCATAATTCAGCGGTTTTCGCGATTCTGTCCCTGCAAAGATGACATCGGGCATCTTGCCTCCACGTAAACTCTTGACACTAGATTCCCCCAGGGCCCAACGCAAGCTCTCCGTGATATTTGATTTTCCAGATCCATTAGGCCCTACAACGGCAGTGACCCCTTTGTCAAACACGACTTTTGTCTTATCCGCAAAGGATTTAAAGCCTTGGATTTCAATCTCTTTTAGATACATGGCCCATCATTCCTCGTTTCAACTGCATTGCGGGCTGCTTCCTGCTCCGCTAATTTCTTGGAACGACCATGACCATGTCCCATCGTTTGACCGTTCACGAACACTTCTACTTCAAACTCTTTGGCATGAGCTGGACCGGACTCGCTAACCACTTGATATTGGATCTCCACATCTCCGTGAACCTGTAACAGTTCTTGCAAGCGAGTCTTGTAGTCAATGACTTGAGAAAATTGACCCGTTTCAACCTTTGGAATCATGACCTGATAGATGAAGCGTTTGACTGCTTCCACTCCTTGATCTAGTAAAAGAGCACCTAAAAAGGCTTCAAATAAATCGCCAAGAATCGTATCGCGGTCCCGACCACCAGATTTTTCTTCGCCTTTGCCTAGTTTGATGAAATGGTCAAATTGGCAATCTCGAGAAAAACCAGCCAAACTCTCTTCACGGACAATCATCGAACGGAATTTGGACAAATCTCCCTCCGGTCTGTTGGGGTGTTCCTTATACAAATATTCGGAAATAACTAATTGAAGAACAGCGTCTCCTAAAAATTCCAAACGTTCGTTATGTGAAATTTTTAAGAGGCGGTGCTCATTGGCATAAGAGGTGTGCGTAAAAGCTGTATCTAATAAACTGGTATCTGAAAAAACGATCTGAAACCGTTCCGATAACAGGGCTTGTAATTTCTCCATGGGAAGCCTACTTTCTAATAAATTCATACTCTTAAGTATACCAAAATTTTAATACTATTACCATTAGATATCCATTAGATACAGTTGATTGCTTTTACTATATTTTAGGTGTGTTTGGATATCGATCCAATAAGTTGAATACCACGTTTTGTAAATTTGCTCCATGAATTTTAAGTTTCTTCAACTGGCGCATTTCTATATCTTACCGACATAATGCCCACTTCTTATAGTGAATTTTATTTCTTTACCTCGTTATTATTTCATTCCCCTTCGTTATTTGATATAATTAAAACAAAAAAGTTTGGGATTGAAATAATAATAAGGAGTATTACTATGAAAATAGGAGTTAGAAAACCCAGTCTTTCAAAGAGTTTAAAAGCTCGGACAACATCGAAATTAAAGAGACAGGTTAAACGAGCAATCATTCCAACATACGGCCAAAAAGGGACAGGCCTTATTAAAGATCCTAAACGTGCAATATACAATAAGGTATATAACAAAACTACTGTGGATGCTTTCAGCAGTGTTAAGAAAGGAAATATAAATTACCAACGAACAAATCGTAGTCTTTATACATGTAGAGGGGCAAAGGTATATCCAGCTTCTTCTTGGTATTTTCCTGTAGGATTATCTGCATTTTGTAGCCTTTTATACTTTACCATCAACCCTGTTATCGCTTGTATTTTTTTGATTATCACACTCATTCTCTTTGTTAAGAAAATAAAAAATAATCCTTTCAAGACGCAAAAGGATATACAAGAAATGTTAGAAAAGATAACTGAGTTAGAACAATGATATAATAGATACATATCACAATAAGAGATATTTAATAAAAGATGGATCAACTCTTAAATATACTTTAATCATATTTAAGAGTTGATCCTTTTATAGAAAACTAAAAATCCTAAAGTAGATCGCTTATTAAAATTTCCCGAAGCGTAGTCAAAAACGTATTCATTACACGAAAGCTCTTGATACACAAGGGGTTTTATTTTTATTCAAAAAAGAAGCACGAACGCACTTCTTTTCCTAGTTCTAGGGCCTGAATTCTCCAATTTTAATCAGGATTTTCTTCTGTTGGATTTTCAGGCTTATTAGGGATCACTTTTAAGAGATAATAGGTGATAAAAATCGTCAAAGCAACTAGAGCAAGCTTCACCCAAATAATCGGTGCCAAAAAGATCGAAATGCCCATCAGGATGTAGATCTGAAGAAGGATCCATTTCTTCCGTTCTTTGGCAATCGATTTGGTCTCTCGGTAATCCGCTACATAGGTTTGATAAAGCTTGGTTTGGTAAAGCCAAGTTTCAAAGCGTTTGGAACTTTTAGCAAAGCAAGCCATGGACAGCAATAAAAAGGGGGTTGTCGGTAAAATTGGCAATGGAATCCCAATAATTCCTAGTCCCAATGATATAAAACCAATCGTAAGATAAACAAGGCGCATTTACTTCTCCTTTGTATGTTTCTTGTTTCATAATCACTCTACAGTGTTCACATCTGACATTAGAAGCTTCATCTTAGATGGATCTGACATTCCATCCACAATATTCTGTTGTTCCTCATTTAATGGCAATAATATTATAGTTGCTGTATGAGAAGGTAATTCCCCACTATCCTTGATAAAATAGCTAACCTTTTGATTCTCAAAAATAGCCTTTCCATCATAAGACCAGGTAATTGAAAAGTTCAAATCTTTCTTGATATCTACATCTGTCTTATTGACCAGCATGAGTGCCGCCCTGCCATCTGAAACAGCCCCGGTAAAATAGATCGCCATATTCCCCTCGCTACCAACTTCAGGATGTTCTTTAACCAATTTCTTCCCTAACTCAATAAGATCAGACGTCTTTCCTTCATTTTGAGGGGCCACCACAAATTTCAATTCTTTTTCTTTTTTAGAAGACTCTGATACTTTTGTTTCCTTCGCCGTTTGAGTGGAGGTTGACTCTTTCGTATCTTGCTTAGACTGACTACAAGCTGTTAAAGCAACTAAACTTGCCAGTAATAACATCATCTTTTTCATTTTTCATTTCTCCTCTTCTTTGATTGTACAAAACGTGACTCTCATTCAGAATTCGCTCTTTCTTATCATACACAAATTTAGGGCAAAGAGCAAATTCATCACTAAATGAAAGGATTTTAATCAGAAATCAAAAAACCACCCGTAGGTGGTTCTCTATCTTATATCTTCGTCAAAGGAGTCGCGGTGTCTGGTGAGGTATCCAGCACCTCAAAATCATGACCGACTGCTAGATCTGCTCTGGCCAGTTGGTTCTCCATGGTCATATGGGCTAATTCTTTGATATTGTTCTCTTTTGACAAATGCCCCAGATAAATCTTCTTGGTACGATTCCCCAAGGTCCGGATCATGGCATCTGCCCCATCTTCATTAGAAAGGTGGCCTAGGTCAGACAAGATCCGTTGCTTCAAACGCCAAGCATACGAACCTGCTCGAAGAATTTCTACATCATGGTTGGACTCAATCAGATAGCCATCCGCATCCGCGACGATTCCTGCTAAGCGATCACTCACATAGCCAGTATCCGTCAGCATGACAAAGCTCTTCCCATCCTTCATCAAGCGATAAAATTGAGGGGCTGCAGCATCGTGACTGACCCCAAAACTCTCGATATCGATATCTCCGAAAGTCTTGGTCTTGCCCATTTCAAAGATATGCTTTTGAGCATCATCGACCTTTCCTAGATACTTGGTCCCTTCCATAGCCTTCCAAGTGGCTTCATTAGCATATAGATCCATCCCATATTTCCGCGCTAAAACACCCACACCATGGATATGGTCTGAGTGTTCGTGCGTAATCAGAATGGCATCTAAATCTTCTGGTTTGCGACCAATTTCAGCCAATAGTCCCGTAATCTTTTTCCCTGATAGACCTGCATCAATGAGCAGTTTTTTCTTTGGTGTCTCAAGGTAGAAAGAATTTCCACTAGAACCTGAAGCTAAAATACTGTACTTAAATCCCTCTTCTGTCATTGACTCCTTATTCTTCCTCTTCTGTATCCCAGTCGTCTTTAATCGCATCTTTGTCGTACGGCAAGACAATGGTAAAGGTAGATCCCTTACCATATTCACTCTTGGCCCAAATAAAGCCTTTGTGCTGCTTAATGATCTCCTTAGCAATGGCTAAGCCCAGACCAGTCCCACCTTGGGCCCGGCTACGCGCCTTATCCACTCGGTAAAAGCGATCAAAAATACGTGGCAAGTCTTTCTTGGGAATTCCCAAGCCCTCATCTGAGATAGAGATAATCAACTGGGCATCTGTTGTTTTCATCCCTACCTTGATTTTCCCACCATCGGGTGAGTATTTGATGGCATTGTTCAAGATATTGTCGATTACCTGGGTCATTTTATCCGTATCAATTTCAACCCAAATCGGGGTGATCGGGTATTCACGGATCAGTTCATACTTCTTGGTATCTTCTTGCGATTGACTCTTGATCTTATCAAACCGGTTTAAAATAAAGGTAATAAAGGCCGTAAAGTTGGTCAACTCGATGTCCAACTGACTAGTTTCATTATCGATTCGTGACAAACTCAAAAGATCTGTGACCATACGCATCATGCGGTTGGTTTCATTCAGTGAAACCTTGACAAAGTCTGGTGCCACCGGCTCTGACAAAGCGCCATCATCTAAGGCTTCCAGATAGGATTTCACACTGGTCAAAGGTGTTCGCAGTTCATGACTCACATTGGAGACAAAGAGGCGACGTTCCCGTTCTTCCTTGTCCTGCTCTGTCGTATCGTGCAAGACAGCTACCAGACCAGAGATAAAACCTGACTCGCGACGAATCAAGGCAAAGCGCACACGAAGGCTTAAGTATTCCCCATTTTCATCCTGGGAATCGATGGTCAACTCTGGTACTTCTGTAATCAAGCTTCGCAGATCATAGTCGTCTCCTAGCGAAAGCAAATCCAGAATACTAGTATTGAGCACCTCATCTGGATTAACATTTAATTGCTTGGCGGCCATTTCATTGACCATGATGATCTGACCGCGTCTATTGGTCGCAAGCACCCCGTCTGTCATATAAGAAAGGATACTGGTCAAACGCTTGGTTTCTTGTTCCAAGTTTTCATGCGTCAGGCGAATAACCTCCGACAGATCATTGATACTATTGGTCATATCCGTCAGTTCTGGACTTCCTTGCATGTCGACCACTTCGGAATAGTCCCCTGCAATCAGATCCTTAATTTTGGCGTTTAATTGTCTGAGCTTGATATTGTCCCTACGGTTTTCTAGCAAAAGCAAGGCTACCACAATGATAAACCCAACCGTAATCAGAACAAAGACAAAGTTCGACGACATGACAAATTGTTTTAGTTGATCAATCATTGTTTCTCATATAATATCCGACACCACGGCGGGTCAAGATATATTCTGGACGTCCCGGTGTGTCCTCGATTTTTTCACGCAAACGACGAACTGTCACGTCCACTGTCCGAACATCACCAAAGTAATCATAGCCCCACACCGTCTCAAGAAGGTGTTCACGGGTCATCACTTGACCGACATGGGTCGCAAGGTGATAGAGCAATTCAAACTCACGATGGGTCAAGTCCAATTCTTTGTTGCCTTTTTGAACCAAGAAGGCATCTGGAAGAATGTGAAGATCACCAATGACAATTTCCGTATCGGCCTCATTTTCAAGCTGAGGATCAGCCGCAAACTCAGAACGACGCAACAGGGCTTTCACACGCGCTTGCAATTCCCGATTTGAGAAGGGTTTGGTGACATAGTCATCCGCCCCGATTTCAAGCCCGATGACCTTATCAAATTCCGTATCCTTAGCAGATAGGACAATGATCGGCACATTGCTAGTCTTACGAATCGTACGCGCCACTTCCAAACCATCAATCTCTGGCAACATCAAATCAAGAATAATAATATCCGGATTTTCAGCTGCAAAGACCTCTAAAGCTTCCCGACCATCAAAGGCTGTCAATACCTCATAGCCTTCTTTTGCCATGTTAAATTTGATAATATCTGAAATTGGTTTTTCATCATCAACTACTAATATTTTTTTCATCTTACATACCTGTTTCTAATGCTACTTTTCCTTATCAATCTCTATTTTCTTATTATATCAAACTTATGAAGAAATGTGGAGCCTCAATTGCTGGACTTTCCAATAAGAAAGGTTAAAAAAGACCGAGAAGTTAAAATCTCCGTCTCAGAAAAAACGAATGATATGTAGAAGATAAAATCACTTGAGTTATTCTAAAAATAGTTAATTTCCTACTTGCTAGAATGAATAAATCATTTATTAAAAACTTTCCGTCGTGAGAAAAATGAGAGTGGGACAGAAATCGGTCATTCGTTAGAATTCGATTTCGTCGTCCCACCTCCGCACAGTTGAGTAGGGCTGTAAAAGCTGATGAAATCAGCGTAGTAGAGCCCACTCAACCACTGCGTATTGCTCGACAATCCAAAGATAATTGAGAGGCTAGGACTTTTGTCCCAGCCTCTCTAGGGAGTTTTGGAACTCCATAGAAGTTCGCTGACGTTCTTACTCACCTAAGGGAAGGGTTTTTAGATTGTTTTATCCTCAATCTTTTTATTTTTTCATTATTTCTCAACACGTGATTTGTTGGCGATATCAGCTAGGATTGCTGCTACAAACTCATCATCTTTAAACATTAAAACGATATCTACTTTCAGAGGAGATACCGTTCTCCTTCTTTGAATAAGGAATCTAAAATTTCTGACTTTCTCTATCTGTTCAATTGATAGATTTCTTCAGAGAAAGAATGTAAAATTTTTGATATAATATGCAGGATGGACTGATGGATATTTAAAAGATAATGTTCAAAAGAATGACAAATGAGAATTAAAAACATGTCAGTTTGGACAGAAGTCTCTCTACCATCATCCATGCAGAAACAAGATTATATGAAATAAAAGGAGTAACCAATGTCCGGAAACTATTCAACACGTGAATTCCGCGAGAAACTATATGATGACCTTCATGTTCGATTAAGAGATACAGTGATTTTGATGTGTTCGATTTTTATTGCCTCTATAGGTCTAAATATGAATTCAACAGCTGTCATTATTGGGGCCATGCTGATTTCCCCTCTTATGACACCGATTATTGGACTGGGGTTTGGTTTAGCTATTTTTGATACGCGTTTAATCAAGCAATCTCTACAGGTTTTATTTACTCAAGTATTGGTCAGTTTGCTTGTCTCGACTCTATATTTCTGGATTTCTCCCTTATCTTATGCAAGTAGCGAATTGATTGCACGAACCTCTCCAACCATTTGGGATGTTCTCATTGCTATTGCGGGTGGGATAGCAGGTGTCATTGGTTCAAGAAAAAAAGAAGCAAACAATATCGTGCCAGGAGTAGCCATTGCAACAGCTCTGATGCCACCTATCTGCACTGCAGGCTATGGTTTAGCTAATGGAAATGTACGATTTTTATTTGGGGCTCTCTATCTTTTCTTGATCAACTGTGTCTTTATCATGCTAATCAATATTGTTGGAACAAGAATTATGATGAGACAATCTCCCTTAAGTTCATTTAAAGAGCTAAACATGAAAATGAGAATTGGGTTGATCTCCTTGATTGTATTATTGATTCTTCCAGCCAGCTATTCAGCAGTCACTCTGACGATGGATCAAGCACGAAAAGAAGGGATCAAACAGTTTGTAGGAAAAGAGTTCGCCAATCATACGATCATTAATCAAGTCTACAAATCAAGTAGCAATGAATTGGTCTTGACAGTTGTTGGAGATCCGATTTCAGAAGAAGAATTAGAAACCATTCGCCAAAAACAAGACTCTTACGGTATTCAATCTGTTCAATTGAAGGTCAATCAAGTCCATAATTCGACAAAATTAGATAGTGAGACGACCAAGGAATTTTACGAAAACATTGACAAGTATATCGATCAAAAACTCTCTGAAAAAGATTCCCAAAACGATCTCGTAAAAGAAAATGAAGCAGACAAGGACTGAGGATAGTCAACTTATCTAACTCATGGAAGCAAATCTTGGGAGGATATCCTATATCCAAAAGTTAATGGATAGAAAGGATTGTTGATGAGGATACTATTTGTGGTGGTTTGACCAATCACTACTAACTCAGGTTAAACAAAATAGAAAAGCAACAACTGAAATAGTTGTTGCTTTTTCTTACTGAAAAATATTTCCCAGACTGTGATCGTTTTATTTCTCAACACGAGATTTATTTGCAATATCTGCAAGAATCAATTCTACAAATGCATCTACCGGCATGGTTTCTGTTTCTTTTTGACCATAACGGCGAACGTTTACAGCCTGCTCTTCCATTTCCTTGTCCCCAACGATTAATTGGTAAGGAATTTTTTGAGTTTGAGAAGCACGAATCTTGAACTGCATTTTCTCATTGCGTTCATCCACATCGGCACGAACACCACGATCACGAAGTTTCTTAGCTACTTCCCAAGCGTAGTCCACGTGTTTTTCGTTCGATACTGGGATAAGGGTTACTTGGTGTGGCGCAAGCCAGGTTGGGAAAGCTCCCTTATAGTTTTCAATCAAGATCGCAGTAAAGCGTTCCATGGTTGAGATTACCCCACGGTGGATCATGACTGGACGGTGTTCTTCCCCGTCTGCTCCAATGTAATGAAGATCAAAGCGTTCTGGAAGCAAGAAGTCCAATTGGATAGTTGAAAGAGTTTCTTCTTTACCAAGAGCTGTTTTCACTTGGATATCCAATTTTGGTCCGTAGAAGGCTGCTTCCCCTTCAGCTTCATAGTACTCAACACCCATATCATCAACGGCTGCTTTCAACATGCGTTGGGCATTTTCCCACATTTCATCGTTATCAAAGTATTTGTGTTTGTCTTCAGGATCACGGTAAGACAAGCGGAAACGATAATCTGTCAAGTTAAAGTCTTCATACACATCGATGATCAATTGAAGGATCTTCTTGAATTCTTCCTCGATTTGTTCTGGAGCCACAAAGGTATGACCATCATTCAGAGACATTTCACGCACACGTTGAAGACCTGTAAGGGCACCAGATTTTTCATAACGGTGCATCATACCGATTTCAGCGATTCGGATTGGCAATTCACGGTAAGAATGCACATGGTGTTTGTAGACTTCAATGTGGTGAGGGCAGTTCATTGGACGAAGAACAAACTCTTCTCCATCTCCCATATCCATTGGTGGGAACATGTCTTCACGGTAGTGATCCCAGTGACCTGAAGTTTTATAAAGTTCTACAGAAGCAATTGGTGGAGTGTAGACGTGTTGGTAGCCTGCTGCAACTTCTTTATCAACGATGTAGCGTTCCAACTCACGACGGATGGTCGCACCATTTGGCAACCAGAATGGAAGACCTTGACCAACTTCTTGAGAAATCATGAACAAATCAAGCTCTTTCCCAAGTTTACGGTGGTCACGTTCTTTGGCTTCTTCACGCATTTGGAGATAGTTCTTCAAGTCTTTCTTGTCAAACCAAGCGGTACCATAGATCCGTTGCATCATCGCGTTGTCGCTATTACCACGCCAGTATGCACCAGCAACATTCAAAAGGTGGAAGATTTGGATGCGACCAGTTGATGGGACGTGTGGGCCACGGCAAAGGTCAACGTATTCACCTTGACGGTAGATGGTCAAACCACCCTCATCTTCTGAGTGTTCTTCGATCAATTCCAACTTGTAGGGGTCATTTTTGAAGATTTCACGCGCTTCATCTTTAGTCACTTCCTCACGAATAGATGGGAAGTTTTCTTTCACGATTTTCTTCATTTCTTCTTCGATACGAGGAAGGTCTTCGTTAGAGATTTGACCAGCTTGGTTGTCTGTATCGTAGTAGAAACCATCTTCGATGGCTGGACCGACACCCAAGTGGATATCTGGGAAGAGGCGACGAGCTGCTTGAGCGAACAAGTGAGCCGCTGAGTGACGCAAGATTGGAAGAGCATCTTCGTGATCAGGTGTCACGATTTCAATGCTTCCGTCTTCAGTGATAGCACGAGTTGTGTCAATCAATTTGCCATTGAATTTACCAGCAAGAGCTTTTTTAGCTAGGGAATTGCTGATAGATTGGGCAATTTCAAAAGTAGTAACGCCAGATTCGAATTCACGAACAGCGCCATCTGGGAAAGTAATCTTAATCATGATTTTCTCCTTATAAAGTTTTTAGTAGCTAAATGGGTGGGAGGTGTCTTTGAACATTGGAATCGTCACTCCTTTTGATGTCTTCATTAAGAAATCAAAAAAGCGACCTCCTCGAAAGGACGTCGCAACGTGGTTCCACCTTCATTTATGTTCCTCAAAAAAGAGGGACACCTCTGATTGGCTCTAACGTAGCCACCGTTTTATGTTTGCATAAAAGTATATCGAGTAGTCCCAAACCTATCCTCTACGCGATTTCCAGCCCCACGCGCTCTCTATCAGATTTCCTAGATTTGATATGTCTCTGTCAGTTATTATAGCACGATTGAAAAATTTTGCAAGAAAAAGTTTCATTTTCAATCAAAGAAATGCGTGATTTTACGGATTTTCTTCACTTGTTTGACCGAAGCCTTCATCATCTTCACAGATCCATTGACCGGAAGAGCAATCACCTTGGTCGGGATTTTCACAATGGTCTTAGACATCCGCTTAACCCGGCTTTGCTCAGGATTCAAATCATTTGAAAAGTCTTTAGAAATGATTTTATCCAGGTAAAATTCGTAGACCCGACGACCAAAGGTTGCTGCAGAAATATCATCAATCTTTTCTGCCCACTTGGTCTCATCGATTGGAGGCATCTCCTCAATCGCTTCAAGAATCGCTTGTGCCAGATCGCTCTCTTCATAAAAGAGCTTTCCAAACATAGGGTCATCAATCACATGATCGAGATAAGGATTGCCATGAGCGATGATCGGGGTACCACTTGCAATACTCTCTAAATAAGTCAACCCTTGCGTCTCACTCGTTGAAGCTGAAATAAAGAAGTCAGCCGCCTTATAGTAGAGAGCTGTCTCATTTGGTGGGATCATCCCTGTAAAGACAACCGCATCTGAAATCCCCAGTTTCGCCGCTTGTTTTTTCAAATCATCCAAATAAGGACCATCTCCAGCCACGATCAACTTAACTTTTGGATTGACCTTGAGGACATCAGGAAGGGCCGCAATAACAGCCTGAATATTCTTTTCATAAGAAACCCGCGACAGACTCAGTAAAAGCGTTTCATCTTCTGCGACTTCATATTTTTCACGAAGGGCTGCTGTCTCTGTCGGAGTGATTTCTGGCCGGTCAAACTTGGCCAAATCAATCCCTGTCGGAATAATGCGTTTTTCTGCCTTGACCTTGTACTTTTGGAGCAAGTCATAGACGATCTCACTTGGACAGATCACTCCATCCAGATCATTCATATAACTTCTCACAATGTATTTGACCATACTTGGGCGAATGACCATGCCTCTTGCAATATAGCGGACATAGTCCTCATACTGGGTATGGTAGGTATGAATGACTGGAATCCGCAATTCGCGTCCAATCCACACTCCCAAAAGGCCCAGTGAAAACTCAGTCTGGGTATGGATAATATCCAGCTGGTATTGCTTGGCAATGGCAAGCGCCTTTGAGAATCCACGATAAGCAACGCGGCGGTCCTTAAAGGCGAAGAAAGGCACACTTGGAATCCGAATGATCTGCCAATCTTCATATCGGTTGACATCTTTATCCGTTGTCGTAAAGATAAAGACTGTGTGACCCAATTTTTCTAATTCTGTTTTGAGCGTCCGAATACTGGTCGCCACTCCCGAAACTTGCGGGAAATAGGTATCTGTAAATAACCCTACACGCATCTTACATCTCCAAAACTGTTTGATAGGCTTCGACCAATTGATAAGCCACTAAGTCGATCGAACGACTTTCAGCGACCTTGTAGCCCGCCTCCCGCTTGTCTACTTGACCGTTCAAGACCTTGTTCAAGGAATCCACAAATTCGTCTACATTATGGCACAATTCAGAAGACGTCTCGTCGATCCAGCCATTGTATACTGGAATATCCCGCAAGACCGTGTGCTGATGACTGGCCAAGGCTTCCAAAACAACGATTCCTTCTGTTTCTTCATAAGATGGGAAGAAGAAAGCATCTGAACCCGTCATGGCCCCTTGGAAGACCGCTCCCTTGAAGTAGCCAGGGAATTCCACATTACTCGGATGATCCTTTTCCACGATACGACGAATCTTACGCGGAATGATCCATTTGTTGATAGAACCTAGCCAAATAAAGCGAACATCCGGCATGCGACGGGCCACTTCTACGAAATCTTCAATCCCTTTGCGTTTAAAATAAAGCCCTGCACAGATGACAACTTTCTGGCCTTCTTGGATATTAAAATGCTTGCGAAAGACTTCTTCTTTTTTCGGATCCTTCTTGTATTTTTCCAAATCAATCCCATTGGAAACCGCGATAATCGGTGTGGTCACCCCATAAGACTGAATCAGGTGTTTGGAATACTCAGATGGCGTGATCACATAGTCTGCCTTTTGGTACATGTGAGCCAAATACTTTCCAAACAAGGGCGCAAAAAAGTTAGACCCGATAAAGGAATTTTCAAAATCCTCACGGGTTGAATGGCCATGCATGATGACTTTCTTTCCACGACGCTTTGCTGCATGGAGCAAAAGGAAACTCCGTGGGCCATAGGTATTGATATGCACCACATCATAATCTCCTAAAATATCTGTCGTATACGGAATCCCAGCCAAATCCAGCGCATGCATTTGATGCTGCAAGGCTCGACCAATTCCTGATTTTTGTAAGACGGATTTTCCTTCTAAATACAGTAAAACTTTCATACCTTCTATTATACCGAAATAAAGAGTGCCCAGCAAGTCTCTACCTGTTCGCAGTATAAAAAAAGAGGCTAGAACAGTTCTGTTCTAGCCTCTTAGACTAGTAGACACGTCTTCCCAAGTCGAGACTCTAGTCTACTAATCCTTATTTTTTGGTCGTTCCACGTTGGTTGATCGTATGAGACAACAGTACTTCGCGTTCTTCCAACTCTTCTTTGTGCATGATCTTGGTCAACATGCGCATACTGATCGCACCAAGGTCATACAAAGGTTGGCCAATCGTTGATAGATTTGGACGCGTGTAACGAGTTACTTGTGAATCATCACTAGTAATGATTTCAAAGTCTTCTGGTACTTTGATACCGTGATCAGACAAGCCGTTCAAGAGACCTGCAGCCAATTCATCACCTGTCACAAAAGCAGCTGTTGCTTTTGACGCAATGATGCGTTCTGCCAAGTTGTAACCTTCATCATAACGGTACTTGGATTCAAAGACAAGTCCTTCGCTATAGCTCAATTTTTTCGCTTTCAAAGCTTCTTTGTAGCCCGCCAAACGGATTTTTCCATTGATATCATCCACCAATGGGCCGCTTACAAAAGCAATTTTCTTGTTGTGTTTTGCCAACTGTGTAACAGCATCAACGGTTGCTTGCTTGTAGTCAATATTGACACTTGGTAATTGGTGTTCAACATCTACTGTACCAGCAAGGACAACCGGCGTACGAGAGCGTGAAAATTCTGAGCGAATCTTTTCAGTCAAGTGATAGCCCATGAAAATGATCCCATCCACTTGTTTTGAAAAGAGGTTATTTACCACTGAAACTTCTTTGTCATCGTCTTCATCGCTATTTGCAAGAACAATATTGTACTTGTACATTTCAGCAATGTCATCGATCCCCTTAGCCAATGTAGAGAAATAGCTATTCGTGATGTTTGGAATCACAACACCGACTGTTGTGGTTTTCTTGCTAGCAAGACCACGCGCAACAGCATTTGGACGGTAATCCAAGCGTTCGATCACTTCTAAAACTTTTTTACGTGTATTTTCTTTAACGTTTTTATTTCCATTTACTACACGACTAACGGTTGCCATTGAAACCCCTGCTTCACGGGCGACATCATAAATTGTAACTGTATCGTCTGTATTCATAAGATTTCCTTTCATTGTTGAAAATTTCGTTTTCACTCTCTAATTAATCCTATTTTATCACTTATTGTAAACACTTTCAAGCATTTTGGTAAAATTTTGTAAACTCTTGCTTTTTTGGGGAAAATTTGACAAAATAGATCCATAGAAAGAAGGTAGCATTATGTCTAAATTAGATCAAATCGTCGATTTTCTTGAAACTGAAAAAACAGATGTCGCTGTTGTATCCGATCCTGTCACCATCAATTACCTGACTGGATTTTACAGTGATCCCCACGAACGCCAACTCTTCTTGTTCGTCTATACAGACCACGAACCCCTTCTCTTCGTTCCTGCACTTGAAGTGGAACGGGCGACTGCAGTTGTCGATTTCCAAGTAGTTGGCTATGTAGATTCGGAAAACCCTTGGGAAAAGATTAAAGGGGCTATCGCTAAACCAGATGCCAAAACTGTTGCACTTGAATATGATAACTTGATTCTGACCAAATACAATGGTTTGCGCACTGTCTTTGAAAAAGCGGAATTTACTAACTTAACACCACGGATTAACCGCATGCGCTTGATCAAATCTGCTGATGAGATCCAAAAGATGTTGGTTGCCGGTCAATACGCAGATAAGGCTGTCAATATGGGTTTTGACGCCATCTCACTGGATAAAACAGAAACCGATATCGTGGCAGAAATCGACTTTGGCATCAAACGCTTGGGCTATGAAATGAGCTTTGAAACTATGGTCTTGACGGGGAATAATGCAGCTAACCCACACGGAATTCCTGGAAGCAATAAAGTCGAAAACAATGCTCTCTTGCTCTTTGACCTTGGCTGTATGGTGAATGGTTATGCGTCAGATATGACTCGTACTGTTGCAGTTGGAAAACCTGATGATTTCAAAAAAGAAATCTACCACTTGACTTTAGAAGCTCAACAAGCAGCCATTGACATGATCAAACCAGGTGTAACAGCACATGACGTAGACCGTGCTGCACGGAGCGTCATTGAAAAAGCTGGTTATGGTGAGTACTTCAACCACCGCCTCGGACACGGGATCGGAATGGACGTGCATGAATTCCCTTCTATTATGGAAGGAAATGACATGGTACTTGAAGAAGGCATGTGCTTCTCAGTCGAACCAGGAATCTATATTCCAGGTAAAGTCGGTGTCCGTATCGAAGATTGTGGGTACGTAACAAAAGACGGATTTGGACTCTTCACAGAAACCAGCAAAGACTTACTTTACTTTGACTAATCCTTTAGTCGTTTCAATATATAACAAACATCTTGTTTCGTTAATAACTATAAAAAATGAGGCTGGGACAAAAGTCCTAGCCTCTTAATTATCTTTGGATTGTCGAGCAAGGCGCAGTAGTTGAGTGGGCCCTACTACGCTGATTTCATCAGCTTTTACAGCCCTACTCAACTGTGCGGAGGTGGGACGACGAAATCGATTTCTAACGAATTACCGATTTCTGTCCCACTCTCATTTTTCTTATGAAACCGATTCGAGTTTCATTCTTTTCTGCGTATCTTCTACAACGTCTTTTAAAGTGGTTTGGGACATTTCTTTTTCCATAGCAGTCTGAATGTCCTCAAGCTTCCCATCTAAAACATTATGGATATTGTGGCCAATTGGGCAGGCTGGACTCGGATTGTCATGAAAACCAAATAATTGACCTGTCGAACCTAAGCATTCTACTGCTTGATAGATATCCAGCAGGCTGATCTCATCGGCTGCTTTTGCAAGCTCAGCTCCGCCTGTCCCACGCGCTACATGAATCAATCCAGCTTTCTTCAACTGAGACAAGGTCTTTCGAATAATAACAGGGTTCACGCCGACACTTCCTGCCAAAAAATCACTGGTTACTTTTGTTTTCTCTCCTTGTAGAGCAATCATGATCAAGACATGAGTCCCAATGGTAAAGCGACTCGAAATTTGCATAACTTCACTCCTTTCTACCCGTTTTTGAAGGTAGAGTCTATTGAACAACCGTCAAGGGACGACTTTCGTTATTCCTATTATACTCTTTTCAGTTGTAATGTCAACAGTTACACTATTGGAAGAAGTCCTCTAACCAAGCATCGATTTCTCGATCATGACCTTCTCTCTGCTCAATCTCATGAAGAAGCTCATGATTGTGGGTATGATGAATGCCATTGACCAAACTTTCATAATACACTTGGTAATAAGGAAGATGGAGGTCTTTTGCAAGTTTCAGTTCTTTTTGGACATCATAGTCCACCCGTCTAAAATCTACATCTTTTAACCCCATTTGATCAAATTCAAGAATAGCATACATGGCCCGAAGGTCCTTGCGAAGATTCTTTTCCAAAAAGAAAGGTTGACCGATCGATCCAGGATTGATAATCAGTTCTCCTCCTGTCCCGTAGCGGAAAAACTGCTGGTGAATGTGTCCGTAGACTGCGATATCACAAGACGGGTTTGTCACCAAACGATCAAAATCCTTCTGCTCACCAATGTGGATCAATTCGCGACCCCAATTCTTATCAGGTAAGTGGTGGGTAATGCCGATCTTTAAACCTGCGATTTCTCTATGGACCTGCATGGGCGTTTTCTGCATGTCTTCAATTTCCTGGGGCGTGATTTCTTCAAGAATATATTGACACTGGCGCATGAGGTAGCGATGACTGGGTCTGGTCTCATCCAACATCCCCCTCATAGCCCGCCAAAGACTATCCTCCCAGTTCCCAAGGACTTTGACCGTAATCGGTAACTCCTCTAACAGCTCCAAGAGGTCCCGTCTCCCTGTCCCTGGCATCAAACTATCTCCCAAGAGCCAATATTCATCCACCTTGGCTTTTCGACTATCCTCTAGGACAGCTTCCAATGCTGTCGTATTTCCATGAATATCTGAAAGTAAAGCAATTTTAGTCATGATCTTCTCCTTCTCTCCATTATAACAAAGAGAAGAAAAACTTCCACCCTAAGGTGAAAGTTTTATGAACATTCCATGCTACCAGAAATGAAAACTCAGGCTAGAAGCGGAAGCTTCGTCGTTGGATTTATCTTTTTCCAAAGAGTTGCTTAACGGCTTTGTATCTTAGTCTACTGATTTGAGGGCTTCGAGCATGTCTACTTTTCGAAGATAATGGTCAACATAAATTCCTAACAGGATCAAGAGAAGGAGCATTCCTCCGACAGGGAAGAGGAGCACGCCAAGTCCCACATGGGGATAAAAGAGAATGGCATCTGGTGCAATCATGGCAATGAGGAATTGATGAAGATAATAACCACCCACTAATCCCATGAGGATCCCTATGATAGACAATAAGATGGTTTCGCGGTAAATATAGAGCGTCACTTCCTTATTATGGAATCCTAAGACCTTAATGGTCGATAATTCACGGATCCGCTCTGCCACATTGATATTGGTTAAATTATACAAGATCACGATGGCTAGCAAGATCGATACGACTACTAGAATCATCATAGTGGTGTCCAAGGATTTGGCAACTGAGTTAAAGAGGGAAATCATCGAAGCATTCTGACTAACTGCCTTCACAGCTGCAAGTGCCATCATGTCCCGACTGACAGTCTGCACTTTTCGTGTAGAAGGATTTCTCAACTGCACCAAATAGCTATTTGCTGAAGTCCGCTTTCCGTAGATTTTTTGGTAACTTGCCTGATCCATATAGACAAAATGGCCGACATAATTTTCAGTGATTCCCGCCACCTTAAAAGTATGACCATCAAAGGTCAGTCGATCACCGACTGTAACCTGGGCTAGTTGTGCTAGCTTACTACTGATGATGACCCCTTTCTTGAGAGACAAGGACTCTCCCTGCTTGAGAGAACGCAAGCTGACAAAGGGAGAAAAATCTGTACGATCCGTTACCATCATCGTAATGGTCTGCTTGTCGCGTCCACCCTTTAAAGAATCTTCGATAACCTTACTATAGATGGCTCGATAATCTTTGATATCTGATTTTTCCAGACGATTGGTTAGTTGCTTGCTTTCTTGGCTTGATGCATTCGTTTTTTTGGCTACAATCAACTCATATGATAGGATCTCTTGAAATTGGCGTTTGGGAACCCCTCCTACAGAAGATTGAATCCCTAGCCCTGCAAAGAGGAGAGCAACAGAACCTGCCACTCCAAATATGGTCATCAGCATCCGTTGTTTGTAACGAAAGAGATTACGAGCAGTGACCTTGTGGGTGAAACTCAGACGCTTCCAAATAAACTGGAGACGCTCCAGGAAAATCTTCGAACCAGATACCGGTGGTTTGGGCAGTAATAACAGATTGGCTTCTTCTTTTAATTCCTTACGCGAAACCCAGTAAGCCGGAAGCACACTCGCGACGAAAGACAGTCCGAGCGCAATCAGAGTCATATCCCCATAAAAATACTCTCTGCTCTCTCCAATCACCATCCCTTGCGTAATAATGTTGGAAATGATCCCCGATAGGAAATAATGGCCCAGCAGGGTTCCTAGAAGGGTCCCGATCGTCCCTGCAAAGAATCCATAGAGGACAAATTTGAGAATGATATCCTTGGTACGATAGCCCAGTGCCTTAAATATACCTGCATTGGTCCGCTCTTCATCGACAAAGCGGGTCATCGTGGTAAAGGTCACCATGGCAGCTACCAGATAAAGAACGACTGGAAAAATATTTCCGACAGCAGAGATACTACTACTGGCATTGCTATACATCAGGTAACCTTGTCCACCTGGCATGGTCTTGCGGTCATAGACATGATAAGTTGGGATTTCCAGCTGATCTCGCTCGCTTTGGGCTTTTTTCAGCTCCTCCTCTTTTTTTGCGAGCTCCGATTCACCTGTAGTCCAGTCCTTCTTTTTCTGATCCAGTTGTTCTTTGGCTTGATGGAGCTTTTCTTGACTGGCTACTTGCTCTTTAGCTGGCAGAAATGGAGCTAATTTCTTGAGCTGGGCCTCCTGCAAGTCTAATTGTTTTTGAGCCTGATCGATCTGATTTTTAGCTGACTGGAGGGTTTCCTTGGCACGACTGAGTTCTTTCTGGCCTTTTTGAATCTGCCCATCCGCCTCCTGCTTGAGTCTTTGATAGCGGGCCTTTCCATTGTCTTTCAGAAGTTTTTCTAACTCTTCTTGATGAGCTTTGAGCCCTTTTTGGTAGACTTGCGAAAAAGAATCTAAAGACTTCAGATCATCAAACTGGATCCGCGCCATCGCGGGAAGTTTAGTCGTAAAGACCTCTTTTGAAACTAGTGCATAGGCATCTAGATTTCCACTACCACTCATGGCAGTGCCTAAATTCTTTTGAGACCACATCTCAGAGGATTGAACAAAGCCAACAATGGTGAATTGCTTTCGCTTTATACTAGAGCGCGTTCCTGCCTTTTCTTCAAGTGTGAGGGTATCCCCTATCTGATAGCGATCCTCCCAAAAACTTGCTAGGACCAGTTCCCCTTCTTTTTTGGGCAGGTGCCCCTTGGTCACACGAAAGGAAGAAAGACTTTTTGGGACAGAAAACAGTCGAATTGCTTTTCCTGTTCCTTTCACAGTCAAATCCAGCAGGGAACCAAATTCGACACGCGCTCCTTTGACTCCTAAAAGTTCCTCTTGGTCTGCCTGATCTAATCCCAAGTCCCCCATGACAGCAAGATCTAGCATCTTTTGTTGCTGAATAAACTGGTTAGCCGTTCGGTGCATATTTGGAGTGGTCACCTTTAGACCTACCAAGGCCAAGCTTCCCAACAACATCAAGGTTAAGATGGAGAGAAAACGTCCTTTTGAATGTGTAAAGGAAGCAAATAGATCCTTCCAATAGACTTTTCGTTTCATGCTACCACCTCTTCTAATATTCTAGCGTAGCAATATCTTGAGGAAGCTCATTGATTTCTACCGACTTGACCTTGGCATCATGCATGCGAATCACACGGTCTGCAATAGGAGCTAGAGCACCATTATGGGTTACGATGATAACCGTCGCTCCCTTTTTTCGAGACATATCCTGTAAAATCCCCAATACTTGCTTACCCGTCTGGTAATCCAAGGCTCCCGTTGGCTCATCACAAAGGAGAATTTTAGGGTTTTTCGCCACTGCCCGAGCAATCGCCACCCGTTGTTGCTCGCCGCCTGACAATTGGGCAGGAAAGTTATGAAGACGATTGCCAAGTCCTACTTCTCTTAAAACAGCTTCCGGATCCAGAGCATCAGAAACAATTTCTGAAGCCAACTCAACATTCTCCTTAGCTGTCAAATTAGGGACCAAATTATAAAATTGAAAGACAAAACCAACATCATCTCGTCGATAATTGGTTCGTTGATGGGCATTTAGCTTTGCAATATCCACCCCATCAATCAGAACCTGACCCTCGTCATTGGTGTCCATCCCCCCTAAGATATTGAGAACCGTTGATTTTCCAGCTCCTGAAGCTCCTAAAATAATGACCAACTCACCTTTTTCAATCTCAAAGGAAACATCCTGGTTAGCGAAAATCTCTGTCTCTCCACTCGTATAGCGCTTGTAACAGTGCTGCATTTCGATGTAGGCCATTTCCTCTCCTCCCTCCTACTTCCTATCTATATTATAGTCCTTTTCTGATAGATTACAAAGAAATCGAGGTAGTAGAAAACAAGGTTATCCTAAATTATCATGAACTATTATAAATTTTATGCTATAATTAGAGACAAATTTGATTTATTCTTAGAAAGAAGGCTCATTGTGAGTTTACAACAGTTTGAAAGGAAATCACTTCAAGAAATCAACCAATCTATTGACGTGCCAAAAGGGATCCCTTTTTGGAAGACTCTCCTGCTCTTTTCAGGACCAGGAAGTCTAGTAGCTGTCGGCTATATGGATCCGGGAAACTGGATTACTAGTGTCGTTGGAGGGGCCCAATACCGCTACCTCCTCTTATCAGTGGTTCTTCTCTCGTCTTTAATCGCCATGCAGTTGCAACAAATGGCTGGTAAACTAGGGATTGTCCATCGTAAGGATCTGGCCCAAACAACCGCCCATCATTTGCCAAAATGGCTTCGCTATACTCTTTGGATTGTGATTGAGCTTGCCTTGATGGCGACAGATTTAGCAGAAGTCATCGGATCAGGGATTGCCCTTCACCTCCTCTTTGGCTGGCCCTTGCTCTTTTCCATCCTGATCACCATCTTTGATGTCTTCCTATTACTAGGACTCATGCATCTAGGATTTCGAAAGATCGAGGCCATCGTATCAACCTTGATCCTCACGATCCTTGCAATTTTTGGCTATCTGGTTTTCCTATCGAAACCTGATATCGGAGGAATCTTCGCTGGCTTCCTGCCTCAAAAAGAGGTGCTAGGAATTGGGCTTCCAAAAGGAAATGAAGCCTTAACCTTGGCGCTTGGGATCATCGGTGCAACCGTAATGCCCCACAACCTCTATCTCCACTCTTCCATTTCGCAAACGCGAAAAGTCGATTACAAGGATCCAGCAGATATCAAACGGGCAGTTCGCTTTATGACCTGGGATTCAAATATTGAATTGAGTCTGGCTTTCGTCGTCAACTCCCTCCTCTTGATTCTTGGAGCAGCCCTCTTCTTTGGCCACGGAGATAAGATCGGTGCTTTCTCTAGCATGTACAACGCCCTCAAGGATAACCATATTGCCGGTGCTATCGCCAGTCCCTTCTTATCCACCCTCTTTGCCATCGCTTTGTTAGCCAGTGGTCAAAATTCAACCATTACTGGGACCCTAACCGGTCAAATCGTTATGGAAGGTTTCTTGAGATTCCGCTTACCACAATGGGTCGTTCGTCTCATGACTCGGATCATTGCCCTTCTTCCTGTCATCATCGTTGCGATCTTATTTGGAGATCAGGAACATGTCCTTGATGACCTTCTGGTTTATTCTCAAGTCTTCCTATCAGCGGCTCTTCCATTCTCCATCTTCCCTCTGGTTTATTTCACCTCCAACAAGGAAATCATGGGAGAGCATGTCAATGCGAAGTGGAACACTTTCTTAGGCTATCTCGTTGCGATTGTCTTAACCATCTTAAATTTCAATTTGATCGTGACAACTTTTATCAAATAAAGAAACCAGCACTTAAACGGTGCTGGTTTTTGGTTTATTACACTCCCTTTTCCATCTTGCTCCTCCATTTCCTAAAAATTTCCTGACCATTTTTTTAGGAGGGAATTATTTTAAATCACTAATTGTTGTGAGATTTTCACAAAATCTTGTCAGTGCCCGTCATTCATAAACTTGTAAATTTTTTGTACACTTTCCGTTATCTGTACAAAAATTAGAATTGTTGTCTAATTTATTCTTTTGGAGTATAATGCTCTTTGTTAGTGTCGTAAAATTATTTAACATATAGATTATTTTAACGTCAAATAAATAGAAACAGATTGATACAACTACAGAAAGGAACATATGGTACGCCAAAGACAAACAACAACCAAGTCAGACTTACGAAATGCGCTCTCAAAACTCCTCTTGCAACAACCTTTTGAAAGCATCACTATTCGACAATTAACTGAAACCGCTGGGATTAACCGCGGGACCTTCTACTTGCACTATGTCGATAAATACGACATGTTTGAGCAAATGAAAATGGACATGATGCAAGAATTAGATAGCCTCTTCGTTGAAGGAAGCCCTGTCAAGGTGAACTTTCTCAATGTCTTGACCGCTATTAAAGAGAATTATGATTTTATTTATGCATTGTCCCAATCCTGCTGCTCAGACTTCCGTAAATTGGTAAGAAGTTTTACTCTCCATGCACTAGACGATACTCCCCATGCGAAAGAACACATCATTTCAGACTTTCAAGTTCCATACAAGTATGGTCTAGAAATTTTCATCGCTACGATCGAATCTGTGATTGTGACCTGGCTAGAATCCGGTGCGAAAGAAGAGCCAATCGAAATCGGGACGATCATTCTCAGCGTCTGCGACTTTGCTAGCTGGAACTAAATCCCCCAACCTTTTCCTAGCTTTATGGAGAAGGTTTTTCTTTTGGCAAATGAACAAAATGTAGATCACCTAGTTCAACTTGTTTGTAGACAAGCAAAAAGGCAGGATCCTAACATCCTGCTTTTAGAATGTAGACAAATTACTTTAAAGTAAAATAAGTTAAGCGATTTTGCAAAAAAAATAAAAATGAGTTCCAATTTTTAAATCGATTCAAGAAAATATCGAAACTTTCCGCTGTGAGAAAAGTGCCTGAAACAATAACGTTTCAGGCACTCGGGAGTTTTGAGACCCTAGGCTCAAAACTAAGTCTTGGAACTTCGAAGAAGTTCGCTGACGTCCGTACTCACCTAAGGAAAGTTTTTTATATGACTTTGTCTTCAATATGAAGGCAGGATCTTAACATCCTGCTTTTTCTTTATTTTTTCTTTGCCAACATGGTTGCAAATCGAAGTTGAATCCGATGGCCATTCTCATCTCGACGATGGAGATGGCCTGGATTTTCATTGTACTTGACCAATTCCCAATCCTTGTAATACTCCGCCAATTCTCCTTCTTTAAAGGTAAACGAGAAGGGCATCTGGCAGGGATAATCTTCCGTATCCATGGCACAGACAATGAGATTATAGCCCCCTGGATTGGTATGCTCTTGCATATTGCGGATGATCGCTGGAATCCGATCAGCGTCTAAAAACATGAGGACCACAGTTGATACGATAAAGTCATAGTTTTGGGTAAGAGCTGCAGCATTAATATCATAAAGGCCCACTGGCATCTCTAGATCTTCCTCAGCGACAATACTTTGTAAAATCTCAAGAGCCAGTTCATTTTGATCTACAGCTGTCACGTCAAAGCCATGTTGGGCCAAAAAGAGGGCGTTGCGACCTTGCCCGCATCCTAGATCCAGCGCCTTTCCAGCTGGGACAATTTCCACTGCTTCTAGTACTTCTGAATGGACAGGATTGGTGTTGTATTTTTTTGGGAAATAGTCTTTTGGCTCACAGTAAAATTCTAGGTACCACTCCACATCGTCAGTCGCTGCTTCCACACGGTGCCAGGCCTGGGGTTCGGCCATGGGGTTTTCTGCTCCTGCTTCAAAGAGGTGGCTCGCGATTTCTTCCCCCTCTTCGGTCAATTCAATAAATCGTAACTGACCTTTTAAAACTGTAATCTTCCCCCAGGTTCCCACCTTGGTATTGTGCTTTCTTTGAAGAGCTTCTGGCATGCTATCCTTGGTCCAGATAGGCATGCGCTTGTAGGCGATCAATTTTTGTGTCATGCTGCTTCTCCTTTTTCTTTCACTATCCTTATCATACAGAAAAAAGCCCCTTTTTACAAGTTGAAAAAGGAGAGCCCATCTCTAAGAAAAAAGACAGTTCTGAAACAAGTTTCAAAACTGCCTTTTTCTTTAACGTGTATTGTATTGTTTCATGACCCGTGCGATGTCCCGGTTCTGTTCCCGACGTTTGATGGATTCACGCTTGTCATAATCATGTTTCCCTTTAGCGAGCCCCAAAAGCAATTTGGCATAGCCATCCTTGAGATAGACCTTCAAAGGCACCAAGGTCATTCCGGTCCCTTTGGTGTCTTGGTCCAGCTTTTGGATTTGCTTTTTATGAAGAAGGAGCTTGCGACGACGGTCTGGATCTTGGTTCCAGATATTGCCTTCCTCATAAGGGGCAATGTGGACATTGCTAAGCCAAACTTCGCCATTTTTTACTTGTGCAAAGCCATCTTTCAAGTTAATGCGTGCTGCACGGACACTTTTGATCTCTGTACCTGTCAGCACCATCCCTGCTTCTATTGTATCCACGATGGTGTAGTCATGTCTCGCCTTTTTATTTTGAGCGACTACCTTTCCTTCGCCCTTTGCCATGTTTGACTCCTTTCTTTGCTACTTCCTTGTAAAATGGTTTCTTCCCTTTTTTCTTTTTGGATTTAGATGAAGAATCTTTCCGTTTGTCATCTCTTCTAACTGTTGAACCCTTAGAAACTTTTTTGTCTTTGCGTCTGCGATCCCGGCGACTGCCATCTCGGTCACGTCCTTTAGCCTTTAGGCCTTTTTCGACGACATCCCATTCACTTGGAATATAAGAGAAATCAATCTCTCCGGTCATCTTGTCAGCTCTTTCGACCTTGATCCGGATTTGCTGACCAACACGGAAAGTCACTCCCGATTTCTCCCCGCGAAGGGTTAGATCCCGTTCGTTAAAATGGTAGTATTCAGGAAGATTAGTAATATGGATCAACCCTTCGACTGTATTTGGCAACTCCACAAAGAGGCCAAATTTCACTACACTGGAAACCACGGCATCGTACTCTTCCCCAACATAGTCTGCCATGTATTCGGCCTTTTTCATAGCCTCTACTTCGCGCTCGGCGTCAATAGCCCGGCGCTCTCGACTAGAGGATTGGCTGGCAATGTCTGGAAGGACTTGTTCAAAGTGTTCAGCCACTTCTTGAGATTTTCCATATTCACGCACCATTCGATGAACCATCAAGTCCGGATAACGACGGATGGGACTGGTAAAGTGGGTGTAATATTCCGCAGCAAGCCCATAGTGGCCATGGTTGTGCTCTGAGTAGCGGGCCTGTTGCATCGAGCGCAACAACATCATCGAAAGGACATCTGCATAGGGTTCTCCTTCAACCTTGCGCATAATTTCTTGCAGGGCTTCTTGGCTCATCTCACTAGCCGTTCCGTAGATCTGGATCCCAAAGCTAGAAGCATAATCGATAAACTTCTGTACTTTTTCTGCTTTCGGATCTTCGTGGATCCGGTAGATGAACGGCAGCTTCAGTCGCGTAAAGTGTTCCGCTACCGTTTCATTGGCAATCAACATAAAGGACTCAATCATCCGCTCGGCAATCCCTCTTTGACGCAAAACGATATCAACTGGTTTTCCTTCTTTATTGACCAAGATTTTAGCCTCATTGGTATCAAAATTAAGGGCTCCGCGGCGAATCCGCATGCTTTCTAAAATGCCATGCAAGGTGGCCATTTGATGAATACTTGGGACAATTTTCTTAAAGGTTTGAGCCTTTTCTTCGTCGCCTGCTAAGATATCATTGACGTCGCTATAGGTCATTCGGAAGGTTGTATTGATCACTGTTTGGGTAATGGTATGCTTGACAACCTTGCCATGAGGATCAATCTCCATGATGGCAGACTGGGTCAGGCGATCCACATTCGGATTCAAAGAACAGATCCCATTGGAGAGACGCTCGGGCAACATGGGTACTACTCGGTCGGTCACATAGACAGAGGTAGCACGATTTAGAGCTTCCTTGTCGAGTGCTGAACCTTCTGTAACATAATAAGAAACATCTGCGATGTGAACCCCCAGCTCAAAGTTGCCGTTCTTGAGTAGCTTGATATGGACTGCATCGTCCAAGTCTTTGGCATCTGCCCCATCAATCGTAAAGGTAATCTCCTCTCGCAGATCCAATCGCCCCTCTAAATCCTTTTTAGACGGTGCATCTGGAACCTGTTCAGCCTCTTTCAGCACTTCTTCTGGAAATTCTGAGACAATGTCCATGGATTCTAACACTTCCAAGACATCGATTCCTGGATCTGTTACATGACCGACCACATCCCGCACGGTTGCCACAAAATAATTGTGCTTGCGGCTCGGGTATTGATCTATTTCGACCTTGAGGATTTCGGTCCCTTCCAATTGGATGGCTGGCTTCTTCACATAGATCAACTGGCTGATCTTTTGATTTTTCGAACGAATGTAGCCGGCATATTTAGGTTTTTCCTCATCCAGAACGATTTGTCCAACCACCGTTTTGATGCTATGCTCCAGAACATCAATAATTTTAGCTTCTGCTGCCGTTCCCTTGTTTCGGTCTGCTACCTTGGTAATGACGATCTCAACGGTGTCACCATCGATAGCGTGGTTGACATCATTTCGGCCAACAAAGAGGTCTTCTTCTTCGCCCTCTAAACTGACAAAGCCAAAGCCATTTTTATGGGCATGAAAGATCCCCTTGAGCGTAATGGCCGGGGCCTTCTTTTGAGCCAAACGAAGAGAGCCATCATCTTCGAATTTCAACTCATGGCGGCGTTCCATCAGAGAGATGGTCTTGACCAAGTCACGGAAATCCTTTGACCCTTCTTTTCCTAGAGCTGCTGCTAGATCATTGATCTGGACTTTGTCATGCTCTTGTAAATATTCTTTAATACTTGTTTTCATTGATTTATTTGCTGGTTATCCAGCCTCCTTTTTTCTATCTACTTGTGTCTTTGTTTTGCAAAATAAAAATAGGCAAAGACAATGTCTGAGCCTATCTTATCTACTAGAAAGTACCATTAAGATCATCGCGATCAATAACCAAAAGAAGATCATAATAGCTGTTAAACGCTGCATCACGGCTTCAAACCCGCGCGCTTTTGAACGTTCAAACAAGTCATTTGAGCTTGCGTCAAAGACGTTGCTCGATTGGTTTTTTGTTGGTTGCATAAAAATTGCGATAATAATCAATACTGATAATACTAGTAAAATAGTTGTTAATGCTCCGCTCATATTCAAAACTCCTTAAAATCTTCACTATTATACCATGAAAATCATTTTGATTCAATATGTAAGGTTACTTTTCTTTCCTTGGGACAATACTTCAAGACCTCGATCTTTTCAGGATGGGTTTTGGTATTTTTACTGGTCAAATAATTCTGACTCCCACAGCTGGTGCAGGTCAATTGAACTTTAATTCGCACGTACGTCTCTCACTTTCAAATACTTTCTAAATAAGAATAAGAGGAACATCAAATCGGTAAAGGCCAAAAGGGCTGTACCGTAAAATACCCAATGATAGCCAAAATGCATGAAAATACTCGAACCCATCATTGGCCCTAATACACCACCTAAATAATAAAAGAGCTGGTTGTAGCTAAAGATCCGAGAAATCCCTTCAGGAGGGGTTAAACGATTCAATAATGCAGAAACTCCTGGTAGTAGGGCTCCTGTCCCGATCCCAAAGAGGAAGCGTAAAATCCCTAATTGAAGGGGTGATTGCGCTTGGGCACAAAGGATATAGAGACAGCCACTATAAAGAAGGGCGATTAATAAGAGCCGGTGATTCCCGATTCGGTCTCCGAGTTTTCCCATCCAACCTGAAAAGAGCATACTGGAGACTCCCATAGCCGAAACAATCATCCCTGATACAAAGATCAGGTTATCTCTTTGTCCCAAAGCCCGTACATAAAGAGGTAGGATCGGAGAAATAGATTGGGCGATCATTTGAATGGTCATGCTGGTCAAAAAGAGTCCCAAGAGGATATCTTTTTGCTGAATGGACATGAGCAACTCCCAACTGGATTTTTGTTCTTCTTTTGGAAGGGGCTCATACTCTTCCTCGATACCCCAGAAGGTTAAGAGGGAAACCAAAAATAAGAAGAAGCCGACCAAGAGAAAGACATTGCGCATTCCTAGATTTTCAGCAATGAGTCCCCCAATCAAAGGGCCCATCAAGGTTCCAGCTACGACACCGGTCGACAAGGTCCCTAGGGCATAGCCGGATTGGTCCTTGGGAACTTGACTGGCAATCAGGGCCGTACTATTAGGGACAAAGCCTGAAAAGACCCCATTGAGCAAGCGCAGGACCAAGAGCCAAAAGACGGATGGGACAAAGGCAATGCCTCCCATGGTCAGCGTCATGGCAATGGAAGCTCTAAGCATCATGGGTTTTCGACCATAGCGGTCGGCTAAGCTTCCCCAGATGGGAGACATGATCGCAGAGGTTACAGAAGAACTTGCGACGGCTATCCCAGCATAAAAGGGAACAGCCTTGCCCGTAACCCCCAACTCTTCCACAAAGAGGGCCATAAAAGGAACGACTAAAGAAAGGCTAGCTCCGATGAAAAAGCACCCGATCCAGGCAATATATAGATTTTTACGCCAATTGATTTCTCTTGTGATAAAATCATCTTCTTTCTAATTGTTGTAGGGCTGCATCTAATTGGGCATAGAGGGCCGTTAGATCGCCATTATTGTCTAAAACCAGATCTGCATGGGCTCTTTTCTCATCTAGCGGCATTTGAGACGCGATGCGTTCTTGGGCCTGCAGTTCTGATAAGTGGTTGCGTTCCATCAGGCGCTTGAGCTGGGTTTCTTTTGATACAGCTACCAACCAGACAGATTCAAACCACTCATCGTAGTGCTGCTCGATTAAGAGAGGAATATCCATAAAAAAGAGACCGGATTGTGCAGCTTGTCTATCTCTTACCTCAGCTAGAGCCTCACGAATAAGCCTGCCTTGGACCCGATTGGACCAGTCTCGTTCACTAGGGTCTGAAAAGATCCGCTGACCCAAAGCGACGCGATCCAGCTCTCCTTCTTTGGTAAGGATCTCTCTACCAAAATGATCTACTAAGACACGGTAGAGGGCTCCTCCTGGTGCTTGCAAATCATGAACCACTTGATCCGCATCAATGACAGGATACCCTTTTTCTCTCAGATAGGAGGTCACAGTGGACTTTCCTGAAGCAATCCCTCCTGTTAATCCGATGATTCTCGCCATCTAGTTCTCCTTTTGGCATTGGGGGCAAAAATGGGTTCCGCGTCCCCCCAGCTGGATTTTCTCAATCGGTGTCCCACAGCGCAAACAAGGCTGGCCTGTTTTCCCATAGACCTGGTGTTCTTCCTGCATGGTACCATCTTCTCCAAAAGCATTGCTGTAGGAGCGAATGGTGGAGCCACCCTTTTCAACAGCTTGAGCAAGCACAGCAATCGTTTCTTTGCGAATCGCTTTAGCTTCTCTAGCAGTCAAGCTTTGACCCAAGCGGGCTGGATGAACCTTGGCTCGATAAAGGACCTCATCCACATAGATATTGCCCAGACCAGCCACTAATTTTTGGTCTAAAAGAGCTGATTTTATGGGTTTCTTTGATTGTTTAAGAGCTGCTTGGAAGGCTGGTGCTTTAAAATCAGCTTCTGTCGGCTCTGGACCAATTTTTTTCGCCAAAAAATAGCTGTCGACAAGCTCAGGTACTAGGACTTCCATGGTCCCAAACTTGCGAACATCTTCATAGACCAGGGTGCTGCCATCTGTAAAATGAAAGAAGACATGGGAGTGCTTGCGAAGAGGGACTTCGTCTGGATAAAAGAAATACTTGCCTTCCATCCGCAAATGCGAGATGAGGACCAGATCCGTCAGATAAAACAAGAGGTATTTCCCGCGGCGCCCCATGGCCCGAATTTCTTGCCCTGGGAGATCTTGACAAAAAGCATCCAGATTCGTATGAATCATCTTTGGATACTTTACTTCCACGGACTGGATGGTTTTCCCAAGAATTAATTTCTCAAGACCTCGTCGAACGGTCTCTACTTCTGGTAATTCAGGCATAGAACTCCTTTCAAAAACAAGAAGCAGGCCTTCTGCCCACCTCTTCTTAATATTCTTTTTCGTTGTATCCGAAATCGGCAAGATCCAATTTCTTATCCCGCCAATTTTTCTTGACCTTGACCCATGTTTCTAGGAAGACCTTGTCCCCTAGCATGAGCTCAATATCCTTACGCGCAAGGGTTCCGATCTTCTTAAGCATGGCGCCGCCTTTTCCGATGACAATACCTTTTTGGCTATCGCGCTCGACCATGATGGTTGCACGGATATGGACCTTATCTGTCTCTTCATCCCGCTTCATAGAATCCACTACTACTGCCACAGAGTGGGGAATTTCTTCCCGCGTCAAGTGCAAGACCTTTTCACGGATCATTTCAGAAACCAAGAAACGCTCTGGATGGTCAGTGATTTGGTCAGCAGGGAAATATTGGAAACCTTCTTCCAAGTTTTCGCTCAAAATATCAATCAAACGCGAAACATTGTTTCCTTGGAGGGCTGAAATCGGCACGATTTCCTTGAAATCCATCTGACTACGGAAGTCATCGATTTGCGCCAAGAGTTGGTCAGGGTGCACCTTGTCGATCTTATTGACCACAAGAATAACCGGCACCTTAGCAGCCTTGAGGCGTTCGATAATCATGTCATCGCCCTTCCCACGCGGCTCATCTGCTGGCACCATAAAGAGAACGGTATCCACTTCTCGAAGGGTACTATAGGCCGACTCCACCATGAAGTCTCCAAGCGCTGTCTTGGGTTTATGAATCCCTGGGGTATCGATAAAGACGATCTGTTCCTTGTCCGTCGTATAAATCCCCATAATCTTATTGCGCGTTGTCTGCGCCTTGTCACTCATGATGGCAATTTTTTGCCCCATGACGTGGTTCAAAAACGTTGACTTCCCAACATTGGGACGTCCTAAAATGGCTACAAAACCTGATTTAAATGTCATATTATCCTTTCACGAGGGCATACTCCCTCTTATCCAAATACTAAGGCCCAGAATTTGGGCACAAAAATCACCAGTCCTGTTAGTAGGGCAAAACCTGATACGACAAGGACTGCTCCAGCCGCCATGTCTTTGGCATTCTTTGCCAACATGGAGAAATGGTAGTTACTAGCTAAATCCACCACATTTTCAATGGCTGAATTCATAATCTCAAAAGCAATCACCAAGGTGATGCTGAGCAATAAAAAGAGCCATTCTGTCGCAGAAATCCTAAATACCAAACCAGCAAGAATTGCTACAAGGGCTGATAAGGCATGCTTGCGCATATTGCGCTCTTCTTTGATCGCAGTGAAAATTCCTGTTATCGCAAACTCCAGGCTTGAAGTGAAGTCTCGATTTTTCCATTTTCGCTTATTGTCTTGTGAGTCCATAGGCTGTCAAAATCTCTTCCTGTAAGCCAAACATTTCCTTTTCTTCTTCCGGCGTATAGTGATCATAGCCATTAATGTGAAGAAAACCATGCACTGCTAAAAATCCCATTTCGCGCTCAAAGCTGTGGCCATATTCTTCGGCTTGCTCCCGCGCTTTGTCAATTGAAATAAAGAGCTCACCAATATAGGTATCGAATTCAGCCATCATCTCTGCCAATTCTGGATTTTCTGCAAGGTCTTCCTCATCAAAAGAAATCTCCATCTCTGGCTTGTATTCTAAACTGATGACATCCGTCGGACGATCCGTATCACGGTATTCAAGATTTAGTTCATGACTGCGTTCATTGGTTACAAAAGTCACAGCCATTTCCTTGTCTTCTTTCCCAATTTTTTGAGCAGCAAATTCTAAAATTTCTTGCGTTTGTTTTAAGATTTCGTCAGAGACTTGACCCGTCTCATCTACCATTTCAATATACATCTGGATCACCTCACTATTATCACTTTATTATATCACAAAAACCAGCCTATATACTAGATACAGACTGGTTTTCAATCTTTTTCTTTGCAGGACAATCTTACACCACTGTTTGCTGGATGGCATTCATCTGGGCATAGATCCCGCCTTGTGTAACCAGTTCTTCATGTCTACCACGTTCCACAATGCGTCCTTCGGATAAGACTAAGATCTGATCCGCATCTTGGATAGTGGACAAGCGATGGGCAATGATAAAGGTGGTCCGGCCCTTTTGCAGGACTGCCATAGCCTGTTGGATGATTTCTTCTGTTTCCGTATCGATGTGAGAGGTAGCCTCATCCAAAATCAGAATTTGCGGATTCATATAGAGCGTCCGCGCAAAGGAAATCAATTGGCGCTCGCCACTTGAAAAGGCGGATCCTTTTTCTACGACTGGATGGTCGATTCCCTTTTCAAGGCGCTCTACAAAGGGCCAAGCTCCGACTTTTTTCAAGGCATCTTTGACCGCATCCCGATCAATGTGATCCTGACTCATGGCCACATTACTAGCAATGGTTCCTGTAAATAGATAAGGATCCTGCAGGACAATCCCCATATAGCTTCGTAGGCTCTCACGAGAGACTTGGCGAATATCTTGACCATCGATCAAAATCGCTCCTTCTTGAGGATCATAAAAACGATAGAGCAGGTTCATAATCGAAGACTTACCCGATCCAGTATGACCCACAAGAGCGACGGTTTGCCCAGGACTTGCTTGAAAGGCAATATCCCGCAGAACTGGCTTGCCTTCTTCATAGGCAAATTGAACGTCGTCAAACACGACTTCTGCCTTTTCTATCTTCAGTTCCAATGCACCATCAGCCTCTAACGGTTGGTCTAAGAAAGCAAGGACGCGGCTCCCCGTTTCTAAGGATCGCCGAATATTTGGGAATTGACGACTAAGATTGGCCATGAGATCAAATAGATTAATCACATAGTTAATATTGATAAATAAGAAACCAGCCGTCACACCGATATTACCCTGTAGGAAAGAAATCCCAGCGATAGTCAAAATGCCTGCAATCACTAAAAACTTGAGCAATTCTGTCAAGGTCCAAGAAGCAATAGAATCGGCTAAGAGGATTCGATCATTGGCTCCTAACATCTTCTGAGTAGTGGCTTCAAACTCATCCACCACACCAGGCTCTTGATGATAGAGTTGAATCATACTGGCACCATGCAAGAGTTCATTGACCTGGGTATTGACCTCGCTTCGCGCATCAAAGAAATCCTTCATAGGCTGGTCCGTCATGACCTTGTAGAGATACTGGATCCCATAGAAAATCGGAAAGACCAAACACAAGAGAAGGCCCATCATAGGACTCAGGTAAAAGAGAATCCCTAGGATAAAGAGGAAACGCACCAAGTAGATGACTAAAATCATACAAGAGTTATAAAACTGGGTCCGCAAGGTCTCCGTATCATTGACAATTCTTGTCGCGATCTTCCCAGCCGGCTTATCATCAAAATAAGAAATAGGCAGTCCTTGCATGACTTGAAAGGCTTGGTCTCTCAGACTAGCGGTTACTTGATTACTTCCATGCAGTAAGATCCGATTGCCCATGTAGCTAATCAGCTGCCCCAGGCTCAAGACCAAGAGATAGAATCTTCCCATCTGAAGCAAGTCCCCTTGTCCGCCACCGTGGGTCAGTGCGGTCAAAGGCCCATCGATCATCTTTTGGAGAAGAAAGGGTGACAATTCAGAAAAAATGGTGGCTAGTAAGAGGCAAATAAAGCCAGCAAGAAAGACAGTTGGATAAAGCGTGATCCTCGATAATAATCGTTTCAATACTTTCATCTTATTCTCCTTCCTGTTTTTGTTGCCGTTGGTATTGTTCATAATACCAGCCCTCTTGAGCTAATAAATCACTAGCCCTACCTTCTTCTACAATACGACCTTGATCCAAGACGATGATCCAATCCGCCTGATGAACAGCAGACAAGCGATGAGAAACAATGATGGTCGTCTTGTCTTTTCGTTCCTTTTGAATCGTGTCAATAATGGCCTGTTCAGTCTTAGCATCTACTGCCGAAAGGGAATCATCTAACAGCAAGAGCTCAGCATCTCTTAAGAATGCACGCGCCAGGGAGATCCGTTGTTTTTGACCACCTGATACAGAGACCCCTTTCTCACCGATCAGGGTGTCCATTCCCTGAGACATCCGTTCGAGATCATCCGCAAAAGCAGCTTGGGCTACTGCTTCCACCAAGTCTTCTTGGCTGGCTCCTTTTTTACCAAGCGCTATATTCTCACGGATAGACTTGGAGAATAAAATATGTTCTTGGGAAACATAGCCAATTTTTTCTTCGATGGAGTGTCGGTTGTAATCCACGATCGGTTGCTGGTTGACCAAGAATTCTCCCTCACCAACTGGGTACTGCCGCAAGAATTGTCGAACCAGGGTAGTCTTTCCTGCACCGGTACGACCAACAATTCCAACCGTCTGTCCTTTCTGAATGGTCCAATCAATGCCTGACAGGCTCTTTCGCTCAGCACCAGGATAGCTGAAAGAATAGTCCTTAAACTGCACCAAATCAATCTGCTCTAAGTAGTGAGGACCATCTGGCTCCAGATCATCTGTCTCATCAATCACTTCTTTTAATTTTTTATAGGACATTTGCCCTATCTGATAGACCAAGATCAGGTCCGCCATCATCCACATAGGCTCAATTAAAAAGACCAAATACAGCTGTAAAGCCAATAACTTACCAAGGCTCAACTGCCCGCTTGCCAGGGACTGGCCTCCAAATAGCAGGAGCAAGACCGTCGAGAATCCAATAAACAACAGGGCTAAAGGTCCAAAAGAATACTGGATAGAGGCAATTTTATCCCCCGTTTTGGATAGACTGGCCGTTTTTTTCTGAAACTGTTTGACCTGCTGGTCCCGTCTACTATAGGCCCGCATGACCCGAATTCCTTCGATGGACTCCAAGACTTCATCATTCAACTGAGCGACTGCTTCCCGGTTTTGCTCAACATAATCCTCCTGCTTTCTACTCAAAAAATAGGTCGAGACGATGAGGAAGATCATCGGAATAAAGGAAATCAAGGTTAATTGCCAAGAAATGAAAAACATGGTCGGAATAATAAAGGCAAACAAGCCACCGCCAAACAGGAGCACCATCATCCCGTAACCAGCCATGTCGGCCATGCCATCGACATCCGTCGTGAACCGCGTCAAGAGATCTCCTGAACGGAATTTCTCAAAAAAGGGACGTCGCATAGCTACTAGTTTACGAAAAGCTTGTCCCTGAAGGGTCGCCTTGAAATGAACTGACGACTGAAAGAGGCGCAACTGCCAATAAAAAGCCGTCAGGTAATTGAGGATGGCTGATCCTACCAAGAGGACCATATCCCATACAAAGTTGGATTGCGTCAGCGTCTGCTGACTCAGATGATCCACTAGACGCTGAATAACTTGCGTCGGGATCAATAAGGTGTAATCATAAAGAATCAGGACAACAGCAATACTGATATATCGCCACTTGCGTTCCCTGATATACTCCCAAATAGCTCTGATCATATATTCTCCTTTTCAAAATGGCACAGAAAAAACCCAAGTAAGGAGCTGAGTAGGTGCTCAGTCCACACTTGGGCCTTCTGATGCCTATCACCAATTCAGTTAAGGCAGGCAAAAATGCATACAAAAAACCCAAGACAGACTCCTCCATCTTGGGTTCATTCAATTTTTACATAGAACTCAACTGAGATTGGAGAAGCTGTGTATTCAATTGTGTCATCAAAACATCTACTTTGTTCATGATGGTTTTCTCCTTTCTCTTTGTTGTTCTAACTTTACCACGGATTTCTGTGCTTGTCAACGTTTTTTTGAAAATTGTTGAAAAAAGCCGGACTTTTAAAGATGGATTCGCAAAAAAAAGAAGCCTAGATCCTCTCTAAGCTTCTCTTCTTCTATGCTAGTTGCCGGGATTGAACCGGCGACCTCATCCTTACCATGGATGCGCTCTACCGACTGAGCTAAACCAGCAGTACCTATCTACTATATCATGGAGATAGGCCTTTTGTCAATATCCTGACTCATTTTTCTGTCAAATATTCTTCCTTTGTGAGGACATAATGAACTCTCGTCACCATTCGCCCTTCTTCATGCAGGTCTAGCATCGCATAAGCTTCTTCGTGGGAAAATTGCATCCCTGCTTTGGCCATCACCCGGCCAGAAGCTGGGTTGTCCTTGTCATGAACGGCAATGAGCTTGTTCATCCCTAACTGTTCAAAAGCCAGGGCAATGACTGCCTTGGTAGCCTCTGTCGCAAGACCTTGGTTCCAATAGTCTTTATTCAGAACATAGCCGATACTCCCCTTTTTCAGACAAAGATCCAAATCCAGTAAATCAATCGTCCCAATAAATTTTCCATTTTCTTTGAGCTCGATCCCCCATCTTCCGAGCGGGCTCGCTAGGTAAAAGAGGGCAATATTATTACGCGTCTCTTCTAGACTTTGATTGGTTGGAAAAGTGTAGCGCGTAACAGCTTCATCAGAAGCATACTCAAACATAGCCGGTGCATCCTCAAGAGTGACCGGACGCAAACGTAAACGCTCTGTCTCCATTTCACAATAAGCCGCTAACTTCACATATAAATTTTCCATTTGACACTCCTTCTTTAGGGATTAGTTTAGCAAATAACCTAAAGAAAGGCAAGCTCAAATTTTTCTTGCTTTTTAACCAACTTTTCTATACAATAAAATCAATCAAAACAATCGGATAAGGAGTGAAAGGGTCATTGAGTTAGGAGAGCAATCTCACACCAATGACCTTTTTACACCTATATCTAAGCAAGGAGAAATAAACATGTTAATCGGTATTCCAAAAGAAATTAAAAACAATGAAAATCGTGTCGGTTTGACACCTGCAGGTGTACAAAGCTTGGTGAAGAAAGGGCATCAAGTTTTGGTAGAAACCAATGCCGGACTCGGTTCTGGCTTTGCGGATGAAGATTATACTAAGCAAGGGGCAATCATCGTTGCGACTGCTGCAGAAGCTTGGAACGCTGAGATGGTGGTGAAAGTCAAGGAACCTCTCGCTGAAGAATACGGTTTCCTTCGCGAAGACCTCTTGCTCTTCACTTACTTGCATATGGCTGCCGCACCTGAATTAGCGAACGCTATGGTTGCAGCGAAAACGACAGGAGTTGCCTACGAAACGGTTCGTGACCTTGATGGCCAATTGCCCCTCTTGGTGCCAATGAGTGAGGTTGCTGGACGAATGGCGGTGCAAATCGGTGCTCACTTCTTAACCAAACAAGAAGGTGGATCTGGTGTCCTCCTAGGTGGAGTGCCAGGTGTTCCCAAAGGAAAAGTCACTATCATCGGAGGTGGGGTTGTTGGAACCCACGCAGCTCGGATCGCCCTTGGACTCGGTGCCCAAGTTACCATCTTAGATATCAGCGCCAAACGTTTAGCTGTTCTGGAAGATGTCTTTGGTCACCAAATCCAAACCCTCATGTCCAACCCCTTTAATATTGAAGCCAGCGTCCGTGATGCCGATGTTGTCATCGGTGCTGTCTTGATTCCTGGTGCGAAAGCTCCTAAATTAGTGACAGATGATATGGTTAAACAAATGCGTCCCGGTTCTGTCATCGTCGATGTGGCCGTTGACCAAGGTGGGGTTATTGAAACAGCAGATCGTGTGACAACACATACGGAGCCAGTTTACGAAAAACATGGTGTGCTCCACTATGCCGTTGCCAATATTCCAGGGGCTGTCGCTCGCACTTCTACCATCGCCCTTACCAATGTGACCCTTCCTTATGTCGAATCCCTAGCTGACAATGGCTTCCATAAAGCCATCGCCCTCGACGAAGGCTTGCGAGAAGGGGTCACTACTTACCAAGGTCACATCACTAGCCAGCCCGTTGCTACTGGTTTAGAGCGCGACTTCACACCAATTGATGAATTGGTTTAAACAATCATATATTTAAAGAATTATCATCGAAAAAAATAAGCAACTTATTTTTTCATCTGAACTAATTAAAAAAGTTTTGGAAAAAACAAGTTGTTTTGAGTTTTTTTAATCATTTTCAGAGACTTTCCGCCGTGAGAAAAGTGCCTGAAACAATTAAGTTTCAAGCACTCGGAATAATTGAGACCTTAGGCTCAATTATTAGTCATGGAACTTCGAAGAAGTTCGCTGACGTCCGTTCTCACCTAAGGAAAGGCTAGAAGATGATTTTATCGTCAATTTAAGGCAAAGATCCTCTGATCTTTGCCTTTTTATTCTGCTTCTTCTTCCACATCCGGTTTTTCTTTGAGCACTGGATTTGGTATTGGCTCGTAGGCCCGGATAATCTCTGCTACTACCGGATGTCGAACGACATCCTTGGCAGAGAAATGCACAAAGTCAATTTGAGAAATGTTCTTCAATTTCTCCTGAGCATCAATCAATCCGGATTTCACATTTCGCGGAAGGTCGATCTGGCTGGTATCCCCATTAACAATCATCTTGGAATTAAAACCAAGACGGGTCAAAAACATCTTCATCTGCATGATGGTGGTATTTTGCGCTTCATCGAGAATGACAAAGGCATCATCCAAGGTCCGGCCCCGCATATAAGCTAAGGGAGCTATCTCGATAATCTCGCGCTCCATCATCCGAGTTGTTTGGTCCTTGCCCAAGATTTGATAGAGGGCATCATAGACCGGACGGAGATAAGGGTCTACTTTTTCTTTGAGATCTCCTGGAAGGAAACCAAGGCTTTCTCCGGCTTCCACAGCTGGACGAGTCAAAATGATTCGCTTAACCTGACCACGCTTGAGAGCGGTCACGGCCAAGGTCACAGCTAGGAAGGTTTTCCCAGTCCCCGCTGGTCCGATTCCAAAGGTGACATCATGATTTTTGACACTATCGACATAAATCTTTTGACCCAGCGTTTTAACCCGAATGGGCTTGCCGTAACTATCCTTGATAATCTCTTCTTCATAGAGAGCGATGAACTTATCCAATTCCCCATTTCTCACCATGGTAATGGCGGTCACCACATCTGGCGTTCCAATGGTCATGCCACGGTTGACGAGGACCAAGAGAGCCTGGATGACCTGACGAACCTGCTCGCAGCTTTCTTCTTCCCCAATGATTTGGACGATTTCTGTCCGGGCGTGAATAGTTACCCCAAATTCTTGCTCCATCAAACGGAGATGGCGTTCGTTGGATCCAAACAAATGAAAGAGATCGTCTGGATGTGTTAATGTAATTTCAACTGAATGTTCTTGCAAATAAAGAACCTCTCTACCTGTGTTTTTCTATTATTATAACAAAGAGGCCGAGAAAAAACCATCCTCGACCTGTCCTTTTCTAGTGGGCTTGGTATTCTTCCCAAATCGCATCAAAATCGCCAAGATTAAAGGAAAAGCTGGCATGCTCTTCTAGATAGCGGCTGACTTCGTCGAAGTCATCTGTATGCTTGGGAAAAGCGGACTCATGAAATGCAAGATCCGCTAGTATGGCCTTAGGAGCATTGCTTTTAGGATTGCGCTCCGTCATCAGCCAAGTATAAAACGATTTACGCATACGTCTCCTCTTAGATCAATTCTGTTCCAAACTGGTCTTGCTTGATTTTTTTGGCCTTCATCAGCCCACCCAAAGCCTTTTTGAACTGCCCTTTTGAAATCCCAAAAGTTGCCTTGATCTCTTCTGGCGATGACTTATCATTCAAGGTCATAAAGCCTCCATTAGCTTCCAAATAGGTCAAAATCATTTGGGCATCGTTTTCCAACATTTCAAAGGAGCGTGGCTTCAGCGACAAGTTCAAGGTCCGATCTACCTCACGGAATCCAATAACCCGGGCATCTAGGACTTGTCCCAAGCGTGGTTCTGCATAGCGCTCACTTGGATGGATAAAGCCCAGCATATTGTTCTCTGGGAGATAGACAAAAGTCCCAGACAATTTCAAGCGGTAGACAATGGCTGGCCAGTTTTGGTTTTGCATATTGTTGTAAGCTGGACGAGCCAAACGCTGGAAATCTTCCTGATAGGCCAAGATCCCCCAAATACGATCTTTCTTATCAACTTCTAAGCGAATATAGAGACGATCGCCCTTTTTAGGCCATAGATCTTTGATCTCCGGTAGGATATCTAGTGAGACAACAATCTGCTTATCTGGAAGTCCTGTATCCACGAAGACTCCCAAATCCTTGCGCACTTCCGTGACCGTTCCCCAGCCAAAGCTTTCTTGAGTCGCAGTGACTTCAAGCGTCGTGAGTCGGAGCTTTTGCTTCATATCTGTATAGGCAAAGCCCTTGACACTTTCTCCGACTTGGTGTGGTCCTTCTGCTTTATCAAGCGCGTAGGTCTGGCCATCTTTTTGAACAAAATAGAAGTGATCATTTTCATCGATGACCATTCCCATGATGTAGCTTGCTAGATTCGTATTCATGTTTCCTTCTTTCCTCTTGCCTCTTCACAAGAATAATGGAAATAAAACCCAGCCAGCAGTGCCAACTGAGTCTTTCTTTCCTGTAGTGGTTGGGATGGATTAAACTTCCATCAATTCTTTTTCTTTGTGAGCTGTCATTTCATCTACATGCTTGACAGCGTCATCCGTAACTTTTTGGATCTCTTTTTCAAGACCTTTCAATTCATCTTCTGTGATTTCTTTTGCTTTTTCTTGTTTCTTCGCTTCATCCATAGCATCGCGACGGATGTTACGGATCGCTACTTTAGCATTTTCACCCACTTTTTTCACTTCTTTTGCCAAGTCACGACGAGTTTCTTCTGTCAAAGCTGGGATAACCAAGCGGATAACAGATCCATCGTTGGCTGGAGTGATACCAAGGTCAGAAGCATTGATGCTGTGCTCGATGTCTTTCAAAGATGATTTATCAAATGGTGTGATCAACAAGACACGCGCTTCTGGAATAGTGATAGATGCCAATTGGTTCAAAGGAGTCTCTACTCCGTAGTATTCTACGAAAATACGATCCAAAAGACTTGCATTTGCACGTCCAGCACGGATGCTACCAAATTCACGTCCCAAACTTTGGTGAGACTGGGTCATTCTTTCTTTTGCTTTTTCTACGATTGGGTTTGCCATAATCTTCCTCTATTTTCTATTATTTTTCTACGTTATTCGATACGGTTGTACCGATATTTTCACCAAAGACAACGCGTTTGATATTGCCTGGTTCATTCATATTAAAGACAACCAAGTCAATGTCGTTGTCCATGGAGAGAGTAGAGGCTGTTGAGTCCATGATGCGAAGACCTTTGTTGATCACATCACGGTGAGTCAATTCCTCAAATTTCACAGCTGAAGCATCTTTTTTCGGATCGGCATTGTAAACACCATCGACCCCATTTTTGGCCATGAGAATGGCATCTGCTTCAATCTCAGCTGCACGAAGGGCTGCGGTCGTATCTGTTGAGAAGTAAGGAGAACCGATCCCTGCACCAAAGATCACGATCCGATCTTTTTCAAGGTGACGAAGGGCACGACCACGGATATATGGTTCTGCAACTTGTTGCATAGCAATCGCAGTTTGAACACGGGTATCCACGCCAACTTGTTGAAGCGAATCAGCCATAACAAGAGCGTTCATGACAGTACCGAGCATACCTGTGTAGTCTGCTTGGACACGATCCATCCCTGCTTCAGCAGCAGGTTCTCCACGCCAAAGGTTTCCCCCTCCAATCACCAAGGCAATTTCAATTCCAAGCTCGTGAACTTCCTTGATTTCTTGGGCCATATTTTGGACAGTTTTGATATCGATTCCGACACCACGTTCGCCGGCAAGAGCCTCACCAGATAGCTTGATTAAGATACGTTTATACTTAGGTTCTACCATTTTCTCTCTCCTTTTTTGATCTGTATTATTTTACCATAAATTACGTTTTTTATATAGTCATATCCATCAAAATTTTCTTTTTTCCATCCGATTAGTTTTACCAACTGTAGCAAATAAAAATGGCGTACAAAAAAAGCTACCCGAAGGCAGCTTTTCATTTCAATTAAAGTGAGTTAACATCCACTTTGATACCAGGACCTTGAGTTGTAGTCAAAGTCAAGCTAGTTACGTAAGTACCTTTAGCTGTAGCTGGTTTTGCTTTTTGGATTGTGTCGTTGAAAGCTTTAAAGTTTTCAACCAATTTAGTATCATCGAATGAAACTTTACCGATGATCGCTTGAACGATACCTGCTTTATCAGCACGGTAAGTGATTTTACCACCTTTAGACTCTTCAACTGCTTTCGCAACATCCATTGTTACTGTACCAGTTTTAGGGTTTGGCATCAAGTTACGAGGTCCAAGGACACGTCCAAGACGTCCAACAAGAGCCATCATGTCAGGTGTAGCGATAACTACGTCGAAGTCCAACCAACCATCGTTGATTTTCGCAACAAGGTCATCTTCACCTACGAAGTCTGCACCAGCAGCTTTTGCTTCTTCAGCTTTTGCACCACGTGCAAATACAAGTACGCGAGCTGTTTTACCAGTTCCGTTTGGCAATACCATTGCACCACGGATTTGTTGGTCAGCTTTTTTCACGTCGATGTTCAAGTTGTATGCAACTTCTACAGTTGCGTCAAATTTTGCAAAGTTAGTTTCTTTTGCAAGAGCTACAGCTTCTTCTACGCTGTAGACTTTTGTGCTGTCGATTTTTTCAAGAGCAGCACGAAGTTGTTTGCTTTTTTTAGCCATTTTATCTTTCTCCTTGTAATGTGGTCATATCGATTTTCATCTCCCACGTCACTCGTCATTTGATCAAGTGTATTGCGGGCAAATAGGATTGTTACAATTAGTCAGTAACAGTGAATCCCATAGAACGAGCAGTACCTTCGATCATACGCATTGCAGACTCAATGTTTGCAGCGTTCAAATCTGGCATCTTAGTTTCAGCGATTTGTTGTACTTGTGCACGAGTTACAGTTGCAACTTTCGTTTTGTTCGGTGTACCTGAACCTTTTTCAACACCTGCAGCTTTTTTCAAAAGAACAGCAGCTGGTGGTGTTTTTGTAACGAAATCGAATGATTTGTCTTCATAAACAGTGATGACAACTGGGATGATCATACCAGCTTGATCAGCTGTACGAGCGTTAAACTCTTTAGTGAATCCCATGATGTTGATACCTGCTTGACCAAGCGCTGGACCAACCGGTGGAGCTGGAGTAGCTTTACCAGCAGGGATTTGCAATTTTACAAGTTTTTCGACTTTTTTAGCCATTTCTTAAATCCTCCTTTGTGGTTTTGGCGGTAATTACAGATTTTTACCTCCCACAAGTATGCTTTGTGCATACCTTTCTATTATACACGATTTCTCATTTTTTGCAAGAAAAAATTAAAATATAGTAAACTTTTTTTTCGTTTTATGATAGAATGAAGCTATGTTAATCAAAGTTGCTTCTGTATTATTTATTTTTTTAACGCTGATTCTGAGCGGCATCATTGTTCACCTCTTTAAACTCCAAAAAAGAGGATGGCGATCCACAGATATTGCCTTTCCTTTATTTGCCCTAGAGTACTACCTGATCTCAGACAGCGCCTTTTATCACAGCCTCTTACCGCTGCTAGCTTTAAGCCTTTCGATTTTAGCCTTGGGGCTAACGATTTATTTCTTAAAAAAGAAAAAAAGCTTTTATTATCCGAAATTTATCAAATACTTCTGGCGCGCTGGATTTCTGGTGACCTTCTTGCTCTATCTGATCCTAACCGCTAGTTTGTTTATCTAATGCTCAAAAAGATACCATCTTCCTTCATCTCAAGGTGGTATCTTTTTTTGACAAAATACGTTGATTTGAATGAACTAGGACGTATTTGCCTTTGTTAATGATTCATTTTTACAATTTTATGGTCGATAATTTGATAAATAGAATCATAATCTTCTTCTTGGTATTTATGAGCTATTTCTATCAAGGTACACTTTTGATGAGCCAATATTTTTCGAATTTCTCTTGCATTTATTTCATCCAAAGCTGCTGTCACCTCATCGGCTAATAAAATGGGTTTTGGTCGGAGAATACACCGTGCGATTTCTAGTTTCATCATTTGTCCTCCAGATAAATTCTGTGGATCTACTTGGTACTCTAAATCGCCAGCCAATTCATCCCAAAGATGAACAGCTTCTAAAGCTTTTTGAAGTTGGTCATCTGAAAACTCCTGAAATAGGGTCAAATTTTCTTTTACAGTCCCCTTGAATAGATAGGGTTTTTGATGGATTAAATTGACCATGTCATAAGAAGGACAGTAAGATTTCCCTTTTCCACCTATCAATTCGATTTTTCCACCAAACTCATTATCTTCTCCACATAATAAGTGAAACAGGGAAGTTTTACCACTGCCACTGGCACCCGTGAGCAGTACTTTCTGACAAGCAACAATCGTCAGGTTTGTATTTCTAAAGATCAAATGATCTCCAAATGTCTTCGTTAAATCATCGATCTGAATACTGAGCTTTTCTGCCAAAGGTTCTAAGATGGTTGTCGTCTCATTTACTTCAGGCATTTTCAAAATCGACACAACTTTCTTTTTGACGACCGTTGATCCTTGCAAATTAGAGGTCATTTCTAATAATTGTTGCAAAGGTGAGATTAGATTCATAGAAGCCGTCATCATTGCGATGAGTGTTGTCAGAGACAGGGTCGTAGAAGGAAGAAGCAATAAACCCGTTAACAAGGGGGCAATCAGTCCTAATCCTTTTAAAGGACCCGTCCAAAACATGACTAAATTGTGTGTTGTATAGTAGGTATATTGTTGATGCTCCGTTTCACTAATTTCTTTCAGAACATGTTGAGAAAATTCAGTTCCGGCTTGATTGCTTTGGATGGTTTGAATTCCTTTGCTGAAATCGGTGATACTTGATAAACTTTTCTTTCTTGCCTTACTTAGCTCTTCCCCACGTTTTTGTAGGAGTTTGTTAAATACAAACTGAGGAATGATCATCAAGAAACCACCTATTGTAAAGAGAAAACCAATAAAAAAGTTCTGCATGATGAGATAGACTATAGATGCTAGAATGGATAAGCCAAATACTGGATAAATGAGCATAGGAGTCAAAAATTCTTGCCAAAACATCGGAATATCCTGTGTTAAAAATGAGTTTAACTCTGCCTCTGTATACTCTAATTTTTTTAGATGAAAGTAGGTTAAAGTTTTCTCTGAGATCAATATGTTGAATTCTTTGATGATCGATCGAACTAGAAGATTATCGATATACATACATGCATAGATCAATACAAATAGAGCAATTCCTCCTATACCAAAGACAAGTAAAGCGCCCTTATCTCGCGGATTAATCTCACCTGCAAACTGAATAATAAGCGATAACAAAAGTCCTTGAAGTGAATACAAGACAGCAAATAGAACATATAACATCAATTTCCATTTAGATAAACTTTTTAGAATGACTTGCATCTTATTTTTCTCCTTTCCCTTTTTATAGATATAGTATATAATATAAAAAAATAGTATATAAAAAATTACGGAAATCCGAACAAATGGACATTAGAGAAAAATTTAAATTGATTCGAAAACAAAGAAAAATCTCCTTAAGAGAACTTGGGAATATCGCTGGTTCTGCTTCGAGTATTTCTGATTTTGAAAATGGGAAAACCAATCTATCCAATGATATATTGCTTCAATTATTGGGGTACATGATTGTGGAGATTAATGAGATCTTTGATTGGAGTGATTTCCATAGTGCTGAGTTTTTAACCTTGAAAAAACGAATGGATGAAGCAATGGAAAACTCGGATTGGCCATCACTTCTTCAAATAAAAAATGATTTGCAAGAATTAGCGATCTCAAAGCATCAATACATTTACCACATCCTCTCCCTCGTTTTAGAGATTATCATTGCAGAAAAACAGCACAAAACCGTTTCACAGCAGGCAATAAATGAACTGACGGATTACTTTTTTTCATTAGATTATTGGACCAATCTTGACATTGGGTTAATGGGAAGTGTGGTCTCCTATTTCACAACTGAGGCTATTGTTCTCTTTACGGATACAATTTTGGAAAATACACCGGACAAACTTAAGAACAATCTAGATCGAATCAAAATTGATACGATTTTAAATTTAGTATCTGTCTTAATCAGTAGAAAAGAAAAAAGTGCTAGCAAACAACTGCTAACACTTCTATTTGAAAAACATTTCCCTAACTATTTTGCATTTCAAGAATTATACTTACTAGAATTAAAGGCTATCTATCAAAGTATTTGGGAAGATCCAAAGCAAGGGAGATCTCTCCATAATGATGTGATCCATTCGGTTTCATTGTTGCTTTCAAAATCCGAAGCACAAGAATGGGATGCCTATTTTCTAGAACTAACTGAACAGTAAGAATATCGTCATCCAATCGAAACTATTTTATCTGTTTTGCTCTTTTCTTTTGTTTTTTCCGATGAAAGAGCCAGCCTACTAACTTCTTGAAGAATTGAATCAAGAAGAGAGAAAGAACTGCCATGACGGCACAAATAAGTAACGTTTGAAGCCTCAAGGGGCTCATGTTAAAGAATTTCCCTAGGATACTGCTTGAAACCAGAAAAGCTAGGATATTTCCTAGGAGAACCAGTCTCTTGTAGTGATTGAGAGGCTGGGATTCTTGGTAGATGATGGTAAAGCCGACGAAGGCCATCAAGCAGATAGCTGCACTCGAGAGTTCTTCCGACCTCATGCCAAATGCTGAAGAGAACAGTACCAGACTAAAGATCAGTATAAAATCCGTCAAGGCAGCAGGCAGTGCATTTTTAAAGACCGTTTCGATAAAGCGTCCTTTGATGCGCTCGCTATTGGGCTCAAGCGCTAGGAAGAATCCTGGAATCCCAATTGTAAAACCACTGATCAAAGACATCTGCGACGGCATGATGGGATAGGTAAAGGCCAAAAGCGTTACTGAGATAGCCAACAAAATGGAGAAGATATTCTTGATCAAAAAGAGACTAGCTGATCGTTGAATGTTATTGACCACCCGCCGACCTTCTGCTACGATAGACGGCATCTTCCCAAAGTCGGAATCCAGTAAGACCACTTGTGCCATCTTTTTGGTCGCATCATTTCCAGATTCCATCGCAATACTACAATCCGCTGTTTTTAAGGCTAAAATATCGTTGACACCATCTCCGGTCATAGCGACCTTGTGTCCTTTTGCCTGCAAGCCTTCTACAAGGCTTTTCTTTTGCTCTGGGGTCACCCGACCAAAGACTGTATACTGACTCGCCGCTTGGTGCAAGTCTTCTTCCGTCTGCAAGGTTCTGGCATCGATCAGATCTTCAGCTCCTTCAATTCCTGCTTTTTGTGCAATAGCTGAGACGGTAGCAGGGTTGTCCCCTGAAATGACCTTAATGGTTACACCTTGTTCTTTAAAGTAGGCGAAGGTTTCTTTGGCATTTTTTCTCAAAGGATTGGAGAGAATAATCCAGGCTACCAAATCTACAGGAGCCTCTAACGTCTCTCTAAGGTTTTCTCCCCTATATTTTCCAAAGGCCAAGACCCGATTACCTGCCTGCGTAGCAGAAGCAATCTCCTCTTCAACCTCTGAAAAACCTTCTCTTAAAACAAATTCTGGAGCGCCTAATACATAGATCCCCGATTCAAAGGCAATGGCCCCATACTTTTTCTTGGACGTAAAGGGCAGTATTTCAAGAGGCTTCCAAGGACGGCTGACTGGCATCTTGTTGAATTTTCGGATCGCATCCATGGTATCGTTTTGATCCATACTAGCTTCTACATACTGAGCTAGAGCTTCCAATTCTTGAGCGTCTTTTGCCGGACGAATCTCTGTCACTTCCATACCAGGCTCTGTAATAGTCCCTGTCTTATCGACACAAAGGACATCCACGCGCGATAAGGTCTCAATCCCCTTCATGCTATTGAGCAGAACCTTTTCCTTGGCCAATCTGACAGCACCAAGAGCCAGCGCCAAGGTCATCAAGAGGTACAAACCTTCTGGAATCATCCCGATCAAGGCTCCGACTGTTGAAGTCACACTGAGCTTAAGGCTGTCACCTAGGCTGATATAGCTCCGAAGAAAAAGGAGGGAACCTAGCGGAATGATAAGGAGACCAATGATCCCTACGATGCGGTTAACTGCATGAACCATATCAGACTCCTCATGGGACTTGACCTGCTTGGCTTCCAAGCTCAATTGGTTGATGTAGGAGTCATTCCCCACTTTTTCCAATCGTGCCAGCCCTTGACCAGCAATCACAAAGCTACCTGACATGAGCGCATCTTGCGCTCCTTTTTTGACCTCATCAGCTTCACCTGTCAATTGAGATTCATCGACTTTTAGCTCGCCCTCCAGCAAGACCCCATCCGCATAGATCTGGTCTCCAGCTTGAAAGCGAACTAGATCGCCCTCCACCAGCTGATCGATAGGTAGAGCGACTTCTTTGCCTTCGCGAAGAGCGATCGCCTCACTCATGTGTAGAAATTGCATCTGACGTAAGATCCGTCTAGAGCGGACTTCCTGCACAATTCCAACTAAGGAGTTGACCACCACAATCGGGACAAACAAGAGATTGTTCCAAGATTTCACTGCTACCAGCAAGACCGCCAAGACCAGGAAAATCAGATTAAAGTAAGTAAAGACATTGTCTCGAATGATCTGCCCAATACTTTTTTCTGTCTTAATCGTGACCTTATTTTGCTTGCCCTCTTGGATCTTTTTCGCTACTTCTTCCTGACTGAGTCCTTCTAATCTAACCATTGCTTTCCTCACTCATGTATTTCCAAGGGCAATCCTTCTGGATCGAAGAAAAATGCCATCTTCTTGCCATCAAAATCATCATAGCGAAGGCCTGTATTCTCAATACCTAGCTGATCCAATCTAGCTAGATAGGTCTCTACATCGTCCACTTTAAAGGCCAGATGACGCAGTCCCGCATGCTCGGGCAAGGGGAGCTTAGGCCGTTCTGGGGCCGTCGGTTTGATAAAGAGTTCTAAAGTCAACTCCCCTTGGCGGAGATTGATCAAGATATCTCTGCGTTCGGGACGGTCATACTCACTGACAATCGCAAAGCCCAACTGGTCCACATAAAAATGCAACATGGCGTCGCGATCCCGTCCAATGATGGCAATATGATGAATCGTGTCTAACTTCATCTGGTCCTACTTTCTATTTTCTATAAAAAGAAAAGGGAGTGGGGCATATGCCCTTTTTCCCTATCCTTATGATTGTTGCAATACTTTTCGAGGCTTGGTCCCTTCAGCTGGTCCAATCACACCCGCTGCTTCCAACTCTTCCATGAGGCGAGTCGCCCGGTTAAAACCAACCGATAAGCGGCGCTGGATCATTGAAGCACTGGCTTTTTGGGTCTCGATGACGAGCGTTTTGGCCTCTTCAAAGAGAGGATCACCTTCGTCTAAGCCACCCATGCCTCCGTCAAAGTCCGACTCCGATACTTCGCCTGGATCAAAGGCATCATCATAATCAGCTTCTGCCTGCTCTTTGACAAAGTTGACAATCTGCTCCACATCGTCATCTGAGATAAAGGATCCTTGTAGACGGATTGGATGATTTTCATCGATCGGTTTAAAGAGCATGTCCCCACGACCGAGCAATTTCTCTGCGCCATTTTCATCCAAGATGGTCCGTGAGTCGGTTCCAGATGATACCGCAAAAGCGACACGGGAAGGCACATTGGCCTTGATCAAACCTGAGATAACGTCAACCGATGGCCGTTGAGTCGCAAGGATCATGTGGATCCCCGCCGCACGCGCCTTTTGTCCAAGGCGGATAATGGCATCTTCCACTTCTTTACTTGCGACCATCATCAAGTCTGCCAGCTCATCGACAATGACCACGATCAATGGAAGGGGCACTTGCTTCATCTCAGACTGGGCATTGTACTCAGCCACCTTGGCATTAAAGCCAGCAATATTACGAGCACCCACTTTCGAGAAGAGCTCATAGCGATTTTCCATCTCATCAACGACCTTCTGCAGGGCTCGACTGGCCTTGCGTGGGTTGGTCACCACTGGGATCAAAAGGTGAGGAATATCATTGTAGACAGAAAGCTCCACCATCTTAGGATCGACCATCATAAACTTGACTTCGTCCGGACGGGCCTTCATCAAGATACTCGAAATAATCCCATTGACCGCTACTGACTTACCAGATCCAGTAGAACCCGCTACCAAGAGGTGGGGCATCCGAGCCAAATCAAAGGTTCGTGCCGAGCCATCTACAGCCTTCCCAAGAGGAATCTCAAGGAGTTTAGCTGGGTCTGTTTTGGACTGCTCCCACAATTCACGGAAGGAAACAGTCGCAATCTCTGAGTTGGGCACTTCAATCCCGACCAGAGACTTCCCTGGAATCGGTGCTTCAATCCGCACATCCTTGGCTGCTAGTGCCAAGGCCAAATCATCTGCTAGATTGGAGATGCGGTTGACCCGCACACCGACAGCTGGCTTGACCTCATACTTAGTGACAGAAGGACCGATTTCTGCCCGCTCCACTGTCGCCTTGATATTGAAGCTTGCAAAGGTCTCTTCCAAAATGCGGATATTCTGACGAACGATATTTTTCTCTTTGGATTGATTTTTCGGCTTGTCAGGTGCGAAGAGATCAATGGTTGGAAGTTTGTACTGGAGGAGTTCCTTAGGTGTGAAATCCACTTGAACTTCTTCCCCATCGTCCTCGAATTCTTCGGCTTCCGGAAGCTCTTCGTATGCTTCAGGCTCTTCAGGCCATTCTTCATCTGGCAGGTAGATCTCTGGTGTTGCTGGTGCGAAAATTTCGGCTTCTGGGAAGGTCTCTGTGAACGGCTCTTCCGCCGCCAGCACCTCTCCCGTTTCAGGGTCTACAGGATGCCCTTCCATTGAAAGGGGAGTTGTAAGAACTGCACTTGCTTCTTCTTGCTCTCGTTCAGCTGCAGCAGCTTCCTCGGCAGCTCTCGCTTCTTTTTCAAGGAATTTCTGCTCGCGACGTTCTTTGCGTTTTTCCATAGAAGCGTGGAAGGCTTCCGATCCCTTTTCAAACAAATCATAGATGGAGTAGGGACTCATCAAGAGAATCCCCAATCCAATAAAGAGAAGGCCAATAAAATAAGAGCCAATATTTGAAAAGAGGAAGGAAATCGGAGCATAAAGAAGGGCACCGATCATACCACCACCGGCAAAACTCTCCACTCGCAGATGAATCAAGTCTGCCATGATTCTTGAAAAGGTGACCTTGATTCCATTATTGTCTAAATGAAGGGAGGATACAAAGAAGGCCTGAAACATCAAGAGAACCCCAGCAAAGAAGCTTAGGAATCCTGAAATAACCCCTTCGTGTTTGTCCAGCCATTTAAAGGCATAGAGGTAGAAAAAGGTCGCTAAAATAGCCAAGTAAGCCAAACTCCCAACAAAGAGTCGGATTAAGTTGTAGGCCAAGACCCCTACTGCCCCCAATTTCAAGGCTGCAAAGACTAAAACCAGACTAATGAGAATGGTCGCAATCATGCGATGAATCGCTTTTTTTCTTTCTAATTCTGCTTTGGACAGTCGTCTCGTCGACCGTGTTTTTTTTGATTGATTATTGTTTGCCATAACCTTTATTATATCACATTTCCAAGCTAGTTCTCTAGTAAAATCTCTTCCACAAATTTGTAGCAGAAAGCAGAAAAACAGCACCGAGTGGGCACTGTTCTTTAGAGCTGTTTAGAACGATATTCAATGATGTTCAAATTCCAAAATGGTTCTTACTCAGATTTTTTATCCTCCGGTGTGATGGTATCTAGAACTTGGTCGACTTTTTGCTCTCTTTCCAAGTCATGATCCGTTTGAATCATATCAATTTGATCTTGTAAATTTGTCTGCTGGACTTGTGGTTTGAATGACGAAGCAAATCCTACTCCAATTACCAATAAACTCGCTCCAAGGACGCAAAGTCTCTTGACATGCCAAGCCATCGGCAAGGGAATTTTCGCTCGAATACCTGATTTCTTGACCCAATCCGGATGATCTCGCATGACACGATTAGCTGCCATCAGAGGCATCAGGTAGCCAAAGAGCGCAATGACCGTTGTCAAACCAATAACCCGAAAACGATTCTGATTAGATGGAGAAACATGGTTCACTTCCATCAGGACCATGCCCGTAATCACCAAAATAATGACCAGTAATAAGCCCAAAGATCCCCATAGACCTTCCCTACGGTAGCATTTCAATTCATCAAATGACATCTCGTTAAAATTCTTATTCATTCTCCAATAACTCCTTGTGTTTTTTCAGGCTCTTTCAATTAATCTCTATTTTGATCGGAGGATTTACAGATGCCTGCCTTCATCCTTCAAGTATTGCTTAGCCTTTCGAACGATATAGAGTGACTCATCTTCTGAGATTAACTTGTGAAAGAGATCATTGGCTCTGTGCTGATCACCTTTAAGAGTAGCATTCAAGGCTTGGTAGTAGATAATTTCCAACTGCTGGTACTTGAAATCATTGCTTAAATCTTCGAAATAGTCATTGCTTTGGTGTGCAATGGTTAAATCATAAAGAGCGAGACAGACTTTTTTTGTTTTCTCAGCTAGTGTAGGGTCTGTGATAGTCAATTCATTCAACCGATCCTCCAGCTCTTCCCTAGACAAATCAGTATCTGTCAGCACGATCGAGCGAATAAGATAACTCTCAAAAAAATTCTTATATTTCTGCGAATAATCCGTCTGACTAAGTGCTTCCCTAGATTCTTTTATGACAGTATCAAAATCTCCCATCATAAAAGAATAGGCAACCGATGTCAGCTTAATATCTATCTGTGAAATAGCTTTTTTCACATTCTTGTTCAACTGAAGGTATTGCTGCCAAAAAGCTAAATCTAAGTCTACATGGAGCAAGGTGTTGCACTTGTTGGTGTAGCTTTTCTTGAGCAATTGGATGAATAAAATCAAGCATGCAATAACCAATAAAACGCCAGCAGTCTGAAGAAGATTATCCCTGACCACTAATCCAATGCAAAAGATCAGAAGCATTGCTAACAAGCCTGCAGATCTAATATAGAGTCTATAGTTTTTGCGTAGAGTTTTATAATCCAATTTGTAGCCTCCTATTCATGATACGGTTTTTGAGGGAATTCGTTCATTTTCAAACAAATTAACATATCTCCCATCATACCGAATTTTCCATCTATACGCAACTTCCTTCTTAATTAGTGATTTATCAAATGTTATCGGTCTTGAAACAACCTCAGAAAATAGAGAATCCCGTCCAGATTTGAAAGTATCGCAAAATTAAGGTACAATAGAGAAAGACAACTATGTTGGAAAGGAAGAATATGAAAAAATTAATCGCACTACTATTATTTTCCGGCTTGGCTTTGACAGCTTGTTCGTCCAATAAGACAGACGCTAGCTCTTCAAGTGCAAGCAAAGAAAAGACAGAGCAAACAGCAACTTCTAGCTCTAGTGAAAAAGATCAAAAGAAAATTGAAGAAGAACAAAAGAAATTAGAACAACTGCGCAAAGATTTTAACGATGCCATGACCAATGAAAATGCCGTCTTCCCACAACTCTCAACTGATGTGGCTGAAGACGAAGCAGAGGTTAAAATCACAACAACTGAAGGCGATATCACTGTGAAGCTCTTCCCTAAATATGCGCCCCTTGCAGTTGAAAACTTCTTGACCCATGCAAAAGAAGGCTACTACAATGGCTTACTTTTCCACCGTGTCATTAACAACTTTATGATCCAAACTGGAGATCCTAAGGGAGATGGTACTGGTGGCGAATCCATCTGGAAGGGCAAAGACAAATCCAAAGATTCAGGTACTGGTTTTGAGAATGAGTATTCTCCATACCTTTACAACCTTCGTGGAGCCCTTGCCATGGCCAATTCTGGTCCAAATACCAATGGCAGTCAATTCTATATCAACCAAAATAAGGATGATATTTCAAGTAAACTCCCAACTGATCGCTTCCCAGCTAAGATCATCGATGCTTATAAAAATGGTGGAAATCCAACCCTCGATGGTGGTAACTACACTGTCTTTGGCCAAGTGATCGATGGCATGGATGTGGTGGATAAAATCGCCTCTGCCGAAACTGATGATAAGGACAAACCAAAAACAGACATCAAGATTGAAAAAATCGAGATCTTAAAAGACTACAATTTCAAGAAATAATGAAAAGAGAACCGAGAGGTTCTCTTTTTAAGATATTGATAAACATTTTACATAAAATTAGCTAATAGATTCATTGGTAAAAAAATGAATTCTAATTATTTAAGTCATTCATCTACTGAAACTTTCCACCGTGAGAAAAGTGCCTGAAACAGATTTGTTTCAGGCACACGGAATTATTGAGACCTTAGGCTCAATAATTAGTCATGGAACTTCCTGGATTGCTGAAATCATCCACTGGATAATTTCACCTAACCTCCGTACTCACCTAAGGAAAGTTTCTAAAAAGAATCTGAAAAGAGAACCATGCGGTTCTCTTTTTGTCTTTACGTCAATTCATTAAAGTTCCAGATTTGGTCCATCCAGCCTTCATAGAAGTCTGGTTCGTGGCAAACCATGAGAATCGATCCTTTGTACTCTTTCAGAGCCCGTTTCAATTCTTCTTTGGCATCTACATCCAAGTGGTTGGTTGGCTCGTCTAGTACCAAGACATTGTTTTCACGATTCATCAAGAGACAGAAGCGTACCTTGGCTTGCTCTCCACCGGATAACACCTGGATTTGGCTCTCGATATGTTTGGTGGTCAAGCCACAGCGGGCAAGGGCGGCACGGACTTCCGCTTGGTTGAGAGCTGGAAAGGCATTCCAGACTGCTTCAAGCGGTGTCTGGCGATTGCCACCTTCGACCTCTTGCTCGAAGTAGCCAAGTTCTAGGTAATCTCCCCGCTCTACTTCTCCAGCAATCGGTGGGATGATTCCTAGCAAGCTCTTCAAGAGAGTGGTTTTCCCGATCCCATTGGCCCCGATGATGGCAACTTTTTGATTGCGTTCAAACGTTAAGTTCAAAGGCTTGGTCAAAGGACGGTCATAGCCAATCTGGAGATCCTTAGCTTGGAAGATAAAGCGTCCCGGAGTGCGGGCATTTTTAAACTCAAAGGATGGCTTTGGTTTCTCACTTTGCAACTCAATGAGTTCCATCTTGTCCAGCTTCTTCTGACGAGACATGGCCATGTTCCGTGTAGCCACACGCGCCTTATTGCGGGCTACGAAATCTTTCAAATCAGCAATCTCTTTTTGCTGACGCTCATAAGCCGCTTCCAATTGCGATTTCTTCATTTCGTAAACTTCGAGGAATTGGTAGTAGTCCCCAGAATAACGGGTCAACTGCTGATTTTCCACATGGTAGACGATGTTGATCACATCGTTCAAGAAAGGAATATCGTGAGAAATGAGGACAAAGGCATTTTCATAATTCTGCAAATAGCGTTTGAGCCAATCGATGTGCTCTGCATCTAAATAGTTGGTTGGCTCGTCCAAGAGAAGGATATCTGGTTTCTCAAGTAAGAGTTTGGCCAAGAGGACCTTGGTCCGTTGCCCTCCTGACAAGGAGGTCACATCCGTGTCCATGCCAAAGTCCATGACCCCAAGAGCACGCGCCACTTCATCGATCTTGGCATCCAAGGTATAAAAATCACGACTTTCTAGACGCTCTTGGAGTTCTCCAACCTCTTCCATCAAAGCATCGACATCGGCTCCCTCTTCCGCCATGGCCATATAGAGGTCATTGATGCGAGCTTCAGCTGTGAACAACTCATCAAAAGCGGTCCGTAAGACATCGCGAACCGTTTGTCCTTCTTCTAAGACCGAATGCTGATCCAGGTAACCTGCCGTCACGTACTTAGACCACTCCACCTTCCCTTCGTCAGGTTGCATTTTACCCGTCACAATGCTCATGAAGGTCGATTTCCCCTCACCATTGGCCCCGACAAGACCGATATGCTCTCCCTTTAGCAAACGGAAGGACACATCCTCAAAAATCGCACGATCCCCAAAACCGTGACTCAAATTTTTCACTTCTAAAATACTCATGCTTGACTCTCTTTCATTGATTTCACTCGTATGATTATATCATCTTCACTACAAAAAGAAAAGGGAGCCCAACTCCCTTTTCTTTTACAAACCTAAGTCTGCGTATGGTTTCCGGTAGCCCACTTGAACCACTTTTCCGTCTTTGACAAGCAGAGGCCGCTTGATTAGCATACCGTCTGAAGAAAGGAGATCCGCCGCTTCTTTCACTGTCAGTTGATCCACCTTATCTTTCAAACCGAGTTCCCGGTATTTCATCCCGCTAGTATTAAAGAAAGACTTGATCGGTAGGCCAGACGCTGCCATCCAGTCTTGCAATTCTTTGCTAGTAGGTGTTTCTGTGACAATATTTTGGCTTTGAAACTCACATTGGAGACCGTCCAATTCTGATTTAGCCTTTCGACAAGTCGAACATTTTGGGTATTCAATAAAGGTATACATCGATTTTATTTCTCCTTCCAGATAATTCCTTCATGGTGTAAGAGCCAGCGTTTGCGATCGAGTCCAGACGCATAGCCCGTCAGTTGTCCATCTTTTCCCATCACGCGGTGACAAGGGACTAAGATCGTCAAGGGATTGCGTCCAACAGCCTGTCCCACGGCCTGGGCTGAACCACAAGAAAGATCCTGGGCAAGTTGGCCATAGGTCTTGGTCTCACCATATGGGATCTCTCGCAATAACTGCCACACTCGCTCTTGAAAGGCTGTTCCTTGTGGCGCTAGTGGAAAGCTGATAGGGATTGGATCTCCCGCAAAATAATGGTCCAACCACTCCTTCACCTTCTCATGGTAGGGATGGACCTGCTCCAGCGCCCCATAGGGATCAGGCGCATCCTCTTTCGGATCATAAAAATCAAGCTCTACAAGGCCTTCCTCACTGACAATGATCGAAAGAAGCCCCATAGGACTTTCATAAAATTGTTTAAGATAGAGAGTCATTGTAGGCCGCTTCTGCTCTTTGGTCCCAGCGATCTTCTTCTGAGACCACTTGGAATAGACTAGTTTCTGCTTTTCGTTTGATCTTTTGATAAGCCAGACGGACGCCATCAATAGGGACCTTTCCACAATAATGGTAGCCCAATTTTTCAAGCAAATGTTGCATGACCAGATTATCCGGGTGCGTATCGCAACGGAAATCTGGTCCTTTTTCCCCTTCTATTAAACCTTGAAGGAAGGTCTGCGCTACCCCTTTGCCAGCAGCTTCTTTGGCTACAGCGACGCGGTGAAAAGTGACATACATATAATTGTCATGCTCCCACTTGCCATCATAAATCTCATTATAGGCCGCTTCATTTCCCTTGTGGACGGCTGCATAGGCGACAACTTCCTGATCTTCAACTGCCACATAGCCACGACTTTCTAGAATATCCTCAAAAATAATCTCTTCATCTGGATAGCCATCCTGCCACTGGTCAACCTGTCTTTGAGCCAGGCTTTCCTTGGCATCTTGGATGATTTCCATAATTCGCTTAATCTCGTTGGGATAAGCCATTCTAATTTCCATCCTGCTTTCAACCTTTCCTAGTCTTGATGGTAACGAGCATAGAGCTCACTCTTTTGCAGGCCGTATTGTTTTGCGACCTGTTTAATTGCTTGATTTTTCTTCATGCCCTCTTGGACCAAGGTATCGATCTCTTGGATCAAGTCGACCTCTTCTAGGTCTAGCTCTTCTTCCTTGGCTCCTTCGACGATCAAGAGGCACTCCCCTTTGAGAGGATTTTCTTCAAGAAATGCGACTAACTCAGAAATACTGCCGCGAGTATATTCCTCGTAGATCTTGGTTAATTCACGAACCAGGACAACAGGACGATCCCCATAGACAGCCAACATATTCTCTAAGGTTGCCTTCACTCGATGAGGCGATTCATAAAAGATCTGGGTCTCCGGATAGGCCACTTTTTCTTGGAAAAATGCCTTCTGTTGCCCCTCTTTGCGAGGCAGAAATCCATAAAAAATATGAGGTTGAGGGGCTAGGCCACTGGCAATCAAACCCGTTATACCTGCACTAGGACCAGGCACAGCTACGACAGGAATCTCGCGTTCAATCGCTGCCTTGACCAAATCATGACCAGGGTCAGAAATACTAGGGAGTCCTGCATCTGAGACTTGCGCTAAGTCTTTTCCAGATTCTAAATGGGCGATCAGATCTGGAATTTTCTCCATGGCATTGTGCTCATGAAAGCTGGTCTGGGGTGTCGCAATCTCAAAATGCTTGAGCAAGAGGCCTGTATTTCTAGTATCCTCAGCTGCGATCAAGTCCACATCCTTTAGGGTCTGGACCATGCGGTAACTCATATCCTCCCGGTTACCGATCGGTGTTGGGACCAAGTAAAGCACCCCAGTTTTCTTTTCCCCTTTAAAACTTCGTTGGATCTGCATGCTTACTCCCTAAATAACAACTCGTCACAAAACATACACTCTTCATCGTTCTCACGGCGTTGACCATAGGAATAAGTGCAGATATGAAAACCATCGTTGTAAATACGTTGCAAATTTTCACGACCATGGTGTTGTGACTTTGCGGATGAAGTCTTCTCCACTTCCCCCAAACGCTCTCTCAATTTATCATTTTCTAAGCGAAGAGCTGTATTTTCTTCGATGACTTGTTTCAAATTTTTCTTGATGGCTTCGACTTCAGCCAAGGTGACCAACAAATTCTGAGAAAAGCCGTCTAAAGCATCAAATAATTCTTTTTTATTCATTCTGACTCCTTAACTTTCTAAGCTCAAAACCATATATTCTAGAGCATTTTGAAAAGAAACATTGGCCTTCCACATCCTGCGAGCAAGACTCAATTTATCAAGCAACTGCTGGGATCTACTCAAGCGCAACTGCTCTTCTAAAGCCAACTCCATCAAACGAAAGGCCTGGCTTTGTTTTTCCTTATCATCTGCTAGGCTCACTAAACGGGTCACTTCCAAATAAGCACGATTCAAATTGGATTGACACCGTTCGATGAACTGATCACAAACTTTTGCCAGTTCAAAAAACGTAGCATTCTTTTTTTGCTGCTCTGCTTCTTCGAGACTAAAACTAAAACGAGCTACTAAATTTGCCTGTGATTTGATCAAGCCTTCTTTTTCTAGCAGTTTAGTTAGGTAGGCTTGCTTTTTAGGAAAATGGACCTGCTGGGCCCGACTCTTGATAGTCGGTAAGATCAAGTTTTCATCGGATGTCAACAAGAAGAGATAGATCTCACTCTGGGGGTCTTCCATGACTTTTAAAAGAGAGTTGGCCGCATTGGTATGCATCTTATCCGCATCTTGGACGATAAAGACCTGCCGACTTCCTTCAAACCCTGATTGAGAAAAGTCTTGAACGAGCAAGCGAATACGGTCCGTCTTAATGATCTGGTTGACCGGACGCACGATCTTTACATCTGAGAATTCTTCTTCTGCAATCAAGCGGCAGGAACGGCATTTGCCACAAGGCCAGACTCCCTGCAAATCTTCGCAAAATTGACTCTGAGCTAGCAAGAGAGCCATCTCAAAACTGGCAAAAGAACCCGTAAAGAGATAAGCATGACTGAGCTGTTTGTGTTCTAAGATCTGGGTGAAGCGCTCCACCAATTCTGGCTGGAGCTGTTGGATCTCTTCTAGCTTCATTTCAATATCCCCAAGCGATTTTCTAAAACAGCCAAGACATCTGCAAAGACTGCTTCAAAGGATTGACTGGCATCGATTTTCACAATGCGCTCTGGTTCCTTTTCATACAAGGCCAAATAACCTTGTCTGACTTTTTGGTGAAGCTCCAAACCTTCCAAATCCAAACGATTGACTTCCCGCTCTTGGTTTTTCGCAATTCGGGCGAGCCCTTCTTCGACATCCAGATCAAAGTAAAGGGTGAGATCTGGTTTAAGACCATCTGTCGCGAATTGATTGAGCCATTCGATATCTTCCACACTCAGACCGCGACCATACCCTTGATAAGCGACCGAGCTATCAATAAAGCGGTCCATCAAGACGATTTTCCCAGCTGCAAGGGCCGGCAAGACGCGTTCCACCAAATGCTGCCGGCGACTAGCAATATAGAGCAACAACTCGGTCTTGGCATCCATACTAGTATGGTCTGGATCTAAAATGACTTGGCGGATCTTTTCTGCAATGTCTACACCGCCTGGTTCACGGGTTGTAATAAAAGGAATTCCTTTTTCTTCAAGTAGAGGCAAAACGGCTTCTAGGACCGATGATTTCCCCGCTCCTTCTGGACCTTCAAATGAAATTAATGTACCGTTTACCATAGTATCCTCTTTCTAGTTTTCTACTTTTTATTTTACCAAAAATAAGGGTAAAAATCTTGTATTTTAGGAGAGAAAATTTTTCAAAGTCATTTTCATTTTTTCACTTTTTTGTTACAATGATCTTATAAAGTTTTAGGAGACAACCTATCATGTTTAAATTTAAAGATATTCTGGCTATCATCTTGGGGGCCGGCATTTTTTCGTTTGGGATCTATTTTTTGGTCATTCCCTTTCACTTCTATGAAGGAGGAGCGACAGGGATTACCTTGATCACCTATTACCTCTTAAAAATCCCCGTATCTCTGATGAACTTGCTGATCAATATACCTCTCTTCGTTCTGGCTTGGAAACTGCTGGGCAAGAAATCTCTTTACCTGAGCTTACTTGGGACTTTCTCGGTTTCGGCATGGATGGCAATTTTTGAGGCCATGCCCCTCAGCCACCACTACCATCACTTTATCTTTACAGCCTTTAAAGGAGATATTCTGCTTGCCTGTATAGCCTCAGGGGTTGTCCTTGGTTTAGGTCTAGGGATCATCTTCAATGCTGGGGGAACTACGGGAGGAACTGATATCCTCGCTCGCATCTTTAACAAATACACTTCCCTCAGCATGGGAAAACTCATGTTGATTGTAGATGCCATTGTTCTGACAACTGTGGTCATTGTCTTCCAAGATGTCCGTACAGCTATGTACACCCTCTTCTTTATCCTGATTGACACCCTTGTGATCGACTTGATTGGAGAAGGTGGTTTTGCTGGAAAAGGCTTCCTTATCGTCACATCTAAACCAGAAGAAATTGCCCAAAAAGTATCCGACGATCTGGGTCGCGGGATTACCTTTATCCGCGGGATGGGCTATTACAGCCGTAAGGACCTGGATATCGTCTACTGTGTCGTTTCACGGAATGAGATGAAACAAATGAAAGACATCATCAATCAGATCGATCCATTCGCCTTCATCACCATTTCTGAAGCCCATGAAATTCTCGGCGAAGGCTTCACTTTAGATAAAGAAAAACAACCCATTAACCGTTAATAGAAAAATCAGACTGGATTGTCATCCAGCCTGATTTTTTTATTAAATAGCTTTTGCGGTTGTTCGAGTGATTTCATCAACTTTCAAACCGTTGGCTTCAAATTTACTACGGATTCCTTCTAGATCTGTCACCCCATCAATTTGGACTTCGATAACCACACGATCGTCTTTGGTTGGGATATTGACTGTATTGGCGATGTTATACCCTTCTTCTACAATCAAGTGAATGATTTGTTCTAGAACGCCAACCTTATCTTCTGTCACAAAGCGAACACGAACTCCTTCTTCTCCATAGCCCGATACTTCAAGGAAAGCACGGAAAATATCACGGTCTGTGATGACACCGGATACTTGGTCATTGTCCACGACTGGAAGAATTCCCACCTTGTTCTTGTACATGAGGTAGGTCGCATCTTCTAAGCTCGCAAATTTAGAGACGGTAATGACATCGCGAAGCATGACATCTTTAACCTTAGTCTTGTTCAACAGATAGTTCATCTCGAAAATAGACAAGCTTGTTGCTTTAGATGGACTTGCTTCTGCAATCGTACCTTCTGTCACCAAACCAACCAATTTATCGTTTTCAATGACTGGCAAACGGTGCAAACCTTGTTCGCGCATCAAATCTGCCGCGTGGGCAATTGTAGTATCTGGACTAATGTAAACCACTTTACGTGTCATAAAATCTTTAACAGCCATAACAAGTTCTCCTATGCTTTTATTAGTTTTATTATACTTGATTTTAAGAATGATTTCAAACGCTTTCAGCAGTTTTCTCTTGTTTTCAAAATTTAGAAAAATCAAACAAGAAAGATGAAAAAAGAAAGGTCTTCAGGACCTTTCTTTTTACTATTCTAGTGAACTTTAGAAATCTTATCCACCAAGGTAGGCCTTGCGGACTTCTTCTGAGGCTAAGAGTTCTTTTCCTGTTCCGGTAAGAACGACTTTCCCTGTTTCCAAAACATAACCGCGGTCTGCGATGGCAAGAGCCTTGTTGGCATTTTGCTCGATCAAGAGAACAGTTGTCCCTTGTTTTTGGATATCTTGGATGATATCAAAGATTTCTTGGATAAAGATTGGGGCCAATCCCATAGAAGGTTCATCCAGAAGCAAGAGTTTTGGCGTCGACATAAGTGCACGACCCATTGCAAGCATTTGTTGTTCCCCACCAGATAGGGTTGCTGCATCTTGGTTCTTCCGTTCTTCCAAACGTGGGAAACGGGAGAAGACTTTCTTCAAGTTAGCTTGATTTTCTTCTCGATCTTTCTTCAAGAAAGCTCCCATCTCCAAGTTTTCCATAACAGTTAATCCTGGAAAGACATGACGACCTTCTGGAACTTGAGAGAGTCCCGCTGCTACAATCTTTTGAGCCGGAACCTTTTGAATCTCCTGACCCAAAAACTCGATTTTCCCAGCACTTGGACGCACCAAACCGGAAATGGTACGAAGAATAGATGTTTTCCCAGCTCCGTTAGCACCGATAAGAGAAACAACTTCCCCTTCGTTTACCTCGAAACTGACATCACGGACAGCCTGGATCATGCCATAGTGTACAGAAAGATTTTCAACTTTTAACATAGACATTAGGCTTCACCTCCTAGATAGGCTTCGATTACGCGTTTGTTGGTCTTGATTTCATCTGGCGTACCATGGGCAATCAAGCGACCGTATTCCAATACATAAATCCGTTCTGTTACTTCCATAACCAAGCTCATATCGTGCTCGATCAGCATGATCGTAATATTAAATTCTTTTTGAATGCGACGGATCAATTGGGTCAATTCTGCTGTTTCTTGAGGGTTCATCCCTGCAGCAGGCTCATCCAAGAAGAGGATTTTTGGCTCTGTAGCAAGGGCACGAACGATCTCCAAGTGACGTTGTTGTCCGTAAGCTAAGTTTTTGGCCAAGGTATCTGCTTCTTTTTCCAAACCAAAAATCGCTAACAATTCAAGGGCTTTTGCTTTCAAAGCTTCTTCATTCTTGTAATAGCTTGGCAAGCGGAAAAGACTCGCAAAGACATGTGGTTTGTGGTGATTAGCAAAGGCAATCAAGACATTGTCCAACACGCTCAAATCTTTAAAGAGACGAATATTTTGGAAAGTACGTCCCAGACCACCTGCAGCGATTTTATAAGGTGCTTTACCATTTAGGAGCTGACCATCTAAGGTAATGGTCCCTTCACTTGGTTCATATACCCCTGTTAGGAGGTTGAAGAGGGTTGTTTTCCCGGCACCGTTGGGTCCGATCAAACCAACCAATTCCCCTTCATTGAGTTCCATGGTCACATCCCCAACGGCTGTCAAACCACCAAAGTTTTTTGTTAAATTTTTTACTTCAAGAAGTGCCATTAGTTAGCCTCCTTTTTTGAGAGTAGTTTTTTCAAGCTGAATTCCCATGTTCCAAGAAGACCACCTGGACGGAAGATCATCACGAGAATCAAAGCCAATGAGTAAATGATCATACGTACACTTGAGAAGTCTTGAAGCACCATATTCAAGATACCCAAGACGATGGCTGCTACAACTGTTCCTGACATTGATCCCAAACCACCAAACACGACAATGATCAAGACATTAATGGTATTGGTGAAAGAGTAATCTTTAGGAACAACAGATCCGATAAAGCCAGCTTGGAGAGATCCAGCAATCGCCGCTGTGATCGCACCAAATACAAAGGCGATGACTTTGACTTTGGTCGTATTGATCCCAACAGATTCTGCTGCGATTTCATCTTCACGAACAGAAAGGGTAGAGCGTCCAATTGGACTGCGTAAGAAGTTAATCGTAAAGATCGTTGTAATGACAACAAAGAGGTAAACCAATTGCCAAGTTGTAAAGGCTGGCAAACCAAGGATCCCAGCAGCCCCATTGGTGAGAGTACCCCCATTGACGATCAAGATCCGGATGATTTCAGAAACCCCAAGTGTCGCAATCGCGAGGTAGTCCCCTTTCAAACGAAGGGTTGGAACCCCAACGATCAAGGCAACGACACCAGCAATCAAAGCACCTAAAACCATCGCGCCAAAGAAAGCACCATAGGTTGGTGATTTAGAACCGAGAATGGCTGCAGAATAGGCACCAATCGCCATAAATCCGGCATGCCCGAGCGAGAATTGACCTGAGAAACCAACAATGAGGTTCAAGCCAACTGCAAGGATAATATTAATTCCAATTTGTTCTAATATTTGGATATAGAAGAGGTTGAGCACACCCGCTGCAACCAAGACTTGGATCAAGGCAAAACCTGCGACCAAAAGACCAAGCCAGACTAAATTCACTTTTAAATTTTGTTTCATGGCTTACACCTTCTCTTTCACATTTTTACCGAGGATACCTGCTGGACGGATGAGCAAGATCACAATTAAGATGGCATACACAATGGCATCACGGAAGTCTGAAAGACCGATCGCTGTAGCGAAGGTTTCCAACAAACCGATAACAAATCCACCTAGGGCCGCACCTGGAATGATTCCGATTCCTCCAAGAACGGCTGCGACAAAGGCTTTGATCCCTGGTGTCATCCCCATCAAAGGCTCGATCGAGTTGTAATACAAACCAATCAAGACACCACCAGCACCTGCCAAGGCTGATCCCAAAGCAAAGGTAAAGCTGATCGTACGGTTTACGTTAATCCCCATCAATTGAGCGGCATCACTATCGACAGATACAGCCCGCATGGCTTTCCCCATCTTTGTCTTTTGAATAATAAATTGAAGAGCAACCATCAAGAAAACAGACACTCCCAAGATCATCAACTGAATATTGGAGATTGAAATAGGACCGAAGTTGTAACGAACCGTTTTAATCACTTGCGGGAAGGAACGGGTATTGGCCCCTACGAAGAAGACCATCCCATATTCAAGCAAGAAGGAAACCCCGATGGCTGTGATCAAGGCAGCAATCCGAGTCGAATGACGAAGCGGACGATAAGCCAGGTATTCAATTACAACCCCTAAAATAGCTGTCCCAACCATTGCTAGGAGCAAGGCTACAAAGAAGTTCACTTTCCATGAGTTCAATAAGAAATATCCCATAAAGGCACCTACCATGTAGATATCCCCATGGGCAAAGTTGATCAATTTGATAATTCCATACACCATGGTATAACCAAGGGCCAAGAGTGCATAGACACTTCCCAAGATTAGACCGTTCACTAATTGCTGGAGCATTTGAACCATCCTTTCTAACAATAAAGAGCGAGGCCAGGAATTTTCATTCTCCCAGCCTCTTGTACAAACAACAAATGATAATTATGGTTTTACAGACTCAACTGATTTGACTTTACCATCTTTCAAGCCAATCATAAGAGCTGATTTAACCGGGTTGTGGTTCTTGTCAATTGACATTGTACCAGTCACACCTTCCAAGTCTTTCAACTTCGCAAGGTTATCTTTCAATTCGACAGAGTTCTTAGCACCTTTAGATGCTTCTGCAACCATGTAAACTGAATCATAAGCCAAAGCTGCGAACATTGAAGGTTCTTCATTGTATTTCGCTTTGTAGGCTTCTACGAATTTCTTGGCTTTATCAGTCATTTCACCTTCAGTAGAGAATCCAGCTACGTAGTAGATATCTGTAGCTGCAGCAGGTGTTGCTTGTTCAACGAACTTAGCATCGCTAAATCCATCCCCACCAATGATTGGTTGTTTGATTCCCATACCACGCGCTTGGTTTACGATCTTACCAGTTTCAGTGTAGTAACCTGGAAGAACAATCGCATCGAAGTCTTTATCTTTGATTTTTGTAAGGGCAGCTTGGAAGTCTGTATCCTTAGATTGGAAGGTTTCTGTTGCTACGATTTCACCTTTGTAAGATTTCTTGAAGGCTTCAGCAATCCCTTTCGCATAGTCAGATGAGTTATCGTAGTAAAGAACGACTTTCTTCGCTTTCAAGTTATCCGTTGTGTATTTGGCAATGATTTTTCCTTGGAAGCTATCGATGAAGGTTGCACGGAAAAGGTAATCTTGACCTTTTGTCAAATCATCTTGAGTTGCAGATGGTGTAACCAATGGAACACCTGCTTTACCAGCATTGGCAACCGCTGCTGCAGTAGCACCTGAAGTTGCAGGTCCTACAAGAGCGTTCACTTTTGATTGAGTGACAAGGTTTGTAGTGACTGTAGCTGCTTCAGCTGTTTCAGATTTGTTATCTTTATCTGTGACAACGATCTTCTTACCGTCAGCTCCACCCTTAGCGTTGATTTCATCAACGGCCAATTGAGCACCTTTTTGTTCAGCGCTACCGTAGGCTGCTACTTCACCAGTTTTTTCAAAGTTAAAACCGACTTTTAGTTCTTTGCCGATTTCGTTACCAGTTGTGTTTGAACCTGAAGTAGAAACTTCACCACAAGCAGCAAGAAGAGCGACACTTGCAATGGTTAAAAATGAAAGAGCAAATTTTTTCTTCATTTGTAATGATCTCCTTAAATGAATCTTAAAATAAATACATTAAGAATATACCGAATTATCTGACAATTGTCAATAAAAAAAGCGCAATCCATCAAATGATTGCGTTTTCTAAACTTCTGTGACCACAGATGGGGTCTCCAATCGTTGTAAACTCCCCACAAAATCTGTATCTAAATCTTTGAGATGGCAAGGCAAGACCTTTTTGACATAACGTTCTTTCTTTAAGTCTTCCATGACTTGATCGGCCTTGTCACTGTCCACATACAATTGAACATAACGGCATTTCTTAGAATGGTACAAGACATCTCCGACAGATTGTAATTTTTTCCCATCTCGATTGTAATACAACTTGACAATCAAGCCTGTTCTTTCTTGTTTCTCAAACATGGTCAATCCCTTTCTCGTTCTGTTACTAGTATATCAAATTTCAAGAAAAAGAACTACTCTTTTATGGGAGCAAAAAAGAGAGTGGGACAGAAATCGGTAATTCGTTAGAATTCGATTTCGTCGTCCCACCTCCGCACAGTTGAGTAGGG